>JBCCSC010000040.1:0-63780 GCA_039200705.1 Chloroflexota bacterium
CGATGGGGACGAGGTTCGCGCGACGGTGTTTTTGAGCCAAGGAACAGGGCATTACTTACAACAAACGGTGATTGATGATGTGCCATTCAACACCATGCTCAATATGCAAATCAGTGATTTTGATGCCGAGTCGGTGACACTTTATCTGCCACAGCAACAGATGTCAATAACGAGACAGGTCGTCCACATCCATCTGCACAATATGCAGTCGCTGAAGCTGCATCAATGGCATTACTCGAACGATGCTTTGCTGATATGCTGAATAGTGGCTTTAGTCCGCACGCAGTCGAAGCAACCATTCAATATCGCAAGGAAGCAATCGGGGATTTACAAGCAATTGCGAGTATGACAACCGAAGAACAGAAATTCATTCGGGCGAGTTTACAAACACGCAAACGCGCGAACTTCGCTGTTGAAGTACAAATTGTCGATAAAAATGGGAGCATTACTTCAACGATGCAAGTTAAGTGGATGGTGTTGCCAGATTGTGCATAATTCACTCAATCATCAGAGCACACACTCGTAAAGAGGAAGATAATGTAGTCTTCCTCTTTTTAATTTAGAGTGAATTAGCATTCAAATGTAAGCGGATTTGTTGAATCACCGCCTGTTTCAGCGTGGCGTAATAATCACTCATCGCAATTGATAGATTCACAAAACGCGATTGATGGCTGGCTTCGGCTTGTTGAGCAATGAATGTAGCATCTAAGGCAATGACTTGCTCAGTAAATTTTTCGATTGATTTAACGCCTAATTGAGCTAATTGCTGACGTTGTGTGCCTTCAAAATCAAAGGGCATGGATACCACTGCCACACAAGGAATTCGCATCTCACGAGCAACATAAGCGATAACATGCGATGCGCCAGTGCCGAGTCCACCACCCATGCCTGCGGTCAGTATCAAGCGGTCTGCACCGTTGAGCAAGTTAAAGAAAAGGTCTTTGTTGGCTTCTCCAATTTGGCGACCTACCATCGGATTGCCACCTGTACCGCCACCATCTCCCAAGAGATAAAAAGAATCAGCAACTGACATAGACGGTTGATACTGTGGATATGTATTGAAAGCAATTGTTTCGTAGCTTTGCTTACGATTGAGTCGGTGCATCCAAAAAACAAATTCGCATCCTGCATCACCGATGCCGATTATTTTGGTTGTCATGGTGTCGCATCCTTGTATATCATTATAAATAGTGTACACCGTTTTCTGTGGATTAGCGCACACTCACACAGCATTGAGATACACTTCATATCAGCATGTTAGTTTTGGCACATTGAACATTGTGTGAGGACGATGCTGTAATGGTCACAACTGCTCTAACAATACGAGATGCGATACCGATTGACCGTAGCGACATTTTGCATATCAATCGTTTAGCATGGGAAGCCTGTTACGCGCATATCTTCACACCACAAGAGATACGAGGTCTGTTTCGTGGAATATATCGGCAACAAGGGTCATGGGTGCATCAGCGCGGAGACTATCTCAAGACTTTTATCGCTGAAATTGATGAAGTAATCGTTGGCTTTATCGGTACAGCATCACTCCGCCATACAAATCAAGCCGAAATCACGACCTTTTATCTACATCCTGATTATTTGCGACAAGGGATTGGTCGCCAATTGTGGCAATCTGCTATGCGTTACTTAGGACAAGATGGCTATGATGGCGCGTGGGTTTGGACATTAAGCAGAGCGGATGCGTGCCACTTTTATCTGGCACAAGGTTGTATTGAATCCGACAGAGGCACTTATCGGGTAGGGTCTCATAGCGAAGAAGTAATTGGATTTTGGCTAGCACTATAAGAGCCTGAATCAAAAAGAACAGACCAATAGTCTGCTCTTGTTATGGGCAACGATTGCGTTCGCTGCTCATCGCCAACTATAGTATAGTACGAAACGTCCGAAAATGCGATACATATTTTGATTAAAGCGTGACAATTTTCTTTGCAACCCGTAATTGAGCAGGGAAAACGGACAAAAATTCAGCAAATGTGTCATAACGATTGCCTTTTTCTTGCAAAAATCGTCGCAAAACACTGACTGTCCCTGGGAGTTCGGTCATTTTGCGGATGCGTTTTTCCATCAGCATAAAGCCTTTTGCCTCAGTTGGGTTGATATAATCTTCGAGATAAATAGCCACCACCGCTGATTTGAATAATGCTAAGAATTGGTCTTCCCATGTGGGAAACTGTACTTTGAGTTCATCACTGATGGGGAGGTCTTTGTCGGTGGCATCGCCTAATTGGTCAGCATTGGCGCGTAAATAGCTGAGCATCAACAAACGAGCATATTGTGATAGAGCCATAGGATAGGTGTGTTCTGCTAATCGGGTTTCTTCGTCAAAAGGCCAAGGCGGACTTTCGCCCCATGCTAGAGGCGGTGGCACGATACTAATCAGCTTATTTTCGACGCGAATGCCAACTTCTCGATTAGCAGGCCAGAGCAAGTTAGGTACAAAGATAAATTCCTCGTCGATTTTGCCGATGAAGCGTTCGAGTAATTCTTTAAAATACACTTGCTCAGTGAAGACACGCTCACTTTCTGAGGTTGAACTTTGCCATGCTTTATCCGCTGCTTGCCAGATAAGTCCAATTTGTGATTTCTGGTAAAAGTCCCACAGTTGTTTATTCCAATCTGGCGGAATCCAGTCAGGCAGAGCAGGGGCGTTGAGGTTTGGCCATTGCAAATACATCGCTAAAGCGAATAAGGCTTCGATAGGCACACCCTGATTGAGCATTCCCTGCAAATTGACAATCGCAGGATGTGCTTGCATATTGCGGTCTTGCATGTGTTTGATAACCGCACGCGCATGAGCATGAGCGTGATGACGCTTTTTCTCTTGTTCTTTTTGCGGAAAATCGGTTGCTGCCAGCGCACTCGACATTAAGCGCAGACGATCATCTAGCATAATTTTAACAGGTGTTGGACTGCTCATTATCTTTTCCAGAGTTGCAGAGTTAGGGTCGATACGAATCTATTGTACGTTGCAACGGACAAGCGGACAAGCGGTTGAGGCTTAATGATTGTCCAACAAACAAGCTCTAATCTAATTGCCAATCATAACGGGCAGTGCGTCCGTCTTTAGCTTTTTGTAACTTACGTAACAGAAAATTAGGGGCTTTACTGCGTTTAGCGATTGTTTCTGCCGTATCCTCGGTAACAGTGTTTTTATCTACTTGACGATTATGCAGATGAATTTTATCGAGATAGCAATAAAACTGATGATTCAGGCTACCACTCTCATTGGCGACCTGTGCTTGTGTGCTTGCTGTGTTCGATATGTCAAGGCGAGTTCATAGTTTCCGCAAGCTGTTTCGTACTCTGCTAGCAGATGATAGTAGCCCGTCTTTTTATCCAAATTGAGTGATTCGTATTCAGCTTTTCCTCGTTCAATAGTAGCTTTTGCTTCTTGCTCGTGTCCTAAATACTGATGCAAGACACCGTCCCACAGCACACAATTGACCGCATTATTGAGTAAGCTGGCTTGTCGTGATGCTTTTTCACGCAGTTGATTAGCGGATAAGGCTGTTTCTAGATCGCCTTTTGCAAAAGCTACTGAGCGTTGCATCCCATAACCTGATGCTTGGCGATAAGCATTGCCTTCTACGAGTGTCATATAGTAATTGGATTGAGAGAGTGCATCATCCCACAAGTCGAGTTCAAAAGCAAGTTCGGCGCGTAGAAATAAACTACGGTGATGCGTCTCTTCATCAAGGAGCATATCATTTTCGAGTGCATCTAAGGCTTGGATGATGTCCTTATGATAGCCGTGTGTATCCACATAAAAATAGACCCATGCCAATGTGAAGTAAACAGCCGCGCGAACAGGGTGATCTTGATATTCTGGTTTGACGGACTGAGCAACAAGGCGTGTGGTTGTATCTAGTGCGCTTTTGTAATCTGCACTCAGCACTTGTACCTCGCATATCCAACTCTTAAAGAAGAAGACCCACATCGGCTGTTGGAGTTCTTGGGCAAGATGAACACCGATTGCAAAGGTATCTAGGGCTTGAGGGTATCGTGCGTTTTCAAGATGTCGCCACGCTGCGTGATAGAGTTCAGGCAATCGCAGAAGACGAAAATGGCTATTGCGGACTGCTTGCCACTGAAAATCACGAAACCATTGCCACGGGTCAATATACATTGTCTATGTTCAATCAAATTTTTATCAGTATCGCCGTTGAGTATAGCGTGTCATGAAATAGGTGGCTAACAAATTGTTAGATTATAATCATGAGAGATTCCATCCCTGTTCCATCCTATGACCCATCCCCAAGTTTGAAGACGACCCAACTCCTTTTTTCATACAGTGATGATACGTGACCTCAATTGAGTGTACACAACAACCTTTTTCCGATGTGGGAGAGTGTGAATGGCTCTCTCCTCATCTTCTTCAATGAATAATGGGGGATACTGTGATGAATAATGCCTTTAACTTAAACAAAGCTATCGAAAATCAACTTGGATATGGGAACACACTCGACCCACGCAGTGCAAAATTATTCGATAAAGTCTTGAAGTCATCGACACCCAATGTGATTGATAAGCTACTACGCAATCAACCTAAGCCGATCCTTGTGTTGGATAACTTGACCAATGAGCAATCTGTCAGCAATCGTCATTATCGTGGGGCACGAACGGTGTCTGTGGCGAATATTCATGGCACGATAGATCGTGACGGCGATTTTAGCTATAACTTTGCACCACTCAAGCGTAATTCTGAGCATCGTTGGTGTCGGGTAGCGACGGCAATGCTCAATGGGATTGCTTTACCTCCTGTGGATTTGGTGCAAGTCGGCGATGACTACTTCGTGAAAGATGGACATCATCGGGTGTCAGTAGCGCGTGCTTTAGGGTTCAACTACATTGATGCGATTGTGGTCGTGTGGGCGTGATGTTGAGCGAAATATCAAAGGTGCGATGGTCTGTGAGTGTTTGAGTACAAACCTTAACAATAAAGCCAAGTTCATTTGTATTAAGATGAATTAAGGTTAAACAAAGCAAGGATACTCAATGTCAAAACCTTATACAATTGAACGCCAAACAAATCCTGATGTTTACTATGTGACGATTAGCCCTAGTGCTGAGTTAAGTGATTTTGACACAGCTTATTCTGTGATGCTGGAATACTATGAGACATTATATGATTTTTTGGGTCAAGAAAATAAGCCCATTAATGTAATTGTTGAAATCCAATCAGGAAAGTTCACCTTTGACCAATTCTTAGCAGGTAACAAAGCAGCAAATACTGATTACAACCCGTACACTCATCCTAAGTGCAAAGGGTTGACTATTGTTACATCTAATAAACTAATTGACATGAGTCTATCTGGTTTAGTCAAATTAGGTCTTGTGAAAAAAGTGAGAAATGCGCCCACAAGAGAAGATGCCCTAAAAAAACTCTTTTAGCTCATGATATGCGAGGCAATATAATCTGACCAATAACGAACAGAGTCTTGATAGGCTTCTTGGAGTGTCATTGTGCTAGCCTGTTCGACTGCCTTTTGAAAATCCTCTTGTGTTAGATAAGGACGTGCATCATCAACCAAACACTGTGCCTCAGTTTTTTGCATGGCAACAGCAAGCGGATGGTGAGCGACGAAGTATCCCATTGTCGCAGCTAAGGTATAATTTTGAGTGTAGTACATGGCGCGTCCACTGATGCCACTGATGCACCCCACTAATTGCCAATCACGCCCGTGTTGCTTGTGCCATGTGAGGACAGCAAGCGCATGTTCGGCATAGGCTTTGAGGTCACCATCACGAAACACAAAAATCATTAACTGGCTACGCACTCTGGAAAGACCATAAAGCCAGTGGGCTTGCTCGTAGAATGCTAATTTCATTTCGAGGAGTTGTATCAGTTCCTCTTGGCGGTCTAATCGTGATAACAAGCGCGTAAAGTGGATATGCCTCAGCACTTCGGGATGGTCGTTAATCGGCAAACAGTAAGTTTTCCAGATGTCATAGGCATGGTCTAAACTCTGGGTGTATGCTTCTTCATCACTGACAAATTCATCGCGTTCCCACAATATCGAATAGGCATTGATGATATAAGCATGTTGTTCCATCTCTTCTGCTAGTGTGATTAATGCTTCGGCATAGTCGTCGGCTCGTTCTAGTGTTGCATATTTGCCACTGCTGGATAAGCGTAAATCATAGGCATAGAGCAGTTGCAATGTCTTTTCATTGAGTTGCTCTGCTATGTCGATGCCTCGTTGTAAGGTCGCTAAGGCGTGTTGAGGTGTTTCGATACCAAAGAGCAAATCGCCGTATTTCATCAGCAGATGAGCAAGCAATTTTTGTAAAGTGGGTGTTGGATTGTTGAGAGATTCTATGTGGTCGATGACCGCTTTGAAGAGTGTAGCACATTCATAAGAATGTCCTTGCATGGAACTGAACAGCCACAAACTAAGATAGGTTTTTTCGAGTAAATCATAACGCTTGTAGGCAAGCATTTTCCACCATGCGAAGGCGATGTTTTCCCAATCTGCCCGAATTGCATCGAATGCTTCACCATCAAAGCTATCCATTGGGTGATAGAGTGCATCGGCGTAATCTGCGAAATAAGTCATATAGACAGCAATGATGTCGTCGTAATTGCCCGATGCTAACAATTGGTCAAAGCAATATTGACGTAAGAGTTCGTGAATGGTGAAACGGTCTGTCTGTGGATGATGATGCAACAGTGATTTGTTGACCAATAAGCGCAAACGACGAATATCTGCCATTGCGATAGTATAAGCTGTGTCTTGTGTGATGCCCCCTTTAAATAGGGAGAGGGTCATCATCGTTTGGCGTTCACTCTCGGTCAGTGTATCCCATGTGTAAGCAAACGTCGCTTGAATGCTACGATGACGGTCTGGCACATCCAATAAATCCGTCTCCAGAATATCAAGACTCGTCTGGAGTTCTTTGGCGATGGCTTCGGGCGATAATGTATCCATCCAACCTGCTGCTAATTCAATGCCGAGAGGCAAGCCTTCCACAAGCCGACAAATGTTAGCGATATGTGGATTATCTTCGTCTGTCAGTGTGTAATCTGGACGGATGCGTTGCGTACTCTGAATGAAGAGTGTCATGGCTTCGTCTTCGGCGTGGTCTGTTTGTGTCATCCCATAAAGCGGATAGACGACCTCACCCCGTAGTTTGAGGCGTTCGCGCGATGTCACGATGATTTTGACCTGCGGAGCAGTTGCCAAGATTTGAGAAATGAATATCCCAGCCGATAAAAGATGCTCGAAATTATCGAGTATCAGTAGCATCGTTTGTGTTTGTAAATAATGTAGTAAATTATCTTGCATTGCTATACGGTCATCATAGTGCTGTAAACCGAGAACATTGGCAATGGCTGTCACGACACTGGTCGCACTATCGCCATCATCACTGATAGGGGCGAGTTGCACCAAGTAAACGCCATCAGTGAAGCGTGCGAGATTTTGTTCTGCCAATGTATGAGCCAAGCGCGTTTTACCCATTCCGCCTTGTGCCATTATCGTGATGAGACGAGAATCATCTTGGGTGAGGCGGGCTTGTAAATCAGCTAACTCGCGTCTGCGCCCGATGAAGGGTGTGGTCATCTGAGGCAGATTATGTGGTGTGGTGGTTGTTTCGAGTGTATCGTCATCAAATAAGCCCAATTGATGTGCGCGTTCAACCGCATCCTGACGATTGCCAACATCTAGTTTGCTGTAGATTTGCCCCGCATACCATTTGACGGTTGCCAATGCCAACTGTAGATGGTTCGCAATTTGCTGGTTACTCATGCCATCAGCAATCGCGCTGAGTACATCCATCTCGCGGTCTGTGAGGGGGTCGATGAGGTAACTTGTTGGATTCGCCATGATGGTCTCTCTGCACTGTTCTACACTGTATTGTACAACAGCTTGGCATTGAGTCACTAAGTGATAGTGTAATTTGCTTGCAAAAATTGCATGAATTGCATCATGGAGCGTCGCCTCATCGAAATGGCGCGTGTTTTCTCATGCCCTAATTCGGATAGGGTTTGTGTGAACCCTTGTGGAATCAAAATAGCATCCCAACTGAATAGACGTTCGCCATAGCGTGGTTCAGAAGCAATTGTACCTTCTAAACGCCCAACGAAGGTGCGCCAGATTAAACCATCTGTGAAAGCAATCACTGATACTGCCTCGACGTGCTTATCATCGTAAAGGCTCATCATCTTACAGACATTGTGTAAACCGACAGGCATCATAAAGCGTGCAGTCATACCCCCAGGAAAGCCACCCCAAGCGCGAATCATAATGCCTGATTGTTCTACAAAAACAGGCTTATTGAGCATTTTATGTCCTGTACTAACTTTGGCTAATGCAACTTCCTCAACACTTTGATGCTGAATATCCTGAATTTGTATTGATGATGTTTGCAGGCTAATCCCAAGAATAGCTTCATAGTCTGCTTTTTTGGTAGCATTGGTCGTGATGAAGGTCAATTCATTGATGTCTAATGTCTTTTTATGCTTGTTATCGTCACTAGGTTTGAGTGGGTTGATGACTGAACGTTCAATTTCAAAGAGACCGTTGAGCAAGTCGAGGGTCGCATCACTCGTTAAACCATTGGATATATCAATCAATTGAAGACGCGATATATCATTGGGGATTGAACATGCCTCAATGACAACAGGGGCAATGGGTTTATTGAGCTTTCGTGCAAAGTCGATTTCTTTGCGACAGTATTCTGATGTAAGCGAGGCTTCCGAAACCGCCAGCATCACGCAATGGCTACTAGCAATTTGCTGTTCAATTTTATCCCACCATGTATCGCCGATATTTAGTCGCTCATCCATCCATACATCGTGAGCATTCAAAACACGCATCAAGTCCAGTACCAATTGCTCATTTTTATGAGCATAACTGAGGAAAATTTTCATCACGACAATCTTTCTGATTGCTCTGCTGGATGGCAATTATAACAAACACATGCTATCTGTACTCATTGGCTTGTCGATTGCGGTGCTGTAGTGTGAACGGTAATGCCAAAGTAATCTTGTAAAATCTGATGAAAGTGGTCTTCATTCTCGACTGGTATTTCTGTGCGGATGCCATCCCAATCAGTTGTGATGAACTTGTTATCACTAAGGGTGATGCGACCATTGTCTGTCCATTGGGAGCAAACTCGTTTTTGGGTGAAGTGTGTTTTGGGGGATGTCTGCATATAGTGACAGGCTTCATTATAGTCAGCTAAGGTATGGGGTGTCAGATAAAAGCGATAGCCGATGCTCATGTTGTCGTCGCTCAGACCCTGTGTGTGGTAATAGCCTGTCTCGCCCTCGAATATAATTTGAAAGCGTCCAGCATCTTGCACTTGAATGTCGCTACTATCTAATAACAATGGTTCGATAAAACTCGCACCAAAGCCGACATCTGCTAGATAGCGCACACCATCAATCGCAACCAATAAGCACATATGATTCATCGGCACACCATAATTGCCACCGTCATGATAGACATTGGCTTCCAGCCGATAGACTTCGTAACCGAGTTGTTTGAGTACTACATAGAATAAGCCGTTTTGCTCAAAGCAGAATCCACCTCGTTTTTCTGTGACAATTTTTGTGAAGAGCCAGTCTTCATCAAGAATGATGCGCTGTGGCATATGAATGCTCAGGTTTTCAAATGGGATGTGCATCAAATGAGCGCGATGAATTTGCTTTAAGGTTGCCCATGTTGGCGATGTATCGTCTGCGTAAGTAATGTGGTCAAAATAAGCAGAGAGGTTCATGTCATAACTTTCAATTCGCGCTTTTTTGATTTTCGGACAGCAAGAATGCCATCCTTACAATGATATGATTTTCGTAGAGATATGCTTCTGCATGTCCGCTAGATTGTGTTACTTTTGATGCTATCACGCCGAAACACAGTCAACATCGTCCGAAAGGGCAATTAGTCTTCTGGAGTTCGTCCAAAGGCGGATAGCGTAGCTGGAACAGTCATCCGATGAAAATAATTCGCCATTTGCTCAGGCGTATATTCCATATCGTTGTCAATCCACCACGAAACCATGCTGAACAAAGCCCCAGCCATGTGACGGGCTGCCACTGGAATCGGCACAGGTAAATTTTTCTCATCTTCTTCACTGATGAAGAGGCGATATTGCTGTTCGCCAATCCGCGCAATGTAATTGAGGATGCGATTAATCACCGATGAAACACCAGCTTCTCCTAAAAGTGAGCGATACAGGTCGGCATATTCAGCGACATGTTCAAAGGCGGGTAAGCTAGGGGCTTCGCCGTCTTCCAGTTCAATCTGCCGACGCAACATAATATCTTTGACCGATTCAACCAATTCATCAAACATGGCTTCGAGACTGCTAGCGAGCAATTCATCTTTAGTTTTGTAATGGAGGTAAAATGTCGCACGGCTCAAATCAGCGCGATCAGTAATTTCTTGAATGGTGATTTGGTCATAGCCTTGTTCACGGATGAGTTCAATCAAGGCATCGTGTAAACGGCGACGTGTCCGACGCACGCGACGGTCTAAAGGTTTAGTCATAAGTTTGATCACTTTAATATCAAAATAACAAGATGATAGAGTATAGTCAAATGTCTATAAGTAGACAAGATGAAAAAGAGCGTATAGTGATAGTTCAGAAAATCATTAGCTAATATCGACTTAAAACGGACTTAAACAAGTCAGGATGCTTCTTAATGATTGACCCATTACTAGTTAACAGCCTATCAGGCACAATACACGCGGATTCCCACAAAGGGAGTTTAAACGCTTTTTACGTATACAGTAGGAGTTTACATAATGCAAAAAGCTCGTTTCATTGTTGTTGCGCTGGTACTCAGCCTCCTCGTTTCCGTTGCTGGTAATGTCATGGCTCAAGACGGCACCATCGTTGATGTTGCTGCTGGTAACGAAGATTTCTCAACACTCGTCAGCCTCGTAGAAGCTGCTGGCTTGGTTGAAACCCTCAATGGTGAAGGTCCTTTCACCGTTTTCGCACCAACCAACGCTGCATTTGAAGCAATCCCACAAGCAACCTTGGATTACCTCGCAGCGAATCCAGACCTCTTGACAGCAACCTTGACCTACCACGTTGTAGGCGCACAAGTTATGTCAATGGACGTTGCAACTGGTGAAGTTGAAACCGTACAAGGTGGCACAATTGACGTTATCGCAGACGACATGGGTGTAACTGTTGACGGTGTTCCAGTTGTTGCAACCGACATCGAAGGTAGCAACGGCGTTATCCACGTCATCGAATCAGTTTTGATTCCAGACGTAGAACTTCCAGCAATTGATCCACTCGACTACAGCGACGGTAGCATTTTCGCTGCTGGTTCATCAACCGTATTCCCATTAGCAGAACGTATGGGTGAAGTTTGGTCAGAAGCTGGTGGTATTGCACCATCAATCGACAGCATCGGTTCAGGTGGTGGTTTTGAACGCTTCTGTGTTGCTGGTGAATCAGATGTCAGCAACGCTAGCCGTGCAATCCGCGATAGCGAAGTTGAAAGCTGTGGCGAAATTGGTCGTACACCAATCGAATTCCGTGTTGGCACAGATGCACTTGCTGTTACCGTCAGCACCGAAAATGACTTCGTGACCGACGTTACACTCGAAGAACTCGCATTGATCTTCAGTTCAGCAGAACTCTGGAGTGATGTCCGCGCTGAATGGCCAGCAGAGCCAATCGCACGTTTCATCCCAGGTACAGATAGTGGTACATTCGATTACTTCGTAGAAGAAGTATTTGAAGAAAACGAAGAACCAGCACTCACAGCAAGCAACTTGCAACAAAGTGAGGATGACAACGTTCTCGTTAGCGGTATCCAAGACAGCCCATTCGCAATCGGCTTCTTCGGCTTCGCATACTTCCAAGAAAATCAAGATTCACTGAACGTATTGAGCATTGGTGGCGTAGAACCTAACGGTACATCTGCAGAAGATGGTAGCTACCCATTGGCTCGTCCATTGTTCATGTACAGTGACGCACAAATCCTCGCTGACAAACCAGAAGTTGCATCCTTCTTGAACTTCGTTTTGACAAACGTCAATGACGAAATCATAGAAGTTGGTTACTTCCCAGCTAGCGACCGTGCATTGAACTTCGCTCGCTTGCAACTCTTGGCTACAGGCGTATTCGACATGTAATTAACTGAGGGACTACCCCTCAATGAGTGATTACACTTCTGTGGGGTGTCATCGTTGCAGATGGCATCCCACTTGTTGTTTTAAGACCTTGTAAAGTTTGTATGCTATGGCTTGTCGCATTGTTCAATAAACGGTATTGTTCCAAGAGATGCTCAATAGCTATGTACAATCGTCTTGCTACAACTAAAAACCATGTCGATTTGCAAGTTATACGAACGTTATGTTCGCTGAGTCATCACTGAAAACCTATCGCAGAGATGTTTGAGAGGGAATCATGCCTGATACAAATGGGGTGCAACGCGAAAGCCTAATAGATAAGGCTCTCAATCGCAAAATTGTTGACCCCAATGCACCTGTTAATTTAAAAAAGTCCACTCGTTTTAATGAGAATGCCATCCAAGTTTTTTTGCTTTTTTGTGGCTTACTCTCCATCCTCACTACCATCGGTATTCTCTATGTTCTGGTTAGTGAATCTGTTGGTTTCTTCACACGCGATTTGTGGGAACAAACCAATAAGCCTATCGCAGTATCCATTGATGCCGAACAAACTGTTTTTTCCGCACGGTCTGCAGGTCGTGAACTTGAAACAGGCGAACGCATCCGCATTCAAGAAGAAGAGATGATTCTTGAAGAATATATTGCTAACGAAATTGAGATTGAAATCACAGGAACAGGTGCAGGTTTTGAACGCTTCTGTAACGGCGAGATTGACATCAATGATGCAAGTCGTTCAATTAGTGATGATGAACTTGCCATTTGCCGTGCTAACAACATTGAACCTGTTGAATTCCAAATTGGCACAGATGCAATTGCTGTTGTCATCAATGCTGAAAATGACTTTGCGACTGACCTCACACTTGAAGAATTACAGATGGTATTTTCGGGGGCAGAAGTTTGGTCAGATATTCGCCCAGAGTTCCCGAACCAACGCATCATGCGCTTCATCCCAGGAACAGATAGTGGTACGTTCGATACTTTTGTCGAAGTTGTCTTTGATGGTGACGATTCACCCATTCTTGGAGCAGATGCGACTGCGATTAGTTCGCAGGACCTCGTAACCTCCGAAGATGATGACCAACTCGTGCGTGGGATTGGTGATAACGCCTATGCTGTCGGTTTCTTCGGCTATAGTTACTATCTCGATAACGCCGATACACTATCTGCGATGACCATTGATGGTGTTGAACCGTCTATCACGTCTGTTGAAGATGGGACATATTTATTAGGTCGTCCACTATTTGTGTACACCAGCGAAGAAATTCTGCGCGATAAACCACAAATAGCATCCTTCATCAGCTACTACTTGACCCATGTTGGCTCTGTTATTGAAGCTGTGGGTTATTTCCCTGCTTCTGATGACATTCTCAATGCGAGCAAGCAAGCTCTAATTGAAGTTGCGAACATTGAGGCCACAACAGATGATAATGGTAATGTTGTACTCGACCCTGTGAATGTTCCTGAGATTTCGGGCAATATGCACATCGCAGGGAGTTCAACAGTTTTCCCAATCACTGACCGTATTGCGGATGATTTCGTTGCTGAAGGCTATATGCCTGTCCTCACCGTAATTCGTGGAGTGAATGGTACATTCCCAGAAGAGCATTCGGCTGGGGCAACCATCGAAATTGGTGACCGTGTGTCGCTATTTGAATTCTTCACAGGCACGGAATGGCAACCTGCGATTCGTGACTTCGGTATCTTCCCATTAGTCTACGGGACACTCGCAACCAGCTTCATTGCGATGCTCGTTGCTTTACCACTTGGGATGGGTGCTGCGATTTACCTCAGTGAATATGCACCAGAAAATGTCCGCAATACAGTCAAGCCTATTCTGGAAATCCTCGCAGGCATTCCGACAGTTGTGTATGGTTACTTTGCGCTCACTTTCATGACACCTTTGCTACAGGCAATATTTGGGGATGTCGTTCAAATATATAACTCAACCTCGGCAGGTATTGTTGTTGGGATTCTAATCATCCCAATGGTGAGTTCTATGAGTGAAGATGCCCTCAGTGCTGTGCCACGCGGTCTGCGCGAAGCCAGCTATGGCTTAGGTGCAACCAAACTCGAAACAACCTTCAAAGTGATCATACCAGCCGCGCTATCAGGTATTATGGCAGCCTTCATCATTGCTGTATCGCGTGCGATTGGTGAAACGATGATTGTGGCAATTGCAGCAGGGGCGGGTCCTCAAAATGATATTCCATCACTTCTAGCAAATCGTGGTCCTGGTATCTTGTTTGAACCAGCCGAAACCATGACAGGTCACATTGCGCGTATTTCAGGCGGTGACTTGAGCTATAACTCAATTGACTATAACAGTATCTTTGCGATTGGCTTGTTGCTCTTTGTGATCACTTTTGCACTGAACTTGATTAACAACGCCATCATTGAACGCTTCAGGGAGGCATACTAAAAATGAACAAGAAGCAGAAACCTGCTGATAACACATACATGCCCGATGAAGCCACCTTCAAGAGTCGCTTACAATCTCGCCATTTGTGGGGCAATGTCTGGCGTACTTTCTTTATCTTGTCGATTGTCGTTGCAATTCTGGCATTGATTGTACTGTTCACGAATGTCATCAACAGTGCCTTTGGGACAATTGCCACGACCTTTGAAATTGAACCAGAAACACTCGCAGGAGAAGGTCGCACGCTCAGTGACCTCACCGAAGAAGAATTGGTTGCGATTTTAGTTGAGCGTGAGCCAAATCGTCTACCTGTCGTAGTGCGTAATAACTTCAACAATGTGCCAGATGAAGAGTTCACCGAATCAACCCTAGCGCAAGTAGCACCCAACGGCAGTTATCCTGATGGATTTGAAAACGCAACTATCAATGAAATTCGTGATGGTGAGAATACAGCAGAAGTTCTAGGTGAATTTCTGCAATTAAATCTGCCCAAGGGCAATATCATCAACATTGTCGAAGAAGATATTGTTGCTCTACAAGTGCTGGATGCTTGGTCTTTATGGGATGCTATCACGAATTTTGAACCGACGGCTGCTGAGCAAGAACGTCTTGATGAATTACCCGTTGAAATCGAAGCACTTGAAACACAACTGGCAGATGTTGAGACTCAAATTGCGGATAAAGAAGCTGACATACAAACATTGCGCGATGAAAGCGCAACTGATAATGCCGATGCCATCCGCAGTACAAATGCCGAAATTAGTGAGTTACAAGAACAATCAAGTGACTTGCTCTCACAAATTGATGACCTTAATGATGAGTTGACTTTGCTGATTTCATCGAATATTACGACATCTGTTGAACGCGATTTTGGCGATGCTGAAAATCCTGTCGAAATTGTGCGCTATCACTCATGGCTCAGCACCGAATTTCTGCAAACACCTATGTCGAGTGTGCCAGCACAAGCAGGGATTCGTACCGCACTCTATGGTTCGATTATCATGATGGTTATCGTGATTTTGGTCTCTTTGCCTGTGGGTGTCGCAGCCGCGATTTACCTTGAGGAATATGCACGCGATAATGTCTTATCGCGTTTCCCACTGGTCAATATCAATAAAATCATCGAAACCAATGTGCGAAACTTGGCTGGTGTGCCATCCATTATCTATGGGATGCTAGGTCTGGCGATTTTTGTGCGGATGCTTGCACCATTCACGAGTGGTGTTGTATTCGGTATCAATGTGAACCCACCACCGACCAACCGCATTGTCAACTTGATGGAAGAACTAACCAATCTTGAATTGGATCTTGAACTGGATGAAAACTACAACATCACTGCTTATACAGGACCCGAATGGTTGAGTGAAGATGATGCTCAGCGTGTTGTGACCTTGTTCCGTCGCTATGGGACACCTTCCGTCACTAATCGCGGTAATGTACCACTTGAACGCATTGAATCTGACATTGCTAATATTCTTGGAATTCGCATTCGTAACCAAGTACCAGCCAACGCTGATGAGCTAGACTATTCGCGTGTCGCATCGGGCTTTGTCGAACTAAGTACGCTACCTGCCGGCATGACGATTGAACAATTTGAATCCTTGGGTCAGCAATTGCGCCGTGTGAGTGGCTTTACACTCAGTGGACGAACAGTGCTATCCGCAGCCTTGACACTATCCTTGCTGATTTTGCCTGTGATTATCATCAATGCACAAGAAGCCTTACGCGCTGTACCAAATGCACTCCGCGAAGCAAGTTATGGTCTAGGTGCTACTAAGTGGCAAACAATCTGGAAGACGATTTTACCTGCGGCTGTTCCAGGAATTATGACAGGGACAATCCTTGCAGTGTCACGGGCGGTGGGTGAAACTGCGCCACTTATCGTGGTCGGGGCATCGACCTTCTTGCTGACAGACCCCAATGGACCATTCTCGCAGTTTACCGCTTTGCCAATTCAAGTCTATCAGTGGACAGCACGTCCACAGGGACAATTCCAGTTTATCGCAGCAGCAGCCATCATTGTCTTGTTGACGATGGTCTTAGTCTTGAATGCTGTTGCTATCATTATCCGTAGCCGATTCGATAATAGGTACTAAAACTATGGTCTATACACCTGAATTCAGACAAGATGCAGATTACGCGCTCACACTCGAAGATGTGAATGTTTACTATGGCGACTATCACGCGGTTAAAGATGTGACGATTCCGATTGAACGTGGCAAAATCACCGCGTTCATTGGTCCGTCAGGCTGTGGTAAGAGTACGGTGGTCAAGACAATCAACCGCATGAACGACTTGGTCGATAGTGCGCGTGTCACAGGTAAAATCATGTATCGTGGCAATAATCTCTATGGTGATGGCGTTGACCCTGTCGAAGTCCGTCGTCGTATTGGGATGGTTTTCCAAAAGCCAAATCCATTCCCGAAGAGTATTTTTGAAAATGTAGCTTATGGTCCTCGTCTCTTAGGTGTCAAAGATAAAGACATTCTGCATGAGATTGTGGAACGTAGCCTCAGAGGGGCAGCCTTATGGGATGAAGTCAAGAATGACCTCAACAAGTCAGGCTTAGCATTGTCAGGTGGACAACAACAACGGTTGTGCATTGCGCGGACGATTGCCGTTGAACCTGATGTGATTTTGATGGATGAGCCAGCCTCCGCACTTGACCCAATCGCAACCCAACGCATTGAGCAGTTGATGCGCGAAGAGCTAGCAGGCTATACGATTGTTATCGTGACGCATAACATGCAACAAGCGCAACGCGCTAGCGATTACACCTGCTTCTTCAACATCCGTAAAGAAGACCGCGAGGGTAAAGAAATTCGCTGGGGTGAATTGGTAGAAATGTCACCAACTGAGAAATTGTTCAGCGAGCCAGCCAGCGAAGAAACTCACGATTACATCAGTGGTCGCTTTGGTTAAGATTTAGCATCTCTAACGAACTAAATGATGCCCTACTCAGATTGAGTGGGGTATTTTCTTTATCTCTGAAACACATAAGCATCTTATGATTGGAGCATTATTCACAGTTGTTCAGTTGTTCTTTGTGTTCATCTAGGAAGAATATTTCTACGTTGCGTAGGGATGACGATTCCATACTATAAAAATCAAATTAGGTTTGAGATAGATGATAGTATAAGCATCAACCATAAGACCTCCTAATGATAATTGAAATTTATCATAATCCAGAATATTCAAAAATTAGAATTACAATTGTGTCATGTTTTTCTAGTATATTAGCTATCAGAAGGATGAATAGTTTGCGCATTTTATTCTCGTTTATTGCAGGTCATGGACACTTTTTACCACTCACGCCTTTAGCAGATGCTGCTATCCACTTAGAACACGAGATTCTTTTCGTGTGTTCAGCATCAATGGCAGATGCCGTTAAAGTTTATAATTATCCAATGATGACACTTGATGAGGCATCAAATAAAATTCCTGATAGAAAGCCCTTAAAATCTGTCGATATCGCAGACGAAGAACGTCACTTACGCGATAAATTTGTCTTGCAAATGGGTCGGGAAAAGTTACTCATGATGATTCCAATTATTGAACACTGGCAACCTGATCTTATTGTGTTCGATGAAGTTGATTATGGCACATTATTGGCGGCAGAATACACAAAAACGCCCTATGCGTCCGTGATTGTGATGGCAGAAGGGTCTTTCAATCGTTCAGAAGTTGTTGCCGAGGCATTGGATACATTGCGTTATGAGAACAACATTACGACTGATACCAAGCACATTGTGGTGTCGCCTATCCCTGCACGCTTTCGCAATCCAAACTATGAGTTGCCCCCTAATATCATTTACATGTACGCTACCCAACCAGACTATGTGTCATTCTTGTCATCAGTTTTCGAAGGTTATGACCCCCATCAACCAACTATTTACTTTACACTAGGAACAGTTTTCAACACGGAGGCAGGTGATTTGTTCAATCGTGTACTGGATGGGATTGAGCATACTGCTTGCAATGTCATCGTAACGGTAGGGAAATACATTGACCCCATCGAATTAGGTGAACGTCCACCAAACGTATACATCACAAATTATTTACCAACCCAGAAAATACTCCCTGAGTGCAATCTTGTCATCACACATGGTGGTTCTGGAACAGTGCTTGCATCACTTGCTCATGGTTTGCCGATGCTGTTGTTACCAATGGGGGCAGACCAACCGCATAATGCGCGACGCTGTGTTGAATTGGGGCTTGCGGAACAATTCGATGTGTTGACTGTTAGTAGTGAAGTAATCCATGATGTGGTGCTTGCGATGTTGGAGTCCGCGCACTATCGTAATAATGCACGAGAGTTCCAAGATGAATTCCGCAAGATGCCATCACCTAATGATGCTCTTCATAAATTACAGCAATTTGTGACAGCGAACCAAACATGAGGACTTGCTATTGGCAAAACTATATCTATCGGATGATTTTCAATATTTTTATAATCAAATATCGTTTTACAAATGAAGTCCCTTCATCATATTATTTATCTCACCACTAGGAGACAATGACCATATGAAGTTTTTTCCTCGTTTTACTATTCTGTCCAGTATACTCGTTTTAGTGTTAGGTTTTGCCGTTAATGTTTCGGCACAAGATGGCATTACGAGTTTGTGTCTTGTGACCGATTTGGGTCGTGTCAATGATGGTACGTTCAATCAATTTGCTCATGATGGCGCGTCACAAGTCACCGAAGATTATCAGTTAGATTATGACTTTATTGAAACAGAATCCGAAGCGGATTACGAAAATAATATCAATACCTGTATAGATGATGGCGCAGATGCGATTGTCACGGTTGGCTTCTTAATCCAAGATGCAACGGCTGCCGCTGCCGAAGCAAATCCTGGGGTCTTCTTTGTTGGTATCGACCAATTTGTTGTAGATGGTTCAGCGAATTACGTTGGGGTGCAATTTGCAGAAGATGAAGCAGGCTTCCTCGTTGGGGCATTGGCTGCGATGGTCGCCAATGAAAATGATGAAGATGTGATTGCAGGTGTTTACGGCATCGACATCCCAAGTGTCAAACGCTTCCGTAATGGTTATGAAC
This sequence comes from Chloroflexota bacterium, assembly GCA_039200705.1. Classification (GTDB taxonomy): domain Bacteria; phylum Chloroflexota; class Anaerolineae; order Aggregatilineales; family Phototrophicaceae; genus JAUZRW01. The sequence goes on from JBCCSC010000040.1 coordinate 19,592, forward strand.
AAGGCGCGATTTACATCAACGCTGAATGGGAAGCTGGCACAAATATTCTTGGGGCATATGCGGATAGTTTCGTAGACCAAGCACAAGGAATTTCACTGGCGAATCAATTCATCGGCGAAGATGCCTTCATCTTGTTTGGCGCAGGTGGTTCTTTGGGTTCAGCAGCTATTGCAGAAGCAGCCAGCCAAGGACTCTTCGTGATTGGTGTTGACCAAGATGAATATAATACAACCTTCGCAGGTGGCGAAACTGAAGGCTCAGAATTCTTGATTTCTAGTGCACTCAAACGTGTTGACCTCGGCGTGTACGATACTATTGCATTATTGGCAGAAGGTGATTTTGATGCATGGGCATCATACGGCGGCGGTAACTTCATCGGTGATGTTGGTTTCGCAGGTCCGAATGAATCAGGTATCAACGAAGCCTACTACGAAGAGGTTGAATTTATCCTCGAATTGCTCGAAAAAGACTGTATCATCACCAATGTTGATTCCGTCAGTGGTGATTTGCTCAATGCGGAAGACATTGAAGCATTTGAACCGAGCGAAGAATGCGAAGAAATGATGATGGATATGGATATGGAAGAATCCGAATAATATCATCAAGCATTTGATACACTAGCATTACATAATAGCTCTGCTAAATATAGGAGAGCTATTTTTGATAGATACTAGGAACTCGTTGGCGTGATACTACGTGCATAAGCAATTGCATCGTCCATGCTGATAAACGCTGTTGTTTCTTTGCCGAGTTGTTTTTGCCACCATGTTCGCAATTGTTGCACCCACTGGCTATTGCCAACAAAATGCTCATGAACTGTGCCTTCGTTTTCGCGTGAACGCTCAGGTGCTCTTTGCTTGATGTAATTGATGAATTCAGCAAAGCTCCACTCAAATTCTGTGACATCATAAATGGCATGGAGCGTAAAATCAGGTTTACCAGCGACTCGTTGACGCACCTCTTTTTCAATAGTTGTAGTGATTTCGTCATTGGTCAAAAAACCAATCATCCGCATGATGATGATATTATCGTCAATATACTCAATCTCAATCGGCATGGTAAATCCTTGTTTAAAATGGATAGTCACTCATTCACATTAAACCGCAAAGTCGTATCATTGTTGATTAAAGTTTCTGAGAATACGATTGCGTGTGTTCCATGCAATGCCAAGCCCAATCACGAGAATGCTAATCCCGATAATAAATGTAATTGAGTCAGGTGCTGTCTGAGGCAAGAGGGCATCTTGTTCTAAAACGATCCCACCAATCAAAATCGTGAGTAATGTCAGGACGAAAGCAGTAAAAAACCCTGATGTTGCCCAAAATTGCGCTCGGACACGCTTAAATTGTTCGTCTGTACCGTTCTTCTTTGTCCATGACCACTTCCACCACCAGCCAAAAACAAAGCTAACAATAGGTGTAAAAGCATTGATTGCAAGCAAAGAGTTGGTACGCATGGTATCACTAATCGTATCAACAAAACTGAAGAAGACACTGGTTGCCAAAATGACAATGAGGAGTGTCACTGCATAAAAAATGATGACACTGTAATGAATTCTTGCTGGCAAAGGTTTCTGTTTTTTGATTTTTTCAGTAGACATTACACACTATCCTTTTTCGATAAGTATAGTATAGGGGAGCGCGTGAGATTCCACCAATCATTAGGGGTATAGTAAACAAAAAAGTCTCTGATTATCAGAGACCTTTAGGTATTTGGCTTGTCTATTCAATCACAGCCGATGTCCGTGTTTCTTGTCCTAAGATGATGCGTGCCACACGCCGACCTATTTCGACAGAGTAGTTTGTCCCCCTATCCCAAGGATAGACATGTGACATGGATGCCCATAAAACTCCAGGTAAAGGTGTGCGTAAATCAGGGATATTTGCACTATGTCCCACAAGCGGAATCGGCTGAGCATATGGGGCACGGAAAACCCAAGCCTCGTTAATCCAATCACGTTTGAAATTAGGATTTGCTTTTGTAAGTGAAGGAATAAAATGCTCAATCAGTTGTTCATCATCCCACTGGAAATAATCATGGTCAGGTTCGACGTAATCACCACAATAGATGATATGGTCGCCATTATAATGTGATGACTCCAAGAAATTGGTGTGTTCGACCAATGCCAAATATGGGAATTCATTATCTTGGTAATCAGGCGAGACGGCTGGTAAATTCAGCCAATATGTACCATCGGTTAGTAACTGTTGCTTGAGCGAAAACACCACACACAAACCACCAATGCTCTTGAGGGCTGTCATCTGGTCGCCATAGGCTGTTTCTTGTAAGTGAGGCATCATCTTGAGCATAATACGAGGTGATGTGGTACTAATCACATGGTCGAATGTTTGTGTGTCGCCATTCGCCGTGATAGTGGGTTTCATGTCATCTAAATCAATCTTTTCCACGCGCGTGTTGAGGCAAATTGTCGCACCTTTTTCGCTGATAGCATCGGCTAATAAATCAAGCAGATTCTGCATCCCACCTTCAAAATTGCCGAGTTTGAGACTACGGGCTTGCACGCGTGCCCACAGCCAAGCCATATTGACTTGGTCGTAATACTTACCGAATTTACCCATCATCAACGTCTTGAAGAAGCGTTCGTAACCTTCATCACCCATGTAGGTTCGCATCCATTCATCGGCTGTGTATTTCTCGAACAATCGCCAATTACGATAGAGTTTGACGAATGCGCCACCAAACATGAATTTGAGTTTGCCCAATGGAGACATCGGGAGCATCAGCACACTAATCGGTTCAATTTCACTACGAACAATCTCACCATCAACCCAAAAACTTGTCTTAGGGCGTTTGAAGATAACTTTATCACTGTGTCCGATTTCGTTAATTAAGCCAAGGATGTCGCTATCGCCTTCAAACCAGTGATGATAGAACTTCTCTAATGTCCAATCCCAGTCGTCTTGTTTGAAGCCTGATGCCAAGCCACCGATGCGGTCTTGGGCTTCGTAGATGGTCACGCTGTGTCCTGCGCGTGTTAAATCCCATGCAGCAGACATGCCTGCTAGTCCTGCGCCGATAATCGCTATATTTTGTTGTGTCATCTCATCTCAATCTTGATGTTAATTATCATACAGAAAAGCGAGCCAGAGACTCGCTTGTAGTTAATTATATTCTACACGCAGATGTGATGATTCTCTTAGGGGAAATTGGTTTGGCTTATAGATTGTTATGTCACAATCGCTATCAATTGTGATAAGCGTCTGCAATATCTTGCCAAGAATAAAATACAGAGCCACCAGTTGCAAACAGATCGATTAAGTCAGCATAGGCTTCAGGCGTTTTTAATTGATTGGCTGTTTCTCGTGCTTGTTGAATAGATTTGTCAATCGGTTTACCCAAAAAGTCAAGGAATGATGCCTCAAGTAGATAAGTCATCAGCAAGACATAAGGGAATGATTGATATTGTTCAATACTTGTGCAAATATTTGAGAGGATATCATCATAGCGATGTTCGGCAACCATATGGGCAAACCATGCGGATGGGTGCAGAGCGAGCGTGTAGTTGATTTCTAATTGTTTTGCAAACGCAAAGCGTTGATTGGCAAGTGTGTTATTTTTCAACAATAGATGGCAGTTACCTTGATATATGATACTATTTGCTTTGACTGTTATCAGTTCAACAAATGAGCTGGCATGCTTTTCAGCTAGCATATAATATTCAAGTGCTGATTTTGTATCTTTTTTCGCACTATAGATGTGTCCTTGTAATTCAGCAATAGTCGCAAAATAATATGAATCACCTTGAGTATAGGCGAGTGCCGTCGATGTGAATACTTGGGCTCGTTCATAATCGTGCATGGCTAGTGCTAAGTAAATGCGCCTGATATGGACTTGACTTATCAATTCACGGTTGTGACTGTATTCATTTTCCAAGACCCCACATGCATCAAAAGTTTCTTCAACATAACTCAAAGGGTCTGATGCTCCGTACATTGACATTAGGTGGAGTTGGAAGAATGGATACCAGGGAAAAGTTGTAATGTCTAAATTTTGTGCTTTGATGATGATTTTGACTGCCTCGTCTATCATATTGGACTGTTGCATACGCATTGCACATTGACTGGTATAATAACGATAGATAAGTTCTAATTCGAGTAGATTTGAGGCACTCGCTTGCTGATAGGCTTGATAGTACAAGTCGTGTGCTAAAGTAATATTCGCGGTTTTTAAAGCATCATCCGCACGACCAGCGAGTAAGACAACCGCCTGTACTTTGGGATTATCTCTATGTTGTTCTTCGTATTGGTTGACCCAATTCCAATGCTCAGAATATGGCATTATGATACCTTCTCTAGTTATCGTGCATTATCCATAAATATCGTGACGTACATCATCGAAGATAGGGATTTTGCTACGAGCAATCGCAACTTCACTGAGGTCAATATCAGCCGTGATGAGTTGTGGTGTTTCACCAGCTTCGACCAAGATACGTCCCCAAGGGTCAATAATCATGCTGTGACCAGCCATGATAGTATCGCCTGTATCCCCAACAGCGTTACAGGCAATAATATAGCATTGATTTTCAATCGCACGCGCAATCAAGAGTGACCGCCAATGTTCGACACGCACGAGAGGCCATTCCGCAACGAGGACGATAACACTCGCACCTTCGGACACAGTATAATGTCGGAAAAGTTCAGGGAAGCGCAAGTCATAGCAAATCGCAAAGCCTGTTTTACCCCATGCCAAATCAAGTGTCAGAGGGTCTGTGCCTTGCACGAGATATTTATCTTCATCGAAGAGGCGGAACAAATGCAATTTACGATACACACCGAGCATCTCACCATCGGCATCGAAGACAGGCATGGTATTAGCGACCCCGTCACCATATGTACCTAAAATCGAGCTAATCAAGGTCAGATTACCCTCAGTTGCCATCGTGGATAATTCGGCAAACATGCCTTCGTTAACTTGGCTAGTATGGTCTTCTGCTTCTTCGAGGACATAACCTGTGCTGAATAATTCAGGCAAGAGAACCACATCTGACTGACGACGTGCCGCTTCCGCGACCATTATCTGCGCTTGTTCAAAATTGTGGCTCATATTCCCTGCGATGACTTGCATCTGGGCGAGGCTGACAGTTACGGTGGTCATGACTATTTACTCCGTAAAAATTTAGTATGGGCTACGTGCTAAATCACCAAGTAATGGCTTAAAGTGTTTCAGATTTCGTGTGTAAAGGGGGATTTGTAAACGATGACTAGGTGCTGCAATTAAACAATCGAAAGGATCTGTATTGCTACTTAAGTAATGTTGCAAGAATGCTGTTGTTGCCCACTCTATGTCAGCATTATTGATGGTAATGATTTCAAATTTATCAAGGACTTGGATTGCTGAACGTTGTTCTTGTTTATTAGAGCAACCTTCCAATACTTCTAGCCAGACATAGCGCGTTAAGCCCACTGTCTGATTCTGAGATTGAAACCACTCTAATGCAGATGGATAGGCACGAAGAATATCAATGATAATTGAGCTATCTGCGAGATGCGTTATCATGTGAATTTGTTTTTCCTGCGATTCGCTCTCTGTTGCTTTAAGAAAGTCACAGGATCATCAATATTTTTGTGTTCCCAACCGCCGAAAAAACCTTGTTCTATCATTTCTTTTCCTGTTAGTGGTTTGGGTCGTAGCAATTCTGCGATTTCTTCATCTGTCCAAGTGACATCTTCTGTTTCATGAACCTCACCAGCGATAACTAAGGTGTGCTGATATTGAGTGAGTAATAAGTCTAAGATTTCATCAACCGTTTTGTCAGTTTGCTGAACGATGTCTTCTAGCTTTTTAGCTGTTGAGAGTTTGATTTCAATATTTGTCATGTGGATCATTCCTATATCTACACTCTAATTATAACATCATAAATACTATTTTTGATTGCTGACTATGATTAGAGGTAACAAAAAAGAGCAGGAATCATCTGCTCTTTGGATAAGTCATGACTATAAAAATGATTATATCAACTCGAACTCATCTTCGACATCCAGCGATTGATAACCGAGTAAGCCTAAGCCAATCATCAACAGGCTCACGCTAACAGTCATCACACCTAACCACAAGAAGGGATGTCGCCACATCGGTGTTTGACCTGTATCAGGCAAGGCTTGGACAGCCAAACCACGCACACAGGTTTCGCCACTTAAATTCGAGGCAGTGACGCAGGTGGTATTGCTCAAATCAGCATTGGCATCGGTGATTGTCGTCAAAATGGTGAATTGCACACGTTCATCGACATCAAGCATTGGCAAAGATACCGTGATGGTACGCCCGTTAAAACTTGATGTTCCTGCGTTGAATTGCACACTATCGACTTGTAAACCATCGCCAACCGTATTGGATAGCACAATATTTTGCCCTGCACTATCACCTGTATTGCTGAAGGTCACTATCCATTCAATGGTGTCATTGTTTCTCATACCACTGGCAAACCCAAGCATATTCACCACAGGGTCGAAGCCTGTTGCGAAGGCGGGTAATGCCCAGCCAATGAAGACACTCAAGATGAGCAAGTGCCATGTCAGTGTTCTGGCACGGGACATGCTACGATCTCCTTATTAAGTCGAACTACAGCGCGAGAGTATAACACGAACTGCCGAATCTGCAAACCGATAGATTGCAAACCTTAAACCACTAATAACACACTCATTGCGTATTAGTTACGCTCATCTGTTATCAATGTGCCTATGGTACTGTATATTTTTTGAAGTTCATGAATGGGACATTACCCATGATAATACTTACGATTGCAACCCCCGCCGACTTTGACTTCCGTCGAACAGTTCTGAGTCATGGCTGGTATCAACTCGCGCCCAATACTTACGATGACACGACGCAGACTCTCAAGCGTCCATTTTTGCTGGATAGTGGCAAAACTGTTCATTTGAGCATCGAAGATGGCAAATCTAACTTGCTCACTATCACAGTGTATGACGTAGCGATTATTTCTAGCAGAGACCGCAACAACATTTTGCGAGGAATTGAGCGTATGTTCAGCCTCAAACAACGCTTGACGAAGTTCTACGAGACGATGTCCAAAACCGAAGGCTACGAGTGGGTTGCCGAACATCGCACAGCACGCCTCTTGGCATCGCCGACCATTTGGGAAGACCTCGTGAAGACATTGCTCACGACCAATACCTCGTGGAGTAATACGCAGAAGATGGTCGCGCAGATTTGTTCACTGGATGCACAGGGAATTTTTCCATCACCAGCGGATATTGTCGCACTCATGCCTGATGACTTTGCCGACAAAGCTGGCATTGGCTATCGTGCACCTTATCTGTACGAAGCATCACAACGCATTGCATCAGGTGAAATTGACCTCAAGCAGTGGCAGACATTGGATAGCGATAGTCTCTACAAAGCGATTACAGATTTGACAGGCTTCGGCGATTATGCCGCAGGGACATTGATGCGCTTGATGGGACATTTCGACAAATTGGCAATTGATACAGTTGCCCGTAAAGCCTACGAACACGTTACAGGTCATGCCCCCGATAGTGACACCGATATTCGGCGTTATTATGATGATTTTGGCAAATGGCGCGGACTCGTCTTATGGATGGATTGCATCCGTGATGATGTAGACATTGCACCTCAACCGATTGCTGAGTGATTAAAAAATTATCACCACACACCCACGAAGGGTTTTTCAGAGAGTGAAATCGACTATAATCAAGCTAACACTCATGATAGCCCTCAAGGACAATGGCGGATGTATGTCGATTTATGGGGATGGTTTCGTCAATATGAATATCATGCCCTCAGTAAAGGCGATACCACACGTCGTCGTCTGGTGACATTAGCGCGTGAAGGCTGGCGATACCGTGAAGCTGCCGATGCTGACCGTGCCATTTTAACCTTCAAGCAAGCGGCTGCCATTGCGACCCAACTCAATGAACCCTGTTGGGTACTCTTCCACAATTATTGGGTTGCCGAGATGATGTTCTATCTCCAGCATGATTATCAAGGTACACTCGATTACATCATCCGTCTAACAGCCGAAGCACGCAAAGACCTCTATGAAACCTGCCCTGTACGGAGTCGGGTCTTTTTTGTCTTGGCGAACATCTACTACATGATTGATTTCTATGGCTACGAACAACAAGTCATTGATGTGCTAGATTACATCGAAAATGAGGTCATCATGGATAAAGATACCCATATGCGCGTCTTGCATATGCGGGCACAAATCCACTTTGATTATGATCGTTTTGACGATGCTCAATCACAAACGCAAGAGATGCTCAATCGCACACCCTTTAACGCTTTCCGACAACGTTCAGGTTATCATATGTTACGTGCGATTGCTTATGCTAAGGGCGATGTGCAACTTGCCTATGATTATGCTGATATTGCCGAAGACTATGCGATGCGGATTCAGATTCAACGTTCTATTGCTGAGGGTAAATTGTGGAAAGCGGTCTATTTACAACGCTTGAATCGTCTCGCTGATGCTTACATCATGTATAAAAAGGCACTTAATCATTATGACAGGTATAATTTGCCGAAAGAAGTTGCCTTCCATGATGCCAGTTCTGAATTTGCCGAACTCAATGGCGAAGTGGATGAAGCGATTGCCCATCGTGAGCAACTCATCACACAAACAGCAGATTCAGCGAGTTTGTACAATCAGATGGTAGCGCAGTGGCAATATCTCCGTACATTAGGACGACTTGGCAAACCCCTCAACACAGCTCTAGCTAACGCTAAATCCCTCGCAACAGATATGCAAAACCCGACAGTTTACCTCCAGAAAATCACTGACATCGAACAGGGCAATTACTATGAATATCCTTGGCAAGCTGAGATGTAAACCACTATCGTAATTTATTGCTCTAACTGCGTAACTATCTCGGCAACAATCGCTTTAAATTGTTCCAGTTTATCTGCATCGCCTTGTAAATAGTCTAATGCAATCGTCGGGCGACGGTCTACTCGGTTAGGCGCAAACCCCTCATTGTTGGGGAGTAAATCTGCTAATTGTTCAACTATGGCTTGCCGATTGGCTTTGACCGTAAACGGTGGATACTTACGCAGATAATCTAATGGGATTTGTACTGAAGGATGACGTAAATAAGCTAAAAGAGAGAATATGGTGACTGCTTTGCCATCCACAAGTTGTCGAGCCTGCATTGCAGGACGAAAATGCCCACTAAATGTTACCTCACTCAAATGTGTTTTTGCCCACTGATACAAGTCACGGGCTGTCTTGGCGTAGACTTTGCCATTGTCCATTGTCTCTAGATAAGCAAAGAAGTTACCCTCGTTCGCATCCACTTTGACTATCTCAGGGAACGTTGTTGGCTCAGGCTTCGTCGGCGGATTCGCTAGTGCTTTCGAGAGTGCATCCACAAGGCGCATGATTTCTTCGTCATAGTTATCGACTAAGCGATTATACTGACGGTCTACCAACAATAAAGGCAAAGGCACATCATCAATCAGGGCGATAAATAGTGGTTTGTTGAGTTGCATTGCATAGAGGCATTCTCGCATCACCCAATCTGAACGACGTGATTTGCGAGAGACAATCACGAGAAAACCTGCACAATTATCAATGGCATTCTGAATCTGATTCAGCCATTTTTTGCCACTCTGCAAGCGGTCAATATCCAGCCAGACAGCAATACCATTCGCTTGTAAATCATCCACAATCTCAGCAACAGGCGCGTTATCCTCACTGCTATGACTGATGAAAATATAAGGGTTTGCCATGATGTGCCTCTTTGATGGGTGACTATATCCATATTCTAGGCAATGTCGTGCATTGTGCAATGACTGTCTCTGAATGATAAATAGCTGAATCAAAAATAGGCATGGCATCATCGCCATACCTATCGTTTGATGCTTCACCATAGCAGGGGCGTAGCTATGTCTGCGCCCATTCGGGATGACACATAGGTCATCTCCTACAGTGATTTATTGGACAGAGCATTAAATTATGGGCGATTATAGTTTAACGGCTGAAATTGAAAGTCACTTCGACTTGTATCTGTACACCGATAGTGCCAGGCTCAACAACAGCACTTTCTGCACCGCCGAAGTTACCCATCGCCATATCTGATACAGGGAAGGGGAAACCACCACCTTGAAGTTCTGTAACACTCACAACATCACCAAGCGTGACACCGATGTTATCCGCGATTTCGCCAGCGCGTGTGCGGGCATCATCCAGAGCATTAGCGCGTGCATCACTCTGGAGCGCACTCGGCTCACTGATACCAAATTGCAACCCGAAAATGGTATTTGCACCGTTGCTGACAGCCGTATCAATCACACTTTCAATCATATCCAAATCACGAACAGTGACATTGAGGCGATTCATGACACGGAAGCGATTTTGTGCTTGTGCTTCAAAACCACCACCTTCTGAGAAGATGTTCAAGCCCGTTGTGCGAATATCTTCACGCGCGATGTCCAATTCATTAAGGGCTTCAATGATAGTCCCGATAGTATCGTTCACTTCACTGTAAGCGACTGCAATATCAACATTCGGGATTTCGACACCAATTTCGATGGTTGCCATATCAGGTTCTGCGGAGGCTGACCCCATGCCTGTTACTGTAATAGTCATCGGTGTCGTCTCCTCTTGTGCGAAGGTACTTGGAATCATCACGAGTGCGAAGGCTATCATGATGATGAAGGTCATTAGGCGGTTGTGATTCATATGTGTTTCTCCATTCAGAATATCAATCGAAACGCACCCTCTTGAATGCGCCTACTATGATGACGTGTGAATGCCAGAAATCGTTCCAAAGTTCATATTTATGATGGTGATTGTGGTAATAATAAATACGTGCCTATACCGAGGACGACTAAACCAAGAACTCTGCGCCAATCAAGTGCAATTGGGTCACCACCTGCCAGCGCAAAAGTATCGACAAAAATTGCGACAGCCATCTGTGCGAAGATTAATGCGCCTTGTCCTGCAACTTGCCCAATGCGCGGAAACGAAAACGCAATACCCATCAAGATAATCATGCCTGATGTGCCACCGAGTAGTGCAAACATCACCAAACGGGGTGTGATTTCAATCGCTTGCAGATTAGGATTGGTTGCCATCAGAAAAGCAACCATCAACATCCCTGCGAATGTGCCACCGATGTGAATCGCTAGCCCACCTCGTACAGGACCAGCGAGTTGCCCGACAATGTTAGTGAATAAGCCTTGTAAGCCAATTGCAATCCCTGCGCCGAGCGCGACCAATAATCCGAGTGTGACACTTGAGGACATCTGCTTCTCTTTCGTCTATGATTTGCTTGTGTCAAAAAGGAAATTATACAGTATTATTCAATAGAATAGACGTTCTGATTAGGAGGTGAATCATGGCACATTATGGCTTAATCGGCAAGATGACCACAGAAGCAGACAATCGTGATGCGTTTTTGGAAATTTTGAGCGAGGCATCTGCAATGATGATGGCACGCGAGGATTGCTTGCTTTATCTTGTCAGCAAGGATGCAGAGGATGAGACTGCCATTTGGGTTACAGAAGTCTGGACAAGCCAAGAAGCACATGGTGAGGCTGTGCAATTACCCGAAGTCCGTGCATTAATTGGGCAGGGAATGCCACTCATCATAGGCACACCGACAAGGCACGGGCTAATTCCTGTGGCTGGCATACCGTCATAAAAACATAACGCAAAGACTTAAAGAAACTGAGATTCTCTTTGAGCCTTTGCGTCAATGAAAACAAGTGAATACTTATTGAGCACGCAAGACACGCCACATAATCGACGGACGCATCAATGTTGTTGGTGGTGCGAGCAAATTCATCACTTGCAAAAATTGCTCATAGACCACTTTATCTTTGTGTGTAGCGCGATGCACCGCTTCGACATATTTGTTGACCAAATCAATTGCAAATGGTTTTTTACCTTCGGTCTCAGGATAACGGAAATCTTCCCCAACGGTGAGTGTCCAAGGCAAATCGATAATTTTGGCTTGCTTGGCAAAGAACTCGCGCCAGAGTGAACCTGTACTACCAGCCGATAAAACCTCATTTAATGCTTCGGCTTGGAGGGCTGCACTACTCATCCCTTGACCATAAATGGGATTAAAGCTGGCTGCGGAATCGCCAATGGCGAGCAAACCATCAGGGAAGCGATTCAATTTGTTGTAGTTAAAACGACGACTTGCAGGATAATTATGTGTCATGATGTCAGAAATCGGCTCAGCCTCGCTGAGGATGTCATAAATATCAGGTGTAGGCAAAGTCTGCAAAAAGTCCATGAACTCAGCTTCGTCAGTTGGCGCATGATGACCATGCCAGCCACCTGCAGTCACAATCCAGCGATTATCTTCAACAGGGAACATAAACGTGCCAATATAATCATGTGGGGGAGATGTTGCTATCATGTAGAGTTTCGGATTATCAATGTGCTCACCTACGCGATGATATACGCGCGTCGTATATTTTACACGAATCTTGACTTCTTCTTTTTCGGGTTTGTCGTAGCCAAGTTGATTGAGCCACTTCGGTAATGGTGTCCCCCGTCCACAAGCATCAATGACGAGGTCAGTTGGGAGGATTTCTTCTTCACCATGTTGTGAGCGATGCGAAATTTTGAGACCTACGACGCGACTATTAGACTCATCCATCACCAGCGCATCAGCCGATGTATTATCGCACAACGAGATATTTTTGATAGCGAGGACGGCTTTTCGCACATGATATTCCATGAACGGACGACTGAGTGAAATGCCGTGCATGTCTAACTCGGCGTTGACGCGATAGCCACCAAATTGCCACCAACGAATATTACTGCCCCAATTGCCAATGATAGCCCCACCATCGAGCAATTTTTCTACAGTACCCTCTAAGTATTTCTCCAAAAAGTCTTGTGCTGGACGCAATACACCGTGTAAATGGCGTGTTTGTGGTTGTCCTTTGCGTGATTCAGGCTGGTCATGAACAGGGTCACGTTCAATGATAGTCACCTGATCGAAATGGTCGCTTAAAACTCTTGCTGTAAATAACCCTGCCATGCTACCACCCATGACAACGGCATGTGTATTCTTGTTGGATTGATGCATTTTGTAAGAGCCTATCCACTTAGAGATGATGTGTGTTGCCTATTTCTAGCATATAGTGTACACAATCAGCAAGTTGTAGCTCATAAATTAGCTATAAAAATTATGTGGATGCCACACCACATCCACGATGATTAACGCAATGCCATAATCACATCTGCATCACCAATGCTATGTGTACCAATGATGAAAAAGTAGCCCGTTTCGGCTGGTTCAAGTAACCATGATACGCGATGACGTGTCCCCCCTTTATCGACCTCATGATGTTCAGCAATGATGAGATAGGTATCACTGTGTCCTGTTTGTGTTTCTGTGACCGTAATCAAATCCAGTACAGTTAACGACAGGGCTTCTGTTGGATGGTTGCGCCTATTGGTCTGTAACTCGCGCACTGTCCCACGCGGAGACGATAAACGTTGTAATTCCCATGCCAGAATACCGAGCGCATCATCAACATCGGAAAATGCTGGAAACGAGAGTGTTTTACTCTGATAACCGTATAGTGCAATGCTAGTCGGGTCATCAGTGATATATGTCTGTGGATTTTGACTGATGAGGGGTGTCCCACGGAGTTGTAATTGTGTTACGGTGATGTCTGCTGCAAGAGGATTATCAATATCAAGGACACTGGCACTCATACCCGTTTCAACCAACCAGATATTGATTCGCTGTGTCACCGCTTGTAGATTGCTTGTATATGCTTCGTAATCTAATTCAGCGATAGGGGCAATCACATCGACTGCACCGATAGGCTCGTCCTCTTGTTCATATCGTGCCACAATCCGTACACGGCTTCCTGATACCACTGTGATAGGATGCTCGGATTGCCACAAGACTGCACCTTTTGCACCAACGGAACGTGGCGTGAGTGTCACTTCGATATGATTGGTGACATCGCCATAGCCATAGACCAAAGCAGTCATATCATCGTCGAAATCAGCAGATGTAGCAGGGTTGTTCAGCAAGTAATGACGATTGATGAATTGGGCTTCTCCCTCGCGGTTGAAGAGAAAACGACCTCCTTCGGCATCAACCATTGCTTGAATCGCTTGCAGGGCTGGCAAACCATCTCCCCAATCATCCCCCACATAAGCGAAGGTTGATTTACCTGTCTCAAGGCTAGTGCTGATACGCTCATCAGGGAAAATATCGCTACTGCCGATGCTATCGCGCCCGATGATACAGTGACCATCTAGCACGGCGTATCGCCAAGGGACTTGCGCTAAGAGACTATCCAGCACCTCATCAGCACGGATGTTGACCATCAAGGGCAAGCGTACATCCACTTGCTCTAATTCATGTTCGCGTCCATAAACGACGAGTTGCGTCAATTGCTGACCATGTTCGCCTGCTTGTGGCACAACCTCGCGCACAAAGCCTGTGAAATGCGTCCGAATACTATTGCCATCATCGGAACGAATCCGTAAGGATTTGCCAAAGACAGTATCACTGACATCAGGTGAATACATTCGGTCATGATTGCGGAGCGTGATGAGAGCTTCTGCCACATCACTGACTCGTGCATAAGGTTCGGACATGCCTAATCGCCATTCGACGTGCAACACATCCACAGTCAATTCCTCGCCAATATCGCTGAAATTGCCATCGTCATTGGCATCGAGTTCTATGAGATACGTAATTGTCATGATTGCCTCCTAAACTGCAATGACCCAACGATGACGAAAGGCACAGCCGACATAGGTCGTTTTACCAATGACGAATTTACTCGGTTCGACACGTACTTCCGCAGGGTATTCCAGTGCCCCACCGAGTGTGACATCCGCGCCTAAAGCACTGAAATAATTATCAATGCTGGTGATTAAAGTCGGCAGATGGTCGCGTAGACCGTTGCCACGTTGTAAGGGGGCAATCAACATGAGATGTGTGGTGACATACTCAACCGTTTTTGTCCCTTCGCCGAAAGCGACTCCTTCAAACGCCCGTCCACTTTCTTGAAACAGAGCATTATCCTGAGTATCAATCGGCATGACGAGCAAAGCGGGCAATTGTGCCCGATGCAGTTGGTCTGGCACGCTGTCGATGCCATAATTTCGCGCAATTCCTGTCACAGTCAATGACGCGAGATTGCTCAGTGCAGTTTGAAACGACATAGTGAATCCTTCCTAAAGATAACTTGTCTTATTGGTTTTTGAGATAAAATAGTTGACATATAAATTTCGCATCTGACTAAAATCAGATGCTAGAGAAATCACATCGGCTAAAGCCGACAGAAAAGTCTTTTGCCGACCTTGTATCGGTGTGGTTTGATTAGCCTTCGGTTTTAGCTGAAGGCGATTAGGACGAAATTCTATTTATGGAACATAAAAGGGAGTAAGACACATGAGGAACTTACGCTTATTGGTATTGTTATTGCTGGCTTTGGGCTTGATTGTGCCGACACTAGCCCAAGACGATACATCCGATGAAACAGAAGAGGCAACTGAACCTGCTATTGAATACGATTGCACAACGGTTGGCATCAATCGCCAAATTGATGCGTGGTATAACGATTATATTGCTGATCGTGGTCAAGTTGAAGAAACACAAGCCTTAGAAGCCGCACAAACCCTCGCAACTAATATCACCGACTTACAGACAGCTTGTGGTATTGAAATCGCTAGCGAAGATGCTGGCGAAGAAATTGAGCAAACAGGCATCGGGACAGTCGATTCGCCGTTTATCATTCAAGCTGCAGGGGTTGTTGGTGATAGCACCTTGAACATCACACAAAGCCTCTTACCTGCCAACGAAGAAGTGATTGCGACAGGGATTGCAGGGGTTGAAATTATCCCAGAAGGACAAGAGTATTTCTTACTGACTGTAGAACTAATATGTCGTCAAGGCTCGACAGTTGGCTGTACCATCTCGGAAAATTCCTTCCGTGTGATTGGTGTGAAGGGGATTGCTTACGCACCAACCTTGACCCAACTTGACGATTATTTCCCACGCTCACGCCCGCTCAATGGGGGCGAAGAACGCACAGGAGTCTTGCCATTCTTGGTCGATACTGACGATACAGGCTTGCAATTAGTTTACTATCCTAATGGTGATGGACTCCAAGAGGGTGCCTTTGCCGTCTATTTTGATGCGACAGGAAGTGCGACCAGCTTTGAATTACGCTCGACAACACCTGAATTGCTGATTCGTAGTCGTCCTGTCAGTGGTGCGCCCGTTGGGGTTTTGCGTGATGAACAAACTGCCCTCGCTCTTGGACGTAACGAAGATGCCTCATGGATTTACATCGAAGCCCCTGAGGGAACTGGATGGGTATCCGCCGAATTTGTAGAAGCTGATGTGGAATTAGAAGAACTATCTGTGGTTGACCCTGATGAGGTAGAACAGTCAGAGTAAATTAAGTTTAAAAATCGAGTCTTGCGGACGCTATACATGGTGTCCGCCCAATAAATTAAGATAATCATTGCTGTAGGGGACGCACAGGTGCGTCCCACTGAAATAATACTTACGGTGTATAGACGAGGCTGTTCATAATAGCTTCAATGTTTTCTTGATTGTTTTCCATTGCCTCTTCAGTGTAAGTGACGATACCAACAACAAGCAAATGCCGTTCTTTTGGCAAGGCATAGAACCGCATATATTCGTCTTCATAGATGATTGTGGCATAACGACCATCAATATTCTCAAATTTGACAATGCCTCGGTCAATGCGTTCAGTAGCAATATCATTCCAAACATTGTCGATAAATGTTGACGAATTGATGACCTGTACCGCAGGTGTCACAATGATAATGCCGACCTGATTAAAGCGTGATTCGGCTGCAAATTCACAAATCATGCGTCCATCACGGCACACCGCATAAATATCTGTGTTGATTTCATGCCAATTGCTCGGATACTCAAAGTTGAGTGTGGCACTCTCAAATGTGTTGGGTTCTGAGAATGATACGTTCGGCAGGATGAACGAGCCAATCGCAAAAATCATGATGATGAGCGTTGAACCGCCTGATTTGAGCACGCCCATGCCCCAATCATATTGGTGTGCTTCCATTGCTGATTGTCCTTTTGCCTTGCCGACTTCTAAGGCTTTATTTTGGCGACCAGCGATGAAAAACGGGAATGTGTAGAAGATACTCGCTACAATAAATGTTGGTAAGAAGTACAGAAGTCTCGTATTACCATCATTTACTGGCTCAACAATAGCTGCTGTCAAGACTAGTGTGCCGATAAATAGCCCCAAGAGCATCAGCGTCATTACAATCGTGGGTAATACCCATTGTTTACGCCCATAACGTCGCCATCCCCAGCCCAAAACAATGCTAGAAATCAATGGCGACATAATGATAGACATCGCTGCCCACCAATTCGGTCCGAGTGTCGGTGCTTTGAAGGCACTGTTCTTGTTTTTGGGTTTTACTTTACCAATTTGCTTCTCTTGAGCATTGATGTTCGCTAGCCAGTCATCACGCTTCGGATGATTAATTTTGCTGACAAGCGCACGCGCTAAATCGTAATTGCCATCTTGAACGTGTTCTTTGGCGCGTGTCAGAACGCGCTTGATGATGTGGTTCGGTGTTTGTTCTACCATGAAAATAATGTCCCCTAATTTTTCTGTTTACGTTTAATATTTTTGCCCATTTTGCGTCGTGAGATGAGTACAATTAACAAGCCACTCACGAGTGCTAAGCTGATTGTCCCGATGCCACGCCAACCTGCGAAGATGCCGTAAATATAGGGTGAGAGATACATTGCCCCAAGCCATGCAAAGAATGGTGTCATCACAGCCGTGAAGAGCATCTGCGTTGCAACAAAGTCAATCAACTGTTGTTGTAAAAATTTTCTGAACTCTTCTTGATACTTAACATAGAGAGCCGTCTCTTGTTTCATGTTTTGAACAGGGACAATTTTGCCGATATTTGCGCCAAGTGCTTTTATTTGTTGCCGATGATGATAATAGCTTGCCTCTAACGAATTCCGCACACCGCTAAAACGTGCATTTGTGAGCATCAACGAATGCCCCGTGCGGTAGTAAGTTTGTACGAGACCTTCTGTGCCGTAGGTGATGAAGGCTACAAATGGTGTGTCGTTAATTTCTGTAAGTTCAACGCGAATGCGTCCACTATGTTTCGTCATCACCCATACTGGAATGGGTGTATCGAGTCCAGCAGCCGTTCCTTCGTATTCGCCGTATCGCTCAAAACCCATCAACTCCAGTTCGAGGATGTCATCCAACAATGTATCAGGTGGGCTGAGGTCTAGATGGCTTACATCTGTGTCTTTGGGAATACCAACATCATGGACGATGGTCATGATTGATAATAATTTTTGTAAGATAGGAGGTAAGCGTAAAACGACTACTGCAATAATCACCATCGAAATCCAAAATGGTTTCAAGTGTGATAACCATATCGGTGCAATAATAAATGCAGGTAGTGCAATCAAAATACAGGCAATTAAAAAATTAGCGTAGTACCGTGCGCCACGCGGGGGGTGTTCGTATGTCACATCCATTGTGATGTTCCCTCTCTGAATTTGTAACCTATGTGCATTATCACATACAGGACAAAGCTATTGTAACACTTTGAAATATATAATGCTATTAAGGGTAACATTACCTAATAAATCTATACCAACTTGTTAGGTTCATTTAACAGAGAAGCGAGATATTGCCTGATATTTCATGACTTGTTGACCATTAATAACAAAATTGTTTATTTATGTTACATATTACTAACTTTTGTTGACTTTATCTCTGAAAACTACTACCGTTAATCTTGAAGGTGAACATTGTTAGTCTTAAAGAGGAATCATGATAAATCAAACACTCACAGAGCAATCAAGCAGACAACACACTTTTTCTTTACCTCGTATTTTACTCAGTGGAGAAGGCTTAGCTGTCTTCGTTGCATCCTTAGTGCTGTATCATTTGCAAGGTGGCAATTGGGGGTTATTTTTCGGCTTGCTTCTATTTCCTGACTTAGCCTTTATCCCATATATGCTGGATAAACGCATCGGTACAATTACCTATAACCTCGTGCATACCTACAGTGTGCCGACTACACTCGGAATAATAGCATTGCTCATGAATTGGCAATTCGGCATCTGGCTAGCAATTATCTGGTTTGCACATATCAGCATGGATCGCACTGTTGGTTATGGCTTGAAGTATCAAACAGCTTTCAAAGATACACATTTACAACGCGCAACAGCAAGGTCATAGAATCAGGGAGTCCTATATCAATGAGACATACACAGCACGGAAATTATCTGCACAAGCTGACAAAGCTGATTGGCTTCAACAATTATCTAGTTGAAGAAGAGGATGGTCTCACACTGATTGATACCAATTTTGGTGATAATACGGCTGACATAATTGCTGTCTGCCAAACAATCGGCAAACCTGTGAAACGCCTTATTGTGACTCATGCTCATGCTGACCATGCGGGTGCTGTCGATGAATTTTTATCAGCCGTTCCTGATGTTGAGTTCATTGCATCGGAGCGTTCTGCGTCATTTTTGGCAGGGGATATGAGTTTGAAATCAGGTGAAACGCCAAGCCAGTTGAATGGATCTTATGTAACTGTCAAAGCTGTTCCGACATCAACTGTCAATGATGGCGATATGATTGGTTCATTGCAAGTTATCAGTTCATCAGGGCACACTCCTGGTCATATTGCTTTGTTGGATACACGCGACCAAACCTTAATTGCTGGTGATGCTTTCGTGACACAAGCTAGCATCAGTGTGTCAGGGGTGTTTCGCTTATTATTTCCATTTCCTGCGATGGCAACATGGAACAAAACAGTCGCACTAGAAAGTGCCCGTAAACTGAGCGCACTTAACCCATCACGGCTGGCTGTCGGGCATGGTGTAGTGCTCGAAAATCCGAAAACCTCTATGGAACAAGCGATTGATGAAGCATCACGCAAGTTTGCATAAGACGCTGGGCGAAAATCCCCTTCACAATTCTAATTGCACCTAGTACAGTCTGTGACGCATCAAAAATCAGGGGACTGCTATGCCTTATCCATCGCAAATTGACCGCGATAGTATTATCAGAACAGCCCGACAAATGATTGAAGATGAGGGTGTCGATAAACTCTCCCTGCGAAGTTTAGCGGAGTCACTTGGCGTCAAAGCACCCTCACTCTACCGTTATGTCAAAAATAAGACAGCCTTATTGCGGGCTGTCAACGAACGCACCGCACGCGATTTGGCGCAACACTTGTATGATGCTAGTGAAACGTCGCTTGAAACGCGTGAACGCCTAATTGCAATTGCTCATGCTTTTCGGCAATTTGTACATGATAATTCTGCCTGTTATATGCTCTCTGTGAATACCCCACAAGATGATACCCGTCCTGATGCGGATGAACGGGTACAACTCATATTGCCAATTCAGCGCATTTTCTCTGAAATTTTGCCAGAGGAACAAACATTACCAGCCTTACGAGGTGTCTATGCTTTTCTGCATGGTTGGGTCATCTTGGAGGTGATGCAACAGTTTGAACGAGGAGGCGATTTAGACGCACACTTTGAGATTGCCTTGCGTGCTTATCTTGCTAGCTGGTGAAAACCTAACTCAACACAGAGACACGGCGCAAACCCTGCAAGGATTGTTCTAGCATAGGTGGTAGTTGCGTCGCAAAATTATCAGGCTCACGATAAAGCCACAACGCCCAACGCAAAGTCAGTTGACTCACATCATGAGGCATCTGATAGACTTCAATGCTTGTGCCATTAGTATGACTGCTGGCAACCGTGCCGTTAACCCCTCGTTTGACAGTCAAGATATTCGTACTGGTATCGATTGCGGTGATATGCAGATATTCATCGTCGATACGGAGCAATTGCCCGACCTGAAAGCGCGGTGCTAACCCTGCATCGGCATCTGTGACTGTGATGCTTGTCGTACTATCGCTCAAGGATACATCTTGAACAGTATCGCCACTATCTGCCCATGCTTGTGCCCAATCGGGATGATAGCCCCAAATACCTGTCACGAGGATGCTGGCAATAGGTGTTTCATCATAGGTGAAAGCGTTGCCTTTTGTCAGGCGCAAGATGCTATCCGCTACTTGGATGACATCATCATTAGCAATGCTACTGCCATCGCCATTCGTGATGCTCTCCAATGTCAGCAAATCATCTTTTAGCAACAATTCACGTACATCTCGCAAATTAAGGTCATGAGCAATGCTGGCTAATCTCGGCTGAAATGCCCGACGTGTGTGTCGCTCGATAGTGGCACTCGCGGCTTGGAGCGCGTCCAGCAACCGTTGGTCGTCGCTCGTGTCGTCTGCCTCTAAGCCTAAGTGCTGGCGTAAGGCATACAAAGTTGATAGGGTGTACATAGGATCTCCTTTTAGTTAGGTAAATTAATTGGTGATTAGTGAAATAATGCTTTATACTTAAAGTGAGCTATAGTGATGTCACAACACACATGAATTTATATATCGTCATGGCTAGCAGTAGGAGCGTGCTGTGTCATATGAGAAACAGTGGTTACTGGAAAATCGTGTCTGTTATGTCAAATTCGGACACCACATTACACTAGAGGATGTAACAACCATCTCTGGGGAACATCATGAATGGTACTTGCAGAATCAATCAACGAAGCGTGTACATTATCTGATGGATATGTCGCGTGTCGAAACCTATCCACGTAATGTCTTTGAGATTAACCGCGCATTCATTGGGACATTTATGCAGGTAGACTGGATAATTTTGGTCACACAAGATTACTTTGTAACGTATTTGGGAAATATTTTTGCCACAAAGTTTGGATTCAAAATCAAATCTGCGTCGTCTGTGACAGAAGCGTATCGCTATTTGCAAATGGCAGATGGCATCCCTGAACCGCAACGCTGGTACTCACTGGATGACACCATTCCAATTTCTCAGGCATTTTAGTGGAACAACAGCAACTACTACATGCTTTGCAATTACCACCAACATCGCAAATTTACCTCACTGAGATGCTGTGGTGTGTTTGGGGACGTGATGTAGAATTTCGCTGTATCGTCAACGATTATCAATTCGGCTTACATTTCCTTGATTGCCGTGAGACGCGCTGGCAACTTTACAGTCATATGCAACATCCTGATAATCCCCCTTTTCCTCAAACTGAACTCGCCAATTTCAAAAGCGGACGCGATCAACATCGGAGTCCTGCACATCTGCTGACTGAACACTTTGGCTTATCAGTGGTGTATGGTGGGCTAGAACTACATCATGAGGAACAAATCACACTACTAGGGCGATAGTAAACGGCGAATACTATCCACAACACGACCCTGTAATGTATAGATTTCATCTTCCGATAAATCGACAAGATGCTCCAATAGATAATTATCAGCAACTTCATCAATGGCATAGATAAAACGATAGAGCAAGTCATCAGGCAAATCAGTTCTTACTAAACCAAATTCACGCCCTTTGTCGATGAGTTCTATTGTCCAACCAAATGCTTGATGTAGAAGTGGGGCGATACGCTCAAATAAAGGGTCATCTTGTTGAATATCGGTAGCAGCCTTGAGAACTAAAAAGCGATAGGGAGCATCAAGGTTTTGTAGAAGAGGCTGACTATAAAGCTCAAGCATGACATCCCAAAAATTATCTCTTGTGAGCATTGTCATTTGGTCGCGCATCGTTGTGTCAATTTGTGCCATATAATACTCAATTGTTGTTGCAAATAAGTCAGCTTTATCTTCAAAATAATAATAGGCGACTCCCTTGCTGAGACCTGCTTGTTTCAAAATCTGATTAATGGATGCTTTTTCATAGCCTTTATCAGCAAAGATTTGTGCAGCAGCTTCCATGATGGTTTCACGACGGTCTGCATCTAACTTTTGAAATCGCGGACGGGGCATAGGGTCACTTTCTGTGTCAGTGATGTTTATTGAATCAGTCAAAAGGCATCTAATCGGATGCCTTTATAGCGTCTCTATTTTACACTAGAACATTGTCCCTGACTGCTTTCATAGTTCCTATAACAAGACAGGTAACTTTTTCAAGCCACGTAAGACCATTCCTTGTCGCCATTCGAGTTGTTCAGCAGGGATTGCTAGTTGTATATTGGGTGCATTATCTAATAAGGTTTGGATAGCAATAGCACCTTCCATCCGTGCTAATGGTGCACCTAAACAATAGTGAATCCCATGCCCAAAGGATAAATGGCGATTGGGTGAGCGTGTGATGTCTAGTGTATCAGGATTTTGAAAGACGGTCTCATCACGATTAGCCGATGCTAGTGCCGCTAAGGTCAAACTACCTTTCGGAATCGTCACATCATGCAAAGTAATATCCTCGCGTGCATAGCGTTCAGTTGCTGTTTCAACAGGGACAGTGTATCGCAGTAATTCTTCGATAGCCGATGGCATTTGTTCAGGGTTAGCACGTAGTTGTTCCAATTGTTCAGGATATTGCAAGAGGGTTGCCATACCACTCGCAATCAAGTTGACAGTTGTTTCGTGACCTGCAATCAGCAATAGAACGACCATCGCTACAGTTTCGCCTTCGCTGAGGGAATCACCTGCTTCTTCGGCATCTATCAAGGCAGTTAGCAAATCATCTTTCGGATTTTGCCGACGTATTTTAATCTGCTTACGAATGTACCCTGATAATTGCATCATTGATGGCATCATCTTTATGAGACTCAGATTTGATGAGAAGTTCGATTGCAACATGCTCGATGACCACTTATGAAATTTGTTCATGTCTTCCGCAGGAACACCTAAGATTTCAGCAATCACCGTTGCAGGAATTGGGAGTGCATAATCCTTGATTAAATCAATTTCTCCCTTTGCTTTAGCACGTATGAAATAGTCTTGAGATAACTCCGCTATGCGTGTTTGCATTTCCTTGATGCGACGCGGTGTGAAGGCTTTGTGAACGAGATTCTTCAAACGAGTATGGTCATCCCCATCAGAGTCGAGCATATTCTGTTGCATATCGACCAAGAAACTGGGCATCCAAGCAAACTCAAAAGCGGTTTTTGCGTCAACATTATGCTGGTCTTTGACAAAACGCTCATCCATCATCACTGCTTTGACATCCTCATAGCGTGTGACCAGCCACACGGGAATTTTACCTCCGAGTGTCGTTTCAAACACAGGTGCTTCGTGGCGTAATCGACGATAAAAGTCGAAGGGATTTGCCTTGAACTCACTGCTGATAATATCAACATCTTTTAAGTCACGCTCTGCAATGGTATACATGATACTCTCCTCAATTAATTTTGAACCTTTAGTTTAGACTGCATGGTCTAAATTTTCGGTTAAATTGTTATCAGCATACAGTAAAACGCTTGGCAAAAGTTGTAAAAACTTATAAAAATGGCGCGTATTAGCAGTCCATCTTGTGCCAGTTAGCAATTAAACGATATGGTCATTGTGCCATCATCTGCTAAACTGCTAGCGGAATGTACCGTTTAATGATGAGGATGAGTATCGTGGCATCTCGTAAAGAAAAAATTAAACAAAAACGTGAACAAGAAGAAAAAGAAATTCAGCAAGTTCGCATGGCTGTTGCTGGTCTCGTTGTGTTGATTGTGTTGGGTGTTGGCGTGTACCTTGTGGTGCAATCAGGCATCTTAGAATCCCCTTTTGAAAGTCTATCGGACTTAACAGGTACGCCCCAAGAAATTTGTGATCAAGCAACACCTGCATCGGGCAGTGGTGTCAACGGACAATACGCATCTGCCCCTGATAATATCCTCGAAAATAATACCGATTATGTGGCGATTTTCTGCACATCAGCAGGCGCAATTTATATCGACCTCTACGAAGAAAGCACACCAACGACTGTTAATAACATGGTCTTTCTTGCGAATGAAGGTTTCTATAACAATATGATTTTCCATCGTGTAATTGAAGGCTTTATGGCACAAGGTGGTGACCCCACAGGGACAGGCAGTGGTGGACCTGGTTATCAATTTGAAGATGAAATTTTGCCTGATGTCACCTTTGATCGTCCGTATTTGTTGGCAATGGCAAATGCAGGTCCAGGTACGAATGGCAGCCAATTTTTCATCACCTTTGCTGAAACACCTTGGCTGAATGGTCTACATACCATCTTTGGTGAAGTCGTTGCAGGTCAAGAGGTTGTCGATTCGCTACCACGCCTACAAGATGCTCAAGGTGCACCCACTGGTGGAACACCTGCTGACATCAATACCATTGTGATTGTTACTGCTGAGCAAGTTACTCAATAACAATTCATCGTAGGGACGTGGCACGCCACGTCCGTTCACTATTTTATAAATTGGATACATACCCATGTTTGAAAATCTTGAATCGGGCATTAGCTTAGATTTTATTTTATGGCTACAAGACAATCGTACAGGCTGGATGGAAATCCTCTCCGAAATTCTGAGTGAACTCGGTGCAGAGTTCGGTTACATTGCGATTTTTGGCGTGATTTACTGGGCAATCAATCGGCGCGAAGGCTTGCGCTTAGTATTTGCCTTAGTCGTGATTGCACTCGTGACCTTCTTCTTGAAAGATGTGTTAGACCGTCCGCGTCCGTATCAAGCCTTTCCTGATTTAGTGATGCCTGTCTTTGAAGCTGATGGCAATGGTCCTCCAAGTGGACATGCCTCATTTGTTGTGATGATTTGGGGCTATATCGCGCTCTGGGTACGTAAAAGCTGGATGTGGACATTTGCATTGGTTTACATTGCGATACAAGCTGTTGCACGAATGGTTGCTGGTGTTCATTATCCACACAGTATTGTCTTAGGTTTGCTCGTTGGCTCGGTGACACTGATTGCTTATGTGCAAGTTTTGCCTCATTGGGATAATTTCTGGCGAGAGCAAAATACAGGCATACAGATTGGCATCGTGACAGCTATTCCGTTGATTTTAGCCGTGATTGCGATGCTAGCACCCTTGCAAGCTGACCAAATCGAATCCTATTTGACCATGCTCGGATTAGCACTCGGCGCAGGATTAGCCGTCATTGTCGAACCGCGTATCAGTGATTTCATGCCTCATCCGCAACCCACACGCCAAATGGCTATCTTTGTCCTTGGTGGAGTCTTAACAGTGGCTGTACTATTCGGCTTGAGTCCTGTATTTGATGCGTTAGCTGAAGAAGGTGTGCTAGCTTATAGTTTGCGAATCGTCCGTTATGGAACAGCAGGATTTGTGGCTATTGCGCTTGTGCCCTATCTCGGAACAAAACTATCGCTGATGCAATCACGTAAAAATACAAGGTCTAGCACCATTCTCGCCAGTGACACTTAGACATAATGACCTTATTTGTTGTTTCAATTGGTACACAATGTTGCTAGCCCAATAGGGTCATGCCCCCTTATAATCAAATGGTTGATTCGAGTGAGGAGTTTTTCCATGAGTATTTTCTATGTTAATGGCGCGTACTATCCTGAAGAAGACGCTAAAATTTCTGTGCGCGATTTATCTGTGTTGCGTGGCTTCGGCGCGTTCGATTATCTGCGAACCTATGCACAGTTACCATTCCGCCTAGAGAAAAATTTGGCACGCTTACGTCGCTCATGCGAAATTCTCGAATTGAATTTTCCTTGGTCAGATGATGAACTCAGTGAGATTGTCCTTGAAACACTCAAACGTAACATTGCACTAGGCGATTCTGAAGAATATAGCATTCGCCTTGTCGTGACAGGCGGCATTAGCAAGAGCAATATCACCCCTGATAATGAGCCATCATTGATTGTACTGGTACAACCCTTCACGCCACTCCCAGCAGAAATTTATGAAACAGGTGCAAAAATCATCACCGTTGACCTCAGTCGGCTGTATCCTGATGCGAAGAGCACACTCTACACACCAGCTATCTTGGGACAACGCCGAGCGCGCGAACAAGGCGCAATTGAAGCAATTTATAAAGACGACGCAGGCAATATCCTAGAAGCCACGACCTCTAACATTTTTGCATTTTTCGGCAATACCTTAGTTACACCTCCAACGGGTGAGCAAATTTTGCCAGGCATCACGCGCATGACCACGCTTGAACTTGCTCAAGAACACTTTGATGTCCAAATCCGTGAATTGCCCTACGAAGAATTTCTGCAAGCAGACGAAGCCTTCCTGACTTCATCCAATAAAGAAGTGCTACCGATTGTCCAAATTGATGAGGCGATGATTGGTGATGGTCGCGTCGGTGAAGGCACACAACAGCTAATAAGCCTTTTCCGCGAGATTACGCGCAAACGAGCAACAGGTGTGGTGGTATAAACGGTAAACAAAAACGGTACTGCCATTGCTGACAGCACCGTTATCATTAGTCTGTGTGTAATTTACTCAAAGCCGAAGGCATCAAGTGCTGATTGGGGCAAGAGTACCTCATCAATCACATGGATAATGCCATTATTGGCTTGAATATCAGTTGCGACGAGACCCACTACCTCGTTGAGGCGTAAGTTGTTTTCGTCATCATAACTGATACCAATGAAGGCATCACTCAATAGTGTTGGCACTAACTCACCATCAGCTTCACGAACTGTTGCACCATCGACTTCTCCTGACGTGACATGATAGAGCAAGATGTCAGTCAACAGGTCACTGGCGAGCAATTCTTCTGCCGATAACCCTGTAATGCTCAACAAATTGCTGAATGCTTCATCTGTTGGAGCAAAGACTGTTACAGGGTCAGTTCCTTGCAGGGTCTCTAAGATGATAGGGTCAGCATTTTGCACAGCTTGCAACAGAATAGTGAATTCTGGTTCTTCAGTCGTCGTACTTGCGATGACAATATCAGCAATTGACCCATTATTCATTGGTTCTTCGGTCATTTCAGGCTCAGGTGTCGTTTCAGCATCTTCCTCACCAGATCCAAACAGCGCATCATTCAATGTATTCGCACGCTCAGGTGTAGTTGGATAAACGTAGGCTTGTGGTGCATCGGCTGTACCACCTACGACAACCAGATAGTAAGTCCCTGCTTGAATGTCTGTACTACTCAAATCAAGTAAGGTTGCGCCACCATCGGTTACATCAACAGTAAGACTATCGACAGGTAAAATACCAATCTGATTGAAAGCACCATCATTTGTGCCATTGGTGAATGGATAAGCGAGTTCTTCGATTACCGCTTCACCATTGAGGACAACATCGACTGCTGGTGCGCCTTCAACTGCATGAAGCACACTCAAACCGAATTGGTCATCTTCGAGCAATCCGAAATCTTGTGTGAAACTAGTGACAGTCAGTGTTCCTGCTTCCACCGAACCAATTGCTGCGATATTTAGGAAATCACCTGCATTGAGTGTCACAGTCACAGGACCAATGACAACATCATCAACACTTGTACCTGCTGGTGCAACAGCAATCTCATAATCGCCTGATGGCAACGTGACATAACCTGAATTTGCACCAAACGCTAAATTTTCGATAGCGATGTCGCCATCAACATACACATCGACATTAGGCGCATCGGGTGAAAAGTGAAGAACTTGAAGATTGGTATTGTCGGCTTCGACTAAACCAAAGGCTTCGAGTGCGGATTGTGGTAGTAATACATCATCAATTAAATGTACCACACCATTAGAAGCATCAATATCAGCCGTTGTTACAGTCACAACATCGTTGAGCACGACTGTGCCATCATCCGCAATGGATACACCAATGAAGTTATCAGGTAAGATAGTTTCAACGAAGCCACCATCTTGTTCTGCTAAGGCATCTGATAAAACCTCACCTGCGACCACATGATATTGCAAAATAGTCGTCAGACTATCGTCTGCAAGCAATGTTTCGGCATCAATACCGAGTGTTGCAATCAGATTTTCAAAGGCTTGATTGGTTGGTGCGAAAACGGTGAATGTACCATCTTCGTCACTGAGTGTTTCGAGGATAGCAGGGTCAGCCGCTTGCACAGCCGCCACTAGTGTGGATAAATCGTCTGTTTGTGATGCGAGGTCAACAATATTCGTTGTCGCCTCGTCTGTATCTTCTTCTTGAGCTTGCACACCAACAATGGCAACACTCGCCATAATCAGCAATGCAAGGATTTTCCATAATGATTTCATAGTCTGCTCCTATATACCGTTTACATTTCAATTTAGATTACGATGTGCGTAATCCATACCACAGTAGGATGTGTTTGTTAAAGTGATATTAGATCATATGCTTTGTATATAGAGTTATTAGCCACTCGTTATTCTGTGTAGTATTCTAGTCCCAAAATCAGCCATATTAATCATCTCGCGCTTATAATTTGCCAGTAACAAAAATTCCTTGTGACCAATTTTGAACAATCCTCAATTTGCTCGCGTAAGGATGTGTGAAGGCAATAATAAACACAAAATGGACGACCTATAG
Organism: Chloroflexota bacterium; assembly: GCA_039200705.1. GTDB lineage: Bacteria > Chloroflexota > Anaerolineae > Aggregatilineales > Phototrophicaceae > JAUZRW01. The sequence continues at coordinate 48,894 of JBCCSC010000040.1, forward strand.
TGAGTGATGAACGCTACGAACATCTGCTACTCGAAGCAGCACAAGAAGGTGACATGGAGGCTTACGAGGAGCTACAGATTTCGCTTGAACCTGATATACAAGGCTTTGTTCGGCGTAAGATTAACGACCCCTATGTGGTTGATGATGTCATACAAGAAGTTTTTCTGGCGTTTTATCAGAACATGCACCGCATCAATCCTGTAGAGAATCTTCGTCCTTATATTTTTCGGATTGCGCGGAATAAATGCTACGATGATTTACGTAAACTCCAACGCAATGAGAATGTTTCACTCGATGATGAGCCTGTTCGGATGCGCGTATCGTTTACAGAAGCAAGTAATCAACCTAAGCCTGATGATTTGACACACTGGATGTTGCTTCATATGGAAGTGCAAGAAGCGATTAATCAACTGCCAGAAAATCAACGTGAAGCATTGGTTTTATACAGTGAAGAGCAAATGACCTATGCTGAAATTGCCGACATCATGGATTGTAGTATCGGCACAGTCAAAAGTCGTTTGTACTACGCCAAGAAAAACCTGCGCGGGCTAATGAACCCAGAAACACTGAGCGTTATCGACAATGAATTCGATGAAACGCCCAAAGTGGCTAAAAAAAACGCAACATCCCAAACACAAGTGAATGAACAATCTGTATCAACAAAAGAAGATGAGAAGGTGCTGTATGAGCAAGTCTGATAAAAATAACAAAATAAAACGCGCACTCGATGACGCGAAAGCTAAAGTCAGTGATGCCCTTGAGCGATTAGACGATGCAATGGATGACATCGACGATCAACTGGAAGATATAACTGACCAAGTTGAAGACTATATCGAAGACGCACTACAAGGCGATAAACGCAAAGCTAAGCCTAAACGCAAAAACGACGAATTATGAGTGTGAGTTCTATCTCATCAATCGTTGTAGGGGACGACCTATGTGTTGTCCTGAAACGGGCACAGACATAGCTATGCCCCCACAAAAATGTATATAGCCGTGCCGATGATAAAAGCAAACACAGTTTAAGAGGTGAAATATGAACCACAATCATGACCATGACGAATTTGAGCGTAACATGCAACAATTCGAGCAAGAAATGCAAGAATTTGAGCGACAAATGGAAGACTTTAGCAATGACATCAATAATTCGATGGGTGATAACGAAGATGTTGATGACATGCTGAGTGCCTTAGATGACCAGCTAGAAGACCTCACAGAAAATATTGATGAACGCATCAGTGAAGCAATGGAACGCGCTGAAGAAGCCTTAGAAGATGCGATGGAACGCTATTCAGGCGAGCAGAGTGTGGAAAGTCGTCAAGCAGTTCAAACTGCGCGAGAAGCACTCAGCCGTGCGAAAGAACAGGCGCGTGAAGAACGTCGGCGGGTGCGGAATCAAGTCCGTGAAGAACGTCGGCGTATCCGTGCCGAACGTAAACGTATTTTGCGTGAACGCAAAGCGGAAGCACGCCGTAAGCGCAAACAAGGTGGTGTCAATTTCACATTTGGTGATGGTGTCAGTATGCGTGTTACGCCTCCAACTCCGCCTACGCCTCCAACACCACCATCACCACCGAGTTTTGTGATGGGCTACACTGCATCATTTGGTGATGAGAACATGGAGGATATTGACTGGAAAACGCTGACAAAACTTCGTGCTCAATTGGATACTTTTATCCGTTCAACGGAACGCTTTAATCGTTACAATGATGTGAAGGGTTTAGCACCCAAAGTGCTCAGTAACTTTGAAAAATTGTCTGAGCGTATCTTAAATGTTTTGCCAGAAGACGAGTATCTAACTGACCTCACAGAATTAGGGTTGGATGATGAACAAAGCGATGTCGCTATCGTCAAGCAAGTGCTGTTCGTCGCCATTCAACTGCGTGATTACATCAATGATTTATTCGGCTCACGTCCCAAAGTTGTAACAAGTGAAGAAAATATAGGTGACCTTGGTCGTCGCCTCAAAGATGAACTGATGAGCATGACAAAAGAGATGGTCTCACGCGCTCTATCTGGTGTGGATGTGCGTTATGACTTGGAATTTGATGGCAAACGCTATAGCAATGTGCAAGGTGAAGACCTCGCAGGGGCAGATTTATCAGGCAATGATATGAGTGATGAAGCCCTGCGCTATGCCAATCTATCAGGTGCACAATTACGGGATAGTGTTTTACGCTCTGCTGATTTACGCCAAGCGAATATGAGTGGTGTCATTGCGACAGATGCTGATTTTAGTGATGCCAATCTGGAAGAAGCTAATTTATCAGGCGGTAACTTTGCCGAAGCGACCTTCCAAAGTGCAAACCTAGAAGAAGCTAATTTATCAGGTGCTCGCGCACAAAACGCCAGTTTCAACGATGCCAACCTCGAAAATGCGAACTTTACGGGGAGCAGTTTACAAGAGACATCCTTCCATAGTGCGAATCTGGAAGATGCGAATTTCACGGGTGCAAACCTCACCGATGCTGATTTCGCTGATGCCCGTCTGGAAGATACCAATTTCCATAATGCGGTTATCACCAATGGACGTTTCGATAATTCTATTATGGAAGATACTAATTTTGTCTCAGCTAGTTTACAAGGGGCGACCTTTATCGACGTTCGCATGGAAGACGTTAATTTCCGTCATGCGAATTTGGTCGGTGCGGACTTCAGTACAGCAACCTTGCAAGAAGTCAATTTTCATGGTGCATCCATGCGCGATGTTATCTTCAACGATACTGCCATTGTCGAAGATGTGATTCTACCTGATGGCACGCGCTATCGTAAGGGCGATGATTTATCGCAATTTGGCATCATTGAGGAAGGTCGTCCATCGTCAACACGCAAAGCCTCAACTCCTGGGAGTGGCGCAGTCGATGACCTTGAGACTTTGGATGATTATCGTGGTGCGAACCTGCGCGGGCAAAATTTGTCAGGCGAAGTCTTTAGTGGTCACGATTTCAGTGGGGCAGTCTTCACCGATGCTAACCTCAATGGGGCAGTCTTTGAAAATACGAATCTGCTGGGTGCATTCCTAATCGGTGTTCAGGCAGAAGGCGCAACTTTCGAGAATGCGAAAATGATTGGCGCGAATCTGGCAGGTGCGAACTTTGCCGAAGCCAACCTGAGCAATGTCGATTTGACCAATGCCAACCTTGGCGGTGTTAATCTGACAGATGCTAATTTGTCAGGTGCAACCTTACCTGACGGAAGCACGTATAACACACTAGAAGATTTGATGCGCTTTGGTGCATTAATCAACTGAGCAATTTTGAACTATTGCTCACGATAACGAATGTCATACTAGGGACGGGCGATGTCTCGTCCAAAACATCAAGCAATACCTAAACTTTACGCTCTAACGGTGGTTGCCTCCGCCGAGCGAACAACGACATTGCAGACAGACTTGCCATCTGTCTGTTTTTTATTTAGAGTGTTCCGCGTAATTCTTCAGCAATTTTACGAGAGCGTCGCTGTCGAGTTGCTGATTGCTTTGCCATCCGCACCATATGAGCATATGTTTTCTGACGACCTGTGGTGAGTTGTGCCCATGCCTCAAAAATTTCTGGTTCGCGTTGCAATTCGTCAATTAATTCAACAGGCATATCGACACGTTCAGGGTCAGGGTCGGGGAACAGCGTTATAGCAATATCTGTATCGAGTTCAAAGCCTGCACGCTTAATCCATGTCAGACCAAACTTGAGTGCATAAGTATTGTCTGTTTCTTGATGTAACACACGCCGAAATTCTGTTGTATTCAAACAGCCTTCGAGATGCTTGATGTCTGCATCTGCAAATTGTTGACCAATTTCTTGAGGAACAGGCAAATAATGCTTCATGTAACCTGCTTCAACAGTGTCATCAACTTTCAATTGGGCGGTGAACGTAAAGTGTAGCTTTTGCGTATCGCTCATGCTGATGCCTCATAACTTAAACATGACATCATTGTAAGCGATAGAGGTGAAAGTGAGCTTAATAACATAAACGCAAAGTGACGACCCAATATAGGAAGTCGCCACCGAACGAACAACGTATTCACTTGCTTTGCCACAATTATCATACCGTATTTCGTGCTATTTTCCATCTCATCTATTATCATTAGGGGATAATGCTTCTGAATTGTTAATCTATGCTATGCAAAACAACGAAAGTTATTGTTGATATGATGGTTAACTTATTGCTACGTCGCGTTGCTATTGCTTTGATAATTACACTAGGACTGATACTCAGTGTGATAACTCTCTCCACATATCGGTCAAGCCCGATGGTGAGCTTCGTCGCCGATGTAGATGGTCAGACCGATATTTACATGATTGACCTCGCCACACGCCATCCCATTAATCTGACTGATTCTAACTTTCCTGAATGGTCGTTTGCATGGTCAAATACAGGAGCATTGACCTTTACTGCATCGGTTAATCCATCACAGGCTGCTGATGAACTGTTCACAATGTCACGTTTGGGGATTGCTCAGCTTATTGATACACCTGAGACGCTCTATAGCTTTGGCGGGGTTTGGTCACCTGATGGAACGACCTATGCTTATTTTTCGAGTCATCCACGCAATATCTCAGATATTTACACTATCAGTGTACCTGATTTTGAGAGTCGTAATCTAACCCAAACAGATACGCTATCAGAGACCAATCCGCTTTGGTCACCGATAGGGACAGAATTGCTCTATCGTCAGAATGGGGATTTGTATTTATTGGATATGACAACAGGTGAGCGACAAATCCTAGTTAATTTGCAGTCCGATACTATTGAAGACCCTGTGTGGTCACCTGATGGACAGTGGATTATTTTCTATGACCGTCAATTTGTGGATGGGCGCACACAACTCATCGGTTATCGTGTCGCGCGTGATGGCACGCAACTCACACAACTCAGCTTGCCGACAAGCATCAATTCACCTGTCACATGGTCACCTGATAGTCAGCAAATTGCGCTCATTACTGAGCAACAGCAACTTACCATTTATGACCTCGCAAGCGATACCTATACACAAATTGATGGCGATACCCGTCGTTTTGCACCTTCTTGGTCACGTGATGGACAATGGATTGCGTTCATCCAAAATCGTCATCTGTATGTACATAACTTACGAACTCAAACTACAACAGCCATTGTGCAAGATGGGCGTATCAAACCACCATTAATTTGGTATCCAGACTCTTGATGAATTTGGCAGCTATCTCATCGGACGGCATTCTTGCCGTCCGATGAGAGGCATATTTTGTAGTGAAATGCTTCTGTATGTCCGCTATCAACAAACTAAACAACTATGCACGTCTGCATGTCCGAGAGACTGATTAATTAACTACGAGCTATTTAATAATGAACAACACGAGGCATTTCTTTAGCGACAGTGACCCATTCAGTGATTTTAGCCACAGATGGGACTTGGCGCACGAGGTTCTTTTCTTCGTTGACTTCAATCATTTTGGCGTGCAAGTTTTCAGGTTTGCGTTTGCTGAGTTCTACAACGGTATTCACGCCTGATGCTTGCAATAACTCAGCGAATTGTGAGCCAATACCCTTAATACGGAACAAATCAGCCATATTCACAAAAGTTAAAATTTTCTTGAGTGGGAGTCCTGTGGCTTCTTCAAGAGCATCGCGCCCTTTTTTATCAGCCCCTTTTTCGAGTAGCTGTTCGACAGTCGTCACCCCTGCGGATGCAAATAATTCAACTGTCTTAGGACCAATGCCTTCTATTGCTGAAAGTTTCTTTGCCATAATCAATTTCCTCTATCCCATAATTAATCGGTAGTTACACCGTATCGGATAAAGTATCGTCTGCATTCAGTCGGATGGGGAGATTACACCCTAGCCACTTAGATAGTCTTAAATGAGATAAAGAAAACTGAAAAGAGGGCAAGGTTGTATGTATAGATGTAGCTTATAGCTGCATATAATCGTAGGGCGCACAATAGTGTGCCCACATTTGGAGCTAGAAACGTTGTGTGTGTTTGATAGTTAACAACGCGTGGTAATTCTTGTGCGATTTTTACCCACTTTGCAACTTTCTCGGCAGATGGTAGTTGGTGCACGAGGTTCTTTTCTTCGTTGATTTCGAGCATTTTAGCATACAAGTTTTCGGGCTTGCGCTTGCTGAGTTCCACAACGGTGTTCACGCCTGACCCTTGCAATAATTCAGTGTGTTGTGAGCCAATACGTCAGATATTGAGAATCTTTATTATCTGTAATGTAACAAAGTCGTCTGTGAATTGTAATGTTTTTCGAGCTAAAATAGCTTGGTTTCTTGTTATATTCTGTCATATAGTAAAAGAGTGTTAAAGTTCGTGGCATCTAAATGTCACAAATAGCAAAACAGACTATAATAATAGTCGTGAGATGCACATGATAGAGTCATCAGGGGCTATATCCATCTTCACTGGCGATGATTATCGTCTCTGTAAATTACTTATCTCAATACATGGAGAAACACACATGAAGCAAACAGTTCGTCTTTTATTGTTGTTGTTACTGGCACTCAGCCTCGTCTCAGTTGCGTTTGCACAAGAAAGTATCGGCGTTGGTGATTCTGTTGATGGTGAAGCTGATGGTGACACCGTTGAATATGAAATCGAACTCGAAGAAGGTCAAGTTATTGTGATTGATCTCGAATCTGATGATTTCGATACCCTCGTGCGTGTATTAGATGAAGATGGTGATGAACTCGCTTCTGATGACGATGGTGGTGATGGCTTTAACTCCCGCCTCGAATTTGAAGCAGAAGATTCAGCAACCTATACTATCGTTGTAGATGCCTTCAATGAACCAGATGGTGACTTTGAACTCACTGTCGAAGGTGCAGAAATGGATGAAGACGAAGATGAAGAGAACGAAGATAGTGCACCATCAGGCGATGCTGACATCGTTTACGATGAAGAAGTAGAATTTGATGCGGATGGCGAAGATGAACTCGAAGTAACATTTGAAGGTTCAGAAGATGATGTGGTTACCATTCTGGCACGCGCAGAATCAGAACAAAATATTACCCTTGTTCTTCTTGACCCAGATGGCGACGAAGTTGCAATTCAAGATAGCTTCAACTTTGGTGCAACAGGTCTCATACGTATCGAATTACCAGATGATGGTCTCTACACAATTGTTATCGAAGAACGCGATGGCGAAGAACTCGAAGACGAAATTGAAGTAGAAGTTCTCGAAACCGAAGCACTTGACCTCAATGATGGTCCACAAACTTCAGCAGAACTCGATGAAAACCGTGACCGCGATGTCATGTTCTTTGAAGCAGAAGAAGATGTTATTTACTTCGTTACTGTTGAACTTGCTGGTGATGTTGATAGCACATTAGATGTTGAACTCTGTGAAGGTGACCTCGAAGATTGCTTCTTCGGTGATGTTCGTATGAGCGTTTCAGGTACAGAACTCGCAGGTTTTGTCTACGAAGCAAGCGATGATGGTAGAGTTCATGTCTTGCTTGAATACTTCACATTCGGTGGTGAAATCGAAGTAACCGTCACTGTCGAAGAACAATAAGCGACTAGAGCCTGATTAGGTTTCTATCTTAGGGAGTGCCTCGTGCGCTCCCTTTTGTGTTATATTGATTGCACTTATGAACTGAACAAATACCATTATTTTTTATCATAAAACTATTGATCCATCTTGAGGAAAATTATTGATGAAAGCTATTTTATGTAAGCAATTTGCAGACCCTGATGCACTCGTCTATGAAGAGGTCGCTAGCCCCAAAGTTCGCAAGGGCGAAGTTAAAATTGCTATCAAAGCTGCGGGGGTCAATTTCCCTGATTTGTTAATGGTACAAGGACTCTATCAGATGAAGCCACCATTCCCGTTTAGTCCTGGCTTTGAAGTCGCAGGGGATGTCATTGAAGTGGGTGATGGTGTGGATAATGTTGCCGTTGGTGACCGTGTGATTGCGACAGCTAATTATGGTGGCTTTGCCGAAGAAATTGCTGTGCCAGCCATGATGACAATCCCCATGCCAGAGAATATGTCCTATGTTGATGGCGCGGGATTTTTACTAGTATACGGAACATCGCATGTTGCACTCGCACATCGTGGACAATTACAAGCTGGCGATAAATTACTCGTATTAGGGGCAGCAGGTGGGGTGGGTCTAACCGCCGTTGAACTGGGTCATCTGATGGGTGCAGAAGTGATTGCTGCAGCTTCCACAGAAGAAAAATTAGCTCTCACACGACAATATGGCGCAACACATACGATCAACTATGTTGAGCAGAATTTACGGGATGAAGTCAAGCGCATTACAGGGGGTAAATATGCTGATGTCATTTATGACCCTGTTGGTGGCGATGCTTTTGATACTGCCATTCGGTGCATCGCATGGGAAGGACGCTATCTAGTAATTGGATTTGCTAGTGGACGCATTCCTGAATTAGCGATTAATCGCGTTCTGCTCAAGAATAGCTCACTGGTTGGTGTCTTCTGGGGTGCATATCTACTCAATGAACCACAAGTAATTTTTAAGTCTTTCCAGCAACTTTTGATGTGGTATAGCGAAGGCAAGCTCAAACCACATATTGACCAGACATTTCCGCTCGAAAATGCTGCCGAAGCCCTCAAGACAATTGCGAATCGTCAAGCAAAGGGCAAGTTAATCCTCACAGTTGAGTGATTTACACAAGCGAGGGGGACATCCTCGATAATTAGACTGCTATTGAAAAGACTTCTGGCAGATAAACGCGCAAAGTATTGTATAGTTCTTGGCGTGCAATCGGTTTTGCGAGATAAGCATCGCACCCTGCTGCAAGGCATAGCTCACGGTCACCGTGCATGGCATTGGCGGTTAGTGCAATAATAGGGATATTCTGTAAAGATGCTTCTGCTTTCAGGCGACGAGTAACCTCTAAACCATCAAGATCAGGTAAGTTTACATCGACTAAAATGGCATCAAGGTCTTCATTGAGTGCCATCTCAATGCCTGTTAAACCATCTTGTGCTTCGAGCATATCGATACCTACTCGTTTGAGATGTTTGCGAACGAGGCGCATATTCAATGGATTATCTTCAATGTAGAGAATTGTTGGCATTTTACAGTTAACTCCCTTTTGTAATCTTGTTTTAAATTAATTATATCACAATTAATTGCGAGAAGCATTAATTTTTCTATTTGAGTTATATAGGAATTGTCATGCGTGGATAGATTGCGATACCAAAATTATGATATGCTTATAAGTGGAATGACGCTTGCTTGCGTCTTCGACAACATAGACTTTAGCAGATGAGGTCTTCGACACCCTCATCTGCGCCCCAAAGCCTAAAAGCGAGACTTCTATTTTACAATTATTGACTTACCCTATTTGATAAATCACTGTAGGGGATGACCTGTGTGTCATCCCGAATGGGCGCAGACATAGCTACGCCCCTACTTTAAAATGATGAGGTACTTTCACCGTATATTATTTATGCTGATTGTCACTCAATCCCCTGAGATATCGTTAGCCCGTGCAGCAAAACCGAAATCACGTCCGTTTGGATTTTGGCTGATGAGCGCATCGCGTGCTTTAATTTGGGTTTTCAAGCACTCAAATGATTCTTCTAGCAGAGCCAGAGACACATGCACATTGTCTTCATCAACACTATCATCATCGACAGCTTGCGTCATCGCAAAGACGCATACCTCACGGATAAATGCCCCAGGATAGCCGACCAAACGTTTTGCTATCTTACGATGTTCATCTTGCCACATCTCGCCCATATAGCATTCCAGCATTTGCTCGACAATCGCCTTATCTTGAGCAGGTGGCACGATGTAAATGCGGTCTAAACGCCCTGGACGCTTGAGCACGCGGTCATCAATTGCTTCAGGATAATTCGTGGTCGCAATTAAGAGTGTTCCATATTCATTCTCGAATGATTCGACCCCATCCAGCACATTCAGAATCATTGACTTTTGCTTGTCATTCAAGAAAGCATCGATTTCTTCCAGCATAATCAAGCAAGGACGATTAGCATTCGCGGACATCGCTAGTGTCTGTTGAATCTTGAAGAAGTTCGCGCCACGCGCATCTGCCCCTGAGATATAGAAAACTTTGTAGTCTTGTTCGATTGCCCAATGTGCAAGTGCATTACAGAGCATTGTTTTACCCGTACCAGGGACGCCTGCCAGCAAAATTTTACGGAAGGGATTGAGATTCATCTTTTTGTAGATGCCCACACCACGACGGAAAAAGCGGTCTACATCCCCAAGAATCGTTTGCTTAAGCTCCTCATCCATGATGACATCATCCAACTTGACGCGCGGGTCATAATTGGTTTGATTGCCTCCGACAACATTGACGCTCTTCTTAGGGTTACGAATCCGTTGGCACGCATTGATGAAGGATGACCACACAGGCATTTTATCGCGCGGAATACAAGCAAGATGCGATAAGTGCTGACTATCGTTGACATAGTACGAGGTCATCAAGACTTCAAAGGTCATGTTGTCGTCATCGGCATCATCTGATGGCGCAAAAGTGTAAACGAAAGCACCACTGCGTTGTGATAGCGTGCCGTCACCGAACCAATTGTAAACTACAGGATATTGATCCATTTGAATACTATGCGAACTTTGATAGCGATAGTCGTCTGCTAGGACTTCATCTTCGAGTGCTTCGTCATCACTGAACTTGGCTAGCACACTCTCATCCATGCAGATATTGTTCGACCCTGCAATCACCCAATCATGCTCAGGACGTTGTGCAATCCATGTCTCTTTAATCCAACGGGTCACTTGCGCGACACGTAATTCGGTCAGGGGTGTAGATTGTGCAGTTTTTCTCAACATGACGCATCCTTTATCATGTGTGCTAGCGATTGCGTAGCACTGTCATTGACAGGTTCATCACAAGGCATCTGTGACAGCTATCAGTGTAGCAGGGAATGCGCTTACGAGTGCTTTCAGAGGGGCAAAAATGCTCACAATGACACTCAATTGAGAGAGATTTATCTTACGGCGTGCTGACACGGTTAGATATTAGGTCAAATTTAGCTTGATGAGGTATTACTCCGACGCAAATCAATTAGTTTGTGACGAATAATAATTTGTGCATCACGTGCATAGAAATAAGGAATACAATGAGTCATCTCAGATATTATTTCCATTTGGTGCTCTAATTCATCTGATTGACTCGTTAAAAAGTAATCGAACTGTTTGCGAATACGTCTGTTCCACCAATTATCACTCTCAAAATATTCAAATGCAGGCAACCAATTATCTTCAAACAAGTCATTAAACTTTTCTGGTAAGTATTCAGCATATTCAATCTGGATACTTTTGATCTGTCTCAGAACTTCTACTAATTCCCAACACAAGCGATACTGTTTACCGTTAAGTGCAAATCTTCTTTCCAAGATCAATTCTTCTAACTGAGCTAGAATTCGGGAGGCATCTTCCATAAAGTTTCCGATGATTTTCCTTATATCTTCCTCTCCCATGAAATTAATATCTTTGCCTATCCACTTGAGCACAAAAAATTGTCTGTGGAACTCGTAAATGTAGTTATAAATCTTGTTATTGATAGCCCCTATTTCGGGAGCAACACTTGTTAATTGACGGAGTTTTCGCCACAAATGAGAGGGTAATTTATCAGGCACAGTATCATGATATTTTTCGATTTGTGTTACTTGTAGAGGGTCTAGCATATCAACTAATACATCTTCAAACATCAAGCCGATGACTGGTATGCCCTGTCCCATTGCATAAGCCCATTCGTAGATCACAAATGGTCGTGTCACTGAATTCTGTGTTAATATAACCAATACAGCAAAAGCACTATCTAATGCTTCTGTAATTTCATTACGCCATGCGCTTCCAGCCTCTATGTCAGAGTCATACCATATCTGATGTTCAGTAAATCTAGCATCCTGCAATAACTTTAAAACAATTTGAAGGTGCTCTTGGTCTTTATGCGAATAGCTTATGAAAATATGTGACATACATACCTCTGTTGGATGGCTTTTACTTAATGAAGCATATCATTCTAAGCTAACTAAAAGCATCCCCTTTATTTAATTATTCTACAAAGCAACAATAGCCTCCATAAACAAATCTTACATCGACTGCTGTTGCTGTTGCTCTTGTTCATCAATAATCAACATCTCATCAACATCGTCCATATCATCTTGCAAACGCAGAGACGCATCGGCATCATCAGTGTTGAAATATCCTGACAAGGTTTGTTGAGCGTAGATTGCCATCTCTTCAGGTAGATTTTGCATGAACATATCTTGCCGATTATCGTATTTTTCGGCATAGATGTTATAGCGTGCTTCGGCAATTGATTCGCGCGTAGAGGTCATCTCTTCGGTGCTGACATCCACAATATCATCGGCGGACATTTTGCGTTGATAAAGTGGCACACCCAAGCGCACCTCATGCTTGAGTTCTTCGGCACTGGCTTCAATTGATTGCGTTGCAAAGAAAGATGCCAATAAGCTCAATGCAAAGGGGATAATCATCGCGCCCACCACAATCATTGGCACAATATCGCTGGGGTCGTTATCAGGCAGAACATTCGCCAAAATAAAGAGATAGAAGCCTAGAGCAGCTATTGCTCCCATGCCTGTCCCAATTTTGTAACTCATCGTCTGGAGCAAAGGCATTTCTAGCTTGAGGCTATTTGCTGTTTCTGTTTGGGTGATATTGTCGGGTTTTTTGCTCTTACGCCGTTTGATTTTTTGGGTCGTCCCCACTTTATCCGAAAAATTAAAGACTGCACCACAATTCGCACATGCAGCAATTGTCTTCTGCACATTGATATTTTCAGGTGGAATCGCTGTACTGCAATTTGGACAATGCAATTGATAGCTCATGTCTCACTCCATCTCATTGCTTAGGCTCATACAAACGATTCTAACATTTGCACGTGTCACTCACAGCCCCTAAAGATGAGGGGATATAGAGTATTAGCCTTGCGTAATTTGGATGCTATCCAAAGCACGAATCGCTACATCAGGTCGCCATCGAGGTTGATTACTCAGTTGTATATCAGGCAAACGCTTGACGATAGCATCAATGGCTATTGCTCCTTCGACCCGTGCTAAGGGTGCGCCTAAGCAAAAATGAATCCCGTAGCCGAATGCAAGTTGCTTATTATTCTGGCGCGTGATGTCAAATGTGTCTGGATTCGGGAAATGCTGAGGGTCACGATTGGCAGATGACAAAATCGGAAAAATCAGTGACCCAGCATCTATCGTTTGCTGATTGATGACGGTCTCTTCACGGACAATGCGCCATGCTCTGGGCACAGAGGGTTCGTAGCGCAATATCTCTTCAATGGCGGACTCAATGAGTTCAGGATTTTGCTGTAATTTGCTCAACTGTTCAGGATACGTTAGCAGTAAATACATGCCATTACTGATGAGATTAGTGGTTGTCTCGTGCCCCGCAACAAACAGTGTTACACAAGTTGAGACGAGTTCATCTAGTGATAATTTTTCTTCAGCAGACACTAAGCGTCCCACAATGTCATCTTGTGGCGATTTTTCGCGGTCTGCGACCAATTGCATGATGTACTCGCGCATGGTGCTTAAGCTATTTTGAGCATTGCGTGCTGCCTCTTCTGACATACGTCCACCGAGTTCAAATAAGCGATTGATGTCCACCGCCCAATCACGAAAGAGTGGAATATCGTCTGGGCATGCACCAATCATCTCGGCAATAATCGTCGCTGGCAGGGGATAAGCAATATCACGGATAATGTCAGGTTGGGATTGTTCTAGCATGGCATCAATCAATTGTTGGGTAACCGTCTCTATGCGCGGTCGCCATGTTTCGACCATCCGAGGCGTAAATACTTTGTTCAAGAGTGAGCGTAGACGAGTATGGTCAGGTGGGTCGGTGTGTGCTAGTCCGATGTCATAGTGTTTTTCGAGACGTGTTAAGTCAGCACGAATTGATTCGTCCAGACTATCCAACAAGTAGCTGACTCGTCCAGCACTCGAAAATTGCTTCGGTTGACGCAGAACACTCATTACATCATCGTAGCGTGTGATGACCCATGCTTGCCATAACTCACTCCAATAGACGGGGGCTTGTTCGCGCAGTTGATGAAATGCTTGATGCGGATTCTGATGAAATGTGTCGCTTGATAATAGACGGTCATATTCCGATTGAGGCATGGTGATTCTCTCTCCCATAATTTTGAGAGAGTATATCTAATATTGATACAATATAATATAGATCAGAGTACGATACATTTGGTAGTTATGTGAAAAATAGATGTGTTTTCAGCTAGCCAAAAAGAACAAAGATGCTACAATTGATAACCATTGCATAAGGTATTGGTTATTACAATGACTGAACAAGATTTTCTCACTGTTAGTGAAGTCGCGCAACAACTTGATTTATCCTCTGACACAATTCGCAGGTGGGATAAAAAAGGTCTCATCAAGTCGATTCGAGATAGTAACAATTATCGTTTGTTTAGCCTTGATGAAGTGCGACGCATCCAAGAAAAATATTTGGGCATCTCATCAGGTCGTGGATTCTACGTACTAGAATCAGACCCTACTCAATTTACTAGCTTGGAACTTTTCGCTGGTGCAGGAGGTATGGCATTAGGATTTGAGAATGCAGGTTTTCAAAGTGTGATGCTCAACGAATTCGATAAACATGCAGTTACAACATTACGCCATAATCGACCCGATTGGAATGTTATTGAAGGTGATGTGAGAGAACTTGATTTTACCGACTATGACGGTCAAGTAGATGTTGTTTCAGGTGGATTTCCATGCCAAGCCTTCAGTTATGCAGGGCATAGTCGAGGTTTTGAAGATACACGAGGTACTTTGTTTTTTGACTTTGCTAGATGTATTCAGCAAGTTAGACCAAAAATCGCATTGGGTGAAAATGTCCGTGGTTTAGAACGTCATGATAAAGGGCGTACACTTAAGACAATGATTA
>JBCCSC010000041.1:0-59417 GCA_039200705.1 Chloroflexota bacterium
ATTAATGAATCAAAGTCAAGAAATTCTAAATCAGGGTCTAAAAAAAATGGATCGGTTGCAATATCCGATGTTGAGTATATTTTACCTGTTGTTACTAAATGCTCATAAAATTTTTCATTTTGCAAAAGATGCTTTGTTAAATTAGGTTCATCAGGATATTGATAGGTATCTATAATTCTGTTACTAGAATATCTATTATTAGATATGAGAGTTACTATTCCGAGCGGCATATTTGTGAATTGAATTGCAACTCTAACTAACTCTTGCAGAGTTACTTTAAGATCGCCATTCAACATTATATTTTTCGCAAATTCCCTTACAATTTTGAGTTTTTTCTCTAATTCTTGCGATGATTTAATGGTCATATTCTTAAGTATCCTCATTCATAGCGCATCGAGAACAATTTCATTGGCTTCTATCAGTGCTCATATTAAAATTACGGTAACTATAAAACAATAATATCATGTATTGGAACTCTTGTTTTGATTATTGTGGTTAATTCTCAACTGAAATTTCACATCTGTATTTCGTAAAAATACTAAGCAAAAGCTCGAAAATTTCAGGGGTGTTGGGGTGTTGGAGTGATAGGCTGTACTTGATGTTTAATTCAAGCAAACAGGGTATCGACTTTGACAATACAAAATCAGGAAAAACAGGCTGATAACAGCATCAATCTTGAGAATATCTCGCGGATTCTACTGCGGATCGTTGCACAGCTTCCCAAAAGCGAGTATAGTGATCATAAGTCAAACGGACAATATCGACGACAGGTCGAAGAGCTGGAACTCAACGACCTGCCTGACCCCGCGAGTGCTGAAGACACATCGCAGGGCTAAGACGCATTGTACACCATGCGCCTTGCTTCTGCGTAGCAACTCGTGGAAGCAGGGCGCTTTCAGTTTAGGAAAGAAAGGAGACAGACAACATGGTACGTACATTGAAAAGCCCTGAAACCACGTCGATAGATCCGTATAAGGCTCAGCCGCTCCCACTCGGGAAACCTGTTTCAGTCTACTATCGCCAATCTTCAGAAGGTCAAATCGGGAATATCTCGACTACCCTCCAAACAGTGGATATGGTCGAACACCTGATGTGCCAGGGATGGCAACGCGAACAAATCAACATGATCGACATGGATGCTGGTATCAGTGGTACAAAGAAAATCAGCGAACGTTCGGGAATGTCTCTACTCTACTCACAAATCGAGAACGGTGAGATTGGTCTGGTAGCAGCGCAGGATGTAGATCGCTTCTTTCGTGACCTAACCCAGATCGAAACCAACATCTTCATTGATGCTTGCCGTCGCAATAACGTGCAGGTTCTGACACCAACCATGGTCTATGATTTCGCTCACCCTGCTCAAGGTCGCTATCACATGCAGATGTTTCGTGACCACGCCCAACGTGCAGCCGATTATCTCGAATATCACATTCGTGGTCGTCTGGTGAAGGCGCGTCACTGGCGCAAAGAACGCGGGATGTGGGCAGGTCGCAAGGTGCTACCTGGCTTCAAAGTGGATAGGCGTGAAACGCTACCAAACGGCAATCGCAATCCTGAGTGGCGCAAGTATAGTCGCTTCGATCCGATGGCAGATGTCGTGCTACGCTACTTCGAGATGTTCCGTGACAATGATGGTAACTTAGCTGCAACATGGAGACAGATTGAACAGGATGGTCCGTTCTTTCCTGAGATTACCGAGGAGATGATACCTGCTGGCTTCAAAGTAACAGACCATGTTCGTCGTCGTTCACGCAAAACGGGACAACTCTGCCCGTCCCCCACAGGCTTGCAGAATATGCTGGTCAATGTTGCTTACATCGGACACTGGGTACACAAGCAAGTTATCGCTCAATGGCACAACCACGAAGCGATTATCCCCGAAGAACTGTTCATGTTCGCTTTCAATCGCATCTCGCGTGTTGATTTTCACGGTCAGAAGAATCCACACTATGTTGCCTACCGTCCATGGACGCGCCACGCAAAAGAAGATCGTGAGCAAGAACCACCAATCTATGCTTATCTGGTCTACACCGATGATCTCGAAGAAGAACCGAATAAGAAACTCGCCAGTATCTGGAGTCCGGGCAACAAGAAGTACAAGTATCAACTGTATCAGTATCCAGATCGCTCCAATATCTGGAATATCAATGCTGAAATCGTGGATGATGCAGTCGATGCGATGTTGCTGGAGCGCCTCAAAGAAACCACCATTGATGAAGACATCTGGCAAACTGCTCTGCTCAATATGCAAAGCGACAGCCATAGCGATGTGCGTCGTGTAGAGCAAGCAATTCGTCAGGCGCAACAGACCAAAGACAATCTGATTGCGAGTCTCGCCACACTCAATAACGATGAGATGATCCAGCGTGTGGAAGCCCGTTACGAAGCGACAGAGCAGGAACTGGTTGCACTCGAAGCTGAACGTGTCAGACTACAGAGTGGTGAAAAGCGCAAAGTCGATCTGGACAATGCCTTACCTGTCTTGCAGACCGTGATTGAGAACTGGCAAGTTGTGCCACGTCACGAACGTCGTAACTTGTTTGAGGCATTCGCCACCCACATCAATGTGTCGAAAGTGACCCGCCATACCAAACACATCACCGTATACTGGCGTGATGCTTCGACCACGATGCACAGCACAACCCATCGCAGCAGAGGGTACTTCTGGGAAGACGAAGATATTCAGCGTCTCAAGCAGATGTTCGATGATAATGTCGATCAAATCGAGATTCTGAAAGCATTCCCTGATTATCGCTGGAAAGCACTTACTGAGAGAATGCGGTATCATTTCGGTAAAGGCTGGTGGAAGACCTACACAGGTGAGAAAAAATACGTGGCAAAGACGAAGTGGGCAGATACAGAAGAAGCTCAGGCTGAGCAAGTAGCACAACTCAACGTGAGCGGTGCATTTACTGATCAATACTGATCAATTTTTTCCTTCTCGTGCGGAATGTCTTTGCCGCCTCAATCAGGAAGTCCAACAGAGATGGATGACGCATCAAGCGATAGACTTCATCCACTGCGATGATGCGCGGGTTCTCATCAATCAGGCTGTCGCGTCGAATAGCAGACAATACCTGTGTGTAAGCAAGTGCCTGTAAAATCGGGTCGCTCTCCAGTTCATGGAAACTAAAGATACGCGGTTCAATACTGTCGCGTTTGCCACGTGTCAAATCGACATTAGTGATGCCATTCAGGAAACTCGCCCATGGACCACTACCAGTACACAGACCTGCAATTTCATCGGCGAGATCGCGTGCAATTTCTCTGGTAGCTGGCTTATCTCCGAGTCCACTCAAGACGTTACAGACCATTTCTGTGGTTGGCGTGACATCCGGTGTCACGGTTGTCAGATCAGGAAAACCGCTATAGATGGTCTCCAATGCTTCACCAAGCAGACCGCGTTCAAGATTTTGGCGTTGTCCACCTGAGAGCGGGCGACCCAGTACCGTTTCGTAGATACGGGTCGTGTGTGAGACCTGCTCAATCAGCGTCGGGAACATCACATCCTGAGGATTGAGTTTGGTTGCTTTCGCACTAAGGACATACCATGGCAGGTCAAAGGCTTCTGCGATGTGCTTGCCATGCCCCATCGGTTCGAGTAGGTCAAATGGAATGCCATGTTCGGCGTATTCACGGGTTAAATAGCAATTGCAAGCGAAGGTCTTGCCAAAGCCACTAACACCGACCCAGATTTCGTGGGTGGCACGTTTGTCACGCCACGAATTATGGAAGACAGGATACGCACCGCCCGCCGCTTCACCACGTAGGACACCATCTGTTGCTGATAGCTTGCGGTAACCGAGTGGGGAAAGCATGACCGCCAGTTCCCGTGAGGTTACAGGCCATGTGGTATCTGGCAAGCCAATCTGTTTGGTCGGTTTAACGGCGAAGTAACCCAATGAACGCGCTAGCATCTCACCTTCTTCTTGCCGTAAGGAGAACCATGCCTTTGTTTCATGGATAATGGCTTGCACCCGTTCTTTGAGCGTGGCTAAGTCATGCGCGGCAACTGCGATACCCAATTGCACCAGATGCAGGGCATCGCCGTTGTTAATTTCCTGCAAAGTACGGCGGCAATCTGCCACCCGTTGTACCGAACGACTATCCTCACCACGCACACCCGACAGATGCACATCATAGGCTTGAATGATGCCTTCGAGAGCATCGATGCCTCCATTGCGCTCGTAGGTTTTAGGAATGTCGATACTGACAGCCAATGGAAAGTTCAAGCGCAAAAGCGGTGGTAGTGGACGAAAGAAATTCCACGTTGCTGGTGCAAATTCATAGCTGGTGAGGACTGCCCACAACGGACGACAACCGGGACGACCCACAGGTGCAAGATGCCAGAATGGTGTATCTCTGAGTTCATATTGACCATCGAAGAGTGCGGGCCAGTTGCCTTCCACCACAGGTGTATCGAAAGCACTGCCCATGCCACCTGCTAATGCACGCGGGTTCTGGGCGCTCCAGACAGCCATCCCACATAAAGCACGCTGGTATTCTGCGCTATCTTGCAATTGTTCATAGTGGCGACGATATTCCATCATCAGTTCGCGGCGACGGGCATCCTCAATATGCTTAACGCTACGATTGAGCGTATTGATCTTTTCATCCAATGTCGCAGGCATCTGCCAGCAGACGAAGCGAGTGGGTGTGTTGAGTGTCCGCAACCACGTAGCAAAACGGGCTTGCAAAGTATTCACACCTTCCTCAGTGGCGTGCAACATGATATCGAAAGGTTCGATGAGGAAGCTACGGGCATCGGTCATGAGGCATCTCCTCCCAGTGGCGAATCCACGAAGATCAGCCCATCGGTTTCCTGTGCATACGCGAAGGTGATCCATTCGCGTAGATCGACATCCAGTTCTCCTGTAAGTGGTGCAAAGACCGCATTGCCCTGTAAACGAACCGTATCCACATCCAGATCCAACAAGCGAGTGAGTTGCCCTGCAAGACTATTGGGTTGACGGGCTGCTTGTAGCAACAATGAACCGCGCATCCCGAAGAGCAGGCGTTGCCAGAGTGGTAAGCCACCGCGCATGGCAGTGAAGATCAGGGCGAAGATGCCGATGCCAATTCCGAAGGGAATTGCCCACAGTGATAGGAAGATATTGCTGAAGGTATACGCCAGACCACCGATGACCCCTGCCAGCAAGATGCGCTTGAAGGGGATACCAAAGAAGCCTTTTTCATCGCGGCGCAAGACGTGTGATTTGAAATCTGCTGCCAAGTGGAATCCTCCAATACAGCATGGTGACGAGATGCGACCAACCTCGCCAGACATGACAACAACGGATAGATGGATGGACGGATTAGGTGAAGCTGATGAGCGTGGTGACACTGGAAGCGAAGATCACGAACAAAAGACCGATGACCACCTGATTGGCAGCTTTCGGGTTGTCCTTTTTCCAGTCCCCGATAATGGGCCAGGATGACCCCATATACATCAAGCCGAGACCGAGAAAACCTATGACGGCAGCAATGGGCGCAATGGTCTGCGCGGCGGCTTGAATGTCTGTGAATAGCGTTTCGATGAATTCAACTAAACCCATGGGCTTGTCTCCTCAATTGAGTGAATTGGATTGTGTGAGAGGTGGGGGACATGCCCGAGACGAATTCTGGTCGCTAGGGTGAGGTCTGTTCGCACGTCCCCGTCGCTTCTAATTCCAGATTAGCAAAGCGAGGACGGTGCAGAGGTCGAATTTTACGGAATTGGGTTGGGAAAATTACACTTTCAGAGAGGTTATGTCCAGTCCTGGAAGTATGTACCGATAGGGTTTGAATTGTTCGATAGCAACTTAAAGCAGAGGGTGTTATAAACAAGAAATCAAACATTTCAATGTATAATTAAACCATGTAATATTCTAACTAAATTAAGAAATCTGAATTAATGAAGGACACATAAATGAAATTGCTAAGTATGATGCTACTTGCGACCATTTTCCTAACTGCATGTTCTGGGATTCCGCAAGAAGCACGAAATTACTACGAAGAAGGTGTAAGTTTAGTGGAAACTGGGCACTATAGCCTCGCAATCGAAGCATATACTGATGCAATTGAAGTCGCTCCGAGTTATGCAGACGCATATGCCTCACGAGCATTTGCAATGAGGGCTTTGGGCATGGTTGATGCAATGGAAGCAGATATAGAACGTGCATTTGAACTAGACCCCCAAAATGCACGGGCTAACGTCATGCTTGGTATTTTAGCTCATGATGAAGGAGACTGTGAAGTTGCTATATCTTATTATAACCTAGCTATCGCTAGTAAATCTGATTATGCAAATGCATTTAACAATCGTGCTCTTTGTTACGAAAGTCTAGGTAATCTTGAACAAGCAGAAACCGATTACCTTCAAGCACTTGAGTTGGATCCAGATAGCACACTCATACAAAGAAATTTTGAAATTTTCCAAGACTCACAAGACTCATAGTATACGTACAACTAAATCATAAAAAATGGGATATATCATGACAGATGTTTTTATATCTTACGCCAAAGCTGACAATAAATCCGATGCTATCACGAACATTGTTCGAGCACTTTCACAAACCAACTCACCCTTAGATAGAGAAAAATCTATTGAAGTATGGTTCGATGAGGATGGCATACGAACGGGCGAAGATTGGTCAGATGAAATCGACATAGGCTTACAGAATGCAAATACAGTCGCAATTTTTATAAGTCCCCGTTATTTTGCGAGCTATGTTTGTAATCGAGAGCTTGAAACCGCGTTAAACTTTAGCAAGAAAATAATTCCTATATGGGTTGAACCCATTTATCAACCCGAAACAGACATTGCGACAGCTATCAATGAGCGCGCAAAACAAGGCAACAGAACTGCTACCGAGGAACGGGCAAGCAAAAACTATCAACTTATTGAAGATAAGCAAGCAATTCGCTGGGATTCTGATACATCAGATAATAAACACCAAACGATTCAGCAACTTATATCCGCTATATTTGAAAATGCTAAGTTAGATGATGATGCAACTCGCTGGCTAGACCGTTACCTATCAAAAACCAATGGAACAGGCGATTGGTTAAGTGGCGCAGATTTAAAGCAAGCGCAAGTATGGTTAAAAAAGGCATCTCAAACGCCCAACTACACTATTCAGCCAGATGTACAAGAATTTATTGATAAAAGCCAAACAGCACAACGAAGACGACAGGGTACTTATGGTCTCGTTGCGGCTGTTAGCCTTGCAATAATCGGCATCGTAAGTTTTGTTGCCTATTTTCAGAGTAATTCTAGCCAAACAAATGAGGCTGAACGCATAGCTGCATCAGCAGATTCTATTATAGAATCGGAAGCTGGAGACCGTGAATTAGCAGCCATGCTAGCGATAGCATCGGTTCAACTACGTGAAACACCCGCTGGCCGTGCAACTTTAGAGACTGCAGCACAAAATTTGTGGATTTCTAATTCATTTACTTTACCTCCCGAACAGGTTGGAGAAAGAGCAACAGCCCTATCCATTGCACCAGATGGAGAGCACGTACTTTTAAACGGCGCATATGTGAGTCTTAGCGAGGAATCAGTTATACGCACATTCATTGAACCATCATACTTTATCGCATCCAGCGATATTAGCCCCGATGGCAGATATGCCGCATTTGTAACTTCAAATGCACGTATGTGGCAATCGCCTCCTGATGGTGAGGAACTCATTCGTAATACAAGCGTTTGGGATATTGAAACAGGTGAACAAATTCATGAATGGAATTACTTCAGCTTTAATACAGATGTCAAATTCTCAGGCGATAGCTCCCGACTATTTTTAGGTCATGAAAGGCAAGATTCATCAGAACCATCTGGCAACGTCGCAAGAATCATGAATCTCAATACTGGTGAAGAAATAATTGCCGTCTATGATACAACAATGGGACCAGGTAGCTTCATAGCAACTATGACAAATAATGCACGGTTTTTAGCAACAACACATGGTGATGTTATCACTTTATGGGATGCAACAACGGGCGAAGCAATAAATGAATTTCCTGCACCTACTAATTATGTGGTGGATATGACATCTGGTATAGAAGGTCGTTGGATAAGTGCAGTTGGTAATATGGGTCCTATCCACTCATTTATCTATTATGAAGATAGTGGATGGGAACCTTGGCTCAATACTACTACAGGTTTAGTGCCAACTGGTAGTATGGTTGACCTTGGTATGGGATCAGCAACCGTAGTCGGCACTCTTAGCTCTACAACAGGAGATTCAGAAACCGCAGTAATCAGAGGGCTTGATTACAATACATTTGGAAATAATGGCAGCCCTTATCGGTATACCTATCAAGTTACTAACCTGAATGCGTGGGATAGAGTACCAATTCATGGTGTTGTCTTCGTGAGCAACACGACACAAATAAATGTAATAGAAAGAGATACATTATCATTACCTGATAATACAGATGCGTTGATACGTTATACCTGTTCTCGCATTTATCGTGAACTCACCATTGAAGAAAGAGATTTATACGAACTAGATCCTTCATTACCAATTTGTGACTCGTACTCCTAGCTCGACTTTTCATACTTACAAAGCATATGAAACGAAGGTTGTGTGAGGGTGTCAAAGTAAGCATACGGGACTTTTAAGGTGTCAAGTTTTGAAGGCAATGTTATAAAAGTCAAATACGTGAGATATCACGGTTAATTCTATGAGATTTGTCGCGTTGAACCAATCGTCATTGCTAGTCTGATGCATGTTGACTAGAGAAACTACCTAGCAAAAATTTTCATAATTGTATACTAAATCGGTAATCACCTATTCTCAAACTACCGAAAGGCTCACTATCCCAATACCAGATCAAAGTGAGATCCACGGCTTGTTCAGGCAATAACGACAAAGGTTGCAAATTGCCAGCAGGTACATAAGGACCACTAGGATTAGGAACATATCCCAAAGCAAGCTGAATATCATCGCTAGTGATATGTAATGTCTCGCTCCTACCATTGTAAATCCGGAAACGGATGGTCAATTGTCCGGGTTGGGTCATCACTGAGATGATCTGCACATCGACATCGGCAAACGGGCTATTCTGCTGGATAGGTGTTGCTGTTGCTGCAATCGGTGGCAAATCGGGCAATGTCAAGCCAACCAACTCGCCATCACGCCCCAATTCCTGATCCGGTGGATAAGTTGCTGTAATCAGCGTGCGGGTTGCTGTGGGCAATCCTTCGTCATCACGTTCACCAATCAGCAACAAGACCAGTCCAGGACTGACCTGACGGAAAATATCCGTGTCACTACGGCGTACCTGTGAGCGTGCAGCAAAGTCAAAGCGCAACATCGCTCCTGTATTCATGGTGACGGTGAAAATCGTGCCTTCATCCATATCCTCAAACCATTGGGCGTTGTCCTCTGAGTAAGGAATACCCATCACGGGACGCACCGACATGCCATTGATGAAAGAAGCAATGTCAGGATTGGGATCGTAGTTCCATTCTGAGGCACGGACAGCGCGTCTTTGCACCACCCAGACACGCGGTGGACTACCATCAGGCAAGGCAACCTGTAAACTGACTGGATAAGCTACGGTGCGCTCATCGTCGCCATCTTCAATGATGTCATCCTGTGCTTCGAGGGCAAGGGGTGTGGGGGTAGACGTTACTATTGGTGTCTCCGTTGGCTCAACCTCTGGTGTTAGCTCTGCTACTGCCACCCCATCATTGTTGCTCCCACCACGCAGCAAGACAAAGGCAATCAAGACCACTGCCATAACGACACCCGCAATCAATATCAAAGGTGAGGGCTTCTGTGTCGCACTGCTTGTGCTTTCTTCAGGCAGTAGCAGACCATCATCGCTTTTTGCGGCATCCTGTACACGGGATGGTGTACGTGCCCACCGCATCCCGACGGGAACGAGGGCAGATTCTTCATAGCGCGAGAGCAATTCCGATGTCACCTGTTGTTCAAGTTGGTCAGATCCCAACGCACCCGCATTGCGAACTTCACGCTCATAAGCCTGTCGATACGCTCGTTGTCTGGATGTGGGTACAAGTTCCCAGAGTGCCTGCAATTCTTCCAGACTCAGGTTTTGTAGTTCTTCCACCGTATAGAATTTCAGTTGCTCACTCATTGTCACCTCCAATCACGCTGCCAGAACCACTCATGACAGATTCGTCCTGCATTGCTTTGTCGTAGCTATCGGTTTCAGGTAGATCTACGGTCACATCAATATCAGATTCAACTGTCACATCAGGTGTCACATCGACCTGTGGTTGTATGATAGGTAGTGGCATCATACCCACAGCCGTAATTTCATTGGGAAGTGTACGGGCGGTGTGTTCGAGCCAGTTGACCTGATCTTCCGCATCGTTGTAAGAGTAGCCACGTTCTTCGCGCAGTTGTTCGGTCAACATATCATGGGTTTCAGGCATCATTCGACCAGATGGTGAGCCTTTGACTTCACGCACGACTTGCTCTGCCTGCATTCCAGATAATCCTATTCGCAGTGCCTGATTGATATACAAGCCAAATTGTGGCAGATTCTCGCGCACAGCAGGTCGCCCATCATCCATGGTGGTCATGCCCATGACAGTTGCCATACGATCCGATGTCGTGAAGTAATCCAATTCCTCTTCGTTACTGGTCTGGACAACATCACCCATGACACTGGCAATATCTGTCGTACCTGTCAGTTGCAATTGACCTGCCACCAGTTGCAAGCGGGTCGCTGCGGCTTCAATCTGTCCTGCGGCTTGCGACAGGCGATCTGCATCGCTCTGTTCATCAGCTTCAAGCAGACCACCGAGTGTCGAGTTGACACCTGCGGAGGAGCGCATGACATCACTGAGGTGTTGTTCCATCTCCTCGCCCTGCATCTCCGAGGCATAGGTACTGCGTTGGGCGCGACGGTCTTCATTCTGTTCATCAACGGCATCATCAGCAAATGGCGGTGGTTCAACAGGTGTGAAGCGTCCCATGCGTCGTGGTCGATTGAGTGGCATGACAGGTAACATCTCGCTATCTTCGCCTTCAATGTATTCAGGATCAATTGGATTGCGATGAGGTGCAGGCGCACCGGGTGGTACGATGAAACGGTCTAAGGCTTCCCCAATCGCAGGGACAAGCATCGGGCGGTGGGTCTTGATGCGACCCTGTTCATCGTATTCCGCATTGTCAGGATTACGAGCTGTCAGGAGCATTGCACCAACCATTGGACCCGTGACCCGTCCAACCACAGGCACATTACGGGCAATGGTGCGCGTGATTGAGCCTTCGGTGAATTGTTCTGCTGCATCGCCTAGCGATGTGCCACGAATGCCTGGTAAGTAAGCTAATGTACGGGCTGCACCACTGAGGGTGCGTGAACCACCGAGGGCAATGCCTGCGGCTTGCGAAACCGTACCACCCTGACGCATGGCAGACATTCCTGCGAGCAGATTGGCATTCAACCCAACGTATGCGCCGAGTGCTGCGCCACCTGCGGAGGCAACTGCTGTGGTTGCCTGACCGGGTGAGAGCATGACACCACCGGTTGCCTGTCCCATCGCATTGAAGAGACGATTGAAGCTGTTCCAGACGGCTTTGACACCTGACCAGAGGGCAATCACCATGAAAATCAGCGACATTAAGCCCATACCCAATACAACCGAACTACTGCCACTGGCAGTTCCCATCAGGAAGAATGCTGCGACTAGGGATTGGATGAGGGCAATGACAACAGTTAACACCACCAGTTCAATCCACTGGTCAATGATTGAGCGGGCGATGACTTCCGTTTTCTTGAAGAAAGCAAACAGCACAGCCGCACCGAAGGAGATGAAGGTAATGCCCTGTGCGACGGTAATCAGCAGATAGACCATTTGCTCGACAACACCGAATAATACGAGCGGCCATGCAGTCAATAAACGTCCCTGAGCTGAGGATGCCATGTCAATGGAGGCAGTCCGCACTTCAGGTTCGAGGTCTGGAAAGAAATAGGACGATTCCAGAATCGAGAAATACGAACCATCCTGATACCACTCAGTAGGCACGGTACTGACGTAATCACCCGTGATCGGATGGTTGTAATGGAAGGGACAAGCGGGTGTCGCTACAGGATAGGGATAGCCCATGACATCAGGACCATCTGCCCGTAGATAAGCCAGTGCGACATCCAGACCATCAACACCACCTGAACCCGATGGCAAATAGACACCGAGATAATCGCAGAGCTGCCCTAGACCTAATTCAGATGAGGTCACCTGATTGAGCGAGTTGAAACCCGTACCAAAATTACTTTCTAAGCCAGTTAGGGTGCTGGCATAAAATGCCTGTGCTGTGCCAATCCGAAAATCGTTCATGCCCTGATAAAGGGCAGGTCCTGCCGAGAAGAATAAAGCACCCGCAATATACCATTGAATGGCACTGCGTAAATTGACCACTTCCAGCCGCACAAATGCTGCCAGCAGGTAAGTAATGCCTAAAATCAACATCGCAATCACGAAGGCGAGGTTGATGGCGACACTCAAACTGGCATTGGTCTGGGTGATGAGTGGAATGAAGGCATTCTCAATCAACCAGTTGTTGACCAGTTCAATCGTGTAGCCCATCAGGATCAAGCCACGTAGCAAACTCCAATGCAATCCTGCCAGACTGAGCAAGATGTTGTACCAGAACATATCGATCTGGACTTGAAAGCCATTGAGAATATCCAAGAACGCGCTCCTTTAGGCGGCTACATCGCCACTACAATACGGATTGGTCTGATTAACCCAGGTCATCACAGGGCTGTTCGTACCCTGCGCGGGATTAAGCTGAAAGCTGAAACGAATGTCACTCCCTACGGTTGTCAATGCGGCTAACTGGTAAACATCGGTTTGTCCTGCACCGAGTTGGTACAAATCACTATCAACAGCAATACCGACTACATCCCCTGCATCCTGTGTCGAACCCCATGTGTCAGTTACACCATTCACTTCACTGACGAAAAGCTGTACCGATGGAAAAATCTCGTAATCTTCTTGACCGACATTGGCGACTTCCAGTTGCCATTGGACGACCTGTTCATTGCCTGCTTGCGGTGTGATTTGTACAGTCTGCAAGCGCAATCGCACGCGCAATGGCGAGAGTTGTCCACCGATAAAAACGGCATCACCCACATAGAAATCCGATGGTGGCATGATGATATAGGGTGTCGCGGGTGGCACACCCGTCGGTGGTGGTGTGCCTACGAGCGTTGTTGTCGTTGGCAAAGGCACATCTGTCGAACAGATATAGAGCGGTGTTTCCAATAATGCTGTCCCTGCACAGGCAAGAATTGCTATGAACATAAATACGGGTATAAACAGCAAATACATGGAACGATATAAAATGATGCGATTCATGAAAAACTCCTTATGGGACAATACCCGGTTGATTACCAGGTTCGAGTAGCAAGGTGAAATTGACATTGCCTGTCGTTGATGAAATGGGAATAGTCCAGACCTCACCGAAATAGGGCACAACCATTCTCACTTCCGAGGAAGTCACCACCAGTAGTTGGGTGTAGCCACGCGCATCCGTTACGCCCTGCGCGATGACCTGATTGGTCTCTGCCGCTACTGCACGGACGGGAATCCCCGAAACACCTTCCGCAGGATCGACTTCACGATTGCCGTTCTCGTCATAGGCAATGACGACAGAGACCATAATCTCAGCAGGTGCGAAAGATGTGGCAGTGGGCATGACCGTGGAAGGTGCTTGTATCAGTTCGATGCTACGGGCAGGCTGAGGCGTAGCGAGTGGTGTATTGGCTTCAACAGGTGGCGGGATAATCAACGTATTCTCGTCAGCACGATAGACTTGAATGGCATCTAGCCCGACAGTAATCCCCTCACTCTGGCTATTGCGTTGCCCTGTGGCACGAATTTGGAGAATGTGTTGACCTGAACCGACAAAGTACACGCGCGTTCCAGGAAACATCAGTTCGGAGCTGTAGGCATCTATCGTGTCAATCACCTGACCATCTACAACGATCTCGAAGATACCCATATTGCGGGCGGCTACATAGCGTACGCGCAAACCTTCACCTTCAAACGGGAATGTGGCTGTGCCAACACCTTCGTAGCGATGATATTGTCCCTCGCTTGCCTGCATGATCTGGCGTGCTGTCCAGCGAACAGGACTGTATTGCACCGTTGGATAATCTGACTCGAAGCTGTACCAGCCAATGAAGGGAGGTGCTTCATCGGTTGCATCTGGCAGTGGCTCAATTGGATTGGGTGGTGCAGGCAAGAGATTGGTGCCGAATGGAAACGGCGTGCCTGTCGGTTCGACATAGGCACCGGGCATGACGGCTGTCACTTCTAACAGACGTACCGATAGGGTAGGTGTCAGCGTGGGCATCAAAGTTGCTGTTGGCAACGACGTATTGGTTGGAAGTGCTGTTTGTGATGGTAGCGGAGTGTTCGTCGCTGTCGGGACAGTTGTTGCTGTTCCCGTTGGTATCGCAGATGGGAATACCATCAGGGTGGGTAATTGCTGTGCCTGAGCGATTGTGTTGGATGACATGCGACTCAGAAGCAAAAAAAGCGCGATGAGCCAGGTCGCGATAGTGATTGTAATGAGGGCGATGAGCCATGTTTTTCGAGATGACATAAGAAAGGGTCTCCACAGCGCGTGTTTACCCTTTCATGATGGCAGATTGAGGATGATAGAGAGCTGAAATTTTACGGCATTAGGTTAGTAAAACTACTAAATGTTTGTTGCGAGATAGAGAGTATAACGTCATAATAACTGTATTATTCTAACATTTATAGGATATGGATTATTGTGTCCAAAATCTTTATCTCTTACCGCAGAGCCGATAGTCGTTTAGTGACATATCGTATTTATGATCGTTTACATGATGAATTTGGTAAAAATAATGTTTTCAAAGATATAGATAATATTCCTCCTGGAGAAGATTTTCGGGGTGTTCTTAGAGAAGCAACTACAAATTGTCAAGTGATGCTGGTAATTATCGGTTCTAGATGGATTGATGCACGCGATGATGACGGCAATCGACGCCTAGATAACACGGATGACTTTGTACGTCTTGAAATAGAAGCAGGTCTACAACAAAGTAGTACACAAGTTATTCCTGTGCTTGTTGAAGGCGCGCATATGCCCTCAGCCAATGAGTTACCTGAAACTATAAAAGACCTTGCATATCGTAATGCCTTTGTAGTAGACAGTGACCGTAAATTTCGTGCTGATGTTGATAGTCTAATCAAAGCTGTTCATAACAATATATCAATTCGTAAACAAACTCGATCAATAGATTGGCGATGGCTTGTTGGCGTTGTTCTAATTCCTATAATCGCGGCGATTATAGGTGGCTTAATACAAAATCCAGAATTTTTTGGATTGTCTAATAGTGAAGATGCAACTGAAGTTCCGCTAGATTATATAGCAACTGCGACAAACAATAGAAATGCTACGTCAACTCAACAGATTATATCGACCCTATTTGCTACACAAACAGAAATTGTTCTACAGAGAACTGTAAATGCTCTCGGAACTCAGAATGCAGAATTATTTGCGACAGAAACGGCTTCCGCCTCCTCAATTAACAGTAGCACTACACCTGTCGATGACGATTTTACTACCCTCAGAGTATCAGATAATAGTGAATGGGTTGTAGTGGAACGAACGATAAATAATGTGATGATGGTGCTTGTACCTTCTGGATGTTTTAACATGGGTAGTTTGGAATTTAGTGATGCTCAACCTGTTGATGAAATATGTTTTGATCAACCATTTTGGATTGATCGCTTTGAAGTTTCTAATTCTCAGTTCTCAGAATTCTCAGGTACATCTTCGCAGGAAAGTTTTAATCTAGGTAGTAACCACCCTCGTGAACAAGTTAGTTGGGATGAGGCACGATTATTTTGTCTTTCAAGAGAAGCAAGATTGCCTACTGAAGCTGAATGGGAATATGCAGCTCGGGGACCTGACGGAAATATCTACCCATGGGGTAATTCTTTCCTGTCAAATGGTGCTAATGGTGTACATAACTCACTTGGTGGTACAACTGAAATAGGTAATTATCCTTCTGGTGCTTCATGGGTTGGTGCTGAGGATATGAGCGGAAATGTTTGGGAGTGGACGCACACGATATACGATCTTTATGGGTCAAATAATATATATCCTTACCCTTATGCAACAGATGACGGAAGAGAAAATTTGCGTGAAAATGTTCTTAGATCACTCCGTGGCGGATCTTTTCTGAGTGATTCAACTATCCTAATGTCAAACAACAGATTTTCGAGAGATGAGAACCTACGAGACAATGAGATTGGGTTTCGTTGTGTGAGTGATTGGCAGGATGACTAAATTAAGTGAGGAATATTCCCCACTTAGTGACTCAAGGAAATAATGTTTGATT
This sequence comes from Chloroflexota bacterium, assembly GCA_039200705.1. GTDB lineage: Bacteria > Chloroflexota > Anaerolineae > Aggregatilineales > Phototrophicaceae > JAUZRW01. Next base: position 16,348 of record JBCCSC010000041.1, read on the forward strand.
GATAAAGTTTATGGATAGATGAAGCCTTCAGCAGCCGCGACAGAAATCAGGTGTTCGTTAGTTTCAGCATTGAAGCGTTTACGCAGCTTTTGCCGGACGTGATACACGCGTCGCGTTTCAATATCGAGCGACTTCGCAATCTCACAGGCGCGATGTCCGCGGGCGAGCATCTGCAAGATATGGCGCGCTTCATGGTCTAAATGCCAGTCTCGTTGCGGCGATTGCATCGCAAGCAGATACTCGGCATTGGCGGTATGAGATAGGTATTTGCGGTCACGCAACACAGTGTCGACAGCAAGAGTCAGACAATCGCAGAGGTCGTCGCTCTTGTACAGATAGCCCTGTGCACCAGCATGAAAGAGATCACGGATGAGTAATCCATCCGCCAGTGAGCCTAAGACGATAATCTTGGCTGATGGAACGAGCGTCCGCAATTGCTCAATCCCGCTCAGCAGATCCATATTGTAGAGCCATTCGCCCAGAAGAATCACATCCGGACATTGCTCGGTGATTGTTGCCAGTAATTCATCCATCGAACGGGCTGTACCCACCACATCAAAACGGTGATCTTCTTGTAAGATCGTTTGCATCCCGCGAATGGTCAAGTCGGCATCATCTGCAATGAAAATACGAATTGCCATACGACTCTCCTGAAGGCAGTCTGTTTGTCATCATGCTAACGGATTGCTGTGAACATCAAAGTTGAATTTATGACACTTGACGCTGAAATCTGAGTCTTAAGATTGGGTAGAATGACAAAATGCATGGCTGGCTAGATCTGAATGCGTATGATGTGCCACAGCATATCTTCAAGATCGTATGCGTTTTGCTCAATCTGCCATAATTTTCTGCGCAGTGGATCAGTAACTTCGAGGTATGGATAGTAGTCAAGGATGGCAACAACAGTGGCGTGAATCCGTGCATCTAGTTGATTAGTCTGTTCTTCTTGATTGTTTCGGATAAACTCCATTGGATGGATGTTTCGTTGAATGAATCTCTGTAATCTCTGTAAACGATGGAGTTGCCATAGCCGGATTGGATAGAGTGTTCTGAACAAAATGTCATCTGGTTGCACCATAATCACTAATGCGAACATGCTCACCATATTGAGGGCATATCCCACAGTTTGTAAAGGTGTCTCCACGACCTGTGTGAATCTCAGTAATCCTTCGATACTATTCAAAGCTATTAATCCATGACCAAGGGAGATACAAAAGGCGCATAGTAAATACCACATCACATGCGCAAGTTCGATCTGGTTGCGTGGTAAGATATTGTGTCGTAATAGACTTGAGAATAAGTTGCCTCCTGCGACTATCATCGACGTGAAGATGATCATTGAATTTCGTCGATACAAATCTACATTGGAGTTTGACAAGAGGTGATTCGCCAAAATCAAGCAGAACAAGACTATCAGCAGTATATACGTCGTCGTGAAGTTGATCGAGATTTCGCGTTGGATGACGATCAGGGAACTAAATAAATGCAGAAACATGAGGATGTTAGCAACAAAACTCACTATTGGGAATTCAACTACAGGATGAATGATTGACTCAAGTTGCACCAAGATGAAATAGTGGCTCAGCATGTAGTATAAGCCAATGATGTACGCATTGAGCCAGAGATACATCCATGGCATTCGCCAGAATTGAGGGTCTCTGGAATGGCTTACGATGCGGACAACAAAGTTGACCCACCAGAAGATGATTGCTACAATGAAGACATACATGGTTTCATCACTATTAGTTGAACGGTGGGAATAACCGCGAGTTACGCATGTCCTTAAGTACTTCCTGCCGTTTGTTCACTTGTACTTGCGTGAGGAATTCCCTTGCAAATGCTTCCGCTTCCCGTTCCTGTTCACTATCGACAAGTTTACTGGCTTCATCAAGTATGTGTGAAATATTGTCATATGTCCGAAGACGTGCGACCACATCCACATCAGACCCTACTAAATCAGCTAATTCTCCTGTCATTTTGATGCGTAGCATTTGATGCCCAAAAAGTAGATGGGCTGTTTCGTGAATGACAATATGTTCTTGTAGAAGTCTGTGTCTATTTTCGTTGAAGAATATGAAATCTCCGTTTTTAGTACGGACACACATACCAGTCGTTGCCACCGAAAGGTCAAATGGCACTAACTCCAGATGACGCCCGATATGCGCTGCTACGTGATCAATATAATTCTTCAAAGTGAAACGTGTGTAATCAAAATTGAGTTCTTGGAGCATCTCCTCAATAGTCTGATCGTTTTTAGTTGATGTTGTACCACCTACAGATCGTGGTAAGTAACTGACGCTATTCACAGTATTGCCATTTGCGTCAAGCCATTTCAAAACGTATTGCAAATCTCGATTGAATTGCGGTTCAAGCTGATCGTCGATGATTGAAACATAGGTCATAATGCACTCCGTAACAACTAATGGCGTTGCAAGTTAATCTGAAAATATCCTTGAATACCGGATTCAACCATGTAGGGCATCAACATTGCAGCAATGACATTTCTTACGAGATATTTTGGTAATAGCTTTTGTGCAAGCCAGAGCTGAAAGTTGGTTGGAAACAGGAATTTCTGAATGGCTTGTATTCTTTGCAGATTAGGCAAGATTGCTGAGGATAAGTCATGCACGCATTTGACTTCAAATCCTATTTCTTGAGCAATTAGCAAGAATTCGTTTATGAAAGTGCCTTCCTGCACACCTAAAGGTTTCTCCACAAGGCAACGAGCGATCTTCTCATTTTCACTGAGTTGATCCATCGGGCGAATACGAAATCCATCAAATAGGATAAATGTTCCGCCTGATTTCAAGGTGTGGTAGATGGATTGCAATGCACACTTCATATCCAACGCGTGACAAATACTCTCAAACTCAAACACTACATCACATGAATTTGCTGACACAGGAATGTTGTGGAAGTCTGCACGCATGATCGATGTATTTTGGAATGATTTAAGTCGGTGATGGCTTTGGCGAGCATGTAATGCTGAATAATCGAATCCCACAAACTGAACATGGGGTAATCGTTGTGCTAGGTGATATAGATTGAAGCCTTTGCCACAACCAAGTTCCAATACATCTCTGGCTTCAGAGGCAGTAATTTCACGCTCAACCCTGTCAACTTGCTGCAGATAATCTCGCCCACTAAATTTATCAGTATCTGTGAGTGCCATGTGAACCGAACCGCTTAGTGAGTGTATGAACAAGTAGCCAAGGTTGCTTTGGAGATAATAGTCTTCAATATCTTGCAACGTGAATTCTTGTCGTTGAATTGAATCCAGATCAAACACAGATTCGATTCGGGCTAAGTAATGGTCTAGTTCTGATGCGTGTCTCATCACTCCACTAGCCTCTTATCTACGTGTATTATCTGCCTTCTGTACCCAACGCAATATTCTTTCTAAATCCTGACGCGCTTCATCCGACAAATTGGTGAAACGAGCTGCTAGTTCAATGTCTACAGACCGTTCTTCATTTCGCTGAGCTATGAGATCAATAGCCTCTTCAACGCTTTCTGCTGAGAAGTAGTTCAGTGAGACACCAAAGAAATCTGCAATCGCCTTTACATTATCTAGTCGCGGATTACTCGTAAGATTGCGTCGTAAGCTACTAATTGAAGATTGGCTCATGCCTGTGACTTTAGATACGTAGGTATCAGTAAAAACTTGTCCTTCTTCATCACGTATATGCTCAAATAGGAGATTTAACAACTTGGAAAATGCTAGCCTCTTTTGGTTTTCGTTTGACATATGTCTTCTCGTATGTGATTGAGATGTTGCTACTAATACAATAATATCAGATAACTGCATAATATTCAATTAAATGATATTTTTATTCTAACTCATTTGCATATGCTCTGTAGTTGTTTCACAACAAGTTCAAGATAACAGATTGCGTCTACGCGCAACGTCAACGATTTGCTTGTTATTTGTGACACCCAGATAATCACGTAGCCTAGTACGAATCCTGTAAATTGATCGATCTACTAATCCCAATCGACGCGCAATATCTTGTACATTGCATCCAGCTGCCAAGAGTGTCAGTACCTTCATATCATTCTGATTGAGTTCACGAGGCTCAGTGCTTTCATATGGTAGTGTAGACGCTCTTGGAGACAAGAAGACGCGACCTGATAGAACTGTTTTCACTGCCAGATTAAGATATTCCTCAAGACTATCTTTCTTATAGATGTATCCATCTGCTCCCAGATCGAGTATTTGCTGGATATATGACACACTGAGGAAAGAACCAATAATGATTAGACGTGTACCAGGACAACAATGCCGAATAAGTGGGATAACGCGATGGATCGATGTGTTATTGGATAAATGATCGTCAACGAGCATTAGATTGATTTTTAAATTGTAGTTTCCCAAATTGTCTGGAAGTGCCGGGTACGAGATCACCTGATGATGGTCGCTGGAATTTGACTTGAGTAGCGAACATAGCCCAATTCTTATCAAGTCATTTGGGGAAATAACCAGAAATCTAAGTGTTTTTGTCATTATCCGACTCTCTCAACTAGAAAATCCAAGATTCCAGACAAGATATATCATTATTCTGCATATTTTTCATAAAAATGCAATTATTGATTGCTTGAAATGACATTTTCCTACGTCTCATGACACATTTATGACTCTATAACTGAAACGTATTGCACTTGGTAACTGGATTTATCATGTTAATCTCAAGACGAAATCAAATGTTGATCAGAAAAGGTAGCATCATGACATCTGACGAAAAGCAAGCAAAACAAGACGATTCGGCAGGAATGAAAATGCTTAAACGTATATTTATCGTGGCAGACCTAATCGTACAGTCTGATCACTACCAGAAGATCAAGAGTGATAATCAAAAAAAGCTAGCAAAAACACAGAAGCCATGATGTGTTGTAATCTAAGGAGAAGTCTTAGAAGGAAAACGTTATGCCACGTCGTAAACGTAAGATCGCCCCCACTCCTAAACCTGGATGGGCAGTTTATCTTAGAACAAGTAGTGATGAAAACCAAAAACCTGAGTTATCACGAGCACGTCAACGTTATGCGATTGAGCAAAACGTATTAGACCGTTCAGACATGCCTGTTTTCAATGAATACATTGATGTGCTAACGGGTACAACACCACATCGCGATGCATATCAGCGTTTGTTGGAGGATGCACGGGCTGGTAAGTTTTCCCATGTAATTGTTGAACGTGCAGATCGCTTCGGACGCAATGACACAGAAGCACTACGGGCGATTGATGAACTTGATGAGTTTGGTGTGGCAGTAAGATTTGCGAATCAACCTGACTTGGACCCAATGGATCCAGATGACCGCGTCATTGTGACACTTTCATTTACATTGGCAAGGCGAGAGTCTGCACTGCTAGGATTAAGAGTGAAAGGTGGCGTGCGGGCCAAACTTGAAAGTGGTGGGTATCATGGAGTTGCACCGGATGGCTATATCAACGCCAGCGGACAAACCTCACGCGAAGCCAAGCATCTCAGTGGTCGATACGAACACTGGATCGAACTTGATCCTGAACGTGCGCCAATCATTCGGTTTGCATGGGATTTGCTACTTGACGGTAAGTTTACACTCGAAGAGATATGCTTTGAACTCCACAAGCGTGGCTACAGGTACAAGAGCGGGAGACCGTTTGTACAAGTCAAGCCTAATGGTAAACGTAAAGCGAACTCCAACTCTCTTGCAGCAATTTTTCATAATTGGACATATGCTGGTTGGGTAACAAGCAAATCTAACAACATACTACCCAAGACTATTCGTGGTAACTGGGAAGCACTAGTCACTACTAAGGAACTAGAACGTGGGATCAAGATACTCGAACAACGTGATCAGAAGAGAGGACGAAAACGCAAACACGATTACCTGCTTCGAGGTCTCGTCTACTATGCATATCCCGATGGGGGAATTACACGACTAACGTGTTCTACATCAAATGCTTCACGTCCAGGTGGCGGAACATCTTATTACTGCATTACGCGGAGTAACGTCAACTTTATGTGTTCACGTATAGATGAACAGATGGTGCATGAACTCGGGAAAATTGCAGTTCAGGAAGAACACCTTCCAGCAATAAGAGCTGCTTATACTGAAGATGTAGCTGAGTTTCTGGGACACATGAAGCCAGATGAGAGAGAACAACTAACAAGTGCCCTTAAATCTATTGAGGAGGAAGAAGCACGGATGGCGCGTCTTTATGCGACGGGCAAAATTACAGAAGCCGTATGGGACAGTTTATGGGCAGAATGGCAAGATCGTCGATCTCAGATTCTTAATACGCTAGAATCGCTGGAGCATAAACTACAGTCTCATGTCTCGAATCTCAACGTCGCGCTTGAAATTATCACATACGCAGGAATCGTGTATAATAGCTTAAAGCGCAAAGATCAAAAAGAACTTTTGCGTCAAATGATTGATAAGGTTGTAATTGATGCAACTGGAACAATTAGATTGGAACTACGTTCTCCATTTGGTTATCTCCGTGACATCTCCAAGGAGATAGAGCAGCAACGAGGATGTTCGTCCCGCACAGAAAAACAAAAAGCCGACGATAATGTCGGCTCATGTTTAGGAAGTTCGGATAACTTCCTGTCGTGCGGGGAGGACAGGTATCTAACCGCCAACGAGGTCAGATAATTCCTTTTGGGTCAGGTATAGTAAAAGCACGAATGATTATTAGCTAAAAACCATCATCTTGCTTACGAATTCTGTAGTCCATATTCACAATCGGTTCTTCCACCCGATAACGTAAGTTGGGACGTTCCATCTCGCCAAAAATCTTTCGCATCAGCTTCATGAGCCGTTGCTGGAATGTTCCTGTGCGCTTCCTACGCACATTGAACTCCACATACTGCCAGATCTTATCCCCATGCTTCTGTTTTAACTCAATGTAGATACTCTGTGCTTCTATGGGGTCACGAGCCAGCCCTGCCATCATGATTATTGCCTGTGCTTTGGTAATTTCATCTCTGGCATACTGTGCGGTTATATGTTTGGGTATGCGATGCAATTTTCTCTTGGGGAAAAAGTAGTCGTGGATATTAGTCATTGCGAACCACTGAGATGATTTTCGAGTAGTTGAATAATGCCATCAGAATGAAAATCACGATGCCCACGATAATAATCGCTTGGAAAGCAACGCCAAGCTCCTGAGTAGTATTCCACATTTGAATCGCATCATCGGTCATATCCCAGACCGAAACATCTGGCATCTGTAAAGGCAATGAATCAGGCGTTGGATAAGGTGTTGGTGTAGGCGGTTGAAACAAGAACATGACTATCTCCCAAAGATCCTGAGTATTGAATTGACAATGAATCCCACAATTTTGAGAGAAGTCACGACCACATTCTCCCAGAAATACACCAGCAAAGAGACAAATCCGAGTGTGATGAGCAAACTCATGGAAAATAAGAGGGGCGCAAAAGGTCCGAAAACTTCACGCCCTGCATTGGAGAATAGCCATCTGGAATAGGAAAACAGCAAACGGCTATCCTCACCTTGTATATCTGGCAACAAAGCACGATTGTCGAAAAAAACTTGGTCATCTTCTGCCCGATAGTTAATTTCATCCGCTTGCGCTGTTGCCAGAATGTTCGTGCCATCATCCACGATGAGGTCTACGTCTGCTGGAGGTGTAGGACTTGCCCACGGTGTAGGGATGGGCAAATCGGGCAATTGTGCCCAAAAGAATACCAATATCAGCGATAGTAAATTAGTCACTTAGCACCACCCAGATTTTTTGCATTCTTTCGACCACAGTTTCTAGGAAGAAAAATGCAATGAGCAATAAAATATAGACATTCAGTGCTGGCACAATAAATGCACCAACACCACTAAATAGCGTATTATCCAGAATGTACCAGACAGCACATATCTCATAAGCGAGTGGATCATTCAAGCAATCAGGTAAGCCTGGTGGTTTTTCGGGTTCAACATCATTCCATAAGCTGAAGATATTGCCCACAACCCTGAAGGCTGTACCGATGAAGTTCAGGATACTCTTCACAAACTCAACAACTTGGTTAACCCCTTGCCAAAGCAATCCGAATAAACCTGTGATGATACTCCAGATAGATGATGTGAGATTCTTGATGAAATAAGACAATTGCGCCCAAAAGTTATTTAGCCATCCCCCCAAATAAGGAACAAGCTGTCCACCTGTCCAATTAAGTGTATCTGTGAAGAGTTGTATCCCATTTTTCACATTACTAATGATGTCACTTAAGCCATCACGAACACTGGTTGTTAGGAAATCAAAAATCGACCCCACGCTAGATGCTGTACTGCTAACCTGCGCTCCAATGAATTGAAACGTTGGTAAAATTCGACAATTGAATGTATTTCCCAGACCTCCAAATAGCCACTCGAACCACTGACCATCATTACTCCCTGATGGTTCACTCCCAGAATAATTATCACAATCGCCATCTGCCGTGAAAGTGTTTGTATCATCGTTAGGATCAGGTGTAGAGGTAGGTTGAATGGTTGGTGTTGCATCTACAGTTCTAGTGGGAAATGGTGTGAACGTAGGCGTTGAACTAGCGGTTGCCGTAATCTGTGTGAGGTCTAGCGTTGGTGTCGGACTGGGAGCATTAGCACCACAGTTATCTTGCCCAAAAGGGTTCGATCCCAAACCGCGAAACTCAATTGAGTGAACTTCTGCTTTACCACCTACAGGCGCAGTGTTGTTTAAACGACCCGCCCAAACTAGAAATGACACTTGGTCTTCATCAAAGATAGAACCGAATGATTGTGATGAAAACCTTGCCATCGACTCATAGTCGAATTGTTGTTCAGGGAAACCCGTTCTTTCCTCAAAGATTGTACCAATTGTGACACGCGCATACGGGTTGTTATCGGATAAGATATTGCCTTGCACTTGACGATAAGAAAAAACTAAATCCGCATAAACAAATATGGCATTAACAGGGTCAATTGCCCATGATTGCAAAACCCCGCGCATTGTAATTTGATTCTGATACTGAAACCCATTGTCTAATAGATAGGTGTCGTCACCTACCCAACCAGTGCCGAGCTCCCACGTTGCTTTAGGGTCGCCATTATTATTTTCCTCTGGCTTCCAAAAGTTATCATAGGGTGCGATGGTGAAATCAAAGAAATAACACCATTCTTGAGTTGGTGCATCTGTTGCGGTTTGAGTTGCTGTCGCTGTTGGCGATAAGGTTGGTGTGGGTGTGTCTGTCGCGGTGGGCGTGAATGTGGGCAATTCATCGAATGTAGCTGTGACTGTAGGATTGTTGCCACCACAATCATTAGACCCAAATGGGTTAATTCCATCTCCGTAAATGGACAAATAGCGAACCACGACCAATGTATCCGATTCTGTTGTAAGACTTATTGATGCAGTTGTTCCAAATTCGCCAGCAGAGTCAGGTTGCCATTCAATCTGGTTAATTGTATCCGTGTCAACTCGCGCTTGGAAATTATCAGCCACACCAAAAATATCAATGCTAGTAACTACATTACGGGTTTGACCTGGTATCTGAACCTCAATCTCAGAAACAATGTACTTAGGTTCAACAATTTGGTTATGGGTATAAGATACTCCTAAAGAACCATTGATGCTCTCCAGACCGTTCGCGGTTTGTTGTCCATCAACAAATGTGAGGGGGTACGTCTCATTCACAAAGTCAAAAGTGAAACACCATGGGAACTCATCTAGCTGTTGATCTGGAGGCGATGTACCACAGGCTGCAATAACAAAAGCTAGCAGGATAGGCAACACAAATCTGATTCTATTCATCATCTATCCTTAGCAGGTGTCTGGCTATCCACGCGGTATTGTGGTCGGGATGATCCACTCGCACCCAACCAGTCACGGTCTCTAAAACACCAAATGTCTCCCCGTTATAAACCATCGTTAGGGCAGTGCTGTTTGTCGTTGACCCTGCACGGACTATCACATTGTTATAGACCACTCGCGCCATAGAATCGTATTGAGGTAGGGGTGTGAGCGACGGCGTTGCTGTTACAACCAATTCAGTCACAACAGGCATAGCGGTTTGTGTCTGGATCGCAGATAAGCGATCCGCCATGAATGCCACAGTCACCATCATGTAATCAACCGTTGGGTCAGCACTGGTGGATTTTGCTGTTGGCAAGTCAGTTGGTGTGGGTGTAAGAGTCGCTTGGGGTGTACTGACAATCACATCAAACGCAGGGTCTACAGTGCCAACATCTTGCACAATGGATGCAAGTCCTGTTGGTGTAGCCGTGGGGGCTTGCTTGAAAAATAATCTTGGAATAAAAACAAGCGATATAGTGGTGATGACACCACAAATGAAAATAAATCCCACCAGAAACATAATTGCACGCCAGTTGGGAGTCCTTATGGGCATTTGGTCGCGGTAGGCTTCATAGCCACCAGGCTGATGAACCACAGGAATGTTTTTACGTTTCGCCATAGATAATCAAAGTAAAGTGCCAGTCAAGATGACTGGCAACACCTTACGAACGACCACGCATGTTGAATGAACTGGTGATCATGTCACCCACGTAGTTCGCCAGTGCGAAGCCACCGCGGATACCCACACCGATGACAACAATCGAGATGGCTAATGGCAACCACTGATTGATCGCAGAAATGAACTCATCAGTTTCCACATCCAAGCTGATGGATTGTGCAAACGATGGCATCACTGCTAAGACCAAGACGATTGCGAGTAACACCATACGAATGGTGTATTTATTGCTTTTGAAGATAGTTAGCATGTTATTTGCTCCAAGATTGACTAATGAAATTTGAAATTGATACAGCAACATAGATCATTGAGATGAATCCCGTGCTATATGCCACAAGCGTTATCAGATGAGTGTGTAGCGTTTGGATCGCAAAGTACAAAACCACATCCATCAGCGTCCCCTGATCCAATTAATCACCTGGAGAGCAAGATTCAAGATTTCATCCATTGCAAAATTGAGGAATAGGTAAAAAATCGCACCATATACCAGGGGTTCAAGCAAGGAATAAATCATGTCAACAGATCTCCGATTAATCTAAAGATTTGGAGTAGAACAATTGCCATCAGCAATAGCACCTGAATTGCATCACCCGACGTAAGCCTTAAATCCAGCACACCCGTGTGAGTCTGCCCCTCATACTCGAACTCAATTGTTTGTTCAGACACCTCCTGCTTATCATTTGGGGATGGATGAACGTAGACCGCATCAAACAAAAATACAGAAGAATCTGATGTTACTTTGCTGATTGTCACGTTCTTCAATCCCGTTCCAATATTTGTTAGCTCTACTTTGCCCACTGCTACCATTCCTGCCGTTGATACCGTTGTGCAATCGGATTCCACACACACTTCGATGTCATCTCCTAAAGTATCGAAGATAAAGAAGATTGTGATACCTGTGGCGTAGGTCTCAAAAGAGATTAGTGATGATATGTCGCTCGTAAATTGATAAGCACCACCATAAGCATCCACGTATGTGCCATCGTTCCAACTGCCCGAATAATCTAAAACAGGATTGTTGTCATCAACGAATCCTGTCTGCAGGGGAGCAGCATGTACCCTATATGCGATTGTGACGAGTGCAATCAGAATAAAGTAGCGCATGACTCTATTATGACTGACAACTGCCACATTTTTGTTAGGCGTATTGCATCTTAAAGACTTTTCACAGTCTTTCTTTATGCTTTAAGCACTATAATGAACTGGAGTTGAGGTGAGGATTTAGGAATGTTCATGCCAGAGCGCAACCTCGGAATTACAGACTATGCAGTCTCCAGAGCCATCATGGAATTGCATCAGCAATACGAGTTGATTAATGCACAGATGATTGCTGAACGCATCAACGGGGAGCGTACAGCCGTTTACCGTAGTATCAGGACTCTACGAGAGGCTGACTTGCTTGAGATCAAGTATGGCTCATCGCGTGCTGGGGGATTTCGCTATGAATACAAAGGGGAGTAGTGACTTTATCGAAGCACCTGAGCCACTCTTCAAATACAGCGATAACGAAATTATCCATGATGAGAATTTGGCAATTCTATCTACCTATGAGACCTCGATTATCTTGGATAAAAAGCAGGTCAAAACACTCAAATCTCATCTCAAACAGATTAACGCTCAATTGAGTGCTGGCGATGTCGGTCAGTATCTTGCCCAGATGGATGAACTACAGCAAGAATACAACACTCTTAGACTCACACATGATAGTGCAAGAGAATATCTGACAATACTAATCAACATCCTCAACCAAGATCAGGATTACACACTCATTGCTCTCGCATCTTGCATTCGCATTATCAGCTATCTGAAACACATTCGCAGACAAGTTCATCTGTGTAAACGGACTATTTTGAGGGTAAAAAAGCATCTCAAACCTTATCGCCGAGACATTCGTAAGCGTCACAAAATTCAGCAACGGTTGAAGAGCCATTATGCTGCACTCGAAGATGACCAGAAATCACAGATTCTACGAAAAGGAATGGCAGAAGAAGCAAACATCATCGCTGAACAAATTCAGATGACATTATCTCGGCTGGGATTCAATCATCGTTATACCGTGGGCAAGAAAACACTCACGGATCTTGTCGAATTTGATTACATCGTCGCCACACCAGATCAGCTCCAATTCAAGATTAATGCCAGCAAGCAGGGCTTGTGGGGTGGATCAATTGACCTGCTACCACACGGGGTCTGGGTCACTGACTTAATCAAATCCACTGTCATGCAGGAACTGTCTATCACACTGGAAAGGGAAGTGTGGAGTCCGCATACATCCGATGAACGCTTTCCTCTAGTGAATGGTGCTTGGATCGTCGTGGAACGTCTAGGATTAGTAGATGGTATCCCAAAGTACATCACCTATCGCCAACTCATGGCTAGATACGATACGGCTGACCACAGCAAATTGCCCATCCCTGCTGGCATCAAACGGGGCAGACGTATCAATTGGGTCTATCTGAACTCCCCTTCAGCCGTACACATTATGTTCACGGGTATCACTAACTCTGGCAAGTCCAACACAATGCGGGGCATGGCATCTGCCCTCATTGAAAAACAATCCCCTCAAGATGTGAGTTTCGTATTTGTCGATTTAAAAAAGCAGGGAGACTTCCGAGAATTTGAAGATGCTCCCCATTGTCTGAGATTCAATGGCAAAGGTGTCCTGACAGAGATTGAAGATGTTGCCACTGTCTTGCAACAAGTACGAGCAGAAATGCACATGAGACAACAGCGCATCGGTAAGATCACAACCAATCTGATTGCGTACAACAAACAAGTTTCTGATGAATACAAAATGCCACGGATTGTGGTTGTGTTTGATGAATACGCTAATACGCGCAGGTCTCGATTCTCAGAACAGGCAAGCATCATTGATGACATCTGCATTGAAATTGGACAAGTAGGACGCGCAGCAGGCATATCTCTCTGGATAGGCATTCAACAACCCCGACGTGAGAACATGCCAAATTCTCTCAGAGACAATATGACAACGCAATTGGTGGGTCATCAAGCCAATATTGGTGCTGCACAATCCGTTACGGGTACACGCGATTCTTTGAAGCTGGAGAATATCCCTGGTCGTATGCTAGCAACCATCGGTGCGGAAAAATTCAAAGTACAGATGCCTTTCATCAATGACGATGAAGTGCGTTTAGCCGTTCAAACCGCTATAGATAATTATGGCGATGATACGCCCTATCAACTGGTCGCCACGCAAGATACAGACAACTTTAAACCACTGACCAATGAAGAAATTGTGCTAAATCTGGCAATGGATGAATTTGATGGTGCGCTCAAAATTTATCCCATGCACGATGTACTTAAAGGACAAATGTCTAGGAATGATATTAAGAAAATCGTAGAGCAATTTGCTCATGAGGGAACTGTGGAATATGAGGGGCAGCTATATACAGTTGAAAAACAATCTGGGAATTTCTATGCACTCATACCCCCAGATAACGAGGAAACAAGTTCACAGGCATATCACAGTACAGCGAACTAAGCTGTTATCTGATTAGTTAACTATTTAGGAGGATTCAATGCACTCTTGGCACATTTCAACAGCTACTACCGCAATAATCATGGTGATGATAGTCATCATGGTAACTGTCGCACCCACGATTGCAGCCTTTTTGATTCTAGCCATTCTGCCCTGCTTGATCTGGTTGGGATGGACTTTGCGAGAACGCTCTTGGCACAAAGAACTGGTTTTGGAAGAACGTATTCGCAATGAGGGTGTGAACCCAAAGAATGGCTTGCGTCGCAAGGTCAACCTAGATGATGTTTCAGTTCGTAGGAGCAACAAATAATGTTCGACCAACCTTCGATGCTGGAACACATGACTGGCATGATGGCATATGATAATTTCTTGACTTACGCCATGTATGTGGGCATTCCTTTTGCACTCGCATTCTACTATCTGAGAAAAAAGCGTGGAACACGCATAGGATTCAATCTCTGGACAATTATCATCATTGGCTTGATTTTGCGCGTTCCCATTATGGAGCAAGCCTTCTGGTACGATGAAAGTTTCACGTCTGCGATTGCACAAGTGCCATGGGCTGATTTTATGATTGCGGTACAGGGTGATGTTCATCCTCCAGGTTATTATTTTATTGTGCGGATAGTCACCGAGATTTTTGGTCACAATGACATCGCTATGCGAATGCCTGCTTTAATATCTAGTCTGGGATTAATTGTGACGATGTATCACATTGGCAAGGCATATGGTGGGGAGCGCATAGGCAAGTGGGTCGCCCTGATTACAGCGATTCTACCAGCTGCAATCTATTACGCGTCTGAGGCACGCTATCCTGCTTTCCTTGCCTTGGGATTATCTATTGCTTACATCGGTATCCAAAGAAAAAAGTTTTGGCTATTTTCTGTACCCTTGGCGATTGTGGCGTTTACTCACATCAACGGCTGGATTTACATTGTCATCATGGCAGGTGTTTGGCTACTGAGTCACCGTAGCCTACGCGCACTAGTTTTGCCCTTCAGCAGTATGGGCTTGTGGTTTCCCATTGCCGTGACACAAGCAAGTGATGTTGCTGATGGCTTCTGGTTGCCTCAGTGGTCGGGATGGCAACATATTTCAACCATGACGGTCGGTGTACGCTTCGATAGTCCTAATGTGGCATTATTGCCTATTGCTATCACCACAGCACTAATCGGCGTCTCTATCTGGCAATGGCGCAAAAAAGCGGATGTAGCGTGGCTAGCGGTGGTGGTGCTTGTGCCATTAGCACAATGGCTCGTGGGGGTCGTATGGCATCCGATCTACTTGCCCAGAACATTATTGTTCAGTGCGCTGCTTCTCATTGTTCCAGTAGCACAATTCTTGGAAGATGAGGCGCATAGAATCATCCCCATTGTGGCACTAGTCTGTGTGTTCGCAGCATATCTATCCATGAGTCTCAAGGATAGAAATTTGGACGCGGATACTGCCATTCATGCCTGCGATGGCTACGAAACAATTTATGCGTCCAATGTGCATACGGGCATCATCGCCAGACATTTCTCAGATAGTCAAGTGATTGTCTATGAGCATGGCAACAGCACTGCACAGCAATTGCCCAGAGAATCTCAGGAAGCCATCTTCGATAGTGTGGGCAATATCTTCGACTACAGGTCGCAAGATGTTTGTGTTGTCTCTCAAATCAGTGTGTTCAACTCGGAGCGTGAAATACAACACCTGATCGACATTGTGGAGACATTTGATGCGGAGCATCTCATCATCGGAGACCAAGAGAAATTAGGCTACTACCTCATTTTGTACGTGACAACAGGAGAGCAAATTCAATGAAAACTCTATTACGTGAAATTCCTTTTGTCCTCATCTCGATAGGTATTGTCATATTTATCATTATGATGCTTTTGAGATTAGTAGATCATTTTGGTGAGACACTTGATGCACATAGAGAAAGTCGCACCACAGTCATTGGGTCACAGTTGGATGTACCTGAGGGCTATGAAATAGTGGGCTTTGGCTATTACAACAATCAGCATGTGTGTCTGGAGACGGCAACGGGATTGTATTTTGAGTGTTCAATTGAAACCCTTAGGGACGAAGACTATGGAAGTAATTGAACTGGTGACTTTCGGGATTACACTCATAACTTTGGTGCTGACACTAATAATGTATCTCAGACAAGACAGATAAGCAGAATTTCAATGGGCTAAAGAAGCCCTTTTTTATTTTTACGATTGTATTCTTTTGTACGCTCTCGCAACAATCGTTCACTTCTAGTCTCTGTTGCTCTGTTGTAAGCTGGAATGAGGAACAATTTGATAATTAGTATTTGAGCAAATAGTATCCCCAACAGCACAAAAAATTCAGTCATGTAATTTCTCCTTTTGTTTCTCTCACAATACAGCCAATTAGTGAACCATCCAGCCCCTAATGGACGGGGGTTTCATTGTCGATTTTCAAAAATTCGCACATTCGCACAAGTCGCATGTCTCTACGCGCGCGCGCGCGTAGCCAAGAGAAGAGCGTGCGAAAATGCGAAAAATTGACTAATAAAGGTTTTTTAAGGTTCATTATATATTTTAAAGTATCTGTCTCGTGCGAAAAATCATGCGAAAAATAGTGCGAATTCGCATTAAAAATACTCTAACACATATGATTGACGTGCGAAAAATGACTTTCGCATTTACTCTTTGATAAGTCGTGCGAAAAATTTACTTATCACGAAGTAATATTTATAGGGGTAAAAAAATCACAGTAAACTAGACTGTGATGTGAATAAATATGAGACTTATTCTCGATGCTTATTTTGGTCGCGGTGAGCAGACCAAGCAATTAATCCCCACGCTATAATCTGAAGAGCAATCAGTAGAACCATCATTTGCACAGTTACCATTAGTCACCCTTTAGCTTGCTATTGAGGCGTAAGCGACGACGTGGCACGACATACCGATTGCCTTCTCTATCCACTACTAAGGCAGTTGCCATCTTGACTGACACAATGCACTTGCCATCATCTCTGAGAACTGGATTACATTGCATGTTGATGAGGTCTCTTCGAGTTTGTTTATCCCCTAAAAATGTATATCGCATAAAGCATCCTTGCTGTGTTGAATAATAAACTTAGGATACCGCGAGGAATATCATCAGCAAGTGAGATCTGGACCAATGGTTTTCAGCATTTTCGCATGTCCAAGATACGAAACCGTAACGCATAAGCGTTACACTTTCACTAAAATGAGGCTAAATTTTGTAGTCCATAGATTGCAGCACAAAGCGTAAATCCTGTGAGGATTGTCCAACTGAGTGCTAGCATCCACCAATAGAATTTCCAGTAGAGATAAGACAAGATGAATGAGACCAAAAAGAACACTGTCACACCGATGAATGCTTGTGCACCTGCTTCTGGACTATTGGCAGCAGCCGTCATCACTGTGAGAAATCCCCAAAACACCATATTGAGGACGATAATGATTAGAGCAACAGTAGGTATATCGCCAAAACAGCCTTTTTTAGCGTTTAGCGATGAATTGTTTACCTGTTGTATCGTTTGGTTGAAAACAAATGGTTGTGAGGCTTGTTGGAGGTTATACGCACCAGATTGGAGACTCTGAGGACGTTTGAACATTTCATCGGATTG
This sequence comes from Chloroflexota bacterium, assembly GCA_039200705.1. Lineage (GTDB taxonomy): Bacteria > Chloroflexota > Anaerolineae > Aggregatilineales > Phototrophicaceae > JAUZRW01. The sequence continues at coordinate 33,943 of JBCCSC010000041.1, forward strand.
TTCATCATCGTAATCAGCATGTCTAATTTTTTCTAGGATTTTGGCGTGCATTTTTCGGGCATGAGGCGTATCTAATTCCTCAAGAATTTGCAGTGCTTGACCGTATTTACCATCCCGAACAAGCGCACGGGCAGTGTGTAGCTTACCCATTTCGTTATAATCGTTGTAAGCCATAGCTAGATACTCTGCACAGTTTCAGTGATGAATACATAGATGAAATTGGATACTTTGCATGAAATTTCGTAATCTGACAAAAACATGAATCAAATTGCTTGACACTATGAAAATTTGGACGGTATGCTATTACATATCAGCCCGATTTGAATAGCTCACTCTCATGGCTTCCAATGGTAACAATGTCGGGCTGACAGCGAACCATCTGGAAGCCATGTTTATATCGGGAAGTTAGAACATTACGTTATAACTTCGTTCGTATCTTACAAATCGGTTAGCATTAAGTAGAACTCTTGTGCTATATTCGTAGTGCTAGGGATGGTCTAGCGACCAAACCTTTCCATCCCTTGCACTGGTTAAGTTCAAAATCTCCCGCGTGAAAAAAGCCCTTTACGGACTCTTCACGAAACGGGGGAAATATCACTCAGAGGTATTATAACATGAGTCAAACTGACGCAAAAGTTAGTTCTGTATCTGATTCATCCTACACCGATGAATCACTGTACCCACAAATGTCTAGACTTTCCGAGATGTTAAAAGAGATTAGCTATAATCTCTCGGAAAGTAATTCCGCAGCACGCGCTCACGCTATCGTGGAAACGTGCATCACCCTCAACACCGTCAACTATCAAACGATGACTCATGTCTGCCATGAGCTAATCCAAGTTGATGCGTGCAACATCTTCCCCACCAGCAAAGAAACACAAGTCCCCCGTGAAACCTTCCTCGAAGCGCAAAATCTGGCAGAAGATATTCTTCACAATCTGCCAATTGATGTAGTTCTGATCCCCCAACCTGAAGAACAAACAGCAGATCAATACAGCTTCATTGGCAAGGTCACGAATATTCGTCGTGTCATGACCAAAAATATGGATGTGATGGCAGTTATTCACTTACAGCCTGTTGATAGCGAGAATGTTATCACGATGGTTGCTTTCCCTCGCACTTGGGAAAAGTACGGTGGCTTAATTGAAACCCGTCATGACTATGATTTCGCTATCATTTTCGAGTCGAGCCAATACATACAAGATAGTAACGAATACATCCTCAGTCACGCGGACATTCCCACCAATGACGATTTACCAGATACACGCCCCCTACCAGAGTTAATTGATGGTGAACCTCAAATTTATCGTGCAGTGTATGTCGATGAAGAACCTAATTTGTTTGATGATGACTTGCGATGGCAAGCACAGTATTTCAGTGGCACAACCTATCATCGTGACGGTTATGAACGCTGTGGCTTCTACGCTACCGAGCAGGAAGCTATTGAGGGCGCGAAACGTGCTAAGTCTCTAAATGATTCCATGAAAGCTCTATCCAGTGGAGAGGGCAATCATGCCAATTAATTTCGTAGAGATACCACTTGATGACCCTAGTTATCGACAATGCCACGAAGACTTGGATGTTTATCTGACCCAAGGTTGGGAGATTATTGGTCATGCTGTTTACATCAATACAGCAGACCGTGATTTACCAGAACCAATGGAACGGTACACACTCTACTGCAAAAGTACAGAAAAAATCATTGAAGATGCTGATGCCGTCCTAAATGAAATCACGGAAACAACAGGTTTCCAATTCGACACTCCCGAAACCGTTGATGCCAAGATGCAACAGGCAATGAGTCTGGTCAATCATCTCATGAAGACTGGAAGTTGACGATGAACTTTCAAACCAAAGATGAGATCCAAGAATCAATCGAACGGCTGGAACTCGACATCAAAACGATGTATCTCCAAGCAGATATTGCACTTCGTATTGGTGATACGGACCAGCAAGAGCAAATCCTTGATGACATAGAAGAAATGAAAGTCAACCTCAAGCGCATGAAAACTGCGCTAGAGAACTTCGACACCTTCACTGGCGAGATGATGATCTGTGTGATGAGTGGCGCAAAACGTCGCTCTAATCCCAATGTGGAATCAGGATGGGATTGTGTCGTTGTGGACGATCACAAGTTCTATGTCAGCAAAAAATGGCGTGAAAAATCCTACAGGAAACGTGGCATAGATAAGACTTGGGAAATGGTCTTGAAAAAGTGCCAGAAAGAAGCATGGAAGGCAAATCACTGATGCGACTTATTGCACTGGGAATTATCCCTAATCTTCTAATTGCTATCGCCGTCTTGGTGGAATCAACAAATCATCCATTAGCTTTTGTTGTGTCAGTCCCCTTGATAATTGTATCCATTTTCAGCTATCTGAATTTTCTGGATGCAGTCCGTAGTGTTCTTTTGGGCAAACAAAAGCGCAAAGAAAAGCGGGGTGAATAATGGCTAAAAACCATACTCGCAACGTTGCTGGTCACCAGCTAAGCCAAGTAACGAAATCTGTCTATAAGCAAGAATTTGGGAATGGCACATTTCGTTTATTCATCAAATTTCGCCGTAAACGCAATGAGTATGTTTGGCGATACACAGAAGTTGGTGATGATTCAGCATTCCCAGACAAATGGTCAATTAAATCTTATCCAACACTGACTGACGCTGTAATCGCAGTCAACCCCTAAAACAATAACAGCCATGCTGAGGGGCATGGCTTCGAGGAAAACTATGCAAATCATAGAGGAAAACTATACACAACACTATATCAAACAGGCTTTAGAGAATCATGAGTTAGAAGCCCCTGATCGGGCTTTAGCTAATGGCACGTATGAAGCCCTCATTGGATTGTATCTGGCACATCAAAATGGTGGTGTAGCAGGTGCAAAAACCGCGTGGGAAACACTCAAGAAACTACGCCCAGAATTGGGCATATTTGGCGAAAGTGATTTTCTCATTCACGCTAATAAACTCAGAGAACTGCCAAGTCCAGTTCATATGACAACAAAGTATCCCCTTTATGAAGGTGGATTCAATGTACTGTTCGGTCCAAGTGGTGCAGGGAAATCATTCATCGCATTGGATATTGCCAGTAACATCGCTTGCAACTCCCCTGTCATCTACATTGCTGGTGAAGGTCTACATGGTTATGCAGCACGTTGGGAAGCATGGAAAGTTCACAACAGCATTCAGACTGCTGAACTTTACTTCTACAAAGAAGCCCTTCAGGTATTGGATGATTCGGACTTACTTCGTTTTGTTAACATCATACGAGCGAAACAACCATCGCTAGTCATTATCGACACAATGGCACGATCAGCCGTGGGCATGGATGAAAACTCATCAAAAGAAGTTGGCGTTTTCATCCAACGTGTAGACCATATCCGCTTTGAATTAGGGTGTTCTACGCTTGTGGTTCATCATACGGGCAAGTCAGGACATATGCGCGGGTCATCGTCATTGTATGGTGCTGCGGATTCTGTCATCTCAGTATCGAAAAATGACGGTGTTATCAAACTTACCAACAATTCCGATTTTGAGGGCAAAAATAAATACGGTCCCGAAGATTGGAATTTGTTCTATCGACTATTGCCTGTTAAAGCTGATGGATACGAAGGGGCTGTTCTAGTCGAAACAGAACAAATCATTGATGACTTGTCCATTGAAGGCAATGAACTGAGTGATTCTCAAGAAGAAATTCTACACATCATCAATGATTACAACGATGGTACGACGGCTGTAACCATCGCCAGAACAACAGAAATTCATCAAGCAACTGTCTATCGCAACCTCAAAAAATTGATGAAAGCAGAATACATCAAACACGATGGCAAAGTCTATCTCATCACCGATGAGGGTAAGCGTGTGTTAGGAGTGGATGATGGCAGTTGATACCAGTAGCGTCAATCTACTTCACATCATACCAGGGACGTTCAGGAAAGTTGCATCAACGGGCGGTGGTGAATATCACGGTGCTTGCCCATTCTGTGGTACAGGCACAGATAGATTCGTTATCCAGCCTTTTGCTAATCCTCCGCGCTGGTGGTGTCGTAAATGCGATAAAAAAGGCGATGCGATTGCATTCAAACAGCAGTATCACAATCTCAGTTTTGTAGATGCAATGAAAGCATTGAACCTTGAGAGTCAATTGAGCAGTTCAATGCCTGTCTCGAAGACAATCCATTTTCCCACAACGAAGAACATCGCCCCTGCTAAGGATGATATTCCAGCATTGGATAATCCTGAATGGCAAGACATGGCGAATAAGTTTATGTGGTGGGCATGGGACAATCTCCACAGTGGTAAGTATCCACAAGTGCAACAATATCTTGCTGAACGTGGTTTCAGTGAGTATTTCACAGACATCTGGAGATTAGGATACAACCCCCGTGACTGGCGATGGAATTGGGGTGGCATTGAAGTCTTTGTGCCACAGGGCATTGTTATCCCTTGGATAGATTCTAAGGATTATGTCTACAAACTCAATATCCGACGCGATAAGCCCACAAACTCAAAATACCTACAAATCAAGGGTGGTGCGAATTGGTTGTTCAACTCTCATCGCATCAAAGCAGAATCCATCGTTGTCTTAGTTGAAGGCGAATTGGATGCCATCAGTGTCAGCGTTGGCTATCGCCATCATCGGATAGTGCCTGTGGCAACAGGATCATCCACGGGTGCGCGTTGGCTTCGTTGGGCTGCCCTACTCTCCAGTGCCTATCGTGTGCTGATTGCTTTCGATGATGATGATGCAGGTGAATCCGCAACCCAATGGTGGGCACAGTATCTTCCTAATTGCCGTCGTCTTCTACCCGAAATGAAAGATTGCAACGAAATGTTGATCAATCATTATCCCTTCCAGCAATGGATTCAGAAAGGACTAGGCTTATGAGCCAAGTACAAATTTACAGACTCACAGATGAACAGCGTATCGACGCTAAGAATGAAGCACGTAAAGTGGTTATCGCACAGTATGGTGATGAACCCACGTTGGAACAGTTTCAACGTCCGCTCCCCATGCTACCCAACCGCGAAGATTACCAGAATCGCACAGTCAGCGACTATCCAGCATGGCTTACTAAAGCTATTGGTACATTCATGGTGATTGTGTTCATTGCAGCAGCATTGCCATCGCTTTTTCGCCTTTTTCGTGTGGGATACGACTACTACTACATGGGTATACAAAGCAACTGGCAAGCAACTGTTGTCGGTGTATCTACTTTCCTGCTAGCAGAGTTCCTAATTGTTCTATCCACAGTCGCCATGCGCGTGTTGTTTAAATCAAAATTAGCACGGGCATTCTTTCTAATCCCTATTGCTTTAGGTATGGCGATGGCGTTTGTGGGCAACTGGACAATCACACAACCCCACGACACGATGGCATGGCTAGAAACCATCGTGCCACCCATTGCGGTACTCTTCACGGCTTTCATTGGTGAACAGATGATTTTGCATAGCATCAAAACACGCTATGCAAATGAACGGGCGTATCAGCAAGATAGACGTGCTCTTGAATCTGAGAGACGTGAGCAATCCAATTCTGAGAAGCTCGCTTATCGGGAAGCCCTTGCAAATTGGCATGATGCGACTAAAGCACCTGAACAATCCGATTATTGGGTCTCTGCTTATGCGAATGCCATCCGCAACAAAATCATGGAAGCCAACAATTCTGGCACTGGCAAGACTAAGCGCATGGAATACCTTGATACTTTGTCACGCCAAGAATGGATTGCCCTGGTACGTCAAGAAATCGAAGCTGAACAATGGTTCAAAGAGCAACATCTAAATGAACCAAAGCAGGTAAGCCCCGTAAACCCCACGCCCGCGCTCCCATTGGAATCACCAGTAGCAGTTCCAGTGATGAGCGCAAACGGCAACAGTCACTATCCACCGAACGGCAATGGGAGTCACACATGATGTTTGAAGGTAAGGGCAATGCTCGTGTGACCAAGAAATGTGAATACTGTGGAGAAAGTTTTCGGACGCGCAATCAGAACAAAAAGTATTGCTCATCCAATTGTCGCTATTCTGCTGATTACATAAGAAACAAACAGGGAAAATTGGACACGGGTATCGTAATCAGTGATGAAAATCTGCTGGAGAATTCTCATGTCCAAGACTAAAACGAAACAATTGTTTACTGGTAAGGGCAATCCTAATCGAACAAAAAAGTGTGAACATTGTAGCAATAGTTTTCGGACTCGCAATCCAAATAAGAAATACTGTTCAAGGGATTGCAAGAAATCAGCTAAGAATGCCCGATTGTATCAGAAGATGTTGTCGTCAGATTACGGTTATCCAAATCTATGGAAGCGTGGCTTGATTCAAGAAATGGTTCGCCTACGGGCGAACCACCGTTGTGAACAGTGCGATATAGAATTCCATTTCGGAACAAATCTTGCTGTTGAGGCAAGCAATTATCTGGGCAAACCTATCATTGGAACATGCCATCACATTGATATGAACAAACAGAATTGTTCAATGAGGAATATCGTGTATCTGTGCCAACGGTGTCATTGGATGCTTCATTTGCTTCACTGGAAACCAGGCATGATGATTCCACTACGATGGAAAGACAATATTCCCAAGTGGATTATCGAACGTGACTTGGACTATATCCCTCATAAGCAACAATCCTTGTTTGGAGGTGAGTCATGAATATGAGCATCGATATTCGCAATCACATCTCTCAGATGAGAAGCCTGACTTCTAAGAATAATCAACATCTACTGTTGGACTTATTCTGCTGCGCTGGTGGTGCAACCAAGGGCTATCAGGATGCTGGATTCATTGTTGTGGGCATAGACATTGAACCACAACCTAGATACGTAGGGGACTATTTCATTCAGATGGATGCTTTGGCTTGTGAGTTCCTGAAGGTGTTTGATTTAATTCATGCCTCACCACCTTGCCAGCAATACAGTGTGGCTAGTGCTTTAGCACGCAAACAGGGGAAAGTGTATCCTGACCTAATTCATCCTACTCGCAGGATGCTAATCGCATCGGGTAAACCCTACATTATGGAAAATGTAGTCCCTGCACCACTTTATGCTGATATTTGTCTGGATGGCACGATGTTCAATATAGGTGTTATCCGTCGGCGCATCTTCGAGACAAATATTAATTATATGCCCGTTTATCCCAAACCATCATCTATCAATGGAAGTGTCATAGAAGGTGATTATGTCACTGTTGCTGGTAACGGCGGTGGTGATGGTAGTCACCTTAAAGCTGACTGGGAGAAAGCTATGGGTATTAATTGGATGCTCAAAAGTGAGTTGGCAGAATCTATCCCACCTGCTTACACAGAATGGATAGGCAATGAAGCGCTTCTCAGATTAGACAACGAACTAAAACCCATTCCAGCTTCTAATCCCAGAATGCTATTCATCGAAAAAGTATTGCCCATACAGAATCCGTTGTTTGATAACTTGTATCAATTCGATAAGAAAGCAGGTGCATCATGAGAAAGTGTGTTATCTGCGAATCCGAATTGAGTGGACGACAACGCAAACTTTGCGGTGATGCAAAGTGTAAAAATGCCTATCAAGCATTGAAACAAAAGAAGCATCGTAGCAGAAAGAATCTTCAAAATCGTAACGGTCAAGCGTTACGCCTTCAAGGTGAAAAGCTGAATATCACCTCACCACCAATCAGATATTTTGGTGGGAAGTGGCGAATTGCTAGCTGGATAATGGAACAGTTCCCACCGCACACAACCTATGTAGAACCATTCTGTGGTGGTGCTAGCATCCTCTTCAGGAAACAACCATCACAGTATGAAGTGCTGAATGATCTGAATTCCAACATAGTGACATTCTTTGATGTGTTGCGTAGCCGTCCTCAGGACCTCATCAATGTGATCCAATGGACACCATATTCTCGTGAGGAACATCGCAAAGCGCACTTTGATGTTCCTATCAATCACCCAGATAGACCCCTAGAGATTGCGAGACGGTTTTACGTTCGTAGTCGTCAGTCCTTCGGATCTGGTGAAGGTCAATACACCACAGGTTGGCGATACCAGAAGAACCATCGTAGAGGATTATCTTGTGTAGAAGAGTTCTACCGTTCGGAGCAACTCTATCTTGCAGCTGAACGTCTCAAGTCCGTTCAAATTGAGTGTGATGATGCTATCAGGTGCATTCAACGCTTTGATAGTGATGAAACACTATTCTACGTTGATCCACCTTATGTATTCAGTACACGGCATTCAAATGAACACGACTATGCTCATGAGCTAACCGACAATCAGCATGTTGAACTTGCTGATGTACTTAAATCGGTGCAGGGAATGGTGTTGCTATCAGGATATTCATCACCCTTGTATGAAGAACTCTACGAAGGTTGGCGTTGCATCACCAAGGGTACACGAACTAACGGAAACAATGAGGCTACAGAATGTTTGTGGATTAGCCCTAATGCAGATGATGTAAATCGTTTACCGATATTTTCGGGGACGGTTGAAAATGAGTAGCCCAAAAGAAGAACAACGGGTTATCATCAAAGGTGAGCGTGTTGCTCCCCAACTCTGGGAGCGTAAGCAGTTGATCGACTTACTGACCAAAATTGCACGGCGATTACAACAGGAAAAGCAGGATGATAATCGAAAATCAGCCTAGACGTGTTGCTATTTACACAAGAGTATCCAGTGAAATGCAACTGGATAATTATTCCCTCGATGCTCAGAAATCAGCATGTGAGTCATTTGCCAGCCTACGGGGTTGGCAAGTGGCTTGTGTTTACACAGAAGAAGGGGTCAGTGCAAAAAGCACAGATAGACCCCAATTCCAAAAAATGATGCGACAAGCTGAAATGAGTCAATTCGATATTATCCTTGTCCACAAGCTGGATAGGTTCAGCCGTAAACTAAAGGACATGATTGAAATCATTGATTATTTTGATGATATAGATATTGCCCTAGTATCCGTTACAGAACAATTCGACTTGTCCACACCACAGGGCAAAATGATGGTTAACGTCATGGGCAGTGTAAACCAATGGTATCTGGATAATCTCGCACAGGAAATATCCAAGGGTAAACAGCAACGGGCAAAAGCAGGGGATTGGAATGGCACACTATCCTATGGCTACACAACACCACGTAAATTAGCTGAAGAAATCGCACGTCTCTCATCTGAGTTGAGAAACCAACATATTGAGAGAGAACAATTCCAGCAAGAAGTGGGTCTCATTGAAGATTTGCTGGAAGAATATCCCAATGCTCATGACACGATGGCTATTCCCCATTATCAACAGAAAAAGGCTGTTCAATTAGCGTTTGAACAATATGCAACAGGAAAAAATAGCTTTAGGGAAGTTGCCCAGATTCTAAATGAAGCAGGCTACCGATGTAAATCACGCGATGGCACGGGATTGTTCTCACACTCTATGGTTTCTGAGTTGCTGCGTAATCGCTTCTATCTGGGTGAAACATCGTATGGTGTCAAGGTTAAGGGCAAACATCGTCAATGGATTGAAGGCAACCATAATGCCATCATCAGTGAAGATTTATTCAATAAAGTTCAGATGATACGCAAAAACTTTGCGGATAAGCATAAAGCTGGAAGTCAAGCGCGTCCTTATCCACTGACACCTATGTTGTATGAATTGAGTACAGGTATTAGATGGAGGGGACGCTGGCGGAACAGCAAACGAGAATATGTCAGAAACAAATCACATAATATGCCAGGTACTCATATAATTGCTGAACCATTAGAAGCTGCGGTTATTGACTGCTTTAAAAGCATTCAAATTCCAGACGATTGGCATAAACGGGTTATGCAAAGTCTCGTCGATAAGGAATCTAATGAGAATATTGATTTCGTGGGTCTAAACAAAAAATTAGAGAGATTAAAAACTTTGTTCATTCTTGGTGACTTAAACGAAGAAGAATACATAAGGCAACGGAATGAAATCAGAAAACTGATTGAACCACAAAAGATTGTATCTGTTGATACACAGGCTATGAGCGAAATTGCTCAAATAATGACACAGTTAGACTTAATTTGGGATGCTGCTACTCTCGGAGAACGTGATGAACTGGCAAAAATGCTGTTTCATAAAGTCTATGTAAACAAAAAATCAGTGGTTGCGATTGAACCCACTGCCATCCTCTGGCAATTGATTCAGTCACAATCACTGACCTCGTTACGGGGAGGACAGGATTCGAACCTGCGGTACCTTACGGTACAACCGCTTAGCAGGCGGTCCCAATCGTCCACTCTGGCACCTCCCCTATGATTTTGAATTATCGCGAGCGGAGAGGGTGGGATTCGAACCCACGGTAGCTTTGACACTACGCCGGTTTTCAAGACCGGTACAATCGTCCACTCTGTCACCTCTCCTGGTGGGTCTGGTGTGCGATAACGAAGGCAGATATTATCATGCTGGTCATATGAAGTCAATAGTTAGTCCACTGAAAAACGCCTCTATTGAGTCACCTATGTAGACCGTTTATACTAGACAAAATTATTGAGTAAATAAGGGCATCATCCATGACAACTGTCATTGTGGGACTTGCAATTATTGGTGGCATTATTGTCTTAGTCAATTTGTATCAAGCAGGGAAATTCAACAGTCGCATCGTTATCAACGGCTTATTTTTATTGCTCGCTTTGATGACAATTGGTATAGGTGGTTTCACATATCTCATTGCTCTAGATAGTGTCAGTGAATCTTCATTGACCAATACAGAACTTGTCGTAACAAATATATCCACCGATGGCGCATTAGCACTTTTTATCGTCAGTCTCATTTTGGGTGTGTTGAGTATTGGTCTTATTTACTCTCGTAAATTACGTCTTGTTGTCCAAAATTGGATTGTACGAAGTGATGGCAAAGAAAAGCGCAAAAGTGCTGATTCAGTGGTTCATACACTTGCTATCCTGTTGATGTTCTTTGCAAGTGTCTTCACAGTGGGTAACTTCATCATTGCAGGTGGTATTGAGGGACTCGCAGAGGAAATTGGTGACATTAGTTCAATTGACCTACTCAGTAATTTATTACTTTATGTAGGCATCGCTGTGTTAGGTGTTGGATTATTCGTTCGCCGTGATATTCCAAGAACTTTAAAGCGACTAGGTATTCGTTTACCTGAGAGTGGACGTTTAGCAAGATGGTTCGTTACAGGCATCAAGCACTTAACGATTGGCACAATTGTCGGCTTTGGAATGTTTTGGGTGCAAGTCGGTCTAAGTTTTATTTGGCAACTCACTGTTCCACCTGAAACAGTCGCAGAACAAAGTGCAGCCTCGCAAGCCCTCTTCACAGCTTTAAGTGGATCACTCTGGTTAGGATTTTTGGTAGCCTTTACGGCTGGTGTTGGTGAAGAATTATTATTTAGGGGTGCGTTACAACCAATTTTTGGCAATATCATCACCAGCATTTTCTTTGTGATGTTGCACAGTCAGTATATTTTGACACCAGCATCACTCATCATATTTGTTGTGTCGATTATATTTGGCTTTGTACGGTCACGATACACCACACCAGCCGCTATGATGGCGCATTTCATTTACAATTTTACACCGTTTGTCTTGATTGCAGTCCTTCAATCATATGGCATTTCGCTTGAGCAACTTAGCTTTTAAGGAACACTATGATTAATCTCTATGACTTATCGATTGATGAGTTAACCCATCTATTAAGTAGTTGGGGACAACCGCCATATCGAAGTCAACAACTCTATAATTGGCTATACGAACATCGTGTGAATTCGTTTGAAGACATGACTAATTTACCAAAATCGTTACGTGACCGCTTAGAGTCTGAAACAGTTCTCGGTACGTTGCAAAAAGTCATGGAACAATCTAGTCGAGATGGTACTGTTAAGCGTCTTTATAAATTACACGATGGTCAACTGATTGAGTCTGTTTTGATGCCGTATAACGACCACCGCCGAACAGCCTGTATTTCATCACAAGCAGGATGTGCCATGGGGTGCGTTTTCTGCGCGACAGGTCAAATGGGATTTGCACGCAACCTAACATCAACCGAAATTTTTGAGCAAGCCATGCGATTTGCGCGTGAGTTAGAATCCAATGATGAACGTCTGAGCAACGTTGTTCTGATGGGTATGGGCGAACCATTTCACAATTATGATGCCGTGATGGAAGCAGTTCATCGCATTATGAACGAATTGGGTATTGGTCAACGACACATTACGATTAGTACCGTTGGACTTGTACCACAGATTCGCAAATTTGCTGATAAACAACTCCAAGTGACCCTCGCTATTAGTTTGCACAAAGCAGACGATGATGAACGTACAGAGTTAATGCCTGTGAATAAACGCTGGAACTTACGAGAGTTAATTGGGGCGTGTCATTATTATGTAGAACAGACAGGACGACGTGTTACCTTCGAGTGGGCAGCAATTGCAGGGCAAAATGACACACCTGATGAAGCACACAAACTCGGCAAATTATTGCAAGGTTTACATTGTCATGTGAATATCATTCCACTCAATCCAACAGGCGGTTATGCGGGTAAGCCGTCAAATCCAGATGCTATCAATCAATTCATCAATATTTTGGATAGTTACGGCATCAGTGGAACAATTCGCGTTCGTCGGGGTATCGACATTGATGCAGGATGTGGACAATTGAAGTCAAAGGTTATTACACCAAGCGACATTCATATTCAATGAACCAAGAAAGTTGCTGTCGTTGATGACACCACTCCAAATTGTGATTTTCATTTTTGCTTGTATTCTTATTGGATTATCAAAAGGAGGACTCGGTGGTCCTTTGCCTGTATCTATCATTGTGCCAACCCTTGCTCTAGTGATGGATGCCAAAGAGGCCGTAGCTTTAATTTTGCCTTTTCTGATTTTTGGTGATTTATTCGCACTCCGTGTTTATTGGCAACAATGGGATATAGAGTACATCAAGCTGATGTTACCTATCGGACTTGTAGGTGTCATTATGGGAACACTCTTGCTGACAGTGATTCTTGATACACCACTTAAAATTATCATTGGGATTGCTACCCTATTCGTAATTATCTACAAACTACTGAGTGACAAATTACAATCTTTGACCTACACGTCTCGAAAATGGCATGGTTATCTTGCGGGATGGGTTTCGGCTTTCACTTCGACACTAGCAAGTACAGGTGGTCCTCCATTCACAATTTATATGTTGTTACAACGTGTCCAGCCAATCCCATTTATTGCTACCACTACTTTATATTTTGCGATTATCAATATCTCAAAAATTCCGATTTTTTGGCAACAAGGTCTGCTAGATTTTGACTTACTGCTGAGTGTCATTTGGGCAATGCCGATTGTGCCCGTCGGTGTTTGGCTTGGCAAACGTGCCCTCAATTGGTTTAGTCCAATAGTATTTGAGCGTATTATGATGGTCTTACTGGCATTGAGTGTCATTGTATTGTTTGCAACCCTTTAATCATTAGCGCGATTAACTACTCTGGGGCTATAATGATGCTGTAGTCTACATCGGAGAAAGTCGTTGGATGAACGACGTTATGGCACGTTTTCATAGTATTATTGCTGTCACCAAAGGTGGCATTTTATACAAAGATATTGCAGAAATTGTACGCTGGGTCGATTTTAAGCAATGCAATCGTAATTGGTATCGCCAACCCGAACAGCGTCCTTCACCTTATACGCACACATATGACCGTTGTTGTGTTGCACGTCGGAGCTTCGATAACGCGACACTCCCCTACATCGAATTTTTCACTGACCCTATTTTACGTTTAGAATTTGACAATCCTGAAGACCTGTGGGACTTACTCAAGCAGATGAAGTTATACGGCAATTGGGTCGCATACGATTTAGATTAGTTTGTTAACAAGGACATTATGACCATGCAATACACTAAATTAGGGAATACAGGCTTAGAGATTTCGCGGATTTGCCTCGGCATGATGAGTTATGGCGACAAAAACTGGCGTGATTGGATTCTGGACTACGATGAAGGTAAGCCTATTGTGCAACGCGCCGTTGAAGGTGGCATCAACTTTTTTGATACTGCGAATATGTATTCTGTTGGTGTCAGTGAGAAACACACAGGAAATTACATGCGTGAATTTTTCCCGCGACGTGAAGAATACGTTGTTGCAACAAAAGTTTTCTTTCGTTTGAACGACAAGCCGAATGAGGGGGGATTATCACGCAAGCATATCATGGATAGCGTGGATGCCTCACTGCTTCGCTTAGGTATGGATTATATTGACCTCTATCAAATTCATCGCTGGGACTACGATGTACCTATCGAAGAAACGATGGAAGCTCTACATGATGTTGTCAAGGCAGGCAAGGTACGTTATATCGGTGCGAGTAGTATGTATGCGTGGCAATTCGCTAAAGCGCAACACATAGCCGACCTCAATGGCTGGACACGATTTATCTCAATGCAAAATCACTACAATTTGATATATCGTGAAGAAGAGCGTGAGATGAATCCCCTGTGTGCTGATATGGGTGTAGGATTGATTCCTTGGTCACCGCTTGCACGCGGATTCTTAGTAGGTAATCGTAGCCGTGACAAAGACTCAGGACAGACAGCACGCTCGAAAAGTGATGGCTTTGCCCACAGTATGTATTATGCCGATGTCGATTTTGACATCGTTGATCGTTGTAAAGAATTGGCTGAAAAGCATGACAAATCATCAGCACAAATTGCGTTAGCGTGGATATTGCACAAATCAGGTGTTAATGCACCGATTATTGGAGCAACCAAGATGCGACATCTTGACGAAGCGATTGATGCTGTTGACATTACGCTGAGTGATGATGAAATCACTTATTTAGAAGAACTTTATCAAACCAAACCAATCCTCGGACATAATTAGGAGACTTATTTCGATGTCATTGCAGAAACTCTTCATACTATTCGTCGTATTTCTGATTGCATCAACATCTATCGTATCTGCACAATCTAAAGATACGCCACGTATTCAAGAGTTCTACACACAAATTGATAGTGATAATGACATTGCTTTTTTTGATTTGTTCAATATGCAACAGGGAACAACAATTTACGTCTATGCAGAATCTTACGATATTGACCCCTTCATTGGAATTTGTGATATAGATTGTGAAATCGAAGTTTATGAATCAAATGATGATATAAACGGATTGCAAAATACCAATTCTGCCTTCAAGTACACGTTTGAGAAATCTGATGATTACACTGTCTTTGTGCGCGATTGTTGCGATGCAGATGAAGATGGCATTGTCCGTATTGTTTTGGGATTAGAAGCTCCTGATGTGGTCACGGGGGATGTTTATCCTACGGGTGATCCATTTGTTGTGCCTTATCGCCCAACTTATATCAACTTAGCTGAAATTGAGTACGATGAGGATGATGAACAAGCTCAACAATTTTACGGAACAGTCGATTCTGAAACACAATTTGTTGTCTATGATGTTCTTGATGCTGAGGAAGGTCAAACGCTCTATGTCTATGCTGAGTCTGATGACATCGACACAGCTATTGGTCTGTGCGATTTAGAATGTGAAGATTTCCTTGCTTATAATGATGATATTGGGAATGGCAATTTGAATTCATCTTTTGAATACACTATTGAAGATGATGGAGATTATCAGATCATCATCGGGGATTGTTGTGATGAAGATGCAACGGGCGATTTCCGCATTTTAATCGGCTACAACCAGCCTGATATTCTTACAGGTGAATTTTTGCCTAATAGTGCGATGATTGCTCAAGTGTATGTCCCGACACGCAACAATGTCGCAGAAGATGATATCGATAGAGACCTCGAAGTTGTCAACGAAGATTGTGATGACCTTGAACTAGGCATACGTCCCGAACTCAGTGGTGATGAAGAAAGATTCATTACGGCGAATTTCGTCATTCATTACACAACTGAAGGTGATGATGCAACAGACCTTGACTATGTTATGGAAGTGGCTGAGTTTGTTGAACTTATTTATGATGTCCAAATTAATGAGTTGGGATGGGCACCTCCCCCACGTGATTGTGGTGAAGGCGGTGATGCACGCTATGACTTCTATCTGATTGATATTATCGACGGTCCATCAGGGATTGTCGGTTATGCTGACCAAAACGCTATTCTTGGTGACAATCCACAAACAGAAATTGAAGAGCAATGGTCATCCTATGGCTACATGGTGATTGATAATGACTACGAAGAAGTTGGCTCACCTGGTGTAGTAATGCGAGCGACTATCTCTCATGAATTTCATCATCTTGTCCAGTTTGGCTATGATGTTGCCGATGAAGCATTTTGGCTATACGAAGCGACGGCTAGCTGGATAGAAACTATCACACATGAAGACCAAGATGCAACAAGTTATCCATCAGCCGTTCTCAACGAGCCTCAATTGTGCATCGGTAGCGAAGAAGACCGCACTGGTTTACGTATTTACGGGGAATGGTTACTCATTGACTCAATTGCTCAGGATTACGGACCTAATTCTATTATTCAACTGTGGGAAAAGCTCATATTTGAGGAAGGTATGGAAGCCTTCTACGAATTTATCGACGATTTAGGCACAACACCAGAAGACATCCTCCGACGCTATGCTATTCGTAATTTACTGCTTGATTATACCCTTGCTGATGAATTTTTAACGACAGTTGATATTGAAGAAGTCGTTGATGATTTCGACACTTATGACAATGGGCGTGATGGTGTTGAGGAAATGGCAGTTCAGTATGTATTCATCCGTGATGAGGATATTTACACATTTGAACTCGATAATGACGACCTCAAAATGATAGTTGTTGGTTTGAACCCAGACGATGATGAGGTTGATATATATGATATTGGTACAGAGGGGACAATTGACACAACAGAGTATGATTATACCTATATCATTGTCATGAATACTGATTTGCACGATAACTCATCAGATTGTGATGAAGAAGAATGGGAACTAGAAGTACGTGACGGTAGTGATGACCGCCTCGATACACCAACTGATGAAACCTTTGATGTATCTAACTTTGTTCCTGCTGACTAATCACAGGATTCAATATATAAACTCTATCTATTAGGACACAAAATGAACTCTTTTGACGATGTAAAAATTGCGCCTTCAATCCTTGCTGCTGATTTTAATTACTTAGGTCAACAGGTCACGGATGCTGTAGATGGAGGTGCCGATTTAATCCACATTGATGTCATGGATGGTCGTTTTGTTCCTAATATTACGATGGGTCCTATTGTAGTCCGTGCCTTACGTGAGATTACCGATGTAACGCTTGATGTGCATCTGATGATTGTTGAACCAGAGCGTTACATTGATGCTTTTGCAGAAGCAGGAGCCGATATTATCAGCGTGCATGTAGAAGCCAGTCCTCATTTACATCGAACTTTGCAACAAATTCGTGACCTTGATTGTCGAGTTGGTGTTGCAATCAATCCTCATACCCCTGCATCCGCTTTATCAGAAGTTATCACAATGGTAGACCTTATCAATGTGATGACTGTTAATCCTGGTTTTGGGGGACAATCCTTCATCATGGATACTAAATCAAAAATTGCTCAGCTAAAGGCGATGATTAACGATGTCCATGCCAACGTTGATATTGAAGTTGATGGTGGTATCAATCCTGAAACTGCTCCTCATGCTACACAAGCAGGTGCAAATATCTTAGTCGCTGGTACGTCGGTCTTCAAACATCCTGATGGCATTGCAAAAGGTATTGCAAGTCTCCGCGCTGTGTTAGCCCGACAAAGTGAATAGACATTTGTCTAGCAATTTTGGCGTAACTATCGCAAAATGTACGCGAAAATGTTAGTATTCAGGCGTTTTCACTGAAAACTCCAAATTATTTAATATCATTCTGATGCACTCTTGCATAACGTTTTGAGTGGATGAGGGTTTTTGTAAATAAGATTTGATTGGAATCTGAGGATTATTATGGTTGTTGAAACGAAACAAAGTGTGATTGATGGGCGTATGCTCAAGTGGATGCTTGCAGCAGGCGTTTTTTGGTTAGAGCATCACAAAGCAAAAATCAATAATATGAATGTATTCCCTGTCCCTGATGGCGATACGGGAACTAACATGGTCATGACAGTGCGAAATGCCTACAAGCAAATCTCTAGTGCTGAAGAAAAACATATTGGTGCAATTGCAGAGAAAATCGCCAGTGGTGCATTACGTGGCGCACGGGGTAATTCAGGCACAATTTTGTCGATGTTGTTTCGCGGTTTTTCGCAAGCCCTCAAAGATAAGCCAGAGATGGATGCCAAAACATTTGCACTCGCCTGTCAAAGTGCTGTTGATTACGCTTATGACACTGTTCGTAGTGTGATGGAGCCTGTAGAAGGCACAATCTTAACTGTGGCACGCGAAGCTGCGGCTGCTATTCAAGAACGTCCACAAGTTGAGACTGACATGAAAGTGTTGCTACAAGAATTAATCGACGCTGCCTACCAATCACTCGAAAATACGCCGAATTTACTGCCTAAGCTCAAAGAAGCTGGTGTAGTTGATTCAGGGGGTATGGGACTTGTATACATTCTTGAAGGTATGCAACGTTTCATTGATGGCAAACCTGTTGTCTTAGACGATGATACAACAGTAGTTACAGATGAAGCCCCTGCATGGGAAGACGCACTTGTGCCTGATGATGAAGAGGGCTATGGCTATGACGTACAGTTCTTGATGCTTGGCGAAAACTTAGATGTTAAACAAGTACGCGCAGATATCAGTGCAATGGGCTGGTCCCCTCTGGTTGATGGTGATGACCGCCTTATTAAAGTCCATATTCACGTCCATAACCCAGCAGACCCACTGGATTACGCAATTAAGATGGGCGTAGACCTCGATGACATCGTTGTAGAGAATATGCAAGCACAATATCTGCAATATGTTGAACAACGTAATGAACGTGAAGGCACGCAAAAGGGTGAGAAAGTTGTTGATGGTGTGGCTGTTGTAACAGTGGCACGAGGAGATGGCTTAGAAAGAATATTCGACCAATATGGTGCTGCACGTATCATTGTTGGTGGACAAACCATGAATCCCAGTACTGAAGATTTTATGTCGGCAATTGAGACTATCCCAAATCACGATATTGTTCTTATGCCGAATAACAGCAACGTGGTCATGGCTGCTCAACAAGCTGCTGAACTAGCTGAGGATAAATCTGTGCGTGTTGTGCGGACAAAAACTATTCAACAAGGAATCTCAGCCCTCATTGCCTACATGGATGCTAACGCAAAGGGCGATTTAGATGCTGTGGTTGATGCAATGACTGAGTCAATTGATAATGTAATTAGTGCAGAAGTCACAACAGCCGTTCGTAATGTTAACTTTGACGGTGTTGATGTTGTTGAAGGTCAATACATTGGTATGCTGAATAACAAACTCGTTGCATCAGGCGATGAATTAGACCAGATTATCATTGACCTTATCAACAAAGCTAATCCTGACGACCTCGAAATTTGTACACTTTACTATGGTGATACTCTAAAAGAATCCAATGCAGAGGCACTTGTCAGCCTCTTAGAAGACCATTTCGATGAATTAGAGTACGAGATTGTCTATGGTGGGCAACCCCTCTATCCATATCTGATTAGTTTAGAGTAATCATGACATCATTCCATATTGTGACAGATAGTGGTGCACGATTTGCTAATCAACGGTTGCTACAACAATATCCAGTGACTGTTGTGCCTTATCAATTAGAGATGGGTGGCACACGCTATAAAGAGGGAATTGATATTTCTGATGAAGATGCGATGCGTCTCATCAAAGCGCAACATAAGCCACCGACACTGATTGCACCAACGGAAGATGACTATGCTGAATTGTATGCCAGTCTATCACGGGTTTATCCTGATGGTGTGATTTCTATCCATACATCGCGTGAATTGACGAATAGTTGGGACAATGCACGACGGGCTGCTCAACGATTGCAAGATACCTACCCTGTTATTGCAATAGATTCGCGTAGTATCTGTGCTGGTCAAGGAATGTTGGTGCGCTTAGCAGGACAAGCTGCCTTAGACAAGCAGCCTTTTGAAGATGCTGTTCAGATGGTACGTGATGCCGTTGACCGTATTTTCACCACATTTTATGTCGATTCACTTGATTATTTACATGCAAACCACATCATGAGTGAATCGCGCTCAATTCTAGGTGCAATGCTCAATATCAAACCGATTTTAAGCATTGAAGAGGGTAAACCAATGGTGACAGAAAAGGTACGTACCCGTTCACAAGCCATTGACCGTATGATAGAGTTTCTTGTTGAATTTGATGATTTAGATGATGCCATGATTGTCCAGAATCGTATGCACATCACCGAACAAGCCCGACAGTTGCAAGATCGATTATCTCTCGAATTTCCTGGAAGGCATTTTCCATACACGATGTATGGAATAGCCCTAGCTGTTTTATTAGGGGGTCATGCGACAGGTGTTATGGTTTTAGAAAGTGAAATGGAAGAATTTCAAGATGTCTAAGAAAAAAATCAAAATTATTACTGATAGTGTTGCAGATATTCCGCAAGCATTACTCGACAAATGGAATATTACAGTTGTTCCATGCTATGTCAATTATGGGGATGGTAGTTATACCGATGATGGTAAAGACCTCGACCGTGCCCATTTTTATGATTACATCAAAAACAATAAGGAAGTCCCAACGACGGCTGCCCCATCACCTGGTTTGGCGGAAGAAATCATCGCGGAAGCAATTGAAGGTCATGACCATCTAATTAGTGTGAATGTAGCAGAATCATTGAGTGCGACATTCAACAATGTTTTACTCGCTTGCAACACAGTTGATAAAGAACGGACTACTGTGTTGGATAGTGAAAGTGTCAGTATGGGGATAGGCTTCCCAGCATTAATTGCTGCTGAAATTGCTGCTGAAACAGGCAGTGTCGATGCTGTTGTTGATGCTGTCAACAAATTTAAGAAGAATCACAAATTGTTTTGTGGCATTTACGATATGGAATATCTACGGCGCAGTGGGCGTGTATCGAACGTTGTTGCTAGTCTGGGGTCCTTGTTACAAATCAAGCCCATTGTGCAGGTGATTGAAAAAGGTGAAGTTATTTCGGCACATCGCGTGCGTACTTTCAAAAAAGTGCGTGGCAAATTGCGTGAGTTGCTTGAAGAGGAAAAAGGACAATTAGACCGCCTCTGCATCATGCACGTTGCCAATCAGGAAGAAGCAGAACAATTCAAAGCTGATAATGCGGACCTAATGCCTGACAATGTCATCATTACAGAAGTAGGTCCGACATTAGGAACACACATCGGTCCTGATTCATTGGGATTTGTTTCTGTCAATAAAGCGTGGCGCAACTAACACCTCGCGCAACTTTCCGCTATAATATAGAAAATTTGTACCGTTATCCCGTGCTCGTTGTGCGGGATACGTATTTGAGATAGTATGTCTACGCTATCTCTCTTTAGACTGACGACTGAAATATGTAAGGATGACCGATGCCATCGGCATTAGAGACCTTAGTCAAAATACTCAAATTAGAACGTGAACAAGGCTGTGAAAATCGAGCCGTCATTGGTGGATTTGCTGCCTACAGCGTCAATTGGAAATTGCAAGCACAAGCACAAGCACGCCGTCCAGAGCATCATGTGCTTGCTGAAGAATTAACTGATTTGCTCAAAGATTATGAGCATATCGAAGGACAATTGGATCGCATGAAAACGATTGACTATATGCTTGACCGCATTGTTGGTCGTCAACCGATTCCAAACAAATATCAAAGTCAGCTTGAAATCTTGTTACAGGCACAGGAAGAAGACGATAAGGTTAACGAAATCCCTGATGTACCTGTGCTACAAGATAAGCCTGACCCTATTGAATCATATGGTTATGATAATTATCAACCTGTCGAAGAAAACAAGCTCGATATTCCAGAAATGCCTCGTTTAGAGCGTCCACCTCGTAAACGACGTGAGCAATTATCCTCAGAAGAGGCGAAGCAAGGTCTCAAGTTGTTACAGGATGAAACAACGAGCATCAACGGCATTGGCAAGAGTAAAGCCGATGACTTATCAAAGATGGATATTGATAGTGTCGAAGATATGCTACGGCATCTACCCCGTCGCTACGATGATTACACGCAGTTGAAATACATCAGCCAGTTATCACCTGATGAAGTGACAACCGTTATTGGCACAGTCTCACACACTGAAGTTCGGACAGGGCGCAATAATCGCAAAGATTTCTTCATGACATTAGATGACGGCAGTGGTCAACTGAATGCGCTCTTCTTTGGACAACATTTCTTGATTCGGAGCATTCGCAAAGGACAACAACTTGTTCTGAGTGGCAAAGTTGGCATTTGGGGCAACCGTTTCCAGATGGCAAGCCCTGAATGGGAAGCTTTAGATAGTGAAAACCTACATACGATTGGTATCGTCCCTGTCTATCGTCTAACCGAAGGCATCAAAGCGCGTGCATTTCGCCGATTGATGAAAAAGACGGTTGAACAATTTGCTAATCAAATTCCAGACCATATTCCCGAATCGGTCTTAGACCGAGCAGAACTCGCAGACATTAGTTGGACATATGAGAATTTACATTTCCCCGAAGGTTGGGATCATCTACGTCATGCGCGTCGTCGCTACATTTTCGACCAGCTAATCACACTACAATTAGGGATTCTTGGTAATCGGCGCGATTGGCAGGCAGTCAATAGTGAACCGTTACACGTTGAAGATGGTTGGCTAGATGACTTTCTCGACAAAGTATTTCCGTATACCTTAACAGGCGCACAACAACGCGCACTACAAGATATTCGTACAGACATTGCCAAAGATGTTCCGATGAATCGTCTCTTACAAGGGGATGTGGGTGCAGGTAAAACGGCTGTTGCAGTCGCTACGATTGGGATGGCGTTGCACAATCGCAAACAGGCTGCTTTGATGGCACCAACGAGTATTCTTGCTGAACAGCACTATCGTGGTATCACTAAAGCATTAGAAAATATGCCAACTGATATGCGTCCTGTTATCGCTTTATTGACAGGTGCACTCAGTCAATCAGAGCGTAATTCAGTCTATCGTGGCTTAGATGATGGTTCAATTGATGTGGTTATCGGCACACATGCTATCATCCAAGACGGTGTGCAATTCAATAATTTAGGTGTGGCTATCATTGACGAACAACATCGCTTTGGTGTTGAACAACGGGCAGCCTTACGAGGAAAAGGTATCAATCCGCATCTGCTGGTGATGACTGCGACACCGATTCCGCGCACCCTCGCCTTGACGATGTATGCAGACCTTGATTTAAGCATCATCGATGAGAAACCACCAGGACGACAACCTATTGAAACACGTATGCTTGACCCTGTCTCGCGTGAGCGTGCATTTAACTTCATCGAAACGCATTTGGCAAATGGACGACAAGCCTTCATCATTCATCCTCTCGTAGAAGCATCAGATAAGATTGAGGCACGCTCTGCCATCGAAGCCTATGATGAATTGAGTCAGGTCTTCTATAAATATCGGGTTTGCTTATTACATGGGCGGATGTCGCCGAAAGAAAAAGATGACATCATGGGTGCATTTGCTAATCATGAGTATGATGTGATGGTCACAACTAGTGTTGCTGAAGTTGGTGTTGATGTCCCGAATGCAAATATCATCTTGATTGAAGGTGCAAATCGATTTGGTCTATCACAACTACATCAATTTCGTGGACGTGTCGGACGTGGGGAACATAAATCATTTTGTTTGCTCATCCCTGATAGCATCAATGATGAGTCTGAACGTCGCTTAAAAGTTATGGAAGCAACAGATGATGGCTTTGTATTAGCAGAAGAAGACTGGAAAATGCGTGGCGCAGGCGACTTACTCGGCACACGTCAAAGTGGTACGCATGTTTTACAACTTGCCGAAGAGATGACCCCTGATTTGGTCAGCTTGGCGCAACAAGAAGCCTTGACCATCTATGCAGAAGACCCTTATCTGGAACATGAAGAACATCAATTGCTTGCGGAAAAAGTTCGCCTCTTAATGGAGCGCGATGGTGGCGATGTGAGCTGAACCATACCAAAATGTTATAAAACCGTTTGATTATTCAGGTCAAACGGTTCGTTTTTGTTAGATTGGTGCGCTAAAAAGTGGCAGGATTCTAACATTGCATTTACAATACTGCGTAGCAAACTGGAGCAAGTCATGGTAAGAACAGCGGTTTACCCCGCATCGCTCGATCCGATTCATAATGGGCATATTGATGTTGCTCGACGAGCAATGACAATTTTTGACGAAATCACTGTGGCAATCTATGCTACACCCAAAAAAAACTTACTATTTGATGTGGATGAACGTGTTGCATTAGCGCAAGAAGCCTTTAAGGACGATAGTAACATTTCAGTTGCGAAGTTTTCGGGTTTGGTTGTAAACTATGCACAATCAATTGGGGCTGTAGCACTGGTACGTGGCTTGCGTGTTTTTGGGGATTTCGAGTATGAATTTCGGATGGGGATTGCCAATAAAAGCCTTGCACCAAAAATGGAAACAGTCGCAATTCTCGCAGATGTGCGCTTTATTCATATTAGTTCAAGCACTGTGCGCGAGATTGCTGAATTAGGTGGTGATGTATCACATATGGTGCCACCGAATGTTAATGATGCTCTGAAAAGCCGCTTTAGACGTGAATAATTATTGATTGAGCGGATAGGGAGGGATAGCCTTATGGATATACAACATTTAGTTGATCGTTTAGAAGATTTAATTGATGAAGGTCGTCATTTATTTGGCACCAAATACACTATGGTAGATGAAGAGCGTGCACTTGAAATCATCGACCAAATGCGAATTTCAATTCCAGAAGAGATTGAGAAAGCAGCACGTATTTTAGCACAGCGAGACCGCATCCTTGCGGAGGCGCATGAAGAAGCTGCTCGCATTGTGCAGGAACATCGCAAAAAAGCTGAAAATATGCTTGATGAAAATGCTACAGTTCATGCAGCGAATGCACGTGCTGAAAGCATTAAAGAACAGGCAAAACAAGAAGCTGCTCGCATTACATCTGAGGCGGATGATTATGTGATGCACATCCTCGGCAATTTAGAGCACCAATTGGTTCGTGACCTCAGTGAAATTCGTAATGGCATCACAGTATTGAAAGACCAAAAACCTTATAATAATTTGACTGCCGAATCGCAAGCACAATACGCGGATAGTCAACCTGTAGAAATTCCACAGCCTGTTGAATCTGAACTGGTTGATGCAAACGGTGATAGCATACAATCATCATAACGCCACTTAAATCAACTCACCTTCTCTCAAGACAGTTGTTTATCATTCATGAACACGCGCTAAAATAGTGCGTTGTTTGTGTTTCTATGCAACGCATTAGCTTGATTCAGCGTATATTCGCTTATACTTGACATTAATCGTTGAATACATCAAGGACGTAACAATGCAAATCATATTGGCACATGGCAGTTTAGGATATTGGGATGAGTTTTTCTTCTTAGGGCTCGCGGCCCCGGGACCGGCTGTGCGAGCGTCCGCGGCA
>JBCCSC010000042.1:0-59387 GCA_039200705.1 Chloroflexota bacterium
CCATAAATACAAGCTATCTTATATTTTGAGTATATCTAGTCGAGATATATGACCCAAGGTAGAGTATCGTCAGTATCTCTTAACGCAAAGCCAATGCTAGCACACGCTATATATTAAGTTATAGCTAATTATAACAGAAAGCTGGCGATTGTGCTGTTGATGTTGTAACAATCTGGTGCGAATCTGACCCCTGCTCACCTTTTTTGCCCTATCTTAATTCAATTCGGGTTCAGGAGTGGGGTCCCATTGCCCAATGAAGTCTGAACCTCGATCAATTTCCCAAGGATAAACAACATAGGCATCGGTGACTTCACCATAGAAATCAGGCTTTGCTTTGGTAAACAAAGTACGATAAGGATTGAAATGTAAAACGCAGGTATAAGCCATTGCACCAGCCGCTATAACGCGCTCACGAACGGCGGTACTCGTGCGACCACTACCCCATACATCATCAATAATCAAAGTACGACGATTTTCCAACAAATCGTCATTGGGGAATTGGAGAAACTTAGGCCATGCCATCAATGTCGATTTTTCAGTTGATGGGAAATCAACGGCGGCTGTCAGCACATGTTGTACATCCAGTGATTCTGCCAATAATCCACCTGGGATAACCCCACCCCGTGTAATCATCACCATGGCTTGAAATGGACCAACAGACTCAATTTGTGGTATTAACATATCAATGAGGCGGTCAACATCATTCCAAGTGAGACGTTTATATTTCTTAGGCATCGACATTTTGTTTTTCCAATGTGAGTAGAACTATTTTGCGAAATTAATGTGTGAATTGTCACATTTTTTACACAAAATTTAAACGGCGAGAATATCGTCACAGATAATAGCGATTGGCATCTCATCATAGCGTGTGAGGATAACTGTCGCTGATTGTGACCCTTTTAATTTGAGTTTACGAATCAGTTCTTCGGGTGTGATAGGCGACCCACGCTTTTTGACTGTGAGTGTACCCACATCCATCTGACGCAATCTGGCACGCAATTTCTTGAGATTGAAAGGCATCCACTCGCGAATTTTCCATGCTCTTGCCCAGTGGGATTCAGGATGATTCTGTGTGCAAAAATAGGAAATTGTGGGATCAAGCATAGTGCCATTGAGCGACTGAGCCAGATGTTGCACTAAATTCGCACGTAGAATTGATGAATCAGGTTCACAGAGCCAGCCAGTTGGTTCAGCAATGTCAACATCAGCTTCTTCGCCATCATTATCCCAATGTAAAATCTGTCCTGATTGAATCATAGTTGCTCGATAATCGGCATCCATCTTAGGCAGATGTAAAATAGCTTCCTTCAAATCGCCCTCCATACTGATGAATTCAACAGTAGCATCATAGGGATGCAATTGTTCAAGAGTAACACCAGGTGATAGCTTGACCATCATGCGCTTTACTTGCCAATTCTGTATCAGTGATAATGGTGGGATGTAACTCTGAACATCATAAATGCGTTTGCCATCGGCTGTACGACGGGCAGGGTCAAAAAAGATGAGGTCAAATTCACTCAAATCGCTTAATTGAGTTGCATCCGCTATAGCAAATTCAATATCAAGATTGAGCTTATCAGCATTATGGTTTGCAATAGCAATTCGTGTTTCATCAAGGTCGATACCACGAACAATTGCCCCCGCTCTTGCAAATGCAATACTATCTGTGCCGATACCACAACATACATCTAATATCCGCAAGCCTGTTACATTTTGTGAGCGATAGTGCCTAATATAGGGGTCACTTGCCTGTTGCAATGCGTCATCTGTAAAAAAGAGGTAATGAGCATCATCAGCAAATTTTGCAATGGCTTGCTGACGCAACTGCGCTGTCGTCACCCCTGCATGAATTTGTGCTTGTGTGTAACTTTCACGAAGTTTCGTAATTAGAGTTAACAGATTAGCTTGTGACAAATCTTGTTCGGCAAGGTTTTGGAGAAGTTCAATGCCCTCATCGGACTGTAAAAAGGTAATATCAGCAAGGGTAAGTGACATAATGGGTGATATTTAGGGAAATTTAGAGGCGGTCTTCTTCGCGCATATAATCAACAAGCACATCAAGAAGCCCTGAAATTTCGTGTACACATTGTTGAATTGAATCTAAGCCACGTGGCAAGTTAAATTCAGCAGAGAGATTATTTACATCCACCTCACCTGATTCAATGCGCCGTAGTAACTGAACTAAGCCCAATATACTGAGTTGGCGAGAACGAATTTCGTGTGCAACTTCTTCAACAGCTTCTCGTGAACTTAAACCTTGCAGTTGTAAATCATCATTAGACATTAGTCTATATATTTATCCAGATACACTTTTTCGGCTTTTTCGAGAAAACGATAGGAACTTTCAAACATATTTTCCATTTCGTTCATATATTCTTCGATTTGTTTTGCATTGAGGATATCTTCTTCAATATCAAGGCGCATGAGTGAAATGTAACCATGTGCAATCGCAACAACTTTTTTAACATCGTGCGAGACAACTTTCATGAATTCGTCATCTGCAAGGCTTGTAAGATATTCAGCATATTCATCAGATGTCATTTCAGAGACGGGCTTTTTCATCAATTTCGTGCTCCTACTGCAAGTCTCGGTGCAAACTATGCCCACATTGTACACCAAAATAATACATTATGCTTGGTTTTACTCGTCAGATGCCTCAGCAGTTTCATGGTCAATATTCAGGAGGATAACACTATAGTCAGTGACTTGTTCGAGTATAGGATTGAGCAGTGGCGTGGGTTGCCACTCACGGGCTATGTCTTTTGAGAATTTGCCGACTTTGTTCACATCCTGAACAAAACCAGCCATCACAGCCGACTGCATAAAATTAACTGCTTTGGGTAGGCTACTAAATGCTAAGAGGCGTTGTGTATTTTCGATAGTAACAGCGACAGCGTGCCATGTAATAGGGTCATCGGGTTTACGCTTCCAGATAGGGATATTAGGCGTTTGAACAATCAGAAGATGCACAAAACGCCCTCGAAACGTTTCTAAATTGAGCAAGTCAGCATCACGACTTGCAATGGTTTCAACTCGTTCGATTGTATCTTCGGTTGTGTGTGGTTTTTCTCCACGAATGAGAACACCAGTGCCAGCAACAGCAGGTTCGACCAAGATACGAATGTAACCTGCATTTTCTAACGTTTTGACCCACTTTTCATCGACAGAACTTGTCGGATTGACGACGATGAAGCGTCCACCTGAGCGCATCACAGCCAGTACACGAGCCAAAAGCTCTGGCTTGAGTAAGGTATCGTAAGCAACAACTGCATCAACGCTATTATCTTCAAACTGCCAATTTTCGACACGGAGTGAGACAACATCAACAAGAATATCAGGGCGACGTTTTTGCAAACTATCGCCAGCAACACCACCCATATCTAACAAGCGCAAATCAGATGCAGATGGTGGTAGATGCTTTGCCATTGCATCAATGAATTCGTCTTTAGTCGGCATCCGTTACCGTTCTCTGTCGAAAGCGTTCAAGTTGAGTCTGTGTCCACTGCCAAACTGTGAGTGCCAACTTGCCTACAAGCGTCTCACGAGCTTTAATTCGTTCATTTTCCATGCGACGGAACGGTTCAATATCATTGAGTTTGCCATAGATGTAGTAAGCAATTACCCGTCCACTGGCAACAAAGGGGGCTGCGAGAATAATCCCTAATGCGCCACCCAAAGCTGCCCCACCTAGCACAGCGACAATCACCACAAAAGGATGCAAATCGAGGCTATCACCCATAATACGAGGCACTAAGAAAACAGCTTCGATATTCTGCAACATTGTCCAGACAAAAATGACAGTTATCATAAATCCCACACCCGATAGAGCAGGAATTGTTGTCGATTGTGAGATTAACGCCAAAATCGCGGCTGGAATCAAAGCAATCAAAGGTCCTAAGTTCGGAATGAACTCCAGCACACCTGCTAACAATCCTAAAATTGCCGCATTCGGTAATCCCAGTAAGGTCGCAGCAAAATAGACTGAAAAGCCCATCACAATCGAGAGAATCAACTGTCCACGCAGATAGGCATTCCAGACATGCCCTAATTCTTGGAAGAGGCGCGTCGCATCGTGCTGGTATGATTTCGGAAGGACTTTAATTGTATTCTCGATAAATGCACCCCCATCTTTCAGCAGGTAGAAGGTCATCATTACGAGAAAGATAAGATTGATGATGGTATTAAATGCGCCACCGACAAAGGAAAAGGCAGGTCCTGAAAGATTACGCGCTGACCCAATGAATGTCTCTGTGGCAGCCGTTAAATCAATTTGGTCAAGGAGAAGCAAGGTGCTAATATCGCGTGACCCTGTAATCTCTTCGATGCGGTCTAGTGGAACAAAAGGTTCACCTTCAAATTGAATCGGCTCTTCACCGAATTGAATCGGCTGACTCAGAAATGATTCAATTTCATCTTCAAATTCTTGGATGAATGTAGGCAGTTGACCACCAAAAGTTGCGACTTCATCAATCAAATCAGGAATAATGACCAAAAATAAGATAATGATAGCAATAAGCGCAAACAGAAAAGTCACTAGTGTAGCGAGTCCGCGCCTTGCCCCACCATTATCGCGCGCAATCAATACCCGACGAGTGAGCCAAGTCACGATGGGATTCAGGATAAATGCAATTAAGGCACTCACGACAATGATTGGCAAAATACCACGCGCCAACCACAAAGTCGCTATCACAAATAGAAACGAAAAGAGAGCGACTGTGCGCTTTGTGTGTTGATTCCATTGGGGCGAATTGTCAGCGTTCAAGGATGTGTCCCCTGCAACATAATCATAATGAGAACGATTGTATTCTACTTATATTACACGCAAATAGTCGTTTCGTTGCGCTGACTTTATACAATTTTTATAGTTATCAAATCAAAAACGCCACATCAGAGCGATGTAGCGTTTAGTTGATTCTATTATTTTAGGTGATTAGTTGCGACGATTATTGCGTCCACCGCCACCACCGCGACGTTTGTTATTGCCACCACCAGAATTCTTGATGCCTGAGTCATTCGACTGAGCTTCTTCGAGTGACCAGCCTTCGAGAACTGCTTGACGGCTGAGGCGCACACGTCCTTGACGGTCAACATCAGTGACCATCACCATAATTTCATCGCCTACATTGAATTCTGCTTCGACAGATTGAATGCGATAATCTGCTAATTGTGAGACGTGTACGAGACCATCTTTACCAGGTAAGAACTCAACGAAGACACCATAGCCTTCAAGACGTGTGATTTTACCTGTGTAGATACGACCTGGTTCAGGTTCTTCAGTCATGCCACGAATTTTATCTTGTGCCATGTAGACTGATGGACCATCATCGCCCGCGATGAAGACTGTCCCATCTTCAGCAATTTCGACGGTGACTTTGTGAGCATCCTGAATCCCACGAACATTCTTACCACCAGGACCAATGACTGCACCAATTTTCTCTGGGTCAATCTTCATGGTAATCATGCGTGGTGCAGAATCTTTGAGGTCTTCGCGTGGTTTGGAAATAGCTTCGTTCATGACCTCTAAGATTTGTAAGCGTGCATCTTTCGCTTGCATCAATGCTTTGGTCATAACTTCATCAGGCAGACCAGCGATTTTGATGTCCATCTGTAAAGCAGTGATACCTTGTTCTGTACCAGCAACTTTGAAATCCATATCGCCAAGATGGTCTTCTAACCCTTGAATATCAGTCAGAACAGCGACGTTCTCACCTTCTTTGATGAGACCCATTGCAATGCCAGCAACAGGACGTTTAATCGGCACACCTGCATCCATGAGGGATAAGGTACTACCGCAAACACTCGCCATCGAGGTACTACCATTAGAACTCATGACTTCACTCACGAGGCGGATAGTATATGGAAATTCTTTTTCGTCGGGAATCATCGGTAACAGCGCATTTTCTGCTAAGTTACCATGACCAATTTCACGACGTTTTGGTCCGCGCAAGAACCAAGTTTCACCTGTGCTATAAGGTGGGAAGTTATAGTGATGGAGATAGCGTTTGTTATCTTCCATCTCTAAACCATCAAGCATCTGAGCATCACGCGGTGTACCTAGTGTCGCAATCGTAAGGACTTGTGTCAGACCACGTTGGAACAAGCCTGAGCCGTGTACACGCGGAATCAAGCCTACTTCTGATGATAAGTGACGAATAGTCGTTGTATCACGTCCATCAGGGCGAATACCATCATCAGTGATAAAGCGACGCACAACCATCTTATTGACATCACCAATCGCATTTTTGATGTCTTTAGTGGAGAAAGGCTCATCACCTACTTCTTCACGTTGTGTGTTAATTGCTTCGTATTCAGCAAGGACTTCATCAACGAGCGCGTCCATGCGTTCAGCACGGTCTTCTCTTTCGTTCGTTTCGCGGATGATTGCTTTGATGGCTTCCTCAGTACGGTCTTTAATCGCGTTTTTGAGGTCTTCGTCTGGCAACATGATGGTTGCTTCAGCTTTTTCTTTGCCAATATCAGCACGCATTTCATTTTGCAGAGCGATAATTGGTTGAATGGATTCATGCGCCATGCGGAGTGCTTTCAGCATGGTTTCTTCATCCACTTCGTTGGAACTACATTCCACCATGTTAATTGCATCACCTGTACCAGAAACGCGCAAATCAAGTTCGCTGTTTTCCATATCTGGGATGGATGGATTCACGACTAATTCACCATCAATCAAGCCAATGCGAGAGCCAGCGACAGGACCATTCCAAGGAATGTCTGAAATCATAATCGCTGTGCTGGCTGCAATAATGCCGAGCATATCAACGTGTGTTTCAGAGTCGTGAGCGAGTGAGGTGAGGATAATCTGAACTTCGTTACGCATCCCTTTGGGGAAAAGCGGACGCAGTGTACGGTCAATCACACGCGAGATGAGGACTGCACGGTCTGTTGGACGACCTTCTCGGCGTAAGAAACCACCAGGGATACGCCCTGCTGCGTAAAGTTTTTCTTCGTAGTCCACAGATAGTGGGAAGAAATCAAGTCCTTCGCGGACACTTCTGCTCATGGTTGCAGTACAGAACAGCATGGTTTCGCCAACGCGAATGGTGACAGCCCCACCTGCTTGCATTGCTAATTTGCCAGTTTCGATGACAATTTCTTGTCCACCGACATGACCTGTGTAAGTACGCACAGTATTTTGTGCCATATCTACCATTAGAGGGTTTCCTCCGTATTTTACGATAATAAAAAGACCCAGTGGCAGACATTGGTGCGACAACCCAGTTACCAAAGACAGTAACTAAGCTCACGCCCCAATCCCTACGACACCGGGCATCCGAACAAAATTACATCCAGAAGGATGCTACGGTGTGATGAGGATAGCCATCGTTTTGCTCACTATCTCATCAAACAACATCCTTCCGTATTATAGCACCGTTTCGCAATTGCGTCGTGTTATCGGCGCAGACCCAAGCGTTTGATTAAATCGCGGTATGCAGCAGGGTCTTTATGGCTCAGGTACTTGAGGTGACGACGACGTTGACCAACGAGTTTCAACAAACCACGACGAGAATGTTCGTCATGTTTGTGTGTACGCAGGTGGTCAGTTAGTTGAACAATACGACGTGTCAAGAGTGCCACCTGTACTTCAGGTGACCCAGTATCGCCTTCAAAGCGACCATATTCAGCAATAATTTCTTGCTTTTCTTCTGTTGAGAGTGGCATATGAACCGTCCTTCTCTATACTTATTAGGTGTCGCCAGATGGGTTGGACAGCGAACCCAACGGTCTACGATTAAGTCGATAGAGTATAGCAGACGCTTTGTATGAAATAAATAGGGAAAGCACATGAGCATTTGTGGAATGTGCAAAAGAAAACAGATAAACCATGCCAGTCTATCTGTTAGATAATCTGTTTATGTGCATTGCCTCATGGCTCGACTTGAGGCTCTTCTTCGTCCATATTATCACCTGCAACCAACTTCACCGTGTGATGGGTGCGGAACAAGCTATACTGTCCGTTGCGCCCAGGTAGAGGATTGATGATATTCTCTGTTTCCATAATCGAAATCCACAAATCATACGCCCACTCAGATTGTGATTCCTCATTGATATGGTCGCGTGTAATCGGTTGATTCTTCTCGTAGAGCGATAGTAGCGTTTGGATGAATTCATCGCGTTGTGTCAGCACAACTTGGGCAAAGGCTGAAGCATCCTCAACAGAAATCCCTTTAGTCGTGTAATCACTTTGAGGATTTCTGTACTCATCCACTTTTACTGCGCCATTGGCTTCGAGATATTCAACAGCGCGTTGGAAGGACATCCCTGGATCGAACGCTCGCAAACGTTTATGCAAACTCCCAAGAGGACACCACGCAAAATTGCGGAAACTCGTGAATTGCTCAACGCTCACAATAATACGGACTGTCATATCAGCAGCATCTTCGTCAATTTCGGACAATTGCTGAGGAGACATGCCTTTCCAATCAAGCGATGAATCAATCGGTGACCCAGGAACAACATTTTCGGGGTCAACAAAATCTTCGTATTCTTTCGGCAAGCGAATCACAGGCACTAAGTCATCAGGGTTATGACGATGTGGGACAAGTTCACGCTTGAGCACTTTCTCACGCACTAGCGCATCAATCCAATGTGACCGCCATTGGTCATCAATATTCATACCCGGGCGCAGTAATTCGCGCTCCATATCAAGCCCATTGAGCAGGAATCCATAATTGACGTATTCCCATCCGCGAACCTTGAGTGTATTCGCAACACGTCGTCCAATTGTGCCTGTAATAGCACGGGTTTTATCCACAATAGGATGCACAGTATTGACTTCAATTTTACCTTGAGCATTAATCTGTTTAAGCAAACCAAGCGAAATAGCTTGTGATACGAGGTCTTCTCCACGCGCCACGCTGACCACTGCCCCAACATCTTGTAGTTGAGCAATCAGACGGTCGATGGTCACATCTTGTTCATCGCCTAGGTGGTCACGTAAACGGTCATACTGAATGACCACACTTGACCATTGTGAGGGTACAAAGGCTTCTGTCTCTGAATCTTGCAAAGGTGCATCAACTAAGGATTGATGTGTCGCTAGATTGGTGAAATCTTCGATATATTCAACTGTCACTGCATGATGTTGTTCGAGTTGACGGCTAGTGCTACCACGCACCCCCCAAATGATGACACTTTTGCCTCGTTGTGCCACCGTATTCAATACGTCATTAAAATCACGGTCACCACTGGCTAAGATAATGACGTCGCCCCCTTCAGGGTGTCCTGTATCAGTGATAACATCACGCGCAATACGAATATCCGCACTATTCTTACCTGGTAAGGTAAACACAGGGTCGATATTTGCCAGCATTAAGCGAGATGGCGCATCATCAGCAATTTCACGCCCTGCATCATCGACCAATGGTGGGAGTGTCCCTCGCTGTCCCCAAGGAGCATAGGCTGAAATTTTTACAAGTTGCCCATGTGCTTTCGCTTGTGAGATAAATTTTGCAATCAAATGTTCAAGGTTAACAACAAAGCCTTGTTCACTTAAGCTAATGGCAATATTTTCAAAATCGACATAGACAGCAACATTTTTGGTTTGAATGCCTAATAATGTTTCTAGTGGTTGGAAGATAATATCGTCGGCAAATTCTGTGCCTTGCAAAACGTCTTGTGTCCCCCACATACGAATCCGCGCACTACGCGTGATTTTAATGCGGTTGATAAGTGGCAATAAATCTTTGCTGGTTGTTGCTAAAATCAACTCATCGACAGGTTCAGGGTCGTATGAGAAGTAATGAATGATGAGGACATCGGCGAGGCTATCACGATGTGGGACATCGAAGACATCATAGCCACAGGCTTTGAAGATGGCTTGTGGGTCTACAATACCTGGGCGTTTTTTATACTGTTCCCAGTTTGCCACTGCAATCGCTTTGAGTTTATCTGAACTGATGAGACCTGCTGCGAGTGCTGCGCTACCCCGTAACCCAACTGCCAATTCTTGCAAATCAACAGACATACCACGAGCATGAAAACGCTCCAACAGATCGTCTACATCAACAATTAAATAAGCTGCCATATTTATTCCTAATAAAACCGACTTATCATTTTATCGGTCACATATCCTGCATCTCGTAGCAGGTCACTATTCTAGAACTTGCTGTACTAGCTCTTTTTTATATTTTATACGAATAATCTAACATTTTGTCTTAACTATTCGTCTTCTTTGCTTGACATTAACAGGGAAAAGAACGTGCTGATGTCCCCCTCCTACAGAAACACTATCAGGAAGCGTTTCCAGTGTAACTCAACCTACATCTTAGTCGATACAAATTAATTCGACGTTAGAAGCAATTTAACACATATAGGGGCTATATGTATAAGCCCCTACACAACTTGTGAATTTTATCACGTCTTCGATTCTAGCACAAATGTTATGGAGGTCTACGCCTTGTATGGAACTTCCACCACTTTTTCAGCTAGATTCGCAAATAGTTGGGCAATCTCACTCTTGAGTGTTGCTAGAATCTCTTCTTGTGGAATGATGCGACGGTCTTTACTTTCGCGTCGTTTAAACTCAAGTCCACCATTTTCGAGTGAGCGTTTACTGACTGTCACACGCAATGGAATCCCGATTAAATCCGCATCATTGAATTTAACACCAGGGCGTTCATCACGGTCATCGTAGAGGACTTCAACACCAGCATCTTGCATGGCTTTATAGAGTTCGTCAGCAATAGCTTGTGGCTCTTCACCAGGTAACATCACCAAATGCACTTGATAGGGTGCTACACTAATTGGCAATATCAAGCCATAATCGTCACGGTATTCTTCTGCTACACAAGCGAGTAAGCGTCCGACACCAATGCCGTAAGACCCCATAATCACAGGTTTGCGCTCACCATTCTCATCTAGGAAGGTCGCCCCCATTGCTTCGGTATAGCGTGTACCCAGTTTGAAGATATTGCCGACTTCAACACCGCGCACCTCTTTGAGCGTGCCATTACCATCGACTGTAGTATGTCCTTCGAGTGCTGTCGCAATATCAGCGACTATATCGGCTTCGTAATCACGCTGATAATTGGTATTTTTGTAGTGATAATCCGTTTCATTTGCACCAGCAACGAGATTCGGTGAGTTTGGAATCGCATCATCAACAATTAAAACAACCTTATCGCGTTTGATACCAATCGGTGATGCAAAGCCAGGTACACACCCCACTGCTTTAATTTCTTCTTCCGTGGCAAGGCGCAAGTCTTTCGCTTTGGCAACATTACGCAGTTTCGTCTCATTGAGTTCCATATCACCGCGCACAATACCAAAGACCAATTTTTCTACTTCATCTTGCCCTTCTAGGAATGTACCTGTGAAGAAGACTGCTTTGGCTGTTTTAGCAGTCGGCACATCAAGCAATTTGGCTAGTGTTTCAATGGTTTTAGTCTCAGGTGTTTCGACTTTTTCTAGTTCAGCGACATCTTCATTTTCAGCTTTTGGTTTGAGGAAGGTTGCGACTTCACGATTAGCAGCATAGCCTGTTTCTTCGCTGATGAGCAAGGTATCTTCACCAATATCGGTGATGTACATATATTCGTGTGCCAATTTACCACCCATCATGCCTGTGTCGGATGCAACTGCAATCACATCTAAGCCACAGCGATGAAAAATATCAAAATAGGCTTGATAATGGGCACGATATTGTATATCTAAGCCTTCATCATCTTTATCTAGTGAGTAGCTATCTTTCATCGTAAATTCACGCACACGAATCAAACCACCACGCGCACGAGGTTCATCACGCCATTTGGTTTGAAGATGATAGACCATCATTGGCAACTGCTTGTAGGATTCAACTTCTTTACGCACTAAATCCGCGACAACTTCTTCGTGGGTCATCGCCAGCACCATATCGCGTCCTGCACGGTCTTTAAAGCGCGTCATTTCTGAGCCAACTTCATAGTAGCGATTGGTTTCTTTCCAGACATTGGCAGGATGCACAACAGGCATCATCATCTCTTGCCCGTCAATTTTATCCATCTCTTCGCGAATGATTTGTTCAATTTTACGCATACTGCGTTGCGCCAGTGGCAAATAGCTAAAGCTACCTGTTCCTAATTGACGAATATACCCAGCACGCAAGAGTAACTTATGACTTTCGATTTCGGCATCAGCAGGGGCTTCGCGCAAGGTTTGACTAAATAATTTGCTAATTCGCATTAACACATCCTCTCTTTAGGGTTATAAAGGTTCATTATAGACCATAATTTAAGAAAAATCACCGATGTATTGTAATGCTTTCTGAATATTTGTCTCTAATGAATTTACAGCATCTAAAAATAATGCCTCATCAGGCGACCATGCTTCATAATAAGATTGCGTGTGACACATATCTTGCCATGTGATGCGTTGCCAAGGCACAGTCGATTGGCGCGTTTCGATGCGTTGGCGATGCAATGCTTCATCAGAGCAATATGTATGGATGACAATGAATATCGCGTGATGCTTATCAACTATATATCTTGCTTGTTGGCGAAAGCCACCCAAGGGGAAAACTGCATCAAGGATACAACTGATGCCGAGACTGAGATGTAAGTCTGCCAGAGCGAGTATTTGATGATACGAGAAAATACTAGCACCGTCTGTCAAATCATCATTGTAGAGGATTGCTTCTAAATAATCTTTTGCAAACAGAGGCATTTGCAATTCAGACGCGAGTTCTTGGGCAAGAGTCGATTTACCTGTGCCTTGTAAGCCTGATAGCATAATGAGGCTCATCATTTAGATGTGCTCTATCAAATTAGATAAGTGTTTCGGGCACTTTTTCACCAATATAGGCAAGGATAATTTGTTCACGCGGAATCCCTGCTTGCACAAGTGCATCGACAAGCGGTTTACTATTTTTATCAACCTCAATCACGATTTTATCAGCGATAACACGAACAAATAAATCCATCAAAGGTTTTGGATCTTGCTTACCTGTAAACATTGTTGTTGACGTAAAAACCATTGCATCCAAGTTTTCAGCAATATATGAGATACAGTTCAGTCCTTCGCCACCGTATTTCGCCATTTCAGCACGTAGAATATCTATTGTTTTGGAATCCATTCGACAATTTCCTCCAACAAAACATCATAAATCACAAGATTAATCGCGTATTTGTTGACAACTAGACGACCAACCTCGCTCAAGAAAATGTCTTCATGAGCATTTGTCGGAATTGCTAAATACAGCGATTCATCACTCTCTATCTCGTCAATTATAGCACGATAAAGTAAGTACTGACCCAAAGCCTGTTTAAGGAATTCAACTGGTGACAAAGCAGTATCATAACTTTTCACTTCTAGGAGTAATGCTTGTTGCTCCGGGTTACGAATCTGCAAATCTATCCACAGTTGACGTTCACCAATACGAAGCCTGACTTGCTCACTTAAAATTGTCCATCCTTCTTTTTCTAGTGCACGAACGACAATATCATGATATTTGTCTTTGGCTGGCATTATTCGCTATCCCAATCACGGGTATAATTCCGATTCAGTTTCTTCATGACAGCCTCGCCTAAATCGACATCAGTAATACTGGCAAGTTGCATGAGATAGAGCATCACATCAGCAAGTTCTTCAGCAAGTGCGTCTTTATCTTTGACATCTTCGCCCCATTGAAAATGCTCTACAACTTCGCTTGCTTCAAGCACCAATGAAATTGCAAGATTTTTAGGGGTTTGAGGTTTAGACGAGTTTTCGTCGTACCAGCCCATATCACCGACAAATTTGTGCATGGCTGCTTCGAGTGTTTTGATGTCCATTGGTAGTATTCCTTAAATAATAATGACACACCACTGGGCGTGCCATCACACTAAATTGATAATCATTTGTCACTTAGTAGGCATTACGACTTTTGCCTCGTAGCGTCTGTACAATCGTTGCCAAAATAATCTTGATATCGAGCCAGATCGACCAATTTTCGATGTACCACAAGTCAAAACTTGTGCGACGCGCAATGGATGTATCGCCACGCATCCCATTAATCTGTGCCCAGCCTGTCATACCCCCTTTTTCACGGTGGCGTGACATATAATCAGGAATTTTCTCGCGGAATTGCAAAACATATTGTGGTTGTTCAGGGCGTGGTCCTACGAGACTCATATGACCGAGTAAGACGTTAATCAGTTGCGGAATTTCATCCCAATTGGTGCGACGCATGAAACGTCCAATTTTAGTGACACGGGGGTCATTTTCGACTGTCCAATCAGAAATTTGATCGGCATCAGCACGCATCGAACGAAACTTTATCATCGGGAATGGACGACCATCTAAACCCATACGTTCTTGTGTGTAGAACGGTGCGCCACCGTCTTCGAGATAGAGTAGAAAGGCTGTCAAAATCATCCAAGGCGATAGAATGATAAGCCCAAAGACTGCCCCTATGAGGTCAAGCCCACGTTTGAGGCTGAGCTTCCAACCACGTAAGGCAATATCACGCACAGTGAGGAGTGGTGTTCCACCCAAGTCATCAACATTCATATCCCCTGCCATGTAGGCAAAAATATCGGGATAAATTTTAATATCCACTGACCCACGCTGACATAAAGTTACAAGGTCTACGAGGTCAGTCCGACGGGCATCAGGCAAAGCGATGATAATCTGATGTACATCATATTCATCTATGATGCGCGGTAATTCAGGGAAATTACCAATAATCGGAAACCCAACCATACGTCCCTGATGGTCATCAGCACTTGTTACGACACCAACGATGTTGTATCCCAACGCAGGATTATTCTTAATTTTGCCGATGATGTCGCGTGCGATGCGTCCTGTACCGACAATCAGTAGGTTATCTCTTGCGACCCCACGCTTGCGTAAACTCTCTTGGGTACGGCGATGCAGTTCGCGCCCAACAACGACAAATAACACGCTAAACAACCACACATAAACAAACATACTACGTGGATAATTTTGATAGAGAAACGTATTGCGAAAGAATAATTCTTGTAGACCATAGACCAGGACTGCACCCAATGATGCAATACCAATGATGCGTCGAATTTGGTCGAAACGACTAAATGTCCGTCTGAGATGATATAGCTGGTTGAAATAGAAAATTGCCATGATAATACCGACATGCAACATCATCGTCGGCACATAAGTTATTAGTTCAGGCAAAGCATCAGGAATAGGAAATAAAGGCAGATAGAGACGGGCATAATATCCAACGACGAATGCTGATGATAAAGTCGCAATATCTGATAGGACTAGAATACCTGCAAGGAATAATTTAATGCTATGGTCACGTTGATGACGTTTTTGTGTGTTCACAGACTCATTGGAGACACGGACGGTTGGCGTATTTCTTGCCATAAATCAGGACCTCCTTTGAATAACAAGGCTAACAGAATAATAGTATGCACAGGGAAAGGTGTGGTATCACGATAGTATTTACGATAAAAGATGAGCATTGCACGCCAAAATTCAAATTGTGCTTTGGCGTTTTTACGACTAGCAGCGCGCTTAATATGATAAACGGTTACAGGTGCATAATACCATACTTTATACCCTACTGATTTTGCGCGGTAGCACCAGTCAATATCCTCGGCATACATGAAATAGACTTCATCCAGTAAGCCGATTTTTTCGATAACTTCTTTGCGGATTTGCAGGTAAGCCCCGACAACAGAATCAACTTCAAGTTCATCATTCGGGTCGGCAAAAGTCATGTTGTAACGCCCGAATTGCTCATTCTTGGGGAACAGTTTGGCTAATCCTGAAAAATGATAGAAACTCACCAGTGGTGTCGGAAAACCACGACGACAAGCACGGTCAAGTGAACCATCTGGCAAGAGCAATTTAGGACCTGCTACGCCAACATCAGGGCGTGAATCCATGAATTGCACCATTTGGTAGAGTGATTCTTCAGGGAGTTCAGTATCAGGATTGAGTAATAAAGCGTAGCGTGGTGCATCGGATGCGACATCCCCAAGATCGTGATAGCCCAAATGACGCAAACCAACATTATTGCCTTTTGGAAAGCCAAGATTCTCGCCAGTTTCAATGAGTTCAACTTGTGGAAATTGCTCCCGAACCATGCTAGCACTACGGTCAGTTGAGCCATTATCAACGACAACAACGTGATAGGTAAAATCGCCTGTGCTTGCAAAGACTGTTTTCAGGCAAGTTTCTAGCTCATCAGCCGTGTTCCAATTGACAATGACAATTCCCAAATCGACCATTAATACTTCATCCTCATGACATGATAACGCGATTGTACCATAATTGACTTAGTTGGATTGTTCAGCCGTAGGTAGCTTCATAAGCGGTGTACCTTGTAGTGCAGTTCGCATGGCATCACGGTCATCCCAAGGATATTCAATTGTGCCAAAACACATGCTCTGTTCGTGACCTTTACCGCAGACCATTACCATATCGCCAGCTTTCGCTAATTGGCAAGCCTGATAAATTGCCTCGCCCCTATCAGGGACGCGGATGAAGGTTTTGCCTTCAATACCTCCTGTTGCTTTACAACCTTCTGCCATCATAGCGAGAATACCATCTAACGACTCGGTACGTGGGTCTTCTGCTGTCAGAACGGTCATATCAGCAAATTTTGCAGCAACCTCTGACATTAAAAAACGCTTTTGTACATCGCGTAAGCCAGCACTTCCAAAGACTGTAATTAACTTTTTATCAGCAGGTAACATCGTGCGACCTGCTTTGAGAGCTTTTTCGAGCGCATCAGGAGTATGAGCAAAATCAACAATGGCGACAAAGTTTTGTCCCTCATCAATGCGTTCCATGCGTCCAGATACTGATTTAACTTTACGCAACCCACGCTTGATATATTTATTATCAACACCCATTGCAGATGCGGCTGCAACCACTGCCATTGCGTTGTAGACATTAAATTCACCAACTAAGCCTAAGCTGTATTTGCGTCGCCCCACTGAAAAATGAGTCGCATCAGGTGCATAAGCGATGTTACTCGCTTGATAATCAGCGTCACTGTTAAGACTGTAAGTTACCATTTTATCGGCGGATTTTTGGCGATAGTGCTTATAGGAATCATCATCAGCATTGAGAATACTAATCTTAGGAACATTAACTTTCTTGGATGATGTGCTGAGCATATCAAACATCATGCCTTTTGCAGCGCGATAGGCTTCAAATGAGCCATGAAAATCTAAATGCTCATGCGTGACATTTGTAATCACCGCGACATCAATATCAACACCTGACAATCGACCTTGCTCTAAGCCATGACTCGTCATCTCTAAAATAACGTGTGTCAGACCAGCGTCGCGCATGGTTGCTAAATATTGTTGAATTTCAGGTGCAGTTGGTGTTGTCACATGCAAGCCTGTATCTGCACTCGATGTGCCAAAATCTGCCCCAATGGTGCTGATAAAACCAGCTTTACCATCTGTCGCATCTTTGAGAACACTATGCAAGATGTGCGTTGTAGTTGTCTTTCCGTTCGTTCCCGTCACCCCTACAACTGTTAAATCACGCGATGGAAAGTCATGATAAGCTGCAGAGAGAAAACCGAGTGCTTGTTGAGCATCTTTGAGTTGTACATAAGGAATATCAAGGTCAATTGCATATTCACCAATGATAGCAACTGCGCCGTTGGCAATGGCTGTTTCGATGTACTCATGCCCATCAACATTCAGTCCTTTACGGGCAACAAAAACCCCACCTTTTTTGACTTGCCGACTATCTTCGACGTAGGGGGCTGTAATTTTGATGTTGGTGTTGCCAGCAATCCGTAATACTTGTTCGGGTGGCAGTGTATTGAGGTGTTCTTGCAAGGTACTTGGCATACTGAATTTGTCTCCTGAGAGATAATCAGGTGATTATCAATTGAGCAAAAGTGTAGCGAAAAACATTCAAGGATTCTATAGCTTATTCAGAGCGTGGGCTACGTTGTCAAAAAAAGCGCACCGTACAAGACGATGCGCTTCTGTTGTTACATTACGAGCGTGACAGGGCTTATTTCAAGCGACTGGTCACTTCGTTAAGGTTACCGCGAACGCTACCATCAACCACTTTATCTTGTGAGCGAACAATCAAGCCACCAAGAATACTTGGGTCAACAGTGTAGCTGTAGCTATCGCCACCAACAGCACTTTCGACGCTTGATTTTTCAGCATCGGTGAGTGGCATTGCGCTGATAACTTCGATTGCGCCACTGAGGTTTTTAGCACCATCTGGCAATTTGCTGAGGAAATCACTGACGAGGGCACTATTTTTGCTCGCGTCAATATTTTCATCAAGGATGCGTGCTGCAACGGCACTTGAAATGCGGAGTACATCATCACGTACTTCTGCGAGTGCGGCTGCTTTAGCAGTTTCTGCATCAGCATTTGCTTCGGTGCGGATACGTTCAGCGTCTTGGCGTGCTTCACTTTCGAGTGATTTCTTGACTTCATCACCTTGAGTACGTGCTTCTTCCAGCATTTTCTGGCGTTCTGCACGCGCTTCTGCCAAGATTTTATCAGCTTCAGCTTCGGCGTTTTGACGTGCGCGTGCTGCTGCTGCTGCGTCTTCCAAACCCTTTTGGATTTTCGCTGAGCGTGTATTCATCATG
This sequence comes from Chloroflexota bacterium, assembly GCA_039200705.1. Classification (GTDB taxonomy): domain Bacteria; phylum Chloroflexota; class Anaerolineae; order Aggregatilineales; family Phototrophicaceae; genus JAUZRW01. Next base: position 18,539 of record JBCCSC010000042.1, read on the forward strand.
TTCACAGCTGGTCGCCACAAGAATGTGCCAAGCAACGCAAACAGAACAGTGATATTTATAATTTGACCAAAGAGGAAACCTGTGTTGATACCGAGAGCTTCGAGACCGTCGCTTTCTTCTTCACCACCGTGTGCTTCATCTTCACTTTCACCAGCAGATTCTTCTACTTGTTCTGTGGTGTCTTCTTCACTTCCTTCACCATCTTGAGCAAAGCTCGCTGCTGGAAATAATGCCAGCACGAGAGACAAAGCAGCAAGAATGACGAGGAATCGTTTGAGCATAGTTTTTTGCATAAGGTTCGCCTCCTATACGCGCTTAAAGCACGAACAGGATAATCAGCGCAACCACGAGGCAGTAAATAGCAACTGCTTCCGCGAACACGATACCCAAGATCATGTTTGTTTGAATTGCGCCAGCCGCATCAGGATTGCGACCAATACCCTGCATAGCACCTTGTACCATCAGACCAATACCAATACCTGGACCGAGAGCAGCGACCATCGCCAATCCCGCGCCAATTGCTTGTAAACCTGGTCCTAAATCCATAATCTTTGTTCTCCTTAGATTCGTGAGTGTTTTTACTCTAAATTGTTCGTTTAATGGTGTGCTTCGTCATGGTCATCATCGTGATGATGGCTAACCATTGCTTGAGCACAGAAAATCAAAGTCAATACTGCAAACACCGCCGCTTGTGCGAAACCAATGATCGTTTCAAGACCATAGAAGATGATAGGCAAGCCTGTTGCGACCAAGAAGTGCGTCACGAAAATCACAACCATCCCTGCAAAGATATTACCAAAGAGACGGAAGGCAAGTGAAATCACTTTCGCAAATTCGGACACAATTTCAAACAAGCCAACTACGAAATCCACACCGCCGATTGGATTTTTATGGACATTACCCAAAGCGTGAAGGTTAATAAATTTCTGTAGATAGCCTGTACCCAGCGCACTTAAACCAAAGTATTGGATGAATACAAATGACACAATTGACAAACCAAGTGTCAAGTTAAGGTCAGTAGCAGCAGGACGTACAAATGGTGTCACTACAAAGCTGTATGGCTTCACACCGCGTTCGAGTTCAGCAGCAGTTGGGAAGTAAATTACTTCTGGATAACCTGTTGCTTCTTCGTACTCAGTTTGTAATGCTTCGAGTTCTTCGCCTTCAAAGTCACCACTATTAATCATCTCAGAAAGTTCATCAATTTCAGCTTCTTGCTCTGCGTCATATGATGGTTTACCATCGCCATCTGCATCGAAGACTAAGAAACTATCTGGATAATCGCCTTTTTTGATCTTGTTACAGACTTCTTCTTGTTCAGCCGTAACTGAGATACCAGCGTCTAGTGGTGTTAGGTTATATAGTTGTCCACCAAGCTTCATGTACCCTGATTGGGCACCATGTGCACAGTGCATCTCACCAACGGAATCAATACCTGGCATCAGAGACATCAGGTTTGCCGTTAATAAGAAGACAAATAATGTACCAACTAGGGGAAATAAGATATTTCTCACCTTTGGGGTATCGCCCGCCATCTGTTTGGTGATGCCATACAGCGCGTCGATAATCGTCTCGACCCATGCTTGGAACTTGCCTGGGACTTCGTTTGTCCAGCCTTTGGATGCACGCCATGCCATTCCAGCAAAAACCAGAGAGATAATGCTGGAAAGGACGGTTGCTGTCCATGTATTAGTCAGCGTATCCCAGCCGAAGAAGATGAAGGGAAAGCCGTTATCTGTCAGGATTTCACCTGGCACTTCAATCACTGGCAGTGCCATCACTGATCCCCGTGCGCCAAAGGCTACAAAAGGAATAGCATAACAGAAGACTGCAACGAAGACGATGATTCCCACAAAGATAAGTGCGCCACGCGTAGTAGCATTCATTTAGGCACTCCTCTTATCGGAAACTTCACGTAAAAAATAAATCAAAGGATTACTCCTCCTTATCTGGTGATTGATTATCGTCAATCACATGCGAATTCGTTGACGAACCAAAGCGGTTAATTAACGCCAACGCTAGGTGAACCATGAGAAAGATACTAAGTGGAAAACTCACCACAAGTAGCGTGACGGTAGCTGTCCCCCGCCACGCCATCTGTGCATCTATCCATCGTCCGAGAACTAATGCGCCAAGCGCAATGATAATGTTCAAGCAAGCCGTTAACGCAATAATAATGGCGATTTCTCGGTTTGATAGTCGCTTATTTCGTTTTCGTTTTTGCTTGCCCATTTGTCGTCACTTTACGGTTGCGAATTTTATCACAAACGATTTGCATTGTCCAAGTGTTAGATTATGGCAAAAATACTGTTGACTGCGACCATAATCGCTTCTGCACCATCGCGTGCCCAGTTGATGACTGGCGCAGGGACGATACCAAGCAATAAGACGATAATGGTTGTGACACCAAATGTCCAGCCCATTGCAGGTGAGATTTTAATCGCTTGGTCTTCATTTTCGCCTTTATCTACCCACATAATCTTGATAACTACGAGGTAGTAATATAGCGCAACAATTGAGTTCAGTACACCGATAATAGCTAACAAGACAAGGTCAGCTTCAAGTGCTGCTTGGAATAAGAAGAACTTGCCAAAAAACCCTGCTGCTGGCGGAATCCCTGCGAGTGAGAGCAAGCCAACTGTCATGGCAACTGCCATCCAAGGACTACGCCGTTGCATCCCTGCGTATTCACTGATTTTCTCTGTGCCTGTATTTTCTGCATAGAGAATGACACCAGCAAACACCAGCAAGTTACTGAAAGTGTACATGAACATATAGAACGCCACACTTGAGATTGCGAAGCTGGTATCCTCACCAACAAGTGCAGCAATCCCTACTAGTGTATAACCAGCTTGCGCGATTGATGAATACGCTAACATACGTTTCATATTTTCTTGGCGCAAGGCAAGCACATTACCAAGTGTCATTGAGATAATGGCAATGATGCCTATCGTATTTGACCAGAACAATTGCAAGTTTTGACCATCAAGTGCTAGTTCTGGTGGCAATACCCCAATGAAAAAGCGCATCAAGACTGCGAAACTTGCTGCTTTACTTGCCACACTGACAAAAGCGGTTACAGGCGTTGGCGCACCCTCGTAAACATCAGGTGTCCAGAAGTGGAAAGGCGCAGCACTGATTTTGAAGCCGAAGCCCACAATTACAAGCAAGATAGCGATTAAGACAGCAAATAAATTGCCACCGATAATCTCACCTGCAACAAGTGCATCTGCAATCAGGTCAATGCGTGTTTCGCCTGTGAAGCCAAAGATAAAACTCAAACCATAGAGTAAAAGCGCACTCGCAAAACTACCGAAGAGGTAGTATTTCAAGCCTGATTCTGATGAACGTTTATCTTCACGGCTGAAACCTGCCAGAATGTAAAGTGGAATTGAGATAGTTTCGAGCGCAACGAATAGCATTACAATGTCAGCAGCAGCAGAGAGCAATGTACCACCAAGCGTGCTGATGGTGATAATCAAGTAAAATTCGCCACGTTGACCGACATCACTATCGCGCACAGCCATCAGACTCGTGACTGCTCCTGCCAGCAAGACCATCACTTTAAAGACTTGAGCAAGGATGTCATGACGGAGCATCCCACCCCATGCCAAGATACTTTCGCCTTGTTCAGGTGACCATAGAATCACTGTCGCCCCTGCAAGGACAGCCATCGTAATCGCTGTCACATAACCGAGATTCGACTTTGCATCTGGGATATAACTATCGAGTAATAGTAAAACCATCGCCAGAATTGTCAGACCAATTTCTGGTCCGACAACGACGAAACTTTCAAGTAAGGTTAAGGTATCCATTTATGCTCCCATCAAACTCAAGAGTTGTTGAACAGGATACACACCCACTGAAATCATTGGTGCCATGATTGCAGGATACATACCGAGAATTACGAGCGGTACACCTAAAATAATCAGCACAATGCGGTCAGTGACAGTAATATCGTCAACATCTGGATATTTCTTCGCATCAAATTCACCAAAGAACACTGCACCAGTCACACGAATCACATACGCTGCTGTGATGATGATGCCGAGTGCTGCGAGCATGACAATCCATTTGTAGTAATTAGCGAGGGTGAATGTACCGATACTCAGCGACACCACATCGCTTGCTTCCCATAGACCTTGGAAAATTGGGAATTCAGCAACAAAGCCACTAAGACCTGGCATACCCATACTGGTTAGACCACCAATGATGAAGAAAACACCAACCCAAGGCATCTGCTTCATGAAACCGCCCAAGGACGGAATATCACGGGTATGTGCGCGGTCATAAACCATGCCCACACAACCGAAGAAGAGGGCTGTCATCGCACCGTGACTGAACATTTGCAAGCCTGCGCCTGTTAAACCTGTCAGGTTCATGGTCGCAAAGCCCATCGCAACCAAACCCATGTGGGATACAGACGAGAACCCAATCACATATTTGAAATCCCGTTGGCGGAACGCGATGAATGCACCGTAAACCACATTGATAAGTGTTAAGAAAATAATCCAAGGTAGGTGAACTTCTGCACCACTTGGCAAAAGTTGAACGCCAACACGCAAGGCAGCAAAAGCACCCAATTTCATCAGGACACCTGCATGAATCATCGAAACAGCCGTTGGTGCTGCTACGTGACCATCTGGTGACCAATTATGGAATGGGAAGACACCTGCCATCACACCAAAGCCCATAAAGACAAATGGGAACCAGAACTTCGCAAAGGTTGTTCCGAACAGTGGGACAGTGAATGCACCATTTTCGGCAGCCAATGTAATCTGTGTGATATCGAAGCTGAGAGCCGTTGCACTTGCTGGCAACAATCCGCCATCAATTGCACTTTGGAGGACGATAGCCCCTTCTGGCGTGAGGAAGTAGGTTTGCGCTGCGAAGACCATTGCAATTGCACCAATCAGTGAAATTACTGACCCCACCAGAATGTATATCGTGAGTTTCATCGCAGCATATTCACGCAATTCGACCCAACCCCATCCTGCAATTAGGATATACATCGGGAAGATAGCTAGCTCATAGAAGAAGAAGAGCAAGAATAAATCGACGCTGATGAAAACACCCATCACCCCAGCGACTAACAACATGAAGAACGCGAGGAACTCCCGTTGACGGTCTTGAATACGCCATGAGATGAAGACACCAGCAACGGATACCATCCCTGTCAGTAAGACCATTGGTGCGGTCAGACCATCGACACCTAGATTGTAAGCAATACCAACTTCTGGCACCCAGTCAATGTATTCTTCAAAGACGAGTGACTCTTTGAAAGCGACTGTTGCATTGGTTTCGCCTTCAAGTTCAGCCGTTATTTCTTCAAATTGTGCGTAGTACGCATCGTATTCTGTCGCATCCTCATTGACCAGACCCGCTTCGATAGCTTCGTTCAACTGCTCGGTCACAATGCCGTTATAGCCGAAGAAGACCATCCCAGAGAGACCGAGTGTTACGAAAGCAGCCGTAATGGCTACCCCTCGGAACATATCTCGCATGGTTGCAGGGATAAAAAGAATGATAATCCCTGCAATCACGGGAATCCAGATGAGGGCACTCAGAATTGGAAAACCAAAACCTGTCATATGCCTACCCTAGAATATTCGTTAAAATTAGCGTCACACTGGAGTTAATCGTATCGAGAATCCAATTCGGTGCGAGACCTGTCCAGACGATAAAAATCCCCAAGACAAAGACTGCCGTGAATTCGCGCCAATCGACTTCCAGATTATAATCTTTCCAATGCATGTTAAATTCCCCATGCAAGGTATAGCGAATGCCTTTCAAGATGTAGCTACCCGTGAAGAGCAAACCAATCATCGAAAGCACTGTCAACCATGTGAAGACAGGCCATGTCCCACGCACAATCAAGAATTCGCCGACGAACCCGTTCAGCCCAGGTAAACCTAAGCTAGACATGCTCATGAAGACGAACAAACCACCAAAAATCGGTGCTTTGACCCAGAACCCACCGTATTGTGTGAGGTCACGGGTGTGCGTTTTGTGATAGATACCCCCTGCTAGCAAGAACATCCCTGCTGAACTCAGACCATGATTGAACATCTGCATGACTGTTCCGTTAAGCGCAGTAGACGCATCCACCATACTTTCGGATGCAATCGCTGATTGTTCAGCCACCCATGCTTCACCATAGAGAACAGCGAAGGCAGCAATACCGATACCGACGAAGCCCATGTGATTGACTGATGAATAGGCAACCAAGCGTTTGATGTCATTTTGACCAAAGGCTGCAAATGCCCCTAGCACAATGCCAAGCATACTCAAGAAGGCGAACAGCGTTGCCCAATTGACTCCGAGTAATGGCACATTCGCCACCCAAACATCAGGGAAGAATGGCACAACCAAACGGATGAAACCATACGCACCCAATTTGAGCATGACACCAGCCAACAACATTGAGCCAGCCGTCGGTGCTTCACCATGTGCATCAGGTAACCATGTATGGAAAGGCCAAATCGGAACTTTAATCGCAAAGGCAACAAAGAAACCGAAGAATGCGAGTGCTTTAACTGTACCAACACTCACACCGAGGAAGGCAGCATCAGAGCGTGATGCAGCGAGCCAATCACCTGTTGAGCGGGCAATTTCTGCAATTTCGTATGTGCCTGCTGTGAAGCCGATTAACTGTGTTGCCAGCAACATCCCAAGCGTACCACCCATCGAATAAAGCAAAAACTTAGTCGATGCGTAGATGCGCCCTGTGAATTTGACTTCTTTTTGTGGTGGACTACCCCACTGATTGATGAGGAAGTACATCGGCACAAGCGATAATTCATAAAATAGGAAGAAAACCATCAGATCCATCGCAAGGAAGACACCCATCGATGCACCCTCAAACATGAGGAGCAAAGCAAGGTGCATATTCGGACGGTCAGATACTTCCCAACTGATTAAAATCGCTAGTGGTGTTAGCAAGCCTGTGAGGAGTACCATACTCGCACTAATGCCATCAATGCCTACAGACCACGACGCACCAAGCACTGTAAACCAGCGATAACTCTCTTGTAGATAAAATTCACCATTCGTTGCATTCGCTTGATAGTCCATGAAGACCGCAACCGATACGCCGAAAAGTGCTATCCCAATCCCTAATGCCGTCCACCGCGCTATCCATTTATTTGCTGGTAGCGAGGCAACCAGTAGCGCACCGAAGAACGGGGCTAGGATGAGAAAGGTTAGGATGTCGATTTCGTTTCCTAAGATAATCACTCAACTCCCCCTTACGATGCCAAAACCGCGCCAGTTGTGATGGCGAAGATCACGCCAATCACCAGCACAGCAGCAAGTACAATTAACAGATAAAACTGGATGCGACCATTTTGTGCTTGACGCGCCCAGCCACCAAAGTCCCAGATACCTTTCGGAACGCCATCACCAACACCATCAATCAGCCATTTGTTCATGACCTTGATGAAGTCGCCAATGACTGTGAAGACAAAGCCAAGTGTATGCAAGACCGTATCAATGATGCCCTTATCGAGCAATGTAATAACCCCGCGTGAAATCCATTGTGCAGGACGCACGAAAATCAAGTCGTAGAGGTCATCCATGTAATAACGGTTTTGTAGTGCCGTGTAGATTGGCTCGCCCAAGTATTTGATGAGTGGGTCTTCTTCACCAGCTTCGAGTGGTTTTTCACCATACATTTTCCAGCCCAGCCACAAACCGCCCAATGCAACGATGAATGACACCGCTACAGGAATGATGTTGAACGCAGGTGCATCCACATGGAAAACTTCACTACCACCATTTTCCATAAATGGCAGAGCGTAAATCACCAAGTGATGGAAGTAGTTATGTTCTGGCGAGAAGATTGCTCCAAAAATCGGGAAATCATCTGGCACACCAATGAAACCAGCCCCAAGCGCAAACACAGCCAACAGAATCAGTGGTGCTTGCATGGTGATTGAGACAATGTTGTATTGTCCACCTAAGCCAGCATGTTCAGCTTCTTCTGTACGCGGTTCGCCTAAGAAGGTCAGCGCAATTTGACGCATGGTGTAGAACGCTGTCAAGAAAGCAGCTAGTGCGAGCACAAAGAAGACCATCGCGTGTAAGCCACTACCATGTGCGACAAAACCAAACCAACTTTCTGCTAGAATTTCATCTTTTGACCAGAAACCTGCCGTAATTAATGGGAAGCCAGCCAGTGAGAAACCACCTGCAAGGAATGTCCAGAATGTAACAGGAATGCGCTTATTCAAACCACCCATATTGAACATATCTTGTGGATCGAAGTGTACGCCATGCTCGTCATCTGCGTGGTGTTCATCGTGACCATGCTCATCGTGATGTTCATCATGTGCGTGGTCATCATGACCATGTGCTGCATGATGTTCGTGAACGTGATGCTCACCATGTTCCATTGCGTGAATCACTGCGCCCGAAGCCATAAAGAGCAAGGCTTTGAAGAAGGCGTGTGTAATCAAGTGGAAAGTTGCTGCGATATACGCACCCACACCCAATGCCGCCACCATGAAGCCCAACTGTGAAATTGTTGAGTATGCCAGAACTGCTTTGACATCGCGTTGTGCCACACCCATCGTTGCTGCGAACAAAGCCGTGAAACTCCCAACAACTGCCATGATAATCAATGGCGCAGAAAATGTCGGGTCACTAGCATGTGGATTGGTCAGTGCAACAAATAGCGGATACATACGGATAATGGCATAAACACCAGCACTAACCATCGCTGCTGCGTGAATCATCGCGCTAACAGGGGTTGGTCCTTCCATCGCATCTGGCAACCAGACATGCAATGGGAATTGTGCTGATTTACCGACTGTACCAATCAGCAAGAAAACACCAATTAAGCCAGCAGCACTCATACCAAAACCACCGAAGATAATCGCAGGTGTGCTACCGATCATCTGAAGTACTTCTGGATTGTAGAGAATATCACGGAAGTTAAGTGTTCCAGCAATATTCCAGAGGTAAACAATCCCAAGCAACATCACAACATCAGCAACACGAGTGACAGTAAAGGCTTTAATAGCTGCTTTGTATGCTGAGCGTTTTTCGTACCAGAAACCAATGAGGCTGTAAGAACAGAAACCCATGATTTCCCAACCGACGAAGAGCATCATCAAATTATCAGCAATCGTCAGGACGAACATCGCTGTCGCAAAGAGTGAAATTAAAGCAAAGAATTTCGCTTGTCGTGCGTCATGCGCCATGTAACCGATGCTGTAGGTAAAAATTCCAAGCATAGCAATTGGCACCATGAATAAGAGTGTGATATTGAGCGGGTCAAGCAAGACACCGATTTCATAATCTGTGCTTTCATCTGGCACAACACCTGTTGTGTCGCCCTCTGCCCCGATCGACATCCATGTGATTTCATCACTGTAAACGCAAGGCGCACAATCGGCTGATGAGCCATGGTCGTCGCCATGTGCTTCATCTTCGCTATGAGATTCGTCACCTTCACTGTGTGAGTCGTCTCCATAATAAGCAGCACTATCAAGTGAGCCGAATGTACCAGCACCGAAGTCATTGAGCGCACCGAAGACGAGCGTCCAACTGATAATCAATGCCCAGATAATTCCTGCCATGCCGATAACAACAGCAGTCACACGGAACCAATCTGGTTGATATGGCACTTCCATACCACCGTAATCAGGATGATGATGGTCGTTATAGTGATGGTCACTGGCAGGAATCATATTTTCCTGCGTCCCTGTCACCTGACGCACCAACCATAAAATCAAGGTGATGAACGAAATTAACACAAACGCTGATAATGGACCGAGTGGAATCAGCCATAGCATCAGGTTGCGGTCTGTAAATGCTTGTCCTAAAAAGTCAAAAATGACATCTAAACCCATCGCAGCCCCCTAGCCTCTGAGCATATCGGCTTCTTCAGGTATAACTGAACGCCGACTGCGATATACTGAAATAATGATTGCGAGACCGACGGCAGCTTCTGCTGCTGCAATCACCACCACAAAGGCAGTGAAGGCAAAACCGTTAATCTCGGTTGGCGTTAGATAACGCCAGAATGCAATGAGGTTAATATTCACCGCATTGAGCATCAACTCGACAGACATCAGGACTGCTACACCATTACGGCGCGATAGCACCCCAAATGTTCCTATCGAGAATAACGCAGCACTTACCATCAGGTAGAGCCACAACGGTATCATGCTCGCTTCCCCTTTTCATCTTCTTCAACTTCACGCGCAATCACAATCGCACCAATCATGGCTGCTGTCAGCAAGAGTGAAACGACTTCAAACGGAATGACGAAGCCATCTTTAGAAACTAGTGCCTCACCGAGGTCGCGTGTATCTTGTACTTGTGCATTGATGATTGCAGGGTCAACAGGCTCATTCGTAAACCAGATGGGTAAGATAACGCCCACCATCAGGAGCACGAAGAGCAACACTGCGCCAACCACATTTGCAATCGGACGATTGTAACGGTCTGTTAATTGCGTCAAACTGCGCGTGAGCATGACGGCAAATGTAAATAGAATGGCGATTGCGCCGATATAAACCAACACCTGAACGGCTGCCAAGAAGGGTGCTTCCAGCAGAACGTAGTAGCCTGCGACACCAAACAAACTGACCATCAGCCAGATTGTTCCTCGGAAGAGATTCCGTGTGGTTACAACGCCGAGTGCCCCACCTAATGTGATTATGGTGAAGACAACCCATGCCAGAATTAAAAAGATATTGATATCGTTCATTGGTATCTCCTCTAGTCTCCAGCCGCTGTCACGAGCAAGTCATCATTCAAGCGTTGTTCAGCTGCCCGTGCTTCACGACCTTCTAGGGCAACGCGACCCATAATCATCACAATCATGATGACATCCTTAGCCAGCAAGACAATTGTGATTGGCAACATACCTATGAGGCTTGAATTTGCCATATCAGTAGGTGCCCACCCTGCAAGTTGCATCAGCTTGAGAATCAATGCTGTAAGAATTACATTGAGGATGGAAACAGGCACTAAGAAGAACCAATTGAAGCCCATCACTTGGTCGATACGCAAGCGTGGCAATGTGTTCCGCAACCAGAGTGAAATAAAGTAGAAAATTGTCCCTTTAAGCCCTAGCCACAAGAAACCAATCGGTGGGAAGACTTGATACAAAAATCCGAGATAGCCCCCCATATAAAGGATAGCCAGCAAAATCCCATTGGTGAAAACATGCAAGAATTCAGCAGCAAAGAACATACCGAATTTCATACCACTGTATTCAATGTTGAAGCCTGCGACCAATTCTGATTCTGCTTCGATGAGGTCGAAGGGCGCGCGTCCTGTTTCAGCTTGTGATGAGATGAAGAACAAGAAAGTCGCCAGTGGTGCCATGAAGATAAACCACATATGGCTCTGCGCTTCAATAATATCAACCATCGACATGCTCCCTGCGAACATCACAGGAATCAAGAGTGCGAAAACCAGTGGAATTTCATAGCTAACGAGCAATGCGACCACACGAAACGCACCAAGTAGGGCATATTTATTATTACTTGCCCACCCTGCGGTCATAATCGCGAGTGTACCGAGTGATGCGACTGCGACAAAATATAAGACACCAATATCGAGGTCTACCCCGACAACCGCACCTGGTTCATTGGCAGCATACATAAACGGAATCACTGCCCAAATCAGCACCACAGATGCAAAAGATATTAAGGGCGCAGCATTATACAGCACGCGGTCTGCGGCGGCTGGTGTAATGTCTTCTTTACCGAGCAATTTCAGTAAATCAGCAACAGTTTGTAGTAAACCATATGGTCCAACGCGATTCGGACCAATACGGTCTTGAATGCGTGCTGCAATTTTACGTTCGGCAAGAATCAAGAAAACCACCGTCAACAGTGGTACACCACTCACCAAAACAACCGCAATCAATAGCCCTATAAAACGAGCTAGTGAGGGGTCAGCAACACCTAAACTTTGAACAACTTGACAAAGTGCAACACAATCCATATTTAAACAATCTCCCCCGTGTTACTTCCAGACCAGCACGTCTTTTTTCCACGCATAGATGAGCGCGTCGGCGAGCAGGAAGATGAACAAGAAACCAGCCCCGAATGCGAACAGGTCTAAGTCGTTATAGGCAACTGCCCACGGGAACAGCAATACCATTTCAACATCAAAGACAAGAAAGACCAAACCGTAGATATAATACTGGACACGAAACTGTACCCATGTATCCCCCACTGTTTCGACACCACATTCGTAAGTTTGGCTCTTGAGGACGTTCGGTTTACTGGGACGCAATGCAGTGGCGGCAAGAATTGGCAACGCAGGAAAAATAGGTGCCAAAATTAAAAATACGCCGATGAAAGCCCAGTTGCTTAATACTTCCATTGAGCCTCTACTCCTAAAAAATCTACTAAGGAAACAGTCATTTTGAGCTAATCTAACTAAGCATAAGCTCATTTGCGCTATTTCTCACAAACGGCTCATAGTATAACACCTGCGCCTATGGATAGCAACGTCTCAACTCAATACAAACTGTCTGCAAAATTTGATTGTGAATATTGTAGCATATGAGTAGAAGATTAAACAACGGGTGTCTGCGCGTTTTCGTGAGATGCCATTTTCACAGGGATTTAATCTCATGTCAGCATAAATTATCTTAGTATGACAACATCTATCAGCAGTGAAGGAAACGACCCATCCATTGAGCTAGATTAGCATTTGATGACGGTATGACACGCCCTGTCAAACACTGCTACTATGATGATGTGTAACTCGCAGTTTCATCATTCATATAAAGGAATAGCATATGGCAACAGCTAGCGCAGGGTCTGCTCAAACTAACGATGCTCAGAGCGAAAAGTTTCAGAAATTACGTCGCTTTAATATCATCATGGGATTTTTGCATCTCGTACAGGGATTGTTCATGATTTTTGTGAGCAATGACACCACCTATCCTATTTACACGAACTATCTGAGTTTCGACCTCGAAAACTTTGCACTCACACCTAGTCCAGAATTATTCTATGAACTCCCCTTCGGACCTGCGGTAGCAACATTTTTACTGATTTCTGCTGTTGCTCATTTCTATCTATCGACGATTGGTTACAACAGCTATGTGGAAAATCTCAAAAAAGGGATGAACCCGATACGCTTCTATGAATATGCGCTGAGTTCGTCGTTGATGATTGTGCTGATTGGGATGTTGATTGGCTTATGGGATTTAGGCGCGATTCTGCTCATATTCACCCTTAATGCAACGATGAACCTATTTGGCATCATGATGGAGTACCACAATCAATATACAGATAAACCTGATTGGACATCCTTCATCTATGGCTGTATTGCTGGATTTGTGCCGTGGGTGGTTGTCACACTATATTTCGTCGGTGCGGTGACATCTGGTGGTGAGGAAGCACAACCTCCTGCATTTGTATATGCTATCATTCCAACGCTGTTTGTATTCTTCAATATTTTTGCTATCAATATGGTTCTGCAATACAAGAAAGTCGGTCCCTGGAAAGACTATCTCTATGGAGAACGGGCATACATTGTCTTAAGTCTTGTTGCAAAATCGTTGCTTTGCTGGCTTATCTGGACGGGAACTCTTGCACCAGTTTAGACATCAAGTCGTACCCTGTGCCTACTAAACATAGTTAATGAAGCTATTCTGGAAGAGTGTCTCAAAGCGATTGAGATACTCTTCTTTTAATATAGGCAATCAAACTAAGTGTTAGAACCACTTTGCACTAATTCACTTTTTTCAAAAGGTTGAGTCACTTCATTTTTATATTGAAAAACATATTACTCAGTCAACTTGTAATAATCAAATATATTTATACTTTGATTGCTAGTCATTCAGATGGACTATTAAAGTCACACATGATAGATGGTATCGTCAATAAGATTACGTTTACTAAACCAACAAAGGTAAAAACCACCTATGGCAACATCGCCAATACAAGCCATATCTCCTTCTCCTACGGCATGGGATAACTTTGTCCTCTCGCATCCGCGTGGATACTTCTTACAATTGAGTGCATGGAGCGAACAAAAAAACGCTTATGGTTGGTCAGTGGAACGGGTCGCGTTACAGAATGAGGCTGATGAAATTGTTGCAGGGGCACAATTCCTGTTCCGTCCCTTACCAATGAAACTTGGCACGATGGCATATTTACCTTATGGGGCTTACGTGAGCGACGACTCACAATGGAATGAGCTATGGAAAGCAATTCATGCATGTGCCAAGACAAATGGGGCTGCTTTCCTTAAATGGGAGCCTGGTTTTGATTTTGCCTCTGACCCTTCACAATGGGGATTCGACGAGAGTCCACAACGGATTCAACCACCCAACACTGTCATGATAGACATCACAGGCGATGACGATACGATTCAAGCACGGATGAACACCAGCACGCGACGCAATATCCGCAAAGCCTACAAAAACGATATTCATTATTACGAAGCAACGCCAGATGACCTTCATAAATTCACAACCATGATGGATGTCACGGGCGAACGCAACGATTTTGGGGTGCATGAATCCGCCTACTACAAATTGATGTATGAGCTATTTGTTCCTGACCATGCGACACTCATCCTCGCAGACCACGAAGGGGATACTCTCGCAGCCAATCTAGTTATTAGTGTGGGTGACACCGCAATTTATCTTGAGGGTGCATCCTCGAATGTCAAACGTAAGTTGATGGCATCCTATGGGGTACAGTGGGAAGCAATTAAATGGGCACAGAATCGTGGCTGTACGAAATACGATATGTGGGGCATCCCTGATGAATCCGAAGAGGTACTGGAAGAACAATTCCAAGAACGCATTGACGGCTTGTGGAGCGTCTATCGTTTTAAACGTGGTTGGGGTGGTGATGTCGTGCGGTCAGCAGGAGCATGGGATTACGTTTATAATTCAATAGTATATATGGCTTACAAAACAGCACTCAAAGTGAGAGGATGAGCTAATGCAATTAATCTTAGTCGATATTTATGATGAAGTCTGCAAAGCCTTTGAAACCTATTTCGCTGACTTACCAAATGTCACAGTTTTTCATGGCAAATTCCAAGATGTAGAAACATATGATTGCATGGTCAGCCCTGCAAACTCATTCGGTATTATGGATGGCGGTATTGATGCAGCCATCACTCAATTTTTTGGTGAACAACTGATGCAACGTGTTCAGCGAAGATTACGTGACGAGTGGGGTTGTGAACAACCTGTTGGCACGTCTATTATCGTTAAAACCATGCACCCTGAGCATCCTTACCTCGCTCATACACCGACAATGCGCGTGCCGATGACGATTGTCAAGACAGATATAGTCTATAATGCAATGTGGGCGATGCTCCATGCAGTTAACAATTTCAACAAAACTGCCGAAAAACCGATCGAAACGATTCTCTGCCCAGGATTAGGGACAGCAACAGGCGGGATGCCTCCTGAAGAAGCTGCTCGTCAAATGGCATTGGCTTATAAAAATTTCCTCAATCCCCCATCAGTAATTGAATGGGATGCCATGCTAAGGCGACAACGTGAGATTCGTTTTGGTGGTTATTATGGATTCACACAAGAGAAAATGGATGGCGATAAGTTTGATGATTAGTGTAAAGCATTGAGGTCATTCAACTCGTATTTGCGTGTAAGCTATAGAGGTATCATTATTTTGCTGACCTACTAGGATAGACCATGCAACTGACATGCCCAAGTTGTAGCACCACACTTGATGAAAGTCATATCAACGAAGAACTCGATATTGTCACATGTGATAACTGTCATGCCTTGTTTTCTCTACCTTCGTCAAGAGTATCTAGTCCTGAAGACCGAGAAGCCTACTACAAATCTATCAATTTACCTGTTCCATTAGGTTACGCAATTAGCGCAGATAATAATCAGCTATCAATTGAGTTATATGATTCCTATGCTCATGAAGAGGAATCTGATGTAGGATGTTTCTTCCTGCCTATCTTATTACTCTTTATCTGCCCATTTAGTGTAATCATGGAGACATCTGAGAGTATTAGCGAGAGTGCATTCTGGATTTTAAGTCTTATTGTTGTATTGTCCGTTGGGGCGGTTATCTGGTTTTCAGTTAACAAAAAATCAGTTTATGCCAAACAAGATGTTCTGAAAGTCCTCAATTCGAGCTTGATATTTTCAGATAAGTACATTGAGGGTAATAAGATTGAGCAATTTTATGTCATCGAAGCAAAATCTCGCTCACGTAGAGGAAATCATCCTTATTATTCGTTGATGCTACTGACAAGATCTGGCAAACGCATCGAACTCTTAAACCGTATCGTGACAATGAGTGCTGCGATCTACTTTGAGAAACGCCTTGAAGAATTTTTTGGCATTGACGATCAAGCTATGAAACGAATGATGCCATAAATACACCTAATTCTTAGGGGGTAGCGAACCATCATTTGCGAGTATGCTGTAGATGAGTATTCATTCATCTAAGGATTTATCATGCAACTAGAGTGTCCACAATGTAGTAAGCCATTAGACGAAAAGCATATTGACCCAAGAGCGAACATTGTCACCTGTGATACTTGTGGTGCAGTATTCAGCACGCCATCATCACGAGTATCATCATCCCACAAATCCAAAAAGGATGCAGTAACCATCCCGAAGCGTTTCACCGTCAATCTGACAGGTGAAAGTCTCCAAATTGCTTATAAGCATAATGCGTGTATGGGTATCGTTGTCGGTGTTTTTGCACTCTTTTGGAATGGGATGCTGTGGGCAGTTTTCGTGCCAACATTTTTGTTCGCTGGTATATCAAGCGTTTCAGAGAGTAATTGGGAAGGGCTTATTTTTCCGCTATTTTTGATTCCATTTATTCTTGTTGGTTTATTCGTCGCTTATACTGCCCTGTTCCAACTATTGAATACGACAACCGTTCGTGCGACCCACAAAGCATTGAGTATCCAGCATCGCCCGATGAGCATTCCTTTTGATAAGACTATCGACACCAACACCATTCAGCAACTCTTCACCAAACGTAAAGTGACCAGTGGTAGCGGTGGCGACACCATCACCTATGATGTTTACATGATGACAAATGAAGGCAAAAAGAAGAAACTCCTAGCTGGTTTCTCTGAAGCTGAACAAGCCCTTTACATTGAAGACCAGCTTGAGGAATTTCTTGGTATCATAGATGAATATGTCGAAGGGCAGTATGACTAATCATGTCAAGGACAGAAGACGAAAATTTAGGACTAGCATTATCTAACTCGCTGAGTAGTGAGCATCTGGAAGAATTAGCTGTAGATTTTGGTGATCTCGCAATTAATTCAATTATGGATTCAAACATTCTAGATGATGTACCGATTGTAGGAATCTTCTATAAAAGTGGTAAAGCTATTTTAGGTATCCGTGATCGAATCTTCCTTAAAAAAATTAGTACTTTTCTTTACCAACATCGAGATATACCGTTAGAAGAGCGAGTAAATTTCCTTACACAATTTGAAACCAATAAACAAAAGAAAGAATTTGGTGAAACAGTTGTGATGCTACTGGATAGCGTTAATCATATCCTTAAAGCAAAAATAATTGGACGTTTGAGTCGTGCTTTAATACTTGGTATCATATCAAAAGACGAGTTTGACATTTTATGTGATTGTACGACCAGAATATTTATAACAGATATTGCAGAACTCAAAGAACTATATATTGCTACTGAGTTTTCTAAAGCTACAGGCGATCAAGCTATTTCACAGAATAGACTCTTTAATGCTGGTCTATTGTGGACTGCACCTTCAATCCTTACTGCTGGTGCGTTTGGAGAAATGGACAACGATCTAAATAGATATGGTAAGCTCTTTGTAGAAATTGGGCTAAATAACACTGATTAGAGTATCGAGCGAATAACAACGAAAGACCAAAACCCACTTGCTAACACTCGAAACCATCACCGATAAGCATCAATGGAATAGTGAACTTGCCAAACTGCCCTACGCGCATGTCTTGCAAACATGGGAGTGGGGACAATTCAAGCATGAGACAACGGGCTGGTATCCGCATCGTTGGGTGTTCAAGCGCGATGGTGAAATCGTGGCAATGTGTAGCATGGGCGAACGCAAACTCGGTCCTGCGTCATTGATGTATGCACCCAAAGGTCCTGCAATGGATTACAGTGATACGGCTCTTGTACAAGAGGTTTTATCTATCATCCAAGCAAAGGCAAAAGAGCATCGTGCAGTGTGGGTCAAAATCGACCCTGATATTGCTTACGCGACAGGTGTCCCTAATGAAGAAGACGATACTATTGTTGAAACAGGTCACGCAATCAAGCAATTACTGGAAGATAAGCAATGGTCATTCAGTGATGACCAAATTCAGTTTCGTAATACAGTGACAATTGACCTCACACAAGCCGAAGATGATATTCTGATGGCGATGAGTGGCAACACACGCCGAAAAGTGCGCCAAGCATACAAAAAAGATGTCACGATTCGGGATGCCACACTCGATGACCTCGATACACTCTATAAATTGTATGACATCACTGGTGACCGCAATGATTTCCTGATTCGTCCTAAGGAGTATTATCTCAAGCTATGGCGATACTTCATGGAAAATGACCTCGCCCATGCGCTGATTGCTGAATACGACGGTTTGCCTATCGCGCAGGTGATATTATTCCATTTTAGCACGACGTGTTGGTATTTTTACGGTGCGTCTAGCAATAAAGAACGAAATCGGATGCCTAATTATGCTCTACAATGGGAAGCAATCAAATGGGCACAGGCACACGGATATCAAACTTACGATATGTGGGGTGCACCCAATGACTTTAATGAAGATGACCCGATGTGGGGGGTCTTCATGTTCAAGCAAGGCTTCCGAGGGACGGTTGAGCGTCGCTTAGGCGCATGGGATTACGCACCAAGCGGACTCGCCTACTCACTTTATACTGAAGCTGTACCAAAGGTGCGCAAGTGGCTACGAGCTTTACGCTCTTAACGCACATTACGTGTTAAAATTCTCCCGTACTGACACACAATCGGGAGTTCCACATGGTTCGACAAAAACTCATCACACTCATGGGCATGATGCTGGTGATGGCACTCTATTTCTGGGGGCATAATGTCGGAGAATCTGCGTTAACCATCCGCAATGGTTTAACTAGCACAATGTTAATCGCCTTCGACATCGGTATTGTTTTTGCCTTACTGATAATCGCAGGAGCAATCGGACGAAGTGTGCTATCTATGATGGATTTTAGTGTTCTCTCGATTGGTGAACGTGTCGCTATCGATAGTCTGATTGGGCTGGGTATCATCAGCTTGATTGCTGTTACGCTAGGCTTGCTGGGACAGTTCAACTTAGTGATATGGGGCGTTATCCTCGTCGCAGGATTATTCTGTTGGCGACAACTACTATCTTGGTTGGCTGATGTGCGCGACCTCGTCTTCCAAAGTGGACGACCTGAAACTCCTTGGGAGCGTTTTGTACGTGCCTTTGTGATTGTGACTTTGCTTTCCGCACTTTTATTGGCTTTAGCTCCGCCGATAGCATGGGATGCGCTCAATTATCATCTCGTTATTCCACAGTTATATGTCGAAAATGGCGCGATTATTGCTAATCTGGACAATCATTTTTTCGGCTTTCCACAAAATTTTGAAATGCTCTATGGTTTGTTGATGATGGTCGGCTCAGACACTGCTCCTGCGGTTCTGCACTTTGCTGTTGGTGTGCTGGGATTAGTACTCATCTATAATTTGGTGCGACAACATGCTTCTAGTAAAGCGGCATCGGTCTCCGTATTAGTGATTATGGCGAGTTTCAGTTTTTGGTTGCTGATGGGCTGGGCATATGTCGATATTGCACTGATGAGTTATGGAGCAGCGATTATTATTGTGTTGCAACAGTGGCAAGCAAGTGATAAAGACCGTCATCATTGGTTACGTCTTACTATTGTGCTATTGGCAATTTGCGCTGGCATCAAATATACCTCCATACCATTGATTATTGGTGTTTATCTGTTTGTCATTTGGCGCGAACCGAAACAAGTAATTTCTCATACAGTCACCTTTGCTGTGATTGGTTTAGTCCTCTTTTTGCCTTGGCTGACCAAAGGCTTATTACTATACGAAAATCCTGTTTTCCCATATATTTTTGGCGGTGCCAATTGGGATAGTGTGCGTGGCGATGCTTTCAGTGACGCAGGGAACGGTTTGATTCATCAAGGACGGTTTATAGAGGTTGCCTTATTGCCAGTCACAGCAACGATTTTCGGTGTACATCGCATTGCACCATACGGCTTTACGATGGGCGCATTCTGGATGACGATGCCTTTCTTGCTTATGCTTGGCTATAACAAATTATCCGACAACTCAAAATCACTAGTGCAGATGGTCTTGCCATTAGCACTTGTTGTCCTCATCTTTTGGATGATTTTGGCAGCAACGAGTGGTATCGGCGCACAACCGCGTTTGATGTTGATTGGTGGCGCATTACCAGCAATATTAGCTGGGCTTGCCTATCACAGTCTTGAAAATTGGAAACGCCGCCCGATTGATATTGTTTTCATCACACAAGCGGTACTGATTTTCAGCATTTTTCTGGGGAGTTTTGATTATTTGCGCTATTTTGCTGAGAGTCGTGTGCTGGAATATCACATAGCAACAGTCAGCCAAGAGCGTACTGACCGCTATCTAACACGTAATTTAGGCGCAGTCTATCCAGCCATGATGCAATTAGAGGCGTTACCAGAGGATAGTCATGTGCTGTTCTTATGGGAACCCAAAGCATTCTATTGCCCTAGTACCCTCACCTGTAATGGCGATACGATGTTTGACCATTGGGCACGTCCATTGCAGATGGGAACATCCCCTAGTGACCTCATTGCACAGTGGCAAAGCGAGTATGATTATGTTCTGCTCTTTGATTTTGATGATGGCACACGCCAAGATGGTTATTCACTGTGGGGCGAAATCATGGAACATGCCCGTACCGAAAATGCTCTATTCCCTGATAATTTCTATGATTCTGTCACCGAAGTGTGGTCTGATGACATTGCCTATACGATTTACACTTGGCGATAAACTTATGTGTATCTAAGCTATTGGCTGTATCCTTGTAGTAATTGTGGTAAATTTCACAGAGTTTAGGATACACTATATGGAAAATATCGAAAAGCAATTTATTAATCTCGGACAAGTAACATTGCATGTGGTCACAGCAGGGGACAAAGATGGTGAGCCTGTTGTGTTATTACATGGCTTCCCTGAATTTTGGTACGGCTGGCGCAAGCAAATTCCGTTTCTCGTCGAAAAAGGCTATCGGGTAATTGTGCCTGACCAACGCGGCTATAATCTCAGTGATAAGCCAACAGGACGAGCCAATTACACACTCGATATTCTGGCACAAGATGCTGCTAAGCTCATTGAGGCATTGGGTTACGACAAAGTCAATCTTGTCGGGCACGATTGGGGTGGTGTTATTTCGTGGGTTATTGCTGCACAATATCGCGATAAGTTAAAAAAACTCGTTGTGTTGAATGCACCAAGTGCTAGCGTCGTCACGCAGGAATTTTTGAATGGTAATTTGGAGCATATGCTAAGAATGTCCTATCAAGGATTTTTCAATTTACCTATCATTCCAGAGGTACTTATTAGTCTGAATGACTATAAGACCTTTGGTAAAGGTTTACAAGCAAATGCGACGCAAGGTGCTTTCTCAGATGAAGATATTGAACAGTATCGTCGGGCTTGGGCACAACCGAATGCGATGACATCGATGCTCAATTATTATCGCGCAAACAGCAATTTAAGTGGTTTTACCAAACTCAGTAAAAAACAACATATCACGACACCAACATTGATGTTATGGGGAGAAAAAGATAGTGCTTTAGTGAAAGAAATGGCACAGCCCAGCATGGATTTGGTGGAGGATGGTGAACTGGTTTTCTTCCCACATGCCACACACTTCATCCAGCATGATGCCCCTGATAGCGTCAACGAAGAGATTTATAATTTTATCTCGAAACCAATTGCTGAGCCTGTTGTGTAACAAGGTGATTTATGTTTAAAAATCTTTGGAGTTTGTAGCTCACAGAGTAATAATATGTGTAAGGGAGCGTTTGAAACTCTCCCTTACGACACTGACTCAGTTGATTATTTACAAGACTGCTTAGTTTCGAGCTTAATCTATACTGACATTATTTAGACTCAAGCGAATCGCATAATAAGGAATCAGGTATCAAAGCGCGTGCTTGCCCTACCCAAATCGAATCTTCTTCGATGCTTGCCCATTCTGCTTGAGAATAGGTACAGCGATATAAGTTTTCGTCCGCTTGGTCTTGATAGATAACGGCATATGTTTCTTGGCGTGACCCGACTCGTTCACATCCAATTTGTTGTAATCCCATACAATTCAAATCAAGCCTATCATCTGCCCAATAGGGAGAAATAGCAAAGCCTCCACCTGTATCTTCCGTAAGGCTATTTTGCCAGCGTTGACCAGTCCATGTACACATATCATCATAGACGGGTTCTTCGCGGTAATTGGTTGTGCATTCTTGACGTTGTGAGAATGTGCCATCGCCATTATCTTGCCGAACAGTTTGGCATGTTTGCCCATCGGCAACACGGCGCGTTGAGCGTTGTTCACGCTGACACGAACCTGGCACAATTGAAACATTATCGCCTGATGGACGACTATCACGCCAATCTGACTCACGGAAGTTACTGTATTCTTGAATCTGTACTGTGCGTTCCCATTCGTGGTCAACGACTTTGACTGTCACATCTTTGGTAGCAGTCAGCACATTGAAGACAGCAAATACAATGGCTGCGATAATACCCAAGACAACGAAGGTACGAATTGGACTGCCTGATTTACGCTTAGGCTTAGATTTCGTTGCTTCAGGTTGCAGATTTAAATCGGCTTCAAAGCGTTCTTTGACGACATCACGCGAACCACTAGAGGCAAATTGCTCATGGGCAGACCGCCATTGAGGGTCGAGTGTCTTAGCGCGTGCGCCTTCGGTGAGTGGCGAACCACATTGTCCACAAAATTCGGCAGCCGCACTATTGAGTTCATTGCACGATGGGCAAGTGACATCGACTCCGACATATTGATGGTCGTGGACTTCAACTTTATCTTCATCCGATGGGTAATAGCGACTATCAGGATTTTGAGGTGCGCTACAATTAGGGCAGAATCGATGGGTTAATCCTAGATTACCTTTTGTGCCACAGAATTGGCAATCCCATAGCATTTCATACACTTTACCATCGCTCATGATACGATCTCTCGCTGACTATCAATCACCTTTCGTTATAGCGCAAATCTCGTAAAGATGCGACCCATTTTTGCTATGATTATCCTACATAACGAATATAGATATTGAGCCAATCTCGGTATTTAGGACGCTCATCGGGCGTAATCATCAATTGTTCTATCAAAAACTCAGGGAATTGAGCGACAAAATCTCGCATTCGTGCTTCGGTGAAATATGTAAAGTGCCGACCATCATCCACAATACCTTCATGGTCACCGACTTTAAACGAACAGTAGAAAATACCATTTTTCTTGAGGGCTTTTGCTACACTTTCAAACACAGTCGGCAATTGTTTACTTGGTAGATGCAAGAGTGAGGCATTTGCCCAGACGACATCAAATTGCTTATCGTAAGTCATCTCAGCGAAGGTATGATGCTTCACAGAAATACCTGTATGGTCAGTCGCCAGTTCAACCATTGTTTTGCTGGCATCAAATGCCGACACCTGATAACCACGCTCTAAAAAGGCGTTACTATCGCGTCCACTACCACATCCTACATCGAGGATATGAGCTTCTGATGGAATAAGGTCAGCCAGTACATCATAGAGATGAGACAAATCAATAGCTACTGTTCGGTCAAAAAATGCTTGACCATTATCATCATAAAAAGGAATTGTCATCTTGGATTTTCGTTCCTAAAAAGTTGTTGGTGTAAGGGCGGAAAAATAACTCCGCCCGTTCGGATGATTTATTATTGTGCTGGATTCACCGTAAACGACGACCCTGCCCCACGTCCGTATGAATCAGGGAAGTAGACTTCTCGAATCGCTGGTGGAATCACATTATATGTACCTTCGACCCCTGCACGCATGGTATAAACGTACTCGTAAGTCCCTGCACTCAAGAAATCTGCGTTCAACACCGCTGCTTCATCGCGGAATTCGACATTCGAGAAATACCACCATCCCCAGCCATATCGTAATGGACTGGTATTATTCAAACTTGGACGTGTGCCAATTTGTGCGCTAGTCGTCAGATTGGGGTCAATGCCTTCTGCACCTGCTGGTAATGGATCATAAACCTGAACATAGTGCATTGAATCCGACAAAATGATTGTCAAGCGCACTTCGATGATGTCACCGACAGTTGCTTCGGTGATAGGTGTATTCTCTGGGTCACTCTGTAAGCTATAGGTACGTGTGATGGTTGCACCATTGCTAATCGGTTCAAGGTCAGGGATTGGTAATTGGGCTGTCAGATAAGTTGTATAGTAGAGATTGCCATCATTGCTTCCTGTACGGATGAACTCTAGACGATTGGCTTCACCCTGCAAGAGGTCAGCAACTTCCACAAAGAGCATTTCACTGTTGCGTGCTGTGCCTTCCGTTGCTTGCCCTGAAATACGTTCTTCACCATTGAGTGCGACAGTATAGGCGTAATCAGGGTTGAGTTCACCTGATGCAATCATCCAATTGGTGAGTGACATGACCGCCCATGTGGTCTCTTGTGTAGATTCCCAACGGTCTACACGTCGTTGAATCATCAAATAACGCACGATATTCGGAATTAAGTCACTTTCTGGTCGCCAAAGGATGAAAGCATTGAGTGCCATCGTCGTTGTGCGCGTATCGGTATTCCAGTTCCAATAGTCGATATAGGGTTCTTGCCAATGCGCCCCTGCCGCGCTGATGCTGACGCTATTTAGCAATTCATTGAGCAAAACATCAGCACGAGAAGCATCCAGTGGGTCAATATACCAATAAGTTTCAGCGAGTAGTGCCTTAGCATATAGGCTGATGTCATCTCGATTGCGATACGATACTTCGGTACGTGCCACATCAGGCTGACCCATCCGCGCTAAGACATACAACGTGAACACTTGTCGATTGGCACGCCATGTTGTCGTATTTTGGTCGATGCTCACAAGGTTTGCTTGTAGATACTCAACGCCTCTATTTAGAGTCTGTTGTGGCACAGTGAAGCCTTGTTGTTGTGCTTCGTACAAGCCCAGCAAAACGTAGGCTGTCGTTGATGGATTGCTCCGTGAAGAGAAATACCAACCCCAGCCACCATCCGCTTTTTGCTCCGACACGAGTTTTTGAATGCCGAAATTACTGTTACGATTGAGCATCGCTTCTAGGTCGTCATCAACTAAACCAAATTCTTCTAATGCACGATAAGACATAATATTCGGCAGCATACGACTCACGGTATAGTGCGATGAATTATCGGATTCACCTGCATCTAAGGCTTGCAAACTATCAAGGGTAGCTGCTGCTAAGGATTGTTCGACTTCAACCGTCAAGAAGCCTTCGTCCACATCGAAACGCTCTGGTAGATAAAACGTTTCGACTCGGCTTTCAGCAGTTTCTAGCACACCTGATGAGCCAACAGTGTTACCTACTTCGGGCGGTGCGTAGCTATAGACAGGCAATGTGCCTTCGTCATCAATGCTAATGCCAGAAATTGCCCCATCGTTGAAATTACCTGCATCTGCGGTGAAGCTAAAACGGGCTTGTTCTACATCATCAACACTGACACGCCATGTCACTCGTTCACGGCTATCGGCTGGAATCCGTACTTGTTGTGAACTCTGATTATTGCGCCCATTGAGTAAAGTCACACCATCGTAGTTCATGGTGACAATCACATCTTGTGGACTTTCGGTATTGTTGTTGACCACGGCTGCAATCACGACTTCATCACCCACAATGAAGAAACGTGGTGTCACAGGACGAATCAGAATCGGCTTGGTGCTAAGAATATCGAAGGTATTTTGTCCGACGAGCATATTGCCATCAGGTGCAAGGGTGTAAGCGCGTGCATCCATGCGCCATGTGGTCAGATTATCAGGCAAGCGCACATCAAATGTGACTAAGCCATTTTCGTCAGTTACCAGTGTTGGATTCCAGTACGGTGTGTCGATAAATTCACCACGAATTTCAATCAAACCTTCAGCAGCGATACCACCACCACCACCTTTGACTGTATCCAATACCTCTTGCGTCAATTGGTCAGCATTGAGCGTTAACGGTGTCGTCGTTTCTACTGATAGACTTTGGTCACTGTAGAAATAGTTAAAAATCGGACGACTTGGGTCGGGGGCGAGTGATAGTGAAGCAAGGTCAGTCACCGCAACACCAACTTCTGCTGGCACAGGCGTTCCTGCCCAATCCGTTGTCTGGATGGTATAGGTAATCGTTTCTTGCGGACTAGTACGGTCAACATTGGAACTGATGTCAATATTGAGTTCGTAGCGTTCGGGGTCAACTGTAAATTCAACATAGCCCACACGGAATCCTGCAACGGGATTATTCTCATCAACCCCTTTGACAATCACCACACTGACATAGACATTCGGCGCATGGTCTTGCGTAATAGGCAATTCATAAACAACCGAGTTCGTTTCCATAGTGATACGCTCGTAACTGAGAATATCACCACGTTCAACTGTAATCAGAGCTTCGGCAGTGCCTTGGAAAGGCGATGCAATCAAAATTTCGGCGGTATCGCCGACCGTGTAGGATTCACTATCCGCAACGAGGTCAATGCGATTGCTATTCTGTTGTCGCCACGAGACGTAGTTACGGGATGAGACCCACACATACGTTGAGGTGCGGATTGTATTGCCTGCATCATCGCGCCCTGTGACGTATATTTTATAACTCCCACCTTCTTCTGGCGTGAATGTGAATTGTGCTTCGCCATCTCGATTGGTGCGTTCATTACCGTCAGCCACAACAATTTCTTCGACTTCGTATCGCCAAACTGTTCGTCCATTTTCGTCACGTTCCTGCACAGATGACCAAACACGTTGCACGACTTCGACTTCAAGACGTTGATTACGGAGCGGTTGACTATCCCAATCGACAGCTATCAGATTAATGATTGATTCTTCATTGGCTGTCGAGACATAGTTATTGGCACGCGCTCCGATATAAAACTCGCCTTGATGCACAATCACCGTGCCACGTCCTGAAACAGATTGTCCCGTTTCATCACGGACGGTTGCTTCAACCACAAAGCGTTGACTCTGTGACGCATCGGCTAAGTCAGCAGGGATTTCGATAGTGAATTCCCCTTGAGCATCTGTTGTCGCTGTTCCTGTGGCGAGTGTACCGTTATCACTGCTGGCATAGAAAGCACTTGGACCTGAGTCAAAGTTGTAATCAATGAAGTCATAACGCCCTTCGCCTTCGTAGGTGAAGAAGTAATCCTCAGCAATCACACTGTACTCGACAGTCGCATCAGAAACTGAACCGCCAAAGAAGAAAGTGCTATCCACAGTGACAGAGAGGGTCTCCCCTTGTACGACTTCAGGTGTATTGGCTGTCACATCCACCAAAAACTCAGGTAGACGATATTCTGCGACATTAAAGCGTGCGCGACCTGTTAAATCGCCATAGTATTCGCGTGTACTCGGTAGCGATGCAATCGCACTATAATAACCGAGGCGTGTGTCATCAGCTAAATCCAGTTGGAGACTAAATGTGCCAAACTCGTTGATGTCAAGCGGACCATCATAAATTGTTTCACCGAAGCCATTGGCAATTTGCATATTGATGCTATCAATGTCAGGCGTGGTGTAGGCAATATCATCTTGTTCACGGACAACACCACGCAAATAAACAGGCTGACCAGGACGATATACAGGACGATCACTATAGAGATAGATGCGATACTCATTCGGATAGTAGCTATAACTCTGTGCGAATTGATACGGTGAAATCCCTGAGTCAAAATCGGTTGAGCCAATTCCATAGTGTGTATCGGTATCAATGATGACTAAACGGCGTGATAAGCGCGGACTCGCTTCTGGCAAATCCACTTCTAAGACACCATCAACATTGGTAATGCCTGTTGCAATTGGCACGAATTCTTCTGTTTGCCCATAAATCGCAACAGGTGCATCGGGTAGAGGCAAGCCTGTCTGAACATCTGTCGCCCAGATGAGCATACTATCATTGGTGTGTTTAAGAGTGATATTGACATTGGAAACAACCATCACATGATCGGTGTTGTAGCCAACCCCTGTCTCTGAATCGAGACGAATATAGTATGCGCCTGGGTCTAAGCCTTGTCCCTCTTCGACAGTAATCGGTACTTCGGCAGTTTGAGTGCCATCGAGAGGTGCAATCAGATATTCATCTTCGACACTTTCTGCAACCCATACCGCTGTGCCATCACGCAATTGAACGGGATACCATGTTAAACCATCTGAGCCACAGACAGGCTCATCTAAAATCGGCAGGGCATAATCGACATACAGCAAATCGACAATTTCACCAGTCACAGGCGCAGACCGTGCCCGCACAGGGTCTGGGTCAGATGTAACAATAGCCGTTGTGCCATTGAACAAGCGCGTTGGTAGCGATGCAGGACAAGCAATACCATTGACAGATTCGTTAAATTCGAGCAAATCAAAACGCAAGGCATTTTCAGGAACTTCTGTGCCATTGACTGTGAAGCGACTCAACAAATTGTCTTCATCTTGGAAGATACCACTGCTGATATAGCCGTAACGCCCTTCTCTGATGAGGAAATTATTGAAGACATCATCTTCAATTTCGTAGAGGGATACATCAAATTCATCAACATTGCGGTAAGTGACAAATAATGCGGTTGGGTCACGTTCGGCATTGTAGAAGCCGACACTACCCACAGTACGCAGGTTAATCTCTGGCTGAAAAGGCAATGTAGTGTATGAGAAGATGTATTCTTCATCAATTGTGTTGCCGTATTCGTCTTCCAGACCAGCAGCAATCGTAATCGTGTATTCTGCACTTGCATACGGCTGGAAAGCAACTTCTACGCTATCACTCCAACTGCGCCAGTAATAACGCGGTTCAAATTCGGGTTCAGGTTCAATGGTGATGAAGTCAGCAAATTGATCTTGCTTCATTGGGGATGCAAAGTAAATGACAAAACCACCATAAGCACGGACTGAACCATCATCGCTAGGGCTGGTACTTTCAATCGCAGGGAACGGTACAGTATCAAACGTCCATGATGATGTACCTGTCAGACCACCTTCACCTCCATTGAGTCCGCGCACCATCTCGCTATCAATCGATACTAGATACGAGGATTCGATTTCTAAATCTTCATCGGGGATAAAACGGAATCCTGCGCCATCCTCTGCCCATTCAAATGTACCCGCCACCTCATCTTCGCTTAGAGTATTAGTCAGCGAGAAGGCATCTTCCACCGATTGCTGATCCATCTCCAAGTTGAAGCGCACCTGCACAGTTTGGTCGAGAGGCGCATTCGTCTGTTCGCTAAAGGGCGAGAAGTCAAGAATTTGAGGTGGTTGTGTGAAGAAGTTGAAGGTGTAATCTTCTGGCAGAATTGCGCCATCTTCTGAGGTGAGATTTTCTTCAATAGTCACTGTATATTGTGTATTCGCTTGGAGTTGTTCATCGGGTTCAAATAGATAAATTGAACTGCTAACCCATTCGCCTGTACCCTCAATGGCAGGTGAAATGACCAGTGGATTGAAGTTATCTTCTTCCTCAAATACATTGAGTGCTACAATCGGACGATTGAAGATGACCGTAATGCTGGTATTCAATTGAATATCAAGCGACTCTGTTGCTGGGAAAGTTTCGGAGACTTGGACGAAGCCCACTGTATCAAAATTGAGTGAGACAGCTTCAAATAGTTGGGCACCATCTTGACCACGAATCGCCGAATCTAATTGCAGGGTGTAGGTATTCGCACGGTCAAATGCGCCATCAGGAGTGAAAGTCAGTGTCGTATCATCACAAGTGACTGTTCCAGCAATTGGTGGTGAAATCGTCAGCCCATTGCCAACCGTTGAACAATCCACAGGACGGTCAAAATACAGTGTAATCGGCATCTCTAAGCCAAGTTCTGCGCCCGTTAGTGGCTCAGTATCAACTAACTGTAAAGCACTATTGGTTGATTGTTGAACAACGGCATCGTTATTGTCTTGTTGTGCTAGGAGTTGTGGTATCGTCACCGACAATATGATGACGACAACTACTGCAAGTAAAGCAAAGCGTCGCATGTCTCTATCCCCATGAAAATAGTTCTACTATGAGAATATTATATGCGAGGCTTTCATTTTGCAAAAATCCGAATGACCGACGATTGACCTATGGCTTGCCATTGTCATAGATTAGTAATGGGGATGTTGAATATAGTCTTGAAGACTTGCCAATGCAGGGCTATCACTTCACGCACAACTGATGTTCTGTAAGTTGGATACCCTCGTATCAAGTGCCGCGAGACAGGGCTGAGGGACACGTCATCAATGCCTACTGTCTGGAAAATATACCGCGCTCGAAATACATGATAGCTATCACTGACGATAATCACGGAGTTGAGGTTATTCACTTCGAGAATCGGTTTGGCATACAAGGCATTTTCTTCGGTGGATGCACTACCTTCTTCTAGCAAAATGGCTGAGGCAGGCACATCATGCCATAGCAATACTTGGCGACAGCCATCCGCTTCGCTGCGTGTCTGCCCTTCCGCGATGCCACCTGTGCAGACAATCGTATCCGCAAGCCCTTGATGATAAAGTTCCGCAGCATGTGAGGAACGACGTGTTAAGGCATAGCCTGGTTGACCATTGCGCGATAAACCTGCGCCTAAGACTACAATTGCATCAGCAGAGTCAACATCATCCACTGTCCCTGTATGGTGAATTGCCCCAATCAATGACGCAAGCACGCCGAACCATACCATGATTGAAATGAGGATAATGCGCCCTAAAATCCCTGAGCGTGACGGTTTCTGTTTTGGCATAAATTCCCGTAAACACATTCAACAACAATGAAACGACAGTATACAGGAATTATCACAGGAAATTGTAAACAGAATCTATCGTCAGGGAATCGTCAGTTAGCTCAAAATGTCATCGACGTTAACAACTATTGCAAATTCCTCATGCAAACTTGCTAGGGCTGTGTCATGAACTAATTGTGCTGGATATACTGTGCCATCTAATCCCACACGGTCAAAGGTCGCAGTTGCATCGCCAATAAGAATGGTATCAAAGCCGAGATTCCCTGCCATGCGTGTTGTGGTACTGACACAATGATTGGTCGTTAAACCAACAATGACGACTTGTTCAATGCCAGCATCATGGAGACGTTGCTCTAAATCTGTGCCGATGAAAGCACTATTGACGTTTTTTTCAATGAGTGGTTCATCGCCTTGTGGTGCGACGGCTGGCTGAATCTCATTCCCTGCTTGATTAGGTCGTAAAGGAGAATTCGGTTCGACGCTATTGTGTTTGACATGATAAATGGGTCGCTTTGCTTCTCGCCAATGGTCAAGAATGCGTTTGATGTTGGCTTCGGCATCAGGGTTATTGCGATTACCCCCAAAATAATCAGGTTGATCAAAGCCTTGCTGAACATCAACGAGGATAAGAGCTGTATTTTGTGTGATTGTCACCATGAGTATCTCTCCAACTGTGTAGGACAATGTCTCCAGCGTACACAAAATTAGCCCGTACTGCCACGAGCCAATCAGACCATCTAATCAAAAAGAGGATAGCCAATTGACTATCCTCCAAACAATTATTTTAGCATTCGCTGTAGCCACACGTTAGGCACTTACGGCATCCTTCAGCACGGATGAGGCTGATTGTGCCACACTCAGGACACATATCTGCGCCACTTTGGAAACCATTGCCATTGTCTTTCGTGGTTTCAGGCAGTGTTTCTGTGACAGCAACATTACCACCATTCATCGGTAAGCCGAGTTGTTGTGGTTGTGGCTCATTGAAGTAGTGCGTCAGCAAAGCACGTCCGACAGCATCAGGCAAAGATAGAATACGATTTGGACCAAAGCCCATGGGTCGTGCGCCACCAATATCTGACAATTGCTCAACCACCAATTTTAGCATTTCACGACGATTGTTCGGTGCTGTCGTGCGAAGTTGCAAAGAAATCATACGTCCGAGTGCTTCTGCATCCGCTTGTATGTCACTACCAGCCTTGCCGACAGTAATGAACACTTCAAACGGATTACCCAATTCGTCACTATTCATGGTGATGTAGGATTTACCAAATGGTGTATTGAAGCGCACGGTTGTCCCGTTCAAGATATTCGGTCGTGGATACACACGATGCGGCGTTGTCACATGCTCTGGTGCTTTAGCAGACGGTTCTGCTTTGGTTTCAGTCTCTTGTTCTTCGTCATCTTTCTTGAGCATCAAAACTTGTTCACTACGGCTACCATCACGGTAGATTGTGCCACCTTTACAGCCGAGGTCATACATCATTTGATATAGTTCGCTGACTTGTTCAACGGTGTATTCATTCGGCACATTGCAGGTTTTAGAAATGGCACTATCAATCCAGCGTTGGAAAGCACCTTGTACCTTAACGTGTTCTTCTGGAGCTAAATCCATTGCCGTGACGAAATACTCTGGTAACTCGTCTGAATTCGGATTGTCTTCGTAGTAACGCGCTACAATCGGCACTTGTTCTTCGTGCAGACCCAAACGACTCTTACGGTAGTAGACCCAGCTAAAGAAAGGTTCAATGCCTGTGCTTGTATTCACCATTGTGCCTGTCGTACCAGTCGGTGCCTGAGTTAATAGCGTCACATTCCGCACACCATTCTCACGGATTGTTTCCCGAACGTGGGCTGGCATTTGTTGCATATAGCCACTTTCGAGATACTTTTCAGCATCGAATTTAGGGAATGCACCTTTTTCACTGGCTAATTCGCTAGATGTTTCATAAGCAGCGACTGCAATTGCTTTGTAGACTTTTTCAATGAAGTCAACTGATTCGTCGCTACCATAACGAATACCACAATCAAGCATCAACTCAGCAATACCCATTGTGCCTAAACCAACCCGACGTTCCGAGAGTTGCATATCCGCATTTTCTTGGAAGAAATACGGTGTTGTGTCAATCACATTATCGAGGAAGCGCGTCGCCACACGAACTGCTTTATCAAGTTCTTGCCAATCAACATCGTTATTTTTAGCATCATAGAACTTGCTCAAATTGACTGCGCCGAGGTTACAGACCGACCAAGCTCCTAAAGGTTGCTCGCCGCATGGATTAGTGCTGATAAGTGGGTTAAAATACCAGCTATTCGCCATTTTGTTGCTACGTTCGCGGAACCAAACACCAGGTTCAGCAGATGCCCATGCACTCTCGATGATGCTGTTCCATAAGTCACGTGCTTTTATCGTTTTGTAGTGAATGACATTACGCCCTGCAGCTACCCATGTATCGAGATCACCATCCCATAAATCGTCATAATCAGGGTCGCTTGTATCAGGGAAAACCAAGTCCCAATCAGCATCATTTTTGACTGCTTCCATTAGTTGGTCAGAGACACCCACACTAATATTTGCATTGGTGATTTGACCAGCTTGACGCTTACTATTAATAAAGTCAAATACATCAGGATGCCAATCATTGAGGATGAGCATAAGAGCGCCGCGCCGCGAACCACCTTGCTCAATCAAACCTGTCACAAAGCTGTAGAGCGCACCCCAACTGACTGACCCGCTTGAGCGTCCGTTAACACCTTTGACATACGCTGCACGCGGACGCAAAGTTGAAATATTGATACCAACACCACCCCCACGCGACATAATTTCTGTCATGTGCGTCAAGGTTTGCATAATACCTTCACGCGAATCTTGGGGCGACGGTATCACGTAGCAGTTTGAGACAACAACCCCTGCTGAGACAAACGAGTGATCTTCTTCAACTTCAATATCTAATACTTGACCTCGATAATCTTCAACCTCAATTGACCCAATGCGTGTCCAACGTAAGTCGTCATACTCAATATAGTATTTGAGATCCATGTCATAACTTGGTGCTTCAGCATCAAAGAAGGCTTGGAATAGAGGTTCGCATTCGCTTACTGTAGCTTGAACCCGATAGGCTGGAGTCCGACCATTCTTATGTGTATTCTCTTTGATTGAGAAGAAATATCCTAAGCGAAGCAACAATTGATGCACTTGAGTCATCAGCGAACGATTTGACAACAACATGCCAATTTTGTTACTAGAGATATAGCCATCAGCACGGAATAAACCTCTGAGCAGAGCCAGCGTTTGGTTATCTGGCAGACGCATCAAAACTTCTGGCATAATTTTACTGTGGCTGTAATGCCCAAGGAATGACTTAAAGAACTCACCTACAGACATTGAGTTTACCCACAGGTCGTACCAACGTTCAGTGCTACTTAATTTAATATCAGCAGAAATGCCAAACTTACTTTCAAAGATAGTTGCAATTTCTTCGGCATCATCTAATTCTTCGAGGTTAAAGACAATCTTAATACCTGATGGAATATCTGTACCCGTACGATGTGTCACACAACCATCACCCAACCATCGTCCAAAGAGGTAAACTAAGTCTTCATCTATCTCAATTTCATTGTTTAGTGGTAGTGGGCGTTTACCTGTGATGATTGTCCCATCAGCATAAGTCGTAGCCTTGACTAGTTTATTGCCATCGACTTCGTATGCACCATGCGCTGATACAATAGCTGTTTCAGCAAACTCTGTTTCGATTTCCTCTAAACCATCTAAGCCAATGTAATCAGACAATTTAAGAGTAGCTTGATTTCTACGCTCACCGTCATAAGCTAACGCAACAAAATCACTAGGTTTTAAATCTTTAGCGGGAATCCATTGCGGTTCTTGCTTCAAACGCAACCCATCACGGCTTCGATGTTTATTCAGCCACTCTGAACGAATCGCAAGAATTTTATGCTCTCCTGTCACACGCAGGTTATCATAACCTAATTTCTTAGGCTTAATGATATATAGTTCTTCTTCGGTATCACGTTCAAACTTATGGAGAACCTTACGGAGTCGATTTTTGTGAGTAACAACATAGTCACCAACTCGAACATCAGCAATTGGACGGTAACCTTCTTTGGTCAAAATTTCTTGTTCAGGAGGCATACAATTATAGAACGTTAGTTCTTGATCTGTACCCGCAGCAGCGAGAATACGTCCACCAGGGACAAACTTCCAATCATCCAGCAACCAACGGAATTGGTCTTTCCATTGTTGACGGAGCACATCGTCTTTTTCGATTTCTGCGACACCGCGTGCCACACGATCCATCATCTGGCTAGGGTCGGTTTCGAGTGGCTTATCAACATTTTCGATGTCGCGTTCAACGGTTTCATCATCATTGAGTTTGATAGTGACGTTTGGCAGAGCCATCGCGGTCACTGTACCCACTTCGCGTTGCCCTGTATCCTGATTGACAACCACAATCACTGTATCGCCAACAGCAAGTGTTTCACGGGTCATATCTTTTTGAGCGTAGCGGTCAAGGAAAATCTTATACCCCAAGTCGTGTAATTGATTGGGCTTAGTCTTGTTGGGTTGAGCCATTCATCTCACCTCAGTTAATAAAATAAATTGTCAATAGAGAACAAAAATCCCCACAATTGAAATTCTCGTTAAGAATCAACCGTCAAGATTAAATGTTCAGGATGTTGCTTGTTATGAGTGTGTGAGGGTGTTGCGTAAACGATGCATATAAAGTCTGCCGTCACGACTAACCATTCACGACTCGACCACCTTACAGAACGCGAAGGTATTGTTACGAGATAAAAATAGAGCTGGGCACTCGGACTTTAACCGTTGCGCGTCAGTGGCGGATTTTCACCGCGCTTCCCCCAGACGCTTCTCTACCTGTGAAGTTCATTTTTTAAGGATATGGACGAGCATATTGCTACCTTGTTTATATCACTTATGCGAACAGTTGTCCACTAAATTTAGGGACGATTTTGGTTAGAAAAAAGTTTGTTATTGTAACGAGAAACATACGCCATTGAGGTCACTAGTTATCAGGACTTATCATGAGGATTCATATTAAGTTTACAACAATCAAAGGCGTTCAACTGTTATTTGCGAGCAATCAAGAAAATATCTTGTGCGATATTCGGAATTTGTTCCTTGCCTCCGAGTACCTGACTACCTGTATATAATAACTGTCGTCCGAGCGATGCTAAGAAGGGACTGTTGCGCGTCTGAACAGGAAGAGGCACGAAGGTTTTGATCACTGTGAAATTCATTTTCTCGAACATCTGACGAATCGTAGCTTCATCCCATAATACGACATGCTCTTTGGCATCCCACAAATCACGGTGCATCAAAACACGTTGTTTAGCAAATTCAGGAAGCGTTTCGCTAATGTCTGCTTTGAGTTTTGTAAAATGCACATTCGGTGTCTTTATGAAGACATGGCCACCTGTTTTGAGGCGAGTATAAATTGCACTAATGAAATCAGCTTGGTCTTCTGGGTTCACATGCTCAATGACATCGGTTGCAATCACCGCATCATAATAGTCTTCTCGCTCAGGTAAGTCTTGCAAATACATATTATGCACTATGATACCCAAGCGACGGCGTGCCACTGATGACAAAAATGGTTCAGGCTCAACACCTTCGAGTTGCTTATAGCCTGCGCCTTGCAAATAGCCCAGTAACCACCCTGAGTGGCAACCCACATCCAAAATTTTTCCTGTCAGAGGAACATATTGCTGAATGACACTTGCTTCTTCTTGATAATTTTGATGCCGATCATGTAAGAATTCACCTCGGTCAATGCCACCGTATTTTTTGTCCCAACTTTGCTCATCCAAATCAGAATAAGCCTCTTGTGGATTTTCAAGACGTGGATAGGTAATGTGCAAACCACAACTTGGGCATTTTTGAATAGCAACGGTATTGCCATCAGGCAATGTCTCCTGCGCGACAATCAAACCTGCAAAAGCATTATCACAGACAGGGCATGTAAATGGCGGAATCAAATTAGCAGATTGGCTCATTAGCTTCACTCAGCAGAGAAACAAAAACAGGGACATGAGTTTAATATCCCTGTTTGAATTTGTCTATCGGTATGATTTAGCGATTGTTACGACGGCGCAAAAACGCTGGAATATCTGTATTGCCTTCATCGTAAACAGTTGGTTCTTCGCGTTTTGGTTGTTGTGGTGCAGATGCAGGTGGTTGCTGTTGCATCGGCGGTGGTGGTGCTTGACGTTGTTGCGGTTGCGTCGTGCGCGGACGCTCTACTGGTTGTTGTTGACGTGGTTGTTCGCGTTGAATAGGACGTGATTGCATCCGTTCGTTGGTCAGCCGACGTTCAACTTGACTTTGCTCAAAGCCTGTTGCAATGACAGTAATGCGACATTCATCACCCATACTCTCATCAACTTGTGCCCCAAAAATGAGGTTCACTTCTGGATGTGCGCTCTCTTTGATGATAGCAGCCGCTTCATTGATTTCAAACAAGGTTAAGTCTGTGCCACCTGTAATATTGAAGAGAATACCACGCGCTCCATCGATGGTGACATCGAGTAAGGTACTGTTAATTGCCATTTCAGCCGCTTGACGCGCACGGTCATCACCTGTTGATTTACCGACAGCCATCAATGCTGCGCCACCTTCTGACATAATGGTGCGAACATCAGCAAAATCGAGGTTGATGAGCGCAGGAACAGTAATCAGTTCGGAAATCCCTTGAATACCTTGACGCAAAACATCATCAGCGAGTGAGAACGCTTGTTGGAGAGTGGCACGTTTGTCTGCCATTTGCAACAAACGGTCATTCGGAATCACAATCAGTGTATCGACTTGATTCTTGAGGTTTTCGATGCCAGCACTTGCAAATTGTCCGCGACGACTGCCTTCAAAGGTGAATGGACGTGTAACCACACCGATAGTCAATGCACCGAGTTCTTTCGCAATTTGGGCCACCACAGGCGATGCACCTGTACCAGTCCCACCACCCATGCCACAGGCGATGAAGACCATATCAGCACCTTGTAGCACTTCGTAGAGGTCTTCTTGGCTTTCTTCGGCAGCTTTACGACCAATTTCAGGATTGCCACCTGCACCAAGTCCGCGTGTCAGTTTATCACCAATGCGAACGCGAGTCTTTGCTTTTGAGAGTTGCAATGCTTGATTATCTGTATTGACTGCGATGAAATCGACACCGCCAAGCCCTTCGTTAATCATGCGGTTGACAGCGTTGCCACCACCCCCGCCGACTCCGACGACCTTAATCATTGCGGAGCTTTCACCAGCCATAAAATCAAATTCTTCCATGAGTCGCGTCCTTTGAAACTATCCCCTAAGAATCTTTGTCGGTATTAACACCGATATTGTATTCGTTACAAAATTGTTTGCAAGCAAGCACAAACCTGCACAATACAGGTTATAGTTTGGTTATTTTTACCAATCTGTATGACTTACTCAGCTAATTCTAACATTTATTTCGGATATTATAACCGCTTTATCAAAAAATAACACATCTTACTCGTCACGATCATCAGGCAGTAAGCGTCGCAGGAAATCACCTAGCATCTGACCGAAGCCACCACCAGCAATGCTATTACTCGATGCTATGTCATCTTCCATGAATCCGCCATCAAACTCTAGTCCCATTCGCAATAAGCCAACACTGGTACTATAAGATGGA
Source organism: Chloroflexota bacterium (assembly GCA_039200705.1). Taxonomy (GTDB): domain Bacteria; phylum Chloroflexota; class Anaerolineae; order Aggregatilineales; family Phototrophicaceae; genus JAUZRW01. The sequence continues at coordinate 57,203 of JBCCSC010000042.1, forward strand.
TTTTTCAGAACATCTGCCATCCCTGTTAAGCGTTCAGGCTTTGCCATGCGAACAGGGCAATTCAACACAGAAGATGCAACTTCTTTCATCCCTTGTAATTGTGAACTCCCCCCTGTAATGACTGCACCAGCACGGAGTAATCCTTGATACCCAGAGCGTTTAATCTCTTTTTGTACCATCTCGAAGATTTCTTCCACACGCGCTTCAACAACCATCGCCAGGTCACGTCGAGCAATTTCTTGTGGGATGCCATCGCCAAATGGTTCGACGATAAAACTCTCCAATTCGTTGACATCACGCTGACGGGCATGACCATGTGTAATTTTGACATCTTCTGCGAGTTCAAAAGGTGCTTTCAGCAAATAGGTGATGTCATTGGTGATATGGTCGCCACCAATATCAATCACTGCGGTATGCCAGACTGTGCCTTCAACATAGACAGCCATATCGGTTGTACCACCACCAATATCAATCACGACGACCCCTGCTTCACGCTCTTGGTCAGTGAGCGTTGCATCTGCAGAGGCTAGTGGATTGAGAATGAAGCGGTCAACAAAAATACCAGCCGCTTCACTGGCTTGTTCTAAATTAGCAAGGCTCGACGAGGCAGCCGTAATAATATGAGCATCCACTTCGAGACGAAAAGCGTGCATCCCCACAGGATGACGAATGCCTTCTTGTCCATCTAATGTGTAACTACGTGGAACAACATGTAAAACTTCTCGATTATGCGGAATCGCAATCGCACGCGCAGCTTGCATTGCACGGTCTAAATCACCTTCTTGTACACTGCGCGATCCACTGACAGGTGCCATACCACGACTGGTCAAGGACGCAATATGATTACCTGCTACACTCACAAAAGCACGCTTAATCTGATAACCACTCGATTTTTCGGCTTTATGTGCTGAAGCTGTAACCGCCTCAATTAGAGCTTGCACATCATTGACAACACCTTTTTTCATGCCTCGGCTGGGTTCAATCCCAACACCCAGCACATGAATCTCATCAGGGCGCACTTCCCCAACGAGTGTACAAATCTTATGTGTGCCTATGTCTAAACCAACAACAATTTCATTCATAGTTATTAACGCCCCCAAAGGACGGTATAGTACGGGTTATCTGTATCAACAATATTGAGTTGCCCTGGTTGAATCCCTCTGGCGATGAGTTGTTCGGATAGCACCTCATAAATTCTCATTTTTTCGTCCATATCTGTGCCAATCCCAAGCCAGACATCCCAGCCATTGGCATTACGCCAACCCAAGCCATCCACAGGGTCATAACGCCACGCAGTAATATCGGGACGCAAATCATGCAATTGGAGTAGACCAAATACAATATCGGAATCAAGCCCATTGGAATCACCTAAAGGACCTTCGATAAAGGGGTCTTCTACAATAATCCGAACCAAATCGGCACGTTCATCGCGCATATCCATAACATTGCCTTGCACATCAACCCAAACAGCAACGCCATTTTGTTCCCAGATGAGTGCAGGTTCGCGTTCTTCGACTGTGATAGTCACCATATTAGGAGGCCATCCGATACGAACACTTGCATCTGCGACGGAAGCATATTCTTCCACATTTTCTGACACCATTTCAGGGGTGATCCAGAAAATATGCCAATTTGCCACACGCGAATAGGTGAAGACTTCCTCAACGGTCATGTAATTGACACCGCCAACACGGATATTGCTCACGTAGAAGGCATCCGAATAGAAAAATAAGGCTAACACACCCGAAAGCAAGAGAATCATAAAACCACTGACAATGCGCCAATTGAAGCCTTTGGGTGCTTCAATCTGGTTCACTGTCGGACGTTCTTCTGCTGGGCGGTTGCGCCCACGACGAAGCACACCTGTATAGGTTGTTCCCCGTTGTTGCCGTCTACGTGCCATAATCTTCCCGATAAATGTTACAAAAACTCAACTTTATTATACTACTCGCTTCATCAAAAAATGCAATTATGCACTCTATGTTCTATCAATCTTCGTTGCAACCTTTCAAGATTGCATCAAGTTTCGGAAATGTCTTAGGTATTTTTGATTCTTCGACCCATTGCCCACTCAGTGGCATACTCTCAATAAGGGGAAAGACTGTCTCAGGATAATCTTCCTCACCTGTTTTTTCTTCATACGCATAATAGGCAACATACCCAAATTCTTCACACCTATTATAAC
>JBCCSC010000043.1:0-56755 GCA_039200705.1 Chloroflexota bacterium
GAAGAGGTTTATACAACTCTCAAAGCAGAATATCCTGACTTGCCTATTTTCGCAACGATATGTGCCATTAGTGTAGAAACGAACAATACAGCACAGTTAATTAACGCAGGTCGACAAGTTGCCGAATATTCTGACATTGTTGGTTTGAGTATATACCCATACTTACTAGGCGATATCGGCTTACGGGGACGTGCAAACCCACAAAATCTACCTGACAACTGGTTATCACGCTGGGTAGAAATTGACCCAGAAAAACCATTTGCTATCACCGAAACGGCATATATTGCTGAAGACTTGTCAATGCCTGACTTTGGTATTTCAATTTCAGGGACTGAGGAATATCAAGCTAACTATGTTGAACGGTTACTTTACGAAGCACAACTTTATAACGCAGAATTTGTGATTTGGTTTATTGTTCGTGACTACGACGCTTTTGTAATAACAATTGAGGGATTCGGGATTGAAGCAGAGGCCTTTCTCATTTGGCGTGACACGGGTCTTTTTGATGAACAAGGGCGACCACGCCCAGCACTCGCTATATGGGATAGTTGGTTAACAATACCTCAAAGTTCAGCACGATAATCTGGGTTTGAGTTTGCACATTCAGATAGCATAACACAAGCTCTGCATGTGCAAAGCAGCACTTCATGCTTCTAATTTTTGATCCTGATGCAATAAAGATACTGTTAGGGGCTTCATCAGTGTCGCATGCTGCATAAACAGAATACTCACAACCGACATCCGCAACTTGTATAGAAACCAAACAATCTGAGAAGCGCAAATTTGGTCAAGTAAGACATTGTGAAGCTCGATATAGTGGAGATAAGAATAAACTAAAGAAAAGGGGTTGCAGATGGAAAACAAGGGATTTCAAATCTATCCAATCGGAGCGGTCAAACGACAGACAGAGCAGATTTCAATTGAGTTGAATCCGTCACATCACCCTGCATTGGGTGGCTTAGATCAATTTAGCCATGTTATCGTTTACTGGTGGGCAGAGCAGTATGATACAGAAGATTACCGTGCGACAACGGTGGTGCCACTGCCATATGCTAATAATCAGGAAGCTGGTGTTTTCTCGTGCCGTGCTCCGGTTCGCCCAAATCTAATCATGAGCACCGTCTGCGAGATATTGGAAATCAACCAAGAGCAAGGGATCATCAAAATCAAGAATATCGACGCTTTTGATGGCACGCCCATTATCGATCTCAAAGCCTATCTGCCTATTATGGATCGTGTAACAGATGTTAAAGTACCCGATTATCTTCGTGAATGGCCGGAAGCAGTCCCCGCTGAGGGAATTGGTTTATTTGAGGATGAGCAGTAGTTGAAGAAGCGGGGTCAGGTAAAAATCTGACCCCTCCATAAGGAGCATTCAGGATGATAATGGTGCAGGTTAAACAAGTTGACAGCTTTCTTCTCGCTGGACTCAGTTTCTTCGGAGATCCATTTCATACCCATGCTGGCTGGACTGAAGCAAATGAGATTGGTCGTTTATGGAAGCGGCTAATGAACAATAAGAAACAGTCTCAACCGACTATGTACGAAGTGCATATCCAACATGAAAACTCGAAACTCACGGGTGAATTTGAGGTCTTTGTGGGATTTGAGGTGTCTGATTGGTCTAAAACACAACCTGATCTTTGTTTGAAGGTTTTACCTGCGAGCCTATATGCTGTGTTTACCTTTAAAGGGGAGGCGTTGTATCAGGATGAAGCACTGGTTGATAGATGGCTTGAAGCAGAGGGATATAAGACAGGTCACCCCTACTTTATCCAGCGCTTTGATCAACGTTTCAAAGGAATTGATCGTTTAGATCAATCTGAATTAGATTTTCTTGTGCCAATTATAGCACTGGAGTCCTGATTGAATACACAACTGGATGCCGTAGACCGTGCCATCTCTTTCGTTGAGACTCATCTCATGAAACCAATTAGTGTTGCTGATATGGCTGTCCAAGCATCTTATTCACTATATCATTTTTGTCGTGTATTTGGTAAAAGCACCCGCCATAGTCCACACGATTATTTGATACGTCGCAGGATGACGAAGGCGGTTGAGCGCGTGATAGACAGTGAGCATAAGATCATCGATATCGCCATGGATTATCAGTTCGAAAGTCATGAAGGGTTTACCCGTGCCTTTGGTCGTATTTTCAATATCTCACCCTCTCAAGCCCGACAACAAAAGCAGATTGATCGCTTCAGAACCTTGCCCCGCTTGACTTTTGAGCACCTGCTTTGTCTAAAACAACAAGATTATTTACCTGTCACGATTCGCCAAATGACTGCCTGTTCCGCTAATGAGAGCTATCTTGACATTCACCTATCCAATATCAGTACCTTGCCAGCACATCAGAAACACTTCTGGATTTACCTAGAACATGATACCCAAGTAAGTGAAAACAAGAGCAAGCCTTATCAAGTCGCAGAGTTTGTATTATCTGGTGATCTCAGTGATTTGAGGCAGATATTGGATTGGGTTTTGCATGCATGGTTATTTTTTGCACCATACCAACTCTTAGAGCCACGGATTTTGGTTCGACGAGAGACTGAAATCTATACGCATTTATTGATACCAATCATCTGATATAAATGAAGATGCTATTATGCCGAGACCTACATCAAAACCACAACTCATTGAGCAAGCTCAAACAAATTGGGACAAGTTGCAGACACAGATTGAATCACTATCTATTGATGAAATCATTGAGGCAGGAACTGTTGGCGACTGGTCAGTGAAGGACGTTCTGGCACATCTCATGGAATGGCAACAAATGACGCTCTCATGGCATCGGGCAGGACAAGGGGGAGAAACACCTATCACACCCTCCGAACAATTCACATGGAAAGAAATTCCAGCTTTGAATCAAACCATCTTTGAAAAATATCAAGATGCTGAACTTGATGATATCAAACAACGATTATCATCCTCACATCAAGAAACAATGAAAGAGATTCAACAGCTATCCAATGAAGAATTATTCACACCTAAAGTCTACAAATGGACAAAAACAACCACACTAGGGTCGTATCTGACTTCGGCAACAAGTAGCCACTATGATTGGGCTATCAAGCACATCCGACGTGGCATCAAGGCAAAACGCAAATCCGAATGAGTGATTATGACCTCATCTCATGAACATCAGTGAACTTGAACTGTGTGCTTCAAAGTGGCTTCAACTGTTGAAGCACACTACCAACACTGTTATGTTAGTCCCCTTAACATCACTTAGCCACTTAATTCAAACGGCATGTCCACCACTAGCTACGATATTGCACTATGGATACTCTATGCTCACACTGTGACTATTGTACTGAGACCACACAAGAAGAAAGGTTCTGGCAAGTTAGCCACCAGAACAAGTCCTCCCTTGGTCCAATAGCATAGCGATACGGGGCTTTAACACCATGGTAACCTCAGTCACTGAGTCAGCTACCTTTGTTGCAAGCACCAAATGTTCTAGGAGTGCAAAGTGAAATTTGGACAGTAACACAAAATGCCCTACAACTACAGGTCTTGGATCTCAATTATCTTCACAGATTAACTGGGAAGTGGCTCTATTTGCATCACACTTCTGATCTTATCCAGCATCGTCGCTTCAACAGTCGGCCATTCTTCTGCGTCTTCACCACCTTCACGCAGTGCAGTGGCTGAAAAACCCGTTGGCGCAAGATCATCAATGAAGATAATCAGTAGCTCAGTGCGTCTTTCAACATCAGGAATATGTACTAAACGTGCATACAAATATTCATCAGGATAATGATACCCTCTGTCAGCTGCGAATTTTCGAGCTAGATAACCGTCTGTTCCTGGCTGACCCAGTTGGAAGATAGGTGACACAATACCAGCTGCTGTATCTGTGAAAAAGTCGTAATCTCCAATCTGAATTTGCAAAGGAGATTCACTGTAATCATAGGTAAAGGTGTTATCTGGAAGGAAACGCTCGAACTGTAGCCAGAAAAAACTTTTCATACGCCCATCTGGATAAGCTTCTACAAAGAAGTGCTGCTCTACCGCAGCTGTACCGTAAAGTGTGAATGTCTGTCCGCCAATGTATGTATATCGCTCATCAAATGTGAGCATGACATCTGGCTCACTCGGGGATAAGAGTACGTTATTGGTAACTGTTCGCGTCAGATTTGTGAAGTCAGGTGCTGTCGTTAGTCTGGCTGGGTCTGTCATATAGAAATAACTGATAGTCCCAATGAGACCAACAAGTACAACACCACTGATAATACCGAACCATTTCTTCCAAGTCATCGTGATAGATCTCCTGACACTATCTTGTAGTGTTCGTAACACTTAAATCACATCAGAGCTATACTCTGACACAAGCATAGCTAAAACTGTTGCAAAATAGTAGGATGATCGATAATAAAGTCCTTAATATTTCTCCAAATCGAATTCAGCATGGGCTTATGATGCCTATTTCATTTCAAACTAAGTCAGACAAATGGGAAAAGTATTCCATCCATCTGTATGTTTTCACCCTGTGACTTGGCGCATAATCCACTCAACAGGTCCGCGCTTGAAGTACTGTCGCCAAACATGGGAGAAAACAACTGCGCCAATGTAGAACAAGATAGAATAGCGCACGGATACAGCAAGCGATTGACCTTCAAACCACCCTAAAGCCTCAATGATGCCCATACCAACTAAAACATGGGCAACATATAACGTGAGAGCTAGTTGTCCCGTTGAAACAAAGGGCTGTAGCCAGTATTTATCTTGAAAATGCTCTGTGTACATCACACTTAATACAATGACAATCACTGCTGTTGCGCTAGCAGACAGCATGTAGAGTGGCATCGGCGGTATCATATCGCGGCTGAATAATGCACTAGCAATATCTGATCCTAGAGCGGGTTCAAATGTCATAGTGAGCATCATTGAGCTAAGTTCAGCTATGGTTAGAGCTATCAGGCTCGTGACGAGCAATCGTTTTTGCAACTTCGCGTTTCGTATATCTTGGCGACCTAGCCACATGCCTAACAAAACAAATGCTGTCCATGGAAACACGGGATGCCAACCATTGAAGAACATATGTCGTACTAAGCCAGCAGGTGTCCAAAAATCAGTATATTCTAATGCCGTCCAGTCCCATCCTGCTTCATAGTCCATGAGGAATAAGAGGAGAACAAATATGGCTACAAATCCCCCTGCCCAAATCAACAACTGACGCTCCGATGCAAAAAGAACGAGTGCGGCGAACGTGATGTACAAACCATAAAAGTGTAGAATGTCAGCTGGCCAGATGGGTGTGTAGAGAAGACCAAACACAAATAAAAAGATAGCTCGTTTGACCAATAATTTTTGCGCGTGTCTACGATCACTAGGGACGTCGCTTTTTCTGGCACGCGCTGAAAACAAGGCTATGCCAACCCCCGCCAAGACCACAAAAGTGGCTGCTGCCCGTCCTTCTAGCAGACCGATTAAGCCTGTAAACCAATCTGAACCGACATCACTGGCGTTCATCACAATTTTAAAATTAACAATGAACATCCCTAAGATAGCTAAAGCACGCGCAAAATCATAACCGATGATACGTGTCCCTGTAGTTGTTTTGACTTTCCCCGCTTGATTTGGTGATATGGTCATGGTGTCCCTCATTCTAAAGTCTTCAAAAGAGCTTCTGCCGAGGCACGCGCTGATTGGTTGTATACAATATCCATACCAAGCCACATCATAGAACCATTGCTCATCGACAGACACCAGATACTGTACGCGACCTGCTGGCATTGTTTTTCGCTGGCATTGGGGTAAGCATCGATGAGATCTTTGGCGATGGAGTCTGTGATAGATTTGAAGAGCTCTCTCAGTAAGCCCTTTGCTTTGGGATAACGGTCTTGTGCCACCATCAAAACATCAATGATGATCTTATTTTGAGGTCTACTGGTTCTCTCAACTCTGAATAGATAGTCTAAAACCTGTGGCAAGTAGTGTTTAGCTGGCATGTCTTCTGCGCTAGCATCTAGTTCTAACAATTGTTTTTGGTAATTCCGAACAATACGTTCAATGAGTGCGTCAACCAGATCATCTCGATTACCAATGTAGTGGCGAATGATACTACGTTTGACATTGGCTTCATCAGCTACTTGTTTAAGCGAAGTGCCGTCTAAGCCATACTGAACAATGCATCGTTCAAAGGCATCCAGTATCTGTGCTTTTCGTTCAACTTTCAGACTTTTTCGTCCCATGAAAGCCTCAAATAGATTATCAAGTCTGACAATATAATATGCTCATATGGATAGATTGTCAAATGTGACAATCTATTGTGTTTGAAACACTACCAAAAAGACGGCAAACATAGCCAAAACCTAGCAAGCTCTTGACTTTGCCCTTAGGGGAAAGTGCATACTGAAGACAGGTGACATAACAGGATAAGTCGATGTTCAAGATTGGTGATTTTTCGAAGCTGAGTCAGGTGAGTAGCAAAGCCCTACGCTACTATGACAACATCGGGTTACTCAAACCTGCTCATGTGGATAGTTTCAGCGGGTATCGTTACTACACCGTTGATCAACTACCACGTCTGAATCGGATTGTGGCACTTAAAGAACTGGGATTTTCTTTAGATCAGATTACACAGTTATTGGACGAGAATCTCTCTCTGGCGCAACTTCAGGGTATGTTACGGATGAAACAGGCAGAAATTGAGCGCCAGATCGCTGATGAGCAACAACGTCTGTTACGTGTGCAAGCAAGGTTACAGCAAATTGAATGTGAAAACACATCCTCCGCTTACGATGTGGTGACACGCCAAGTAGTGCCTATGACCATTGCTTCGATTCGAGATCGGGTTTCCGACTATAGTCATGTTGGACACTTATTCCATCGTCTCTTTGCTGTATTGGGTAAGCAGCAGGTTCAAGCCACTGGATCACCTTTTGTTCGCTACCACGACGGTGAACACCGTGAAGACGATCCTGATATTGAAGCGTGTATCGCTATTGAAGCATCAGAGATAGAACATGAACACATTACGGTTTCAAAGCTGCCTGCGGTACAGATAGCCACCACCATCCACACAGGACACTACACAACACTGTCTGCTGCCTATGGTGCCTTGATGACTTGGATTGCACGCAATGACTATGACATTATCTTACCCAACCGTGAGGTTTATCTGCGTGGTCCAGCCCCGAATCGTAGCCCAGAGACCTACGTTACCGAGATTCAATTTCCTATTAGCAAACGAGCAAATACTTAAAAACATACGAAAGAGACTTTCATGAGCATTCCACAGCCTATCTTTGAAAAAATGGAAACCCATCACTGTGTGAGCGGGTCTATGCGACGCTTGTATGGGTACAATCAACATCGTATCAGCGAAGATATGTTGTTCGGTTTGGGAGAAGGAACGGGCTATATTTATTGGCATCAGAAAGGGCAGACACCCTTCATCGGTGGGCGTGCTAACCCGAGTCCCAGTGTTGAGGAACTAGCAGCACAACGCACCGGTGTGCAGATCACGCCTCACACGACAACCAGTGCGCGTAAAGCAGAAGCCACCCTGTTAAAACTACTGGAAAATGGCACGCCTGTCATGCTACAGGTTGATATGGGCTTCCTGCCGTACATGGATTTTGGTGGGCAAGAATATCACTTTGGCGGGCATGTCATCGTCGCTTGTGAGTATGATGATACGACACGCTCGGTATTGGTCGCTGATCGTGATCTAAATCTACATCAGGTATCTTTGGAAGCACTAGCACTGGCACGCGGATCGAAGCACAAACCATTTCCGCCGAAGAATAAGTGGTGGACGTTTGATTTTTCTGAGAAACGAGAACCGACCAGCGAAGAAATTAGTACAGCTATTCGCAACCAGGCAACGTTGATGTTGGAACCACCCATCAGCAACATTGGTATCAAAGGGATTCGCAAAACAGCCAAGCTCATCCCACAATGGTCTAAAACACTTGAGGAGAATGAACTTCGCCGTACCTTATTCGATGCTTACATCTTCATCAGTCCAGTTGGCGGCACAGGTGGCGGGACATTTCGCTACATGTTCAGCCGTTTTCTGGCAGAGGCGGCACATCATACTGGAAACAGCGATTTCCTAGCAATGTCGGTATCTTTTGAAGCCATTGGTGACCAGTGGGCAACTTTGGGCGAGTGGTTCAAAGAGGTAGCTGACAACGAGGCACCTGCAAAGCGCCTCTCAGAAGCAGTCACACCATTGAATCACATTGCCACACTTGAGGAGCAAGCATGGAAAGCATTGTTGGAAACCAGTTGAACGTTTAGCCCAAGAGTATGTCTCATTACAAATTGCGCAATGGATACTCAACTTATTCTGATTCCCAGCACTGTCGCAAGTTCCTACACAGTCATTCGTCCACGAGATTGTAGCAGAAGCATGATCGACAAAAATCTATCTACTCGCATAATTACTTTTGTCCGCGATACTATTCTTGATTTCCAAGATTGTATCAAATATTCCTGATAGTTGGTGTCAAGAATAGGATGTTACGATGTGGATCTCAACATAGCGCAATGGAGAGAAGATAAATGAATACATTTACTCAACTGCAGTTAACTATCCTATACCAATCGTGAGTAAAAACGTCTGTAATTTTCTTGGATGAAGCACGCTTCACCACTACGATAGAGGTTGATCTATCACATGATTGGTATTAGAAGCAACATTGTCGCCGAGACATCAACCGCTTGATATTCTCACAGATGAGGATCTGCAATATGCCTTACCTTGCAACATGACACTTGGGGAATTATGCAAGCAAGTAGGCGAGTTTGACCACAAATACGCACGGGTGCTTAAAACGTTCAAGCATGATTGGTCTTACACACATCCCCATGCTGATGTAGCAACAAGTGTAGAAAAACTACGTCAGTGGTTTAGTGAACTCGAAGCAGATATCAAGCAGACGGTGACTATGATGCCAGATGAACGACTCAACACACAAATGGTAGACCGCGCAGATGACATGCATATGCCGTGTCGGCTATGCGTCTCAATACTGACCGTAGCTCATCAGTGAACTTACCCCGTTTTTATATACAGTGAGAAAGTCTCACCGATTGTTGCTCATATTTATATGGACTCTGGTTATTTGAGAGCAGATTTCAGTCCTATCTCTTTGATCTTCTCCTCACTTCTTCTACTTAGCGAGATGCCTTCTCTACTTCCCATATAGCAGGCAAGGTCAAAGAAATAGAGACGATGATGTATACATTATATATATCTCTTGCAAGACTGTCGGGTTATAGGACTCACCGCACCTGTGCGTATATGGCGCAAGACAGCCACTAGCCTGAGTCAAGTAATCGGTACAAGATAGCGTTTGTGTGGGTTTGAGCGATGCACTCTGGCACAGCACCCCGTGTCCCAAAATCGCGGGCGATTTCGTCTACGGATTTGCCTCTGGCTCGCGCCGTTTCTCTCATGGCAAATCCGTGACGCCTGCGGTGTGTCACGGGAGTCCCCACTGTGCTTATTCAGGTGCATCAAACCCGCAGTTTAACAAACGTATCTTGCATGTACCGACTGGACGGATCATCTGTTAGCCAGGCTGTGTTTGCCCGAAAGAGCGCACTGTAAACTTGCCCGGAGCCGATGTGCCCCGACGGAACCCTACAGACAGTCGCAATGCATGGAGACACCAAAACGCCCCTACCAAATCGGGTAGCGGTGCTAGCCGTCGCGGATGCTGGTGAGTGTGACCTCGCCAGACTGGAACAGCCAACAGTTTCGGTTTTCATTCATATGGAACTGGACTGCATCCGGGCGAGTGAGACAAAGATTGCAACGACTCACGTCAATGCTGTCTTGCACCGATAGGGCGTAGTAAGTAATTGAATTTGAAACATATTATCGTGCTTCATGAATCATCTCGACAGATGATTTGTGGAGCGCGTTTTTAGATTCTGGAGGTGCTATATGAGCATCACAATTTATACAGACGGTAGTTGTCAGACACAGACACGTATCGGTGGCTATGCCGCAATTCTGCAATGCGGTGAACATCGCCGTGAGATTACAGGTCGAGCTGAGGATGTGACGGTCAACGTCATGGAACTGACCGCTGTAATTGAGGCACTCAAAGCCTTGAAAAACGCCGAACAGACGGTGCAGGTTTTCACCGACTCGAATTATGTGGCGAAAGGTGTCAATGAGTGGATGCCTGACTGGGTTGAGCGTGGCTGGAAAACAGCACGTAACAAACCTGTCGCCAATGCAGAGCTATGGCAAACCTTGAAGGCTTTGCTCGATGTGCATGATGTGACCGTCAGTTGGATTCCGCGCCAGCAGAATAGTGAAGCGGACAAACTGGCGCAAGTCGCACGTAGCAGTGAACCGCAGGCAGATGAGCTTCCACAACCGGATTGCCACCTGTTGATTGCAGGCAGTCGAGATGCCACGCCTGAGATGCTAGAGTATGCCCGCCGTGTTGTGCGTCGCGCTCATGACAAAGGCTACGTGATTGTCGTTGGAGATAATCCCAAAGGTGTGGATTACGCAGTCGTGCAGGAATGTCGTCGTTTGCAGGCGAAAGTCATTGTCTGTGGCATTGCGAATTTCCCGCGCAACGGCGGTTGCAAACATGGCGAATACATCAAAGTCACCCGTGACGTCTACCGCGCTGGCAAAGGTCGTTTGTTTGAGGCATATCATGCCCGTGACCGTTACATGGCAGATATGTCCAACATCGGAATATATCTCTGGAATGGCTGGAGCAGAGGCACAAAAGCAGGTGCAGATTACATGCAATCGCGCAACAAAGAAGTCCACCTCACAGAATTTGAAGATAAACGGAGAGTCTAAGATGACATCCCATATCCTTGCCATTCATAGTTATGGCTCGCACCGTGTCAAACATCCATTGACGAAAAAGATGGTCTCCGCACAGAAAATTGGTTACACGAGTGCCGCAGCAGATTTGTTGCTGGCACTCTACGGCGATCTCGCACAGGATGTCTCGTCCAATCGAGCATCATACCGTTACATCCAGATCACAGGGGATACCACCGTACGCTATGGCTATCTCCTGCTCAAGCTCAGCGATAGCGAACTGGCACAGGCAGAAGCTCTGACTAAATTGCATCAGCGAGCAGGTGCGTATCTCTATCGCAGTGACACCTGGCTTGAACTTCCCAACCAGCGCAATCCAGAATACAGCCAACCTCCTGCACGGTCTGGACCGAACTTCACACCAACAGGCTACCGCGTTGTGTCAGCATCAACAGGTGAAAAAGAAGCCACAGATGGTATCACCGTGGAAGTCAGTCAGCGCAGTCCAGAAGATAAGCCATGGCACTGGTTGCATGGCAATACCTATCCCCATCGTGACTTGTTGCGGAACGAAGGCGCACGCTGGAGCAAGAAAAGACGTGCATGGTATGTCATCGGGTGGGAGTTGCCTAACGCGATTCAGCAATTGCTGGAAGAACACAAGCCAGTTCAACAGGCTGTTACTACATCAGATGATGTGCCTTGCAGTGATGAAGAAGCTGAACAGATTCTTGGTGTTAAATTACTGCCGAAGCCCGTTCCTGCTCAGGATAATTCCTCCTCGAATGATGAGATGTCTGATGTCCCTGAGAGTGACGATAACGAAGAGGAAGAAATCCCTGCCATTCGTATCATCAAGCCACAATTCTCCAGCGATGAACCAGATGTTGTACAAACGGCGATCCAGCAATTCAAGTCAGCACCCGTTGTCACCACAGTTGTTCGTTCACAGCGTCCGACGCGCTGGCAATTACCGCAAGAAGCCTGTGGTGAACTGACAGGTAGCATCACCGGACAGGTCTGGTGTTATGGCTATGCCGTGTATGACAGCACTTGTATCTTCCTCAGCATGGGTGGTCCTCGCACCGCTGTTGAAGCGATTCGCGCAAAAATGTCGAAAGGCGACATCGTGAACCTCATTCCAGATGATGCACCCGCCATTGAGTTGACAGCAGGTGAAGGCAACACAGGCATGTATACAGATTATCTGCACAACATGCCTGAAGCGAAATTCACATCCCTGATGCTTGCCCATGAGATGCTTGTTGAACCGAATTACGGTGGTAAATCGACGACCTTCATCTTCCATCTCTCGGATGAACAGGCGATGGCACAACTTAAACACCATGTCACCGAACTGGTCAATGTGCCTGTTTTCAACCAATGGGCGAGTTATCTATGGCAGGCAGGACAAAGTGCGATGTTGCTCCGCAAGACACGCTCCAATGACTGCCTGAAGCTCTGGACAGTTGACCTCGATGTGGATTCTTGGACTCGCATCATTACAGGTGGACTCAGTGAAGGTATTATCCAACTGCCAGACCAATCCTAATTCTCATTAATCGCATGACACACAGCCATCTGTATTCCGCGGGTGGCTGTTTTAGTTCAGAGAGGTAACGAAAAATGGCGCGTGCAATTTCTAAAGAAAATCTCGGATACTACCCGCTGGAACACAAACATCACACGGCAATTCTCTCGCTGGTTGCTCCTGCGACACCTGCCTACAAAGTGCTAGACCCATTTGCAGGTGAAGGCGAATTTCTGGAAGTGGCTGCGAAGGAATGGAACATCACACCCTATGCCAATGAACTAGATGGTGAGCGGGCAGCCAAATGTATCGAACGGTTTGGTCCCAAACAGACGGTGCGTTCAGATGCCCTCCGTTTGCGGGCGAGCAACAATGCGTTCAGTTGTCTGTGGATCAATCCACCTTACGATCACGATAAGGCTGCGTCAGGTAACAAGCGTGTTGAATTTGCCATGTTGCGGCATTCGTGGAAATGGGCGATGGATGGTGGGCTGGTGCTATGGGCAATTTATATCCATCACCTCACCGAAGAATCAATGGCATTCCTCGCAAAGAATAGTCGTCGTGTCGATGTTTGGGCGCTTCCAGGCAAACATCTTGGTGAATACAGCCAGATTGTTGTTGCTGCGGTTGTTGGTCATCAAGCTGATCCCAACACGCTCTATCAAGAAATTCTCCAGCAGAAAGCCAACCCACTGCCATTGACCGTGCAAGACGAAGCAGTCTATATCTTGCCAGTACCGACAACAGGGCGCAGATTCACCTTTGCTCCCGATATGATCGATGCCGAGCGTGGCTTATTGCTGGTCGAAGAACTGGGTGCATGGCAATCGCAGGCATTCCAGACTTTGCTGGATGTGCCCCCACGACCTGCACAGATTGAACCTGTGGTTGCACCACGTCCCGGACACATGGCACTTGTCCTTGCGGCTGGTGTTGCCAATGGTGCAGTGATTGACACAGACGACTACGGGCAGGTTGCGATTCGTGGTAAGACTCGTCATGTTGAACAGGTGGCACGGGTCGATGTGGAAAGTGATCCGAATGATCCTGAACGGCAGGTAAAAAAGACCACGATTCGTCTGAAGCCCGTGACCACCATGACACTGCTGGCAGGAGATGGCACACTGGTCGAGATGGATGGTGATGATGCTTTGCTGGATTTCATCACGAGTAATAAGCAGGCACTGGCAAGCTACTTGAACAATAAGTTCCGTCCTGCGTATCAGTTCGATATGAATGGCATCGGGCGTTTCCTGAGCCGTGTACGCTTGAAAGGCAAGTATCCGCTCTACACCGCACAGAAGCACGTCATCGCGGCAATCACGAAAGGCTTTGAACAACGCGATAGCATCCTCTTGTCCGGGATGATGGGCACGGGCAAAACTGCCATGGGCAGTACCACCGCGATTGCTATCGCCAGTGGTGCAGTCGAAGCGTTGCAAGACGACATCGATGACGATCAGGTGATTCTCGTGATTTGCCCGCCTCACTTGATTGAAAAATGGAAGCGTGAACTGATCAGTATCAATCCCAACATCATTGTTGATCACTTGAAACACCACGAAGATGGCTACTACTCGACAAAGTTAAAAGACTTTGCTGATATTCTTCGGTATCAGTCCAAGATTGCTTGTAAGTATACTTGAGTGGTTGGTTGTAAACCTGACCAATACGTCCTGGTACACCATCCATTTCACCATCGCGGTAAAAACGAAGAGCGATCTTTTGCCAGCTAAGTTTGGGGAATTCCCGCAGAATTTCCCACTGTGGGCGCTGATTGCGGATCATCCGCACCAGTTTCTGGCGTTCTGTCTTGGTCAGGAAATGGCGTAGTCTGCCTGTACGGAAAGTCGTTTCGGATGTTGTACCATCCCGCCATTCAATCACGAGCTTGCGTTGTACGTCGTTCATCTTATCTACGATGATCCGTCGCGCAAAAGCCTCGAAGAGTTCGCGCCGTTGCTGGTGGGGGACTTGCTCCCACTGTTGCATGATGAGTTCCAGTGTGGGACGTGCTTCCAGCATGATGGATTGTTGGTGTGTCTCAGCGCGAACACGGACTAATTCTTGCTGCAAACGGATAAGTTTGCGTTCGTTAGCTTCAAAACTTGCTTCGAGGTTCTTCACAATCGTGGGATTGGAAATTGTTTTCAAGTTATCCAGGATCGTCTGCTTTGCACGTTCCGCACTGCGAATATCTTGCTCGACACGGCGTACATCACTGTAGTGACTCTCGTTTGTACTCGTAATCGCGGCTTCCCATGCGGCATCATCAATGGTGGTTGCACGTAATCGTTCCAACAATAAGTCATCCACAACAGGATCAAATATTCTGGCATGAATACTTATCACTGTTCTGGTATGTCGCTCGTCCATCAACACATAGGCATAGTTATTATTATGAGATAGATAGGTTGAGGTCACACGCTTATACGGCTTATCTGGCACGGAGTTAGAGAAGACCAGCCCACTATAAGTTGGGGGTGAGCAAGTACGCTCTTCCACTTTATGTCGATTATAAGTGCGATACGGTTTGTAATCTGGATTGGGTTCGCCAAAGAAGTCCGTTCTTGAGAGGGCATTGAAGGCATACATGAACAGGTCTTCGGGAACGATAGGGGTGTGATTGTGCCACTGCTCGACGACACCACGATATGCCCAGTGACCAATATAAGCGATGTTGGACAACATGTAGCGCAAACCTGCATGAGATGGCATCAGTCCACCTGACTGACTCCGGGTTCGCAAGATGATATCGACACGAAAACCCTGTGGGGCTTCTACATCTTCAGGGATGTAAGGACCATGTTCGTAAATATGATTCCATGTCTGCGTCATGTTGCGGTTCTTTTTTCTGAACAACTCGAAGTACGCCAGGATGACATCCGCACAGGGCTGGAAGGGAACATACCTGCGATGCTCAGGATTGGCTGTTCCATCTGGTAATTTCTCGCGCAGATCGACCATGAAGCCAATCGCGACACTACGCCCTGTCCAGATACCACGTTCTTTGAGATAGTCACGGGCTTTCATCAGGCGACCATTGATGTGATATTCCAGATAATCTGCCGCACGTTGAGCGTGATCACGGAACATCTGCATATGGTAGCGTCCCTGCGTAGGGTGGGCGAAATCATACACGAAAGTTGGCGTCAGCACTAACACATTATTGCGACGACAGGCATCAATGAAGATATTGGTCTGAATTTGCGTGACATCGCGGAAGAAACGATCTACATCCTGCGAGGCGACAAGACCAATCGCATTTTCTTCAATGAGATCGTAGAGATAAGACATGCCCGGACGCTCGTCAATTTTCTTCGTGCCGCTGATACCTGCGTCCATGTCAATCATGATAATCTGGTCGCGTACCCAGCCTTGTTTCATCAGGTGTTCGACCATATCGACGGTCTGGAGGGTGGTGCTGATATTGCCAATTTGACCCTCAGAGGATTGACGATAGTAAACCGCAACGGGACGGTTCAGTGGCAAAGGCTGCGCCCGATACGGGTCAATCTTCTCTTCATCTCGTTTGCGATATCTTGGCATAGTATATCCTCTATAAGTGCCTTCATGAACTGAAAGCGCCCTGCTTCCACGAGTTGCTACGCAGAAGCAAGGCGCATGATGTACAATGCGTCTTAGCCCTGCGATGTGTCTTCTGCACTCGCGGGGTCAGGCAGGTCGTTGAGTTGGCGCTCTGCGACCTGTCGTCGATATTGTCCATTTGACTTAGAAACACTATACTCGCTTTTGGGAAGCTGTGCAACGATTCGCAACAGAATCCGCGAGACATTTTCCAGATTGATGTTACTATCAGCTTGCTTTTCCTGATCTTGTGCTGTCACAGTCGATACCCTGTTTGCTTGAATTAAACATCAATCACAGCGTATCACCCCAATACCTCCTCACCCCTCGAATTTTACGGTTTCTGCTTCGTATTTTTACGAATTCCAGATGGGTGCAAAAAAATAGCTGATGAACGCTCTCACGCTCACCAGCTAGAAACAAAAAACGGCTGGTCATCAAGCGACACAGCCGTAAGCTCGGATAAGGAGTTTCTTCGCTTTCTTACAGTGGTTGGCAAAGGTATTTTCGTTGTAGCCATACTCGCGTGCCGCTTTGCGAATACTCTTGCCATCTATGAGGGCGCGAATGGCATCGTAGCGAATCAAGCGATGCTCATGCTGGTCGAGGAGTTCCATCGCTGGCTGAACGTGACCTGCCTCGTACTTTTCGCGCCATGTTAATAGAGTGGGCTTGTAGTTGTTGAGTAGCTCCGCGAGTCGGTTACGAATCTCAACCGCACGCCAGCGAATTGCCTCTTCACTTCTGCCCTCAATGATGTATTCGAGCGACTTACAAGTAACAGATGTCGTAGCGGCATAAAACGCCAGTAGCATCACGTCATCGTCTTTGACTTCTTCGTAAACGGTCAATACGGCACGTTCAAAGTCCAGTCGAATATCAGCAAGTACCGACCAGACGGCATGATAGTCACCGTCGAGTTTGCGCCACTCCAACCCGGTGATGTGACGTTCTTCAGGGTACTCATACATGCTACGGGCATAGAAATCCTGAATGAATTCATAGCGGATATTCTGCTTGTAAATCGAACTCGATTTCGATCGATAGCAGACCTGGATCGCTGTTTCTAAACCGCTCATGTTTGCGAGAAATTCACGGTCTTCAGCGAGTTGCATCCAGATGAACATCAAGCCATTTTGTAAGCAATCATCCAAATCTTGCGGCCAGACACGGAACTTACACAGAAGCAATTTGGCAGCGCGTGGTCGAATGTTTGCTTCGATTTCCTTGAAGGTCATTTCGCCACCCCAACCCGTTGGATAGGTGGTTTGACGTTGAAACGGTTGGATATGGGTACGAATACGCTTGCGAAGTTCTGTAGACATTGTATCCTCCTGTGGAGAAAGCTGGAATGCGCCAGCCACGCCCGAGCACAACGCTCAGAAGACTGGCACAATGCAGAAGGAGGGACCCGTCAAGCAATTGGCGAAGCCAATAGACAGGTAGTTCGGTGGTACTGTTCGCAGAATAGTGGCAGCGTACTGGCTGGGGGTGCTTGATGGGAGGTGACTCGCATTGTATTCTCGCCGCGCCGACGTTGTGCGACAAAAACTCTACTCGATAGTGCCAACAAAAAACGACACTGTTGTGCCGTTCTAAGTAATGTTTGTGATCTGTGCTTATTGAGTTCAGACTGCTCCGTATGGATACTTGGTCGCTTCTTCGATGAGCGCAATTTCGTCTGGTGTCAGGTCGAATGCTTCATAGACCACTGCATTGAGTTGAGTTTCTAGCGCGATGATTTGCTGGGTGAGATTGGTATGTTCTGCAAGCTGAGTATCAAACAAATCACGGAATGAAAAGCGATTGTTATCATTGATTGTGGTGCGGAAATAGCTCTCTATAGCATCACAAATATCGTTAGCAGTGGCGTATTCCCACCATTCATAGAGCGATGCACGCGAGGAGATTTCTCTGTTGTCGCCATAACGCTCGCTGAGATATGACCGTAATTTCTCATGCAGTTGATAGCGTTGCTGAGCGAGTGCCGTGATTTGCTCGGCGTAATCCGCGAGTTGTTGTTCCTGTGTGCTGGTTAGCTCAGGGATAGGTAGGCGCTCGACAAATTGAATCTTCGATTGATACTGCCATAGCCCACCACGTAACCGAAGTGGCGTTGCCAATTGTGTGAGTATGAACCAAAGAACACGAGAATTCAGGATAGCTAATAGACTACGAGACTGAGGAATTACAATAAATCCTTTGTCGTTATTGTAAATGCCAGTTTCATCCCATGAGAAACGAGGTAACTTCTGAATGTCAGGCCATATTATCTTGGGTTGGTTGAATTCATCATCGTAGGAAAATGGGCGTAATTCGTACCATTCACATGTACCGCTTGCAGGTTCTGATCTAGCAGACAGAGCTTCGTAGTTTGGCTTCATGTAGTTCAGGATTGCAGGATATTTATCAATATCGATCCCTTTCTTTGTCGCCACTAAATACGAACCACTATCTAATTGATACCAAGGTCTTAAGTCTGCTCCTCGCAGAAAGGGTACAAGTATTTCACGACTCGAATCATGCTCAGATATTAGACGATTTCGGGTTTCACTATCAATAATGAAGACAGCACTCAGACCTGTCTTGATTCCAGAATATATGCGTCCATTCGTTACTTGTGTAAGAGTTCGTCGTCCTGAAATAATTTTCTCAAATAACCTTGTGAGTTGGACTGGCTGAAAACGCCATTCATCTAATGCAGTTACATCGGATGCAGTATCTAATAATGGTTGTGTGGCTGCTTGTGGCAGTTCTGCAAAGGGTAAAGCACCATCAATAAACAGGCTTTGGAATACCTCATTTGGCTCACCACTTCTCAGAACCGCAATCATTGGATAAACCATCTCTGCACCTTTGAAGGGTTGATTCTCGCCGAAGTTAATGACTTGCTCAAAAGCAGCATATTCATGGATGTATTGTCGGAAAGACTTGGCAGAATTACTGTTCATGAATGTACCCGATGTGATGTAACCCACGCGATGGTCATCTCTCAACAGTTCCAAGCCACGTTCATAGAAGTACAGAAACAGGTCAGCCGTGCCACTGTAAATGGCGTAGTTCGCCTCGAAGAAGGGTTTATAGGGGCTGATGCGTTCTTGTCGCACATACGGCGGATTGCCCACCACCGCATCAAAGCCGCCTTCGGGAATCGGGTCGCCGTTTTCATCGAAGAACACTTCGGGGAATGCCAGTTCCCAGTGGAAGAAATGATATTCCTCGTGCAGGCGCAATGCCTCGTCTAGTAGGGTTTGCAAGTCGGGAGATAGGGTTGTATCGGTGGTAATGGCTGTGTAAAGGGCGCTCCATTGGTCGGCGCTCACGTCTAAGCCAAAGTGCTGTGCTGTCCAGACGTGAGCGAGTTTGCGCCATGGTTCGAGGTCATCGAATATCGCGGCGAAAGATTTTTCCTGCGCTTTAACATCGGTCACTACTTCGGCAATCGTGCCTTCAATGGTCATCATGCGTCCCACCGCATCCCGCACCGTCTCCGAAAATGCAGAGACATCCCACAGGGGCAGTTGTCCGTTTGTGTCGCTGTCGGTTGCGGGTGTCAGTTGGTCGAGTCGTGCGCCTACCAGCGTATTTCCCAAGCGCACATGATGGTCAAGGAAAGAGAGTGGACGGTCACGGGAGATGGTCGCTAACCACAGACTGAGGCGTGCCAGTTCGACGGCGAGGGGATTCACATCCACGCCATAGACACAAGCTGTCACAACCTGTCGTTTCCAGTAGGTCAGTTCTTCTTCGTCACGCGCAATATCCGCAGGGAGCAGGTTGAGGTCAGTCAGCCACTTTGCCATATAATTGACCACTTCCACCATGAAATGCCCGCTACCCGTCGCAGGGTCAAGCACGTTCACCGCCAGAATCGCATCACGCAAGCTCTGTGGATCACGCACGTTCCACTGTCCTGCATCATCGAGGTCAGCATATCGCTCGGTGATCTCAGTCAATAATGGCGCAAGTGTGTTCTCCACGATAAAGGTCACGATGTAATCAGGCGTGTAGTCACTGCCCGTCACTTTGCGCTCGTTACTTCCTGTCCGCAACAGCACATCACCCACATCTTTGACGACCTCATCGCCATCGCCAGCAGTTTCATAGATTTCACGTTTGCTCCTGCTTTTGACGGTGAGCGGTTCGTGGGCGACATCCAGTTGATACTCCAGCAAACGTTCGTAAATCGCCCCTAGATGGCGCACATCCAAATCACGGTAATCGACAAAGACACGTTTACGTCCATCTCGATCATTCTTATCAGGCACACGGGCGAGGCGGTCAATTGCCTTACCCAGATAAGTACCGCCGACACGCTTGTCTGCGAGAAAAGGATGTTCCTCATCACTGAACAACCGCCCATTATACGCTGTGATGTCGTATTGTTCGCTCCCGACATCAATGTTGAAAAATAGCGTACTCAGACGGGCATACATCGTATCATCATCTACCAACCGCGCTAGGCGTGTCGGATGAAAATCAATCTGTTCGGCAATCTCTTTCTTGATAGCCGACAAGCTCTGCCCTTCAGCATAGGCTGGGTTATCGGACATCGGCAGAATGTCGCGGCTCTCCGCATAGAAGATGAACAGCAAGCGGTACAAAAAGACGAGACTTTCTTCGTAAATCACGCGCAGAGTTTCGGGGTCATCAGCTTTCAGGCGATTACGTCGGAAAGCTAAGAAGCCCTGTGCAATCAGTTCGAGTGCGTTGTAAACCTCGTCTTCAAGCTGGTCACTCAGGCTCTCGGCATAATCGACACTGCCACTGAGTACCTGTTCTAGCCAGCCTGTTGGTGCAAATGCCTCTCGACGGAAGAACAAATAGAAGTAGTAGAAATCTTCGACCTCGCCGTATCGCAGCAAAGATTCAAGGTCTACTGCATAAAAAGTGTTGTCTTTGCTAGTACTACGTTCATATAAACGCCAGTAACGTCCATCAGTGAGGATGCCCCATGTCACCTCGGAGTAGCGCAGGTATTCATCAATCTGCTGGCTGGGGTTGCGTTCATCACGTCCGCTAGATTGATCGAGTCTGACACCCCATTTCTTCGCATCCCCGATGGCAAGCACATCTTGCAACATATCAGGCGTGTAAATCTCATTGCGTAGAGCATTCGCGGCTTCGGGTGTATCTGCAAAGGCATAATCTGGCTTGCGAAAGCCCTTCTCCCGATAGCGAATCTTCACCTGCACTGACCAGTGATGACCGAGAGCTTCCAGCACGGGCTTAATCCAGCGATCTTCAAGCTGTGCTTCGTCTAGTTCTTCGGGGGTCAGATTATCCAGTCGCTCTAACAATTCATCACGAATGGCTTTCACCGAGGCAAAGAGCGTATTTGATTGAAATTCACTGGATGTGGGTACGATTTCATCCAGATAGTAATCTGAAAAGAGTCCCCGATTGAGATGCTTGTTCGGCAACACGGGACGTTGATTTGGATTAGCCAAAATGTGTATCCATCTGAGTAGCGTGTATCTAGTAAGTTGCGTATGAGTATACATCCAAAGAGGATTCTTAGCAGGGTGTCACAGCGTCACAAGTGTCTCAGGTGCAGTCGAGACCCTATGAGATCAGTGTTGGTGGGGGTACAAAATTTTGAAAATCAGCAGATTGAAATGTCTCACCCTGTGTCGGCTGTACCACCTGTGACAACACCTACAGATGCTAACATTTCTATGAATGATAGAGCGATATTGTGAATAGCTATGTGTGCAGTTCCTGTATATGAACTGCACACAAGTTTGCGATCAGTCAGATGCTTTCCCCGTCGCGTCTATGTCAATCTCATAATTACCGAATAGATTCGGCAAGACTTTTTGAGGGTTCACACTCACAATAAAAAAGTATTCTAGATAGCTCGTAGTTTATTGTTGCTCTTGATTGACCAAGTAGAACGTACCACGTGCGTCACCAAAAAACGTTTGACCAGCTGTATGTAAATTGAAGTAAAGTTCGCCTTGGCGAGCTACACGCTCCATGCCTGCAATGGTCACAATGCTACTCGATGGAACTGCCAAAATCTGCTCAGTGAATCCGTCAACCTCGACAGGACAACCACCTGTGAAGCCACCAACAATCCCTGAAGCACTATCAACTACACTTTCTAGATCTGCATTTGTGATCTCTACAGAAAATTGATTATCAGCAAAGTAATCTTGTAAGTCTCCCATCATGCCAAAGTCTACAATAATCGGACCTAAATGCCCCGGGACACCACAATGTAGATGTAGCATAACAATATCTTCTGGGTTGATATTGGCAATTTCGACATGTAAGTAAGCGCGACTGAGGTCATTTGTGAATTCTAGAACTGCATGAGCACGTGAAGGTCGCTCTTCGCGCGGAACGGATGGCGCAGTGGATCGAAATTCGTCGGGTGTCAGAAAGGGTGTGTCTTCTTCTTCACCACTCTCTTGTTGAGGACTTGGAAATGCCTGGTACACAAAACCGATTTCTAATCCTAGATCAACGTTTAACGGAATAGAGCTTTCACGCTCCGATTCTAAACGAGGTTCACTCACGACCATGTGATTGTGTCCTCCATGACTGTCATCATCCTGCGCAAAATTTATCATATATAAAATACCTAATACTGAAAATATAATGACAATGACTATAATTCGCGCAATCGTTGATTGATGTTGTTTCATTTTTCGTATTATCTCCATATAACTAAGAACAGATTATGTCTTACTGACACATCATGGGGTCTCATTCCACCGCTAAACTAGTTAGTTCTCAAATATCAAATTTATTGATTGACCAGTTGACTGGTCCACTTAGTGGCAACATTTGACCAATGTCTTCACCTATTTCTGCCTCAATAAGGGCATTCATCTTGCTATTGAGGTCTTCAATCAATGCTTGATGCTGTTCAGGGTTACGTGCTAGATTGTTGTTCTCATCAGGATCGTTCTCAAGATCAAACAATTCAATATCGTTGTACTGGAGAATCTCTTGAAGTGTTTGAGGCTTATTGTGTTGTTTTGGGAAAAAGTACCTTGTATAACGATACTTACCATCCACTATCGAGCGTATCGCACCGCGTATCGCATCTAATTTTGGTTTTCCTTTAGGGAGCTGACCTGCTTTGATTTTGTCTATTGCATTTTGAATGAAGCGAGGGTCAAAATACGAGAGCATATTGAATGCGAATAAAGCTGCGGGACGTACCATATCATATGTTGCTGATTCGGGATTTGATAATAATCCTGATATATCATGACCAGGTAAGTCTCCTTGTATTTGCACTTTTTTATCACGTGGCAAATCAGTAAAACCTATCATTGTTGGGATTAGATCAATGTGTGATGTCACTGCTTTGCAGCGCGTTCCACCTTGTGCTTCGGGATGAGCTATAATGAGGGGTACATTATTTTGTTCTTTATAAGCACAATTGCCTTTACCTCGTAAACCATGCGCACCACCTAATTCACCATGATCGGATGTATAAATGATGATGGTATTTTCCATCAAGCCCAGTACCTCTAGTTCGTCTAGTAAATTCTGTAGTTGTGTGTCCAAATCTTTGAGACAATTAAAGTAATAGTTTTGGTAGCGTGCCCAACGGTCTCGATCATCAAATGGAATTTGACCTAGCATCAGGTCGTGAATTTCCATGTAACCTTTATGAATTGCTGGTCTTCCTTCTTCATCCAGAGGTTGATCCCAATTATTTGGTAGAGGAATCCCATTATCTTTTCGATAAATATCGTGCTTTGGCGCTTTGGCAATGTTCAGAAACGTTTTCTGATTCTGTAGTATCTCACTATCTGGGTCAGCATCAAAATACATGATGTCATGAGGGTTAACTAGATTGACAGCTAACAACCATGGTTGACCAGTTTTCTGACATTCCGCACCTTCGCGTCGCAACCATGTAACCGCTGAGGCGATAGTCTGTGTATCGTATTCATATCCCCCTAAGGCATGAGCAATACCATCACCCATACCATGAAAATCAGAGAACCCATAGTCTTCCAGACTCAGCGTCTTAATACCTTCCTCAAGCTCACGATCAAAACTATTTGTTAGATGCCATTTGCCTTTATAGGCTGTATAGTATCCAGCATAGCGCATTCGATCTCCCATTGTTGGGATTTTTTTAGATAAATCTTTTTGCCATGGAAAGTTGACATTATCAAAAATACCTGTTTGAACAATGTGATGCCCTGTATAGATATTTGATCGTGAGGGTGAACATACTGCAGAACAAATCTGGTGATTTTCAAATGTAACTCCTATCTCTTGGAGATGATCCAAAGCAGGACGCTGTACACTATCGGGATATTGATTAAAATGTCGCTCTTGATCGGTTAATACAAAGAGAATATTGTAAGATTGTGTCGGCGTTTCTGACATGATTTTTCCTTGTTATCAATATCGTTAATGCGATATTTGTACTGTACGGTTCAATGCTTTTTGCTCTTCTCCAGATACTTTGAACACATAAGCCAAATCTTCAAAATAATGACCAACAAGAATAGATGAAACAGTTAAACTAATTGTATTGTATGGAATTGCTGAGACGAAAAAATCGACTCCAGCGACTGTGTAATTAATGTACATTGCACCAAACATATAGATAACACCAAAAAGTGCTCCAATAATTCTCGTTCGTGGGATTAACACGAGAAAACCAAAGATTACACAAACAATATTAGCAGCAACATTGAACCAATCTTCTAGAGGGTTTGCAGGAATATAGTCTTCTGGACCAGCACCAGCAGCAGCTACAAACAACGCAAGTGCAACAATAATCACTAGAATCCAATAAAAGATATTAGCAATTCTGCCATCTCGTTTCATTACAGGTGTAAAACTGAGTATGTTATTCATCTTTATTTTCCTCTACGCAAGACATAATTGATTACACGAGTCAAAACGGAACTGTATTTTTTCACTAATCTCGTGCAGGGCATTAATCACACCGCAGGCGTTGCATTGTGATTTACCGCTTGATGTTTCCCCAATTCTCCTGATACGAAGAAATTGATGATTAACATCAAGGCTGCACCAACAATAACCATTACGATGACTCTTGGTGCTGAAAAATTTTGAGCCGCAATAATTAATGCTGCTGAGATACCACGTTGAGCAGTGACTAACCCAGCGACTACACGAATATCATGTTGTGTTTCACTGAAATAGTATCCAACAGCTAAATTCAACAGTGTAAACAACACTGCCGCGACAATAGCACCAGTAGTAACGAGGCTTAGTAGCTCACCCCCTCCTGTAAAAATAGTTAGTACAATCTGGAGTATCAATGCCACACTTGATATTTGGGTTATGTAGGGTCTCATTATGGACGCAATCTCGTCATATCTTGCTCTAATGAATAATCCAAGCGCAAGAGGGGCAAACATAGTCATAACGAGTGTTCGAACCATGCTTACTGTATTGATCTCGATATTTTCTAACATCAAAGTCAGCAAGAAAGGAGCAAATACAATAGTTCCCAACTGCAAAATTGCCATCATGCCTGTGACAAAAGCCATATCGCCTTTAGCAATTTTCGAGAATTTTGCGGCAAATGGTGAGCCAGCAGCGACACCAAGAATAAACAGTCCAATTGCAAACTGTTGATCCACTTGCATCACGCGTGCTATAGCAAATGCTCCTAAAGGTGCTACTACAAAGTTCGCGATAATAACTTTCGTGACAAGCCCAACACGTTTCATCGGTATCATAATTTCACGGATTGTTAATCCAAGCCCCAATTCAAACATACTGGTAACAACAAATACTAAGATCAATACATTAGAAAGTATTTGTATCATCGTCATATATTCTATTCTCCATCCATCATCATTGAATGAAATGAGCTTTTTGCCTCATGATCTGGCATGCGAATCTAAGCCCATTTTTTGGTACATGTACTTTTTCATTATTGGTGTTGTTTTGGGAAACACATTCACTTATTTGATCGCGTTACAGTGAAATAGCTTGCCCTCTGACTAATTCGCTCATATGATTACGTGTGTAAATTAATTTACATACGTATTTTCAGATAGAAGAAAAATTTCGTCAATTAGCAGATATTCAAAAATGTAATTTAAATTACACGGTGGCAGATATGACAACTAAAAGAAAGACAGATAGGCGGATTGGACGAACACGCAAACTTCTCCAAAACGCCTTAATTGAATTATTAAAAGAAAAACCGCTTGCGAAAATTCAAATTAAAGAGATTGCTGAGGTCGCCAATGTTTCACGTCCCGCCTTTTATAAGCATTTTGAGACCAAAGAGCGTTTACTTTTTAGTCTAGTGGATGATGTATTCAACCAAATACATGAAACTGTATTTGACAACGTAACAGGAAATGACCCTGTGGAAATGCATCAGATATTGACTAAATTTTATCAGCAATGGCAGTTGCATCGTGAAGAAGTACAGTGGGTCATGCAAGTTGAAAATAAAGATTTGTTGATTTCATCTTTGCGTACTAACGTAACAAGTATCAAGCAACGGTTTGATGAGCATTTCCCACCTCTTGATCTTGCACAAGACTTTGAAGATTATCTACTCGACTTTGCTGCTGGTGGTGCTTATATGTTGCTTAAGCGATGGATAGAAAGCGATTTCCGAGAAACACCTGAAACGATGGCAACGTTATCTTTTTTGTTGCTTTACAATGGGTTCTCCCCTGCACGAGCACAAGGGCTATTTGATGATATTTCTCTGTGACTGAGAGATTTCAACCAAGTTTATTCATTAGTTTTCTCGCTGAGTTAGTTGGTAAAGTTAGGAATAGAATATGGATGATCAATGGCAACCACAGAACTTTCACGTTATGACCAAGCCAAGAGGTGCAATCTGCAACCTGGATTGTAAATATTGCTACTTTTTGAGCAAAGAGCGTTTATATTCTGAGAGTAATTTTCATATGAGTGAAACATTGCTTGAAATTTACATTCGGCAATATATTGAATCTCAGCAAGCCTCTGAAGTGACCTTCGTGTGGCAAGGTGGCGAACCAACTCTGATAGGTTTGGATTTTTACAAACAGGTGATTGCTTATCAGCAAAAGTATAAAAAGCCAGGTATGCATATTTTCAATACATTACAGACAAATGCTGTTACATTAGATAATGAATGGTGTGAATTCTTTGTAAAGCATAACTTCTTACTCGGCGTAAGTATTGATGGGCCACAACCATTACATGATGTTTACCGTGTTGATAAAGGAGGCTCTCCAACTTTCAATAAAGTCATGCAGGGAATCAAATTACTCAAAAAACATGGGGTCGAATTCAATATTTTGACGACTGTTCACGCTGCTAATGCGGATTATCCATTAGATGTTTATAGGTTTCTACGAGATGATCTACAAACACAGTTTATACAATTCATCCCGATTGTTGAACGTGACAATAACACAGGTTATCAGGAAGGCAATCGTGTTACAGAGCGTAGTGTAACAGCGGAGCAATATGGTCATTTCTTGATAACTATCTTCGATGAATGGGTTCGCAATGATGTAGGACGAGTCTTTGTCCAAATATTCGATGTTGCTTTAGCCATGTGGCTAGGACACCGCGCTGGCTTATGTATCTTTGAAGAAACATGCGGAACTGCACTAGCTTTGGAACATAATGGAGATGTTTATTCTTGTGATCATTATGTTGAACCTGCTCATAAGTTGGGTAACATCGTTGATATTCCTTTAAGTGAAATTGTCATCATGAACAAACAACGGGATTTTGGTTTTGCCAAACGCGGTACACTGCCAGCATATTGTCAGCAATGCGAAGTGCGTTTTGCTTGCAATGGTGGATGTCCGAAAAATCGTTTCATCACGGCATCAGATGGATCAATAGGGCTCAACTACCTATGTGCTGGGTACAAGGCATTTTTCACACATATCGATGCACCAATGCGGTTCATGGCAAATGAATTAGACCAAAAACGCCCGCCTGCGAATATTATGGCATTTATTAAACAACAAGATGCAAAACTCGAACAAGCATTTGCTGTTGCAGGGCGTAATGATCCATGTCCATGTGGTAGTGGAAAGAAACTTAAAAAATGTCACGGACGGTATCGGAAAGTAATTTCATCAGTAAATTCGCAGACCACGCATATGGATGCCACCTAAGCCTGTATTGAGTCCAGGCACAATCATAGCTAGGCTCGCGCACTTGATTAGGAGAACCAGACTCTGATACGGCAACAAACATATTAAGAATCGTATGTATAGCTAGTGTTTGCTCTCTGACTATCTCTTTTCATCACGGGTATAGTCTTCAACAAGTTTTGCATATCATTGTTCTTTCCATGCGGATGTTGATTTACGCATGATATTAATCTGGCGAACGATCAGATAGAGAATGTACCCCACAGGACCAAGCATCAATGTGAAGAACAAAATCGGCGCAATAATTACAGGATGAATATGACGATCAATAGCATCGAGATATATCCAGCGTCCGATAAACAAATCAAACGCGAGAAAATGCATCCACGAAATAGCTGTTCCCAATGGTGTACCCAAGATAGCGACCAGCGCAGTGATGTCTGGCGCACTCACGGCGATTATGACATCGACTACACCGGGTAAAACGAGAATGACATAGAAGACCGCAGGTACTATTGCAATCCAAGGTGAACGGATAACACGCACAATTGGTTTCCAGCGCGGCAGAAATGTCATTACAAACCAAAAAGGCATGACGAATAAAGTACTAATCTGAAACAAGAATGCAGGATCGAGGTTAAAGAGTGTTGTTTCAGTCATGAGTTAAGCGTCTCCGAATCCATAATGTGCAGGTTGTCTCAATGTGAGTATGACACCAAGACCAGATACCAAAAGGACGACTACAAGGGCAGTTAGTGTTGCTAAATCAGGTGCAATTACGGATTGTCCACGAAGTGCCTGCCAATAGGTGAGGAAAGTGATTGCGATATATGCAAACCCACCAATGATGACGAACCGCAGACGATGATTATCCGCCACACCGATTGTTGCTAGGATCATCGCTAAGATTGGGACTGCTTGCATGGCATGTAATCCGATGAAGTGCGAGACACGTAAATCACCACCTTCTGTACTCCATCCGACAATCGGTAGACCCGGTCCTCCATCATCGGCACCAACAGAATGTGCGCCAATAATTGTACTGCCGTCTGATGGTGTACCAACGTCAGTAAATTGATTGGGTATTGTCATAGTAAACGCCATACCCATCCCAATAATCGATCCAACTAACCCGATGCGCATACTCCAAGAAAACGCTTTATCCTTCAGATTTTGGAAAAAGAATAAGCCTGCCAGACCAAAACAAGTGAACCATAATCCGACAACGGCGATAGCCATAGTGGCGTAAACCGCCATATCAAACGGCGTTTCTGCATTAAAATGACTCGTTGTTCCACGAAATGCCTGCATGGCAATCAAACCAAACTCAATCCATAATGTGACGATTATGCCCCAGATAATGATTTGTTTGATGCGTTGCCTACCTTCAATAAAGCTGAGCATCCATAAGGCAGTAAAGGCATAGATGGCAAGGGAAATAGCAAATTTAGCAGGTTTCAACCATGCAGGTTGCCCTGTGATCACACGTGGATCGACAAAAATTCCGACAATTGTGATAGCAAGTGATACCAGCAAGGCAATACCTGTAAGCGCAAGGGGACGATTTTCATTCCAGACACGTTTTGCCGCATCTTCAAAGAATGTTGATAGATTATGTTGCTTCATAACTGACGTGTTCATATGATTCCTCATGTGTGATAACTATGAAAACGGGAATAAAAATAAAGGATAGCTTACATAATTGGTTTCACTCGATAAAAGTAACTTGCGTTACTTTGATTACATGTGTACCATTAATTACATATTTCAGTAAAACAAGTTGGTTGTCAAATGACATATAAGGCGATATGTCATTTAGATAACAGGAGCGCAAAAATGGTTAACAAAAATGCGTTAGATCCGCGGGTTCGTCGTACACGGAAGCTGTTGCAGGATGCATTGATTAAGTTATTACATAAACGTCCGATTTCAAAAATTCAGATCAAGGAAATCGCACAACAGGCGGGTATGTCACGTCACGCCTTCTACTCTAACTTTGAAACAAAAGAGGATTTGCTGTTGAGTTACTGTGATGATGTTATTTTCCCGATCCAGCGAGAAGTTTTTGAAAGAGCCATTGCTGCGGACTATCTTGATCTGGAAGAAATCAATATCGCGATGTTTTCGCATTGGGAAGAACACCGAGATGTCTTGCGGTGGGTGATGGAGATGGATAACAATTCCTTGTTTCTGAATCGTTTACGTGGGTATGTTGAGCCGATTGTACATATCATGGAACAAATACAAACTGATACAATCAATGATAATCAAATGCAACATTTTCTTGTTGAATATATTACAGGTGGGATCTATATGCTGTTGCGTTATTGGGTGTATGAGGGAAAACACCTCACACACCTTGATATTGGGAAGGTTGCATACCGTTTAACATCAGGGTCTGCGGGTTCCATTGTGCAGCTTGTTTATCCAAGAGATGATGAAGATAGAAATGATTGATGAATTTGACCCGCGACTAAGTTTGTCAAAGTGATAGCTTGTTCTACAGTAGAATAACTAGCTTTGGGTGTGATTGCATCCTTGTGGTTCAGGCAGTTGCCGATTCAAGTCCGATCCTCTACCTAATCTAAGAGCTTTTTAAAAACCGCCATAAAAGCCAATAAAATCAAGCCCTGAAACATGTCAGGGCTTTTTTGGTTCTCTGAATTACCATCGCTACCACAGTGAGAAATGTTACAAGAGAATTTTGCTTGTTACCTATTATATGGTCAATCAACGCGCTTTTTTCGAGTAGCCACATGTAACCACATATACAAGAGTGGAGCAAAGACAACTTCTATAAGGAATGACACGATGACACCATCTGCAAACGGATAGGCTGATAGTCTTGCCAAACCACCCAATGCAACCATGATAAGAATAGTTTTCAATGTGCCACCATACTTGCTTATGTTCGTGGCGCAAAAGAGAAATACTAATCCAGCTGATGCAAAGAAACCACCATAGAAACGAACATTATTATCTTGTACCGCATAGGCATCTGGGTCAGCTATCTGCACGAAATCAGATGTAAGTCGCAGACCAAGCGTCTGGATACCGCCTAAGCCTGTATTGAGTCCAAGCACAATCATAGCTAGGCTCGTCATAATTAGTACGATCCTTACGATATTAATATGGTTCATATATCCATTATCTCCAATATAGTTTGTTTCTTGATATAGGTTGTGCTTTACAATGTGTTACGCCAAGATTCAAGGAAATTAATCCATATTATTTGCACGTGTCATCCAATGACATACTAATCAAGAGTTAGCTGTGTCGGTGATCCAGAACTGGATTCAGCCACAATAGGTTCGAACAGGGAAAATAGATCCTCCATGTAGTGCCCAACGAGGATTGAACTGAAGGCGATTGTGAGCGTGTTATAGGGGATTGCCATGACAAAGAATTCAACCCCATCAAAGGTATAGTTAAGGTACATCGACAGAAACATAACGAAAACAGCATAGAGTGCTCCAATAATGCGTGTTCTTGGGAGTAAAACCAGCACACCAAAGACAACAGATAGAATATTACCCCCAATATCAAGCCATTCGGGTGAAGGTTGCACTTGCTCAGCAGAACCAGACCCTGATGCCGCAATGAATAGTGATAATGCAACGAGTACAGCAAGCATGGTGTAGCCAGCGTTTGCTCTCTGGCTGTCTCTTTTCATTACATATGTTGGGCTTAACAGCGTTTTCATATCACTTCACCTTCCCCTATAGATAAGCAAGTTATTTCCGTTAAAGTCATTCTTGAGAGAGTATGTTTATCTTGACGAGAGCAAATTATCAGAGAATTGCTTTAATTCACGTTGCTCAGTAGCAAATATGTCGCCACTATCGGCTTGTCGCTGAAGACCTTTTTTGTACCAACCAGATTTATGTGTTTCATTGAGTAGTTTCACAACATCTGAGCCAGCCTGTTCAGCCGTAATTCCCACTAAATGACTAGCAACTGTCACCATAACCCCACGAATGCCTGACAGATTACGACCAATTGATGTTTTCACGATACCCGGACCATAATTATAGATACACAATTTGGGATGCTCCGTCATCAACATCAGCGTGTATAAGCTCTGTGCGCGTGACGTGTTGCGTACCGTATTGACTGGGTCAAAGTTTTCAACACTGTTAAGAACACTATATTCAACAATGCCATCCGTGACGTTGCCCCCTGAAACAAAGATAATGCTACCGTTACTGCTAAAGGCAGGTAAGAGCGCTTCAGTCAAGCAATAGCGGGACAAATATTGCGTTGCGAAGACCTGTTCAAAGCCTTCTGATGTTATGACAGGGTCTTGCATAATGACTCCTGCACAATGCACGAGGTAGTCAAGTTCTGCATGAACAGTACGATACTCGTTTACAAATCGCTGTACCTCAGAGAGGATACTCATATCCAGTGCCACAAATGAGACGTTTGCACCTGTTGCCGCTACTATCTCTTGCTGTGCTTTGTACCCTTTTTCCTTATTGCGTCCGACGATGGTTACATCATCACCTGTTTTAGCAAGTTGTAAGGCAGTTGCTTTACCGATTCCATCTGTACCGCCAGTGATTAAAATCGTTTTGTTTGTCATATTTAGTAGCCTTTAAATCACCATGCTCACAGAACTGGGTAACGGTCAGCTTGCTTTTTCACCTCTGAGTAAGATAAGTCGGTTTTTTTAGCGTTGGATAAGACATTGATACCCAGAGAGCGTGTAATCACCATTCGCAAATGATGACTAAATTTGTTATACACAAGCCGTTCACTAATCCATGCAACAGCCTTTGCTTCGGGCAACCAGTTTTCATTGTAACGATGCGATGCTGCCTGTAAGTCATGTAACCCTGTTCCTTGGAAGTACTGGTCAAATACCATCGCAGATT
Source organism: Chloroflexota bacterium (assembly GCA_039200705.1). Taxonomy (GTDB): domain Bacteria; phylum Chloroflexota; class Anaerolineae; order Aggregatilineales; family Phototrophicaceae; genus JAUZRW01. The sequence goes on from JBCCSC010000043.1 coordinate 32,845, forward strand.
CCATCGCTGCGTTGATTCCCTGCCCAATGGGTGAGAATGGCGCAGCCGCATCTCCCAAAAGCACTGCGCTACCACCGTATAGCTGTGAACAAGTCACTTGACGACCAATGTGATGGCTCTTGAGTTGGATGAAATGATTTAAACTCTTATCACTGGCAAATTTGAGCAAACTGGACGCTGATTTTTGAAAATCTTGTCGAACATCCGCCAGCGATTCATAGACCACTTCATCATTCGAGCCAACAGCACAAAACCAGCGAGGAGGGTCTTGATTCGTTTCACCATTGATAGCACCAGCAACACAAAAGGGGTTGGTGGACATGATATACAGGTAACTCGGATCAAGTTCCTGTGTATCTTGGTCGAATTCGAGCATGGTCGCATAATTGGGAATTTCACGGTATGTTGTTGTAAATTCTGGAATTTGGTCAATCATTGCTTGGCGCACAACAGAACCCCCGCCATCAGCACCGATTATGAAATCAAATTTACGTGCTTGGCTGATGCCTTCTGTAGAAGTTGTCACATGACCTGTGCAGACATCTACTGCGACGACCTGCGTCTCGAATTCAAATGAAATGTAATCTGTGTATTCTTTGTCAATCACACTCATGAGGGTTCGCAGAATGTCGCCACGTGAGCCTGTCCAGCCATCATCATCCCATGCTTCAAGCAAATTGCTACCATATAAGCGAATACCCTTGAACGGGATCAACTTTTCTTCAAATTCAGCATCTGCATCAATGTAGCGCAATGCGTTTAGCCCATGTCCAGTAATATCAATCGTGTATGATCGATTTGGGTCAAAGCGTGGCGCAATATCTGGATGCGCTAGCTTTTCAATGACGGTTGTTGAGATGCCACGTCTGGCGAATGCGATTGCCGATACTAATCCAGCGGGTCCGCCACCAATGATTATGATTTTGCTCTGGTTTGTTTGAGACATGAGCTTACCTTTTGTGAAATACAATTGCTTGTCAGTGCCATAACACTGCCAAGTCCTTAGTCGATTATGGAGGTTAGTCAATTACAGGACGGAAAGCGCCACGCGCATCACCGTAGAAAGTTTGGGCTTCAGTGTGTAGATTAAAGTACAACTCACCCTGCTGGGCGACGTAGGCTAAACCTCCAATTGTTTGGAAGCGGTCAGTTGGATTGGCTGCGATAATTGGGCAACCAGCCGTGAACGCTCCGACGAAACCCTCACCGTTTTCAATGACCATCTCAAGATCAGCGTTGGTAATTTCAATCGTCATGCGTCCATCAGCAAGGTATTCACTTACATCTCCCATCATGCCAAAGTCCACGATAATCGGACCTAACTGTCCTGGACGACCACAGTGTAAGTGCAATAAGTTCACTGTCTCAGGATCAAGATTAATAACTTCCAGATGAACGTAAGCACGGCTCAAATCATTGGTGAATTCGATCACAGCATGACCGCGTGCGGGACGTTCTTCACGCGGAACAGACGGTGCAGTTGATTGGAATACTTGCGGTGTAAAGGCTGGAGTATCTTCTTCTTCGCCTGCTTGTTGCTGTGGGCTGAGATACGCTTCATAAACGAGACCAATCTCAGGTGCGGCTTCTGGTTGCAATTCAATTGGGCTTTCGCGTTGGAGTTCAGGGCGCGGTTCACCATCAAATGTACCATGACTGTGATCTTGTGCAATAACTGGCACTTGCATTGATATGGTTAGTAATGCCAACAGTGTGACGATACCGATTAATACGCGACCTTTTGTGGTGCTAACTCGTGTTAGAAAGTTCATGCTGCATCTCCATGTAAAGTAACTATCCAATAAGTACAGATAGTCTATTAAGGTATCCAACGGAAATCCAGACTATTATGATATATAATTTAGCATAATGGACAAATGTCTATTTACTCTGAAGGAGATGGTTACGAGCATGGATAGACGAGTCAAACGCACGCGCAAGGCATTACGCGAAGCCCTCATTCAATTGATGTATGAAAAGGATTATGATGATATCCGTATGATAGATATTGCTGAGGTCGCTGATATTGCCTTACCCACATTCTATCGACACTACGACAATAAATTAGCCCTGTTAAAAGATATGGTCATGTATTTTGCAGAGCAGATAAATGAACATATGGACATGCAGTTAAACCTCGAAGATATTCTTGACCTGAAGCAAACCCCACATTTGTTACCTGTGTTTCATCTATTGAACACCTATCGAGATTTTATACAGCGATTATTAAAAACTCCCCAAAGTTATCAGGTTTTGGAATTGACGCTCACTATGCTCAAAGACAAGATCCAAGCAGATACACCACAATGGAAACCACATGAGGTTGAAATTGTCGCCAGTATGACATTCGGTTGTTTATATAACTGGATTATGAAAGATATGCCTGAAAGTCCCGATGAAATAGCCAAAGCCACACATTGGACGGTTGTATGCGGTCTAATGACCCTTAGAGGAGAGCTTCATCGGGTTCAATTACCTAATAATCAATAAACAAACTAGGCTTGAATATCTGACATCACTATGGGTTCGTTGTGTTGTAATTAGTCTGTGTCTCAAGTGTCTCAAAATTATTTTGAGCATTGGGTGCAGGCACTGAGTAGCACACTATTTTTAATTTCTACTCTAACTAATTGTCTCAAACCGTGACACTTGAGACAATCAAGACATAAAAGGTGAACGGCTCGCGGCTCGAATACTTGTGACACAGGTGTTAAAATATATTCAAGCTGAAATTGCTCAGGTATGTTCACTATTTGACCTATTGCGATATGCACTTCCGTCTTGCAATAATAAAAAGGCAACAGGTTCTTTGTTGCCCTTTATGCGTCCAAATATCGTGTTATTATCTCGATGTCAGATAGCTCATTATGTCCGAATCAATTCGGAATCATTGAGAACATCGGGTCAACCCTTAATTCATAAGCATCATCTAATGCGGCATCACGGTGATATTGTGCGGCAACCACAACGGGGTCAGCCATGAAAGCGTCAAAAGCCTCTTCGCTGGGTGCATAGTAAACCCACACTTCGTCCCACTCCTGACCATCACCGATATAGACACCTTGTACTTCTAAACGAGCTTTGGGATATACGCCGTATTCTAGCCCAGCTTCAAGGATGAGGTCGGCATAGAAATCCATCGCTTCTTGTCCGGTGCGTGCCGGTTCATCAGAGCCATCCGCATATTGAGCTTCGTCGTTATAGCGAACCACTTGCACAAACTCAAACGCGGTCTCATCCGAGGCAACATCTGGCAATTCAAAGTCATCTAATGGGCGAGGATACGTCACCATAACAGTACTCGACTCAAGACCAGCATCTTTGTTAATAGAACGCGCTTGAAACTCAGGGTCAGCACCCATAGCGAAAAGCGCCAGTGGACATGGATATTCAACAATAGCGACTTCATCCCATGTGCTTTCCTCACCAGTAATATCACTTGTCACATCACCGATATAGACAGGACGTGCGCCGATAGCCGCAAGAAATTCAGTCGGTGAATATAGAGCATTTGCTTCACGACCTGTTAAGTCAGTCTCACGCCCATCAGGAAATACAGCCACTTCACGAAACTCAATGAGATTAACCATATAGAAAGGTCCTTCAGTGGGCGCTTGCAACATCCGCATGACTTGTTCAGTATTCGTTTCACCAAAGGAAGGACTTTCATCATCAGCAGTGCCGTTAACCATTGATTCCATAATTGCGGCAGCACTACTTGGATTCTCACAGATGTCATCTGTCAATTCAATTGATGTAGCATCGCTTGTCACAACAGCATCACCAACCGTAACCTTTTGATAGGCATTTTGGAAATCATCATTGATAACCAGTGCCAATCCATCAGCAACAAGCAGCGAATCCTCAGTTAAGATACGTGCTTCGTAACGCCAACCTTCAGGCAAGTCAAGACGATCACCGAGTGTCTCCAAATCGTCAATTGTCAGGTTCGGGTCAACAATCTGTGAGTATGATTGCATTCGATACACGTCACCCTCTGGCGAGATCAATTCATAGACCATATTCCCTGATAGATACGTGTAAGTAGTATTCCGTTGTACTTCGTTTTCGGTGTAGAAACTATCGTCAACGATCCCTTCCAGATTCATAGTTTCGATAATGGCACGAAGCATCATTTCGATACCACCAACATCAACTGTTTTGCCTGCCGCCGTCTCGCCTGTCGCCATAGTACCGTTGACGACCCAGTAGCGCGGACCATTCATAATGACTTGGACTGCACCATAAGATTCTGCGAGGGTCTCAGCGTCAAGTCCCCCCCACAAATCATCAGGGCATTGATTCAAACTAATCGTGGCGTAAACCTCGATAGTGAAATTTGAATCATCTCTAAAAACAGGGAGGATTTCGCAGTAACGATAGTTACGCATGTCGTCCGGTGGCATCTCGAATTGTGTTCGCGTCACTTCAGGCACAGAACCATCCTGTGCTATGACAGAACTGAGTGTGAGTGCCAAAAGCATAACGAGAACGAGTAGACTTAGCACTTTTTTCATGTGATTTTTCTCCTTATTACGGTTAAAAATTCAACAGGTTACGACACATTCAGTGAACATCAAATCAATTTCATAATCTATTGAAGGGTGTAATCAAGTCACATGACAGTGTGCATTTGTTATATGACAGCAGTTAATAAGCGATATGACGGCTGTCACTGATAAATATGCGTAGGGATGGATAGACTAAAGAGGAAGTTGACAATATAAAATCAGGTAGGTGAGCGGGATGGTGAAACCAGCTACAATACACTTACGAAGTAGATGGAGCAACAGCATCGTGTCATTGAATCCCACAAAACAAACGAGAACACTAAGCGATGATAACCTGCTGACTATCTTTCGGGTCGCAATTTTGAGTCGTTTTGTGCTTGCAGGCATAAGTTATTTGGTTGTACCGTCCGTTATTAAGGCACAAACAGAAATTAGCCTCCTCAATACTATTGATACATTACTCTTGAGCATATACCTCTTTTTACCCGTCTTTCGTCACTGGCTGGGGAAGTATTTTTTATCAATTGCTCTATTGTGGGCAACAGTCATTCCGCTTCTTATTACTACCTATTCATTGTATCTTTTCCTCGTCATCTATATTCCATCTGGTATGCGCCAAGTTATCGAGAATATTGAAAATCTCATTATCTTGAGCAATGTGGCACCGACTGTAACGGTCTTGCTGGTTCCACTCTTATTAATCAGTTGGCGTGATACATGGCGCACCGTAGCACGGTTCTGCGTGGGAACCAGTCTGTTTGATGCAGCATTGATTGTGATTTTTATACCCTTAACTCAAACGAGTTACTTATTTGCGTTTACACTGATTGGTTTTCGCATGATTATTTTGGGTATGGTGGGTTTCATTTTGAATAAAGTGGTACATGTGCAACGCACGCAAGCTAAAGCCTTGCAGGAAGCGAATGAGAATTTGCGTGATGCCAATAGACAGTTGCGCGATTATGCAACCACCCGTGAACATCTCATTGCCAGCCAAGAACGTAACCGCATCGCGCGTGAGATGCACGATACACTGGCACATTCATTGGCAGCCGTAACTGTCCAACTTGAAGCTGTTCGGGTTATATGGGATGGTCAACCTGAGCAAGCCAAAGAGTTGGTAGACGAATCAGCCGAGATGGTACGTAGCGGATTAGCAGAAACACGGCGTGCCTTACAATCCTTGCGTGCCGAAACACTAGAGAGCATTGGATTTGTGGAGTCCATTCACGAATTAACAAAGACAACACAAGCGCGAGAAGGGGTTCAAGTTACTGTGGATGTGTCAGGTGAATTCGGATGGCTTACGAACGAGCAAGAGCATGTCTTATATCGTATTGTGCAAGAGGCAGTTTATAATTCTGCCAAACATGCGGTTGCACAACAGATTGCTATTTCGATCTGGGCAGGGGATACAATGTTTCACTTATCAATTGTTGACGATGGCATGGGATTTGATCCCCAGCTTGTGAATACAAATGGGCATTTCGGGATTCAGGGAATGCGTGAACGTGCTGAACTCATTGGCGCAAAATTCGACATCAATAGCCAAGTCGAACATGGAACGACGATACAAGTAAATCTTGAGAGGACAAAACCTGATGCACATCTTGATATGTGATGACCAAGATATTATCGCCAGAGGCTTAAAACTCATTTTACAATCACAACCTGACTTTGAAGTCAGCACCGTATCGGATGGGGCAATGGCTGTTGAGAGTGTCCGTGAAAACCAACCAGACATCGTGTTGATGGATTTGAATATGCCTGTCATGAATGGTATCAAGGCAACGCAAGCCATTAAGCAACATCATCCAAAAGTTAAAGTACTGATTTTGACAACGCATGGTGACGATGAATGGCTTTTTGATGCGATTCGCTGTGGCGCAGATGGCTATCTACTGAAAGATATTCCCTATGAAAAATTACTCAGTGCCATTCGCTCAACCGTTGCAGGGGAAACCCACATCGACCCAAAAATTGCTCGCAAAGTGTTTGACCAAGTTGCACAGCGAACGCCTGCTCCAGATTCACAATTATTGAAAAAACTCAACAACCGCGAGATAGAGATTCTTACTTTGATTTCACGCGGTCTTACCAATACAGAAATTGCCGAGTCGATTCATCTGACCGAGGGTACGGTACGAAATTACATCAGCGCCTTGTTTTCTAAGCTAGATGTCTCTGACCGCACACAAGCAGCTTTGCTAGGTCTTCGCTACGGGCTAACTGACATCAATGATCTGCAGTAAAGTTTAGTCAGACAATATATAGAGATCATCTTTAACATTATATCGCGTGTGATTGTACTTGTTGATGCATGCTCTTTTAACTTACTATTTTCGACTGCTAAAATGAACTGCGAAGAGACACTTGATATTTGAATTTGTCTCAAGTGTCTCAACTGTCACAAGTACAAATACCGCTACTAGATTGCGGACTTTGTGTTTATGTTTCTGTCTCAAGTGTCTCAACTGTCACGAGTATAAATACCGCTACTAGGTTGCGGATTTTGTGTTTATGTTTCTGTCTCAAGCAGTGATTCAGGAATCAGTTGCCAAAAACGAACACGGCTGCCACGAACACGTTTTTGCGTTGTGAGTCCACTTGAACCCGGAATGAGTAGCTTATCTTCTCTGAGTTGCATCCCAATTGCTGTTGTGGTGAAGTGCATGGGCTGGAGCTTATTCACTTCGCGCAATGCTATGTCAGGCAGTAGATAGACATAGCGATCATCTTTGTATCCGATGACGGTCACGCTGGATGGATATTCGCTGGGGTTACGCATGTTGTCATCAAGGACGACCTGACCACCACCGAGCAGCTGCCCAAGATTGTCGAGGAAGACTTCACTCGCACGTTCTTCACGCAATGCTGTCACACTCTCAGCAGCAACATCATCCCATACAGGCAGGATGTCGTCAGCCTCTTTATCGAGCATGAAACGCCTCAGAAGTTGGTAAACCGTGATGAGAATAGCCCAGTTCTTCGTCACGCGATTGGTATTTTTCTCTTTCCTACCAAGCTGTGCAGTCAATTGAGCATCGTAGCCATCAATGTTGCTGACATATCGACTAGCAAGATCTTCAACAAGATTGTGTTGCTCGACCTGTTGAGCAATCCAGGATGCAAAATGCGCGGTGAAACCAGATAAATGATGACGCACTGCTTCAGCCTCTCGCAGTGCTAACCCTTGCGGATCACGACTTTCCCACGGTGGAATCTCTAGATTGAACATACGCGCCTTCACTGACATTTCACCCTCAAGAGTTGTTTCACCAGTAGATAGAAGGAATCCACGACAAGGGCGCTCCGTGCGAACTTTTGCTTCTCGGGTTAAACGACCTCGTCCCATCTTGCGTGAGTAACTTTGCATAAATCGGGTGAAGGTACGTTTGTCAGCGTAGATTTCTTTGTAGTCATCGACCCAATAAAGCGCATCTGCCAGTGGATAGCCCATGATCTCCACCGTGTTGATGGTATCTCCCCATTGCGCAGGTGGTGTATCACGATTGAAATTGCCGTAAAAACTGTTCATCAGTGCGGCAATCTCACTCTTACCACTACCGGATGTTCCGACCAATTGCATGGCTGGCTTGGGCGTAAAATCGGGCATAAAGCGATATATCAGCGGTAGCAGTGCGGCAGAAGCCGCGAGAGGTGAGGCACATGGATACCATCTGGCAGATGGGCAGGAAATCCCATTCTGGTGCGGTGTACGGCAAGTCGATGAAGACAGTTGTGCCATCGGTTACTACATGCCATTCATCGATGAAGAAGATGACTTACCTGAAATCCAGTTTCGACCCATCGCGATGGGCTTGCAAACTGACTATGCTCGAACCCTGAGTACAAAATTGGGGTCGATGATGCAAGCTGAGGATTTTGGTGAAGCAGACTCGCTATTTGTCTATGCCGAGACTGTCAGGATGTTGCTGGACGATGAGCGCGAGGACATTGCGCCACCCGCTGAGAATATGCAGTCTGTGACACCGGACTTTGATCTTTAAACGCATAGAGGACGAGAGACTGCCGAAAGTTTGGCGACCCGAAGCAGTTTCAAGTCCTCATACACATGAAAGGTTATTCAATAATGAATACCACCACTATAACACAAAATGGCAAGGTTGTAGCTAACTGTGAAACGTTCTTAACGACGTTTTATCAGAACGCACCAGATAATCTCTGGCTCGAAATTCGTTGTATCCATCCCATCACTAAGAATGTACGGTCACTATGGATTGCTCCAAATGATGGTGGACAGCGCAATAGTGTCCTGAAACAGGCGAGCCAGCTCAACCGTGAAGGCTACGGTATTTTCTTCGCACCTTGCTTACGGAATGAGCAAATAGGCAAAACAGAACATGCCGCCATTGCTACCGCACTCTGGATTGATATTGATTGTGACGACGATCTGACTCAACGTGACAAGACGCTCGCAAAACTGGAAGCATTCGAGCCTGCACCATCCATCATTGTTGATTCAGGTGGTGGTTGGCATGGCTACTGGTTGCTTGATGAGCCTTATGAGCTTGAGAATGATGAAAACAAGAAACATATCAAGCTGATCTTAGAAGGCTTATTCTCCGCGCTGGATGGTGATGAAGGCTATGTCAAATCGGTGGCATCTGTAATGCGCTTGCCAGATAGCACCAACACCAAGCCCGAACGGGGTGGTGTGATCTGTACTGTGAAACATTTTGAACCAGAGCGACGCTATGCAATCAGTGAGTTTGAGTGGCTGAAGGTCGAACCACCAACTAAGAAGTCTCAGAAGACTATTCAGATTGACGGGTTGCACCCGTTGCCACCACGCACACAGGATTATCTGATGTCGGGTTCAAGCGATGGTAGTCGCAATAATGATCTCTTCGCTGCCGCTTGCCAGTTACGTGATGCAGGTTACTCACAATCTGAGGCTGAAAATCAATTGGTATCGCGTTATGTCGCTGATGGTTCATCAGGCGAGAATACGATATCCCGTGAGAAAGAAGCCCGCAAGACGATTGCCAGTGCATTTAGCCAATCTGCCCGTGAGCCAATCTCCTCGCCACGACAGGTTGCTCACCAGAAAGTGAGTGAACTGGTTGAACAGTATGGCACTCAGCAAACTGACGTACAACGCCCATCCGTTGAAGAATTGACTGAGGTCATTGGTGTTTGTGCTCAGAGTATGAATCCTTTTGAATGGGCAGAGCAACGGCTCAAGTTCAAAATGATCACTGGAGACGGCTTACGAATTACCGACATCGACAGGCTGTATCGCCAGAAGCGCAAGGAGATTGAGCGAGAACGTCAGCAGAATTACGTTGAGACCGAAGGCTATCTGGTTTCTGATAACAAGATGATCTACCGCAAAGAAACCTACAAAGGACCGGTGGAAAAGACTGTGGCAGACTGGACAGCAGAGGTACTCTACCAAACCTGCCAGATTGATGATGATGGTCAGGAGAATCACGTCACTAAAGTTGAGTTACAGCGTGGCGAATACACCAAAGTGCTGGAGATTCCGGGCGAAGTCTTTGTTGATGATGTTGCACTGCGTCGCTACATCGGGAGCAGTGCTGGCGCACAATTCATTGTCCGTGCAGGGATGTCGAAGCATCTCGTGCCTGCCATCATTGGATTGTCAGGTGACTTCAAGACCCATCGCCACTTCAGTTTCATGGGCTGGCGTAAGATTGATGATCGCTGGACATACGTTACACCGGAAGATTGCATTCGCAGTGGTGGCAAAATGCCTGAACCACCATCGGTTGAACTGGATGGTCGTTTGAGTGAATACGGATTGACGGCATCATCATGGGAACAAAGTGTCGATGCACTGGCGAAGATGATAGCCGTCTTGCCACCAAAGCTCGCATCTGGACTACTTTCATTCGCAATGTTACCACTGATCTATCGCTTTATGCCCGATTTTACGCCTAAGCCAGCCATGCAATTGGTCGGAACATCCGGTAGCGGTAAAAGTGAAATTGCTGCGTTGATGAACAGTTTCTACGGGAATTTCAATCGCGATACGCCGCCTGCCCAATGGGGCGACACCATCAACACGGTTGAGATCATGGGCTATCCGTTGGCAGATGCCTTGTACTGGGTCGATGACTACAAAGAAATTTACGCTGATAAACGCACCTTCACTCGATTCATGCACAGCTACTCGCGCAAGATGGGGCGTGGGCGTTTGACAAGGGAAGCTCAGCTTCGTGTTGAGCGTCCGTGTCGCGGTTTCTTGCTATCCACTGGTGAGACAACACTCGAAGGTGAAATGTCAGTCAAAGCACGTATGTTCAATCTAGAGATTCCTCCGTGGGAAAGCCGTGATCCGCAGGGGCTGGCACTGAGAGAAGCTGAGGCTGTGCGCCATCATTTATCTGGTTTCACCGCTCATTTTGCATCCTGGATTGCTCAACAGGTCGAGCAACACGATCTTGTTGAAGACCTTGCGAGTCGATATGTCAGCAATATTGATGGTTACGATGCACAGTTGACCGCAGAACTAGGCAAGAAAGAGAAGAATACCAATCGGGTGACCAAGAACTGGGCTATCCTCATCACGGTCTACCAGCTTCTAAGTCGCTTCATGCGCGAGAAAGACGCTGATGATATTCTGCCTGCGTGGGATGATGTCGCAGCCGAGAGTGTTACAGCTCTACGAGAAGAACGAGCGAGTGAAGTCTTCCTCGACAATCTTGGACAATTGCTTGGTGGAGGTCAGGTTGTGATTGATGACAACATGCGTAATCCGAATGAATATCCACCCAGTGTGACGGTTATCGGATACAAAGATGATCGCTATGTCTACCTACTGCCTGATATTGCATTGCGCGAAGTGAACAAACTCCAGCCAATGCACTTCACCGCGACAGCCATTGGGATGCAACTCAGAGAAGATGATCTATTGATTCCAGGGTCTAGTGGACTCACGACGCAAAAGCGGGTTCGAGGTAGTCGTGTTCGTTTCTGGCAACTGACTGCTGAATCATTGCTTGAGACAGTTGTGACACCTGAGACAACCAGCCAGTGAGACGAAACATCTGCAATTGAGGAGCAATAATATATACTTGAGACAGTTGAGACACTTGAGACAAATACAAATATCAAGTGTCTTTTCGTTTCTGCGTATTCCTATCTTTGTGATTTTGTCTCAAGTTACTCGGGCGTCTCAAGCTGAGACAAATTATCTGACTGGATTTTCAAAAAAACACATATCGAAAAGAATCGGTTTTCACCGTAGCGATTAGAGCTGAGACAGTTGAGATGTCTGAGACAAAGCCAGTTCAGTTCAAAAACTCTATCTTCTGTTTTATAGATGTTAGAGTTATTCAATGAAGCTTCTAAACAAAAATTCATTCAGTAATCTCGATAGTTGTCTGGGGTTTTTTGGTAAAAGTAAGTTGCAACCCCGCTCCTTTATTGCCGCTTACGCCACCAGAAAGTATCGTGATACCTAATTTGCCTTCCTTAGATCTAGCAATACTTGCAGACACATTTACAGAGCTAAGTTCAAAGTTACTTTCTTCACTATCAAAATCCCCTTTCGACAACGCGTAATGCATCACGGTCGTGAAGTCTCGCACCAAATTTACTAATTCATCTGGGTTGATGGAAATAAGATCTCTTATACGTGACGAAGCACCAATAACTTCTACTTCTGCAGGAAAAATCTGATTCTCATCATCGTTAGATCCTCGATTGGTATTTTCTCCTTCATCTGAAGCTGAGTAATCTACAATTTCAATCAGGATGCCGTTCTTATTCAAGTCACTCATTATTGCTTTCTCCTTGTTCTATTGAAGTTAATTTAAACTTGACGTACGGGAATGCGTACAGTGAATAAGTTAGTCCGAGTGGATTGTATTTCTCTAAAAAATCTTGTCTTATTCGTAACAAAGCTTCTCCAAAATTCATACTTTCTTCTATTGTGAGATTATAGAATCTTTTCGAAAATTCCTCAGCTACTTTTCCTGGCACCTCGGTTTGTGTGGCAATCATTCCACAGGCAGATAGCAGGTTTCGATCAACCTCATTTTTGGACAAAAACTTCTGAACAAAGCCGAAAGGACGACCCGCTTCGTTTCCGGTTTGGCATGAATTCATAATCAGAAATGGTGATCTATGAGTAAATCCAAATACACCATCAACATCTAGATTCTCGAGTTGTATTTTAAACCCCTTTGTAATTGTAAAATATGAATTGTCAGGAAATTCTGTGTCTGATCCAGCATGTCCAGCAAAGTGAATGAGATCAAAATGCATGCATAACCACTTCTTAATTTCCCTAGCTACTTCAATATCATTTTTTGCATGAATTTCTACGAACAGGGGAATGTCGTCGAAGAATGTCTGCTCACTTGGTGTATTCATCATAATTTCATTTAATGCGTGGATTTCATCAATAACATGTGGTGCACCATGATCGCTGACAAACAGCCCCTTCTGAATTGGCAAATTCTTCCCTTTAAATCCTGAATGTATTCTACCTTTCGAAATTGTTCTGTGAATAATGTACTTTGAACCCCAGAAGGTATTGATCAATGTTTCGGGAGACACTGTTTCTTCCAAGTTTGGTATTTCATTGACAAGCAATTCCCAAGGAAATGTTACTCTGTCAGTTTCAACTTGTATTACTAAATTTTCTATAGTTTCACTTAGACGACTAATATGTTCTTCCAGATATTCCTTAGCTTCAGTATTGAAAATTCTATGAAACGTAATATTGCCTGCTTTCAATAAATCGAAATATGTTTTACTTATTGACTTAGGATTAACAACTTTATCCCATGATTTTTTGAAATGCCTGGTAAATTTTCCTAAGGCTGTACTCATAGCTTTGTATCTTTGTAATACTTTCGCATCGGAAGTAAGGTAGCTATCAAAATCCATTCCTTGATCATCATATGGTTGTATCAAGAGTTGCTTTGATGGCTTTTTTAAGTCAAGCGAGATTCTGATGTGTGTAATACTAGATTGGGGAGGGATTGATGGTGAGGAAACGAAGTTTTTGGCAGTATAATTGGACACGATAACACCCTTAAGTCGAAATCTATTTTTTTAATAATAACGTAGTTATCCATGTGTTACCACAATAAACTTTAACTTCAACAACCCGCACAGGTATAGTTTGAGGAATTATCGTGAACTCCAGATGTTTATGGGCTCCGTACTCTAGATCAAACAAGATCACTGGTTGTAAAATCTTCGCACTCTGTGCATATACCTCTACATGCCACTTAAGTGTCTGGTCATCTAACCCATCGGTTACATTTAATCTGGATTCCAAATATACTAAGCTCACTGCTAAATTGTACATATCCCCTTCAATATTTGGCCAATCTACCATATTTGCCGATATCATATAGCCTGAGTCTAGATCGATATCGTCTTCAAAATCGTTAAACTGCAATTTGTCATCAAGTTGATCAGCAATGAGTAAAAGATTGTCATCTACTATCAGATCTAATTCAGAGTCGTGAAGTATTTTGTCAAGATCAAAATCGTCAGGTAAAACTTTAAAATTATCTAGGTATTGTGCGACCTGTGTGATGAACTTGTCAATGAAACCTTTCTCTTGTTTTAACAATATTTGTTCATAATTTATCCCAAGTGTTTCCAATAACTCACTGACTTCTTCGTCAATAAAACCACTAATAATTAGGAACTTGATATTTGGATATCTAGCCTCATTAAGTAGTGATGTTTGTTTGAGCCACTCAATTGCTGCCCAATTTCTGTTATTGGTTTGTTCTGGTGTGAATGGTATGCTAAGATCAAGAATAATAATTGTTTGCTGGATCGTTGACAATGCGCTGATATGTGATATGAACGAAGGGATATTACTTACAGTAGTTAATTCCACTACATCCGAAAAATGCTGTTCAATCAGTCTGGATACAATTTCCTGCCATCTTTCCATATCCTCAAGATGAACGATGCGCACTTTTTCTGTATTGGCTGCTTCTATGGGTAATTCTGGGCGCAAAACATAATGTGACATATTTTTACCAATTTATTAACTTGTGCTACGATGTTTGATAGATAGAAACAAAATTTCGAGGGCAGTGAATATGCATATCTGTACCCTGACCAACTTCTGTATCAAATGTTATATCACCTCCATATCTATTCATAAATAGACGTGACCATGCTAATCCAAATGCAAAACCTCTTTTTCTTCTGCGTTTATTTTTTTTGCCAACCTTAAAGACTTCATCTTGATTTCTAATTCCAGGACCGGTGTCTGAGACAGTCACCGTTAATGTTTCAATCCGATCTGAACTCTCATTAATAGAAAGTGTAATTGTTCCTTCACCTTCCATGAAGTCTTTTGCGTTAAAAACAATCACTCGCATCACTTGTCTTAGTTGATCCTCCGGAGCATTAATGATGGGATCGATCATCTCCCAGTTTCTGTCCCACTTAATTTGGATGAGTGGGGAGATATTTACGGTAGTCACAACATCTTCAATCAATTGCTTAACGTTGACTTCTGATACAGTAGGTTCATCTACAGATTGCGTTACTTGTTCGATAAGCTCTAACACTTTTTCAATTTCAGTGACAATATAAGTTCCATATCGTCGAACTTCAATATCATTATCTCTATCACGTCGAATAAATTCTGCAAAAGTTCTTGCCGCACCTAAATGGTTTGCAGTCAAGTGAAGGTCTTCACCAAAAACTAATCCAATCATCGCAAGATCCTGTGAATTCTTGAGAAGTTTATTGTATTTAATAATTTCATCAATGTTTAGAGCATTGCTTAGGGCAATTGTTGCCTGAGATCTTACAACATTTAGTCTCTCTCTGTCTTTAGCTGTAAACATGTGAGCAATAGCGTGGCTGATAGTAATAATCCCTAATATTTTATCTGAGTCAATTAATGGTATTCCAATCCACGATGCAATATGTTCCGTGGAAGGGCTAATCTCCCAATATTTGGCGTATTTTTTGTTTTTCACATCAGAGTATACAATTATCTCTTTGTTATCCACTAGATATGTAATTAATGGATCATCTTCTATAGGTCGTGTAAGATGTGGATTAATTTCGGAATTCTCTAAATCTAAGTTTGCTTCACCATTACTTACTTGAAGTGCTAGTAGTTCTCTTTCTCGATCCAAGCTATGTACTAGTTGCACACTTGCTGATGTATACGGAATAATCTCTTTTATCCAATTTAAGATCGCTACACTTATAGATTTAAGATCTGTACCTTCAGTTCCGATTGTTGACAGAACAGCATTCCATTTTTTCTCGATTTCAACAGTCAGTATCGCATCCAATGCACTCGCAGCAGTCGCACATATCACTTCAAGATTTTTGACATCATCATCGTTAAAGGGACTTAGTTCAGGATACTCGATACTTAAGACTGCCAGAGCATTGCCACTCAATGATAGTAGAGGTATTGCTATTTGCGATTTTGTAAATTTACGCCTTTCAATATAATTCTTGTTTTCTCTAACATCTTCTACATACACCGTTTGTTTCTTCTTTACAGCACAACCTATAATGCCAATCTTGCGCTTTCCGTATTTACTTATATTAATATCCCAACGTTCACCTAAATATTTATCATGTGAACCTGCTGTGGCGAAAGATAGAATTTGATCTTTTACTGAACTAATACTGATGAAGCATTTTTCATTTCTGCCTTTGACACCAAGTATTCTTCTAGTTGTGACGATTATTTGCTTATATACTTCATTAGTAGTAGATAATTTGTGTAATTCTTGACTAAATCTGTATAAGTCCGATAATTGCTTTCTGCTATACAAAGTTTCACGGTATAAGCTAATATTTCTTATAGAAACGCTTAATTGAGTAGTTAGCATTGACAATATGTCAAGTTCCGATTGAGCAAGCCAACGTTGATGATCAAAGCTAATCCCAATTAATCCTTGCGTATTAGCCTTAAATGTCAGAAGATAAACTAGTTTTTGACCTAAAGAAATAGTTGTTCCATCAGATTTAGTCTTATTGGAAACTGCACTAAAAGCCCCTTCGGGACTCAAAACTATTGGTTTATCTGCTATGTTTTGTAATTGGGTTAAGAAGCTATGGTCAAATTGGTTTTGTATCCATATACGTTGATTTTCATCTGCAGCAATGATAATGTCACCGTTAATAATTCTATTGTCTTGATTTGATATTTTAATGAATGAATTACAGTTCAGCAGATCATCTATATATGAAACTACATCCCTGACTAATTCTCTAATTTTATTACTAGCGGTTACATGAGCAATCTCGATAGTTCTTTTTTGAAGAGCAAAATAATCTTCACTCTTCTTGATCTGAGTGTATGCTGATGATAAGTGTCTCGCATACAACAACGTTGCGCTTAAAATATCTTTCGAAAAATTTGTTGGCATTTCATAAACTAACCATAGCACAAGCGCATTGCCATCTTCTCGTACGATTGGTGTACAAATAAATGCACCAAAATGCTCGGAAGTTGCCTCATTTCGAATTTGCTTCCGCCAATTTGGATCCCTAGCGTTGTTAACATGTATTTGTTTATCCAACTCAATTGCTTGTCGGCTTATATTAGTGATGCTTCTGGAATATCTTAATTCTGTTTTGTCCTTTAAGTTCTTTGGGGCAAAATACCAATCAGGAGATTCATTGTGTATGAGAAGCATAAAAGTATATTTTGTATTTGCGCCTCGTTGAATCCCATCAAGTATATCAACTAAGACATTTTCTGATGTATTACTAAAAGTAGAATACTTTGTCAGACCAACAAGGTTATTCAGGATATTTGATTTATCGTTTAGGTCAGATTGCTGACGACTGACATTAATGAATTGCGCAATGCTGTTGAAGTACTTGTTTAGTTTAGCAAGCTTCTTCTCAGTAAATGTAGTCACGGATTTAAAGTTTATGAAAAGAACCCCAACACGTTCTCTAGACGCACTGAGCGGGTAAGCCAAAAGTGTTCTAACATTTTCCCTAGACGTAAATGGTCGATTTCGGAACATTGAAGGTGTGCTTAAATGTTTAACATCTTCTATGTACCAATATTCCTCTTTCCCTTCGAATATTTTACGCACAATTGAGTTTTCGCCGACAAAACCGGAGGCTTTGGCTTCATCTACACGTCTAACACCTGACATTATCG
This sequence comes from Chloroflexota bacterium, assembly GCA_039200705.1. Taxonomy (GTDB): domain Bacteria; phylum Chloroflexota; class Anaerolineae; order Aggregatilineales; family Phototrophicaceae; genus JAUZRW01. The sequence continues at coordinate 50,482 of JBCCSC010000043.1, forward strand.
GAGGGTGGAATAATTGTCCAGTCACTTGATTCGCTAGATAGAGGGTAGCCAAATCTGCATTCAATACTTGCAAAATTTCATCCAAAATCTGATTCATTGGTATACTCGAAATTGCAAGATCTGATATGCGGATAATTGATTCAGATAGTTTATGGACGAACCAAGTGAGTTCAGAATCTTCAAACTCGGCAATATGTGAGCGCATTTTGTCACGCTCATCAGTGATCTCCATAATTTGGTTATGGAGTGCAGTTACTTCTTCATTTAATTTGTCAACACGCTTATTCTCAGACATAATTCTGTATATGAGCTATTATTTACCCTAAGTATACTGTGCGAATACTATTGTGCCAACAATGTTTGGCGAAAATTCGCTAGATTGAGAAGCTAAATACCGGTTCATTACCCCATTAGCAATCTCAAATCTCTGTACAAATATTTCAGGACACTCAAGAGACATGCAAGTTATACACATTGAAGATTACGATAATTGGTGTGATTACGTAGAATCTGTTGTCAAAAGAGAAAAAGAAAACATTGAATACGTTTGTCTTCCCTCCCTATCTCAGGCTAAAAATCTTCTCAAGGCAACAACTGCTAAGATTCTTGTTTTGGATCTTGAGTTACATACACAGGTTGATACTTCATATGTTTTACAGCAGTGTAATAGCTTAAAAAGTGATTACGGAGAGTTGATAGAGATATTTGTTCTCAGCGCACATGTCAACAAAGTTATTTTGGACATGTTCTCTTATGCAGGTATATCACCGAGTCACATCTTCCAAAAACAGTCATTGGATCAAGAAAGATTTATCGTTTCTATAAGATCTGCCATTCAAAGACTCGAGTTGTTAGAAGCGAAAGCAGTAAACAATTCACCACAATCCCCACAAGCGCAGCCACAGGCTGTGATCAATCAGTCATGGCTTACAGAAAATCGTAGATGGTTTATAGGATTGATTGTGATACTTATCGCCGCTGCTATCCAACCTTGGCCAGATATTATCAAGCTTTTCGAAACGAAACTGATCAGCGACGAAGAAATAGTTCCTTCACAACCAACCCTAGAAGGTTCACATTCCCAAAACGCGATTTGTACAAATTGTACCGGAATTATTGTGTCGTCTAATGTGGAAATAACTACAATACCAGTACATATTGGCCCGAACTTAGACAGTCACGTCACTACCTATATCCCGATTGGTGAGGAATACATGATCTTAGACAGTCAGATTGATGGGGCTGATGAAATCGTTTGGTATCAGATTTCTCAGACTGGTGAAAATTCATTGGGCTGGATTCGAGAAGAAAACATATCGTTGCAACGATGATTTTATCAATGAGTCACCATCTATTGGTGTAATCAATCAAAAATATCGACTAATTTCAGAGATTTTATATTGAGAAAGTAAAATGCAATGACAGTCCAAAAACCATTCATCGATGATAATTACGATCCCCAATTTAAATTTGAAACCGTTATTGAATTTATTAAAGGTAAACCGATTGAGGAAATCTGTGAGCAACGGAAGATAAACCAAAATCAACTAATTCTATGGAAAAACCAGTTATTTGAGAACGGATCACGGGTATTCAGAGAAATGCCTGAAGACTCACACAGTATGGAAAATGTCGCCGATCTCGTGAATCAAATTGGTACTTTAAGAGAAAGACTGGCTGAAACTCACCAACTTGCACTAATAGGATTATTCTATGGCGAAGACATGCACTATTTAGCGAATGTGCTCGGTTCAGCAAGAGCTTTTCTGAGGAGAATTCAAAACGATATAGACGCTTTTCTGAGAGATTCTTCAAAAGAAAAAACGATCAAAAATGTGCTCAAGAACGTGAGCAGGGACGTTTCTCGTGTTGATAAGGATATAAATCGACTATTAGATCTGACAAGTAGAATAAATAAAAGTTTTCAGATGCCAGAAATGGCTTCGTTTAATTTATCTGATGTATTAAAAGATACGGTATTTAATACCTTATATGGAAAGGATATACAAATAATATGGGAAATCGACACTAAGGAACGATTTGAGGTTTCAGGACCTATATTACAAGTATCACAGGTGCTTCGTGTGATATTGCACAATTCTAAAATGGCTATGGAAGGATCATCAGGAGTTTTAACAATTAATATCTTTGAGGATAGTGATATATTTCGATCATATTATGTGGTTTCAATAACGAACACTGGTAATCCTCCTCTTCCACAAGATGTTGAAAATATGTTTACTATTGGTAATAAATCACGAAACAATCGTGGATTCTCTTTCGGAACGGCATGGGCAAGGCTATTTATGCGACGGTATGGTGGCGACATTGAAATGAAAGTCGATACTTCAACAACAAATATGTTACTAAGGATTCCTAAAATCATGACTCAAACTGATATATAATGTATAAATCTTGATACCCATCCTTAAATTTTCTGAAACACGTCTACCCATCACTCACCCTAGTAAGAAGAGCTTCTATCCTGAACTTGATTGACATCTGCATTTTTTAATACTCGCGATGTGAAAAGCATCGCCTTTTTCGTTTCTTGTTGCCTAAACGTAGAGTTTGTCAACAGAACTTATTGGACTCCTCGCACTCCGCAGCGCGGCTAGTCTGCAGCATGAGGTCACCCCCTATCCAGCACCATCGGGCAGGTACGCCAGTACCATTCTCCGAACGGGACTGCCGAACCACCCGTCTATTTGCTTCGCAAATTGCTGGACAGGCTCCCCCTTCTATGCCGCCCCGCGTAGATGAGCGTTGTGCTCATTCTGACTGGATGATGCTGAGGAGGCACATTATGACTACTGGAATTCGTAACCGCATTCGTTCTGCTGTGAAGCCATTTCCGCGCAAAGATATATATCCAACGGGATGGGGCGATGAGATGAACTTTGATTGTACGTCGTCAAAGACTTTCGGACACAAGAGGCATGAAGATAAAGGAGACTCATTTCATATTTTTACCCCACAACCATCATGCGTTGCAAGTAGTCTCTTCGTCGCAGGTGTAGGGTTTGTTGCTTAATAGTTGGCGTTGGGTGAGTATTTGTTGCTGTCGCCCGTAGTAAACATCAGCAGGTGTGACATTCTCAAGTGATTCATGGTAACGCTGTGTGTTGTAGTAACACACAAAATTCGCAATCGCCTGCTCTAAATCAGTTGGCGAATAGTAGGTGTCCAACTTGACAATCGACTTCATCGAGCGGTGATAGCGCTCAATTTTGCCTTGTGTCTGTGGATGGTAAGGCGCACCACGCACATGCGTCATTTTGTAGGTGCCCAAGAATTGTTTCAAGGCATCTGAGATGAAAGCGGGACCATTATCAGATAGCAAGCGGGGGCGATGTTTGACTTTGATGTGGGTGAGCTTGGTTTTGGTCATCGCTAAAGACAGTGTTTCTTCGACATCTGTGCTGCCCATGGTTGGGGTGAGTCGCCAGGCAAGAATATAGCGCGAGTAGTCATCCAGCACCGTGCACAGATAGTAGTACCCCCAATCGATTACTTTGAACTGCGTGAAGTCGGTCTGCCACATCTCATTGATGCGCTTGGTTTTGTGTTCAAACTCATCTTTGGCACTGACCAATTCAAAGGCGGGACTGGTGACCAGATCATAGCTTTTCAAAATGCGATACACACTGGACTCACTGATGAAATAGCCTTCCATATCGGTGATATGCCATGCGAGTTGACGCGGCGACATCTCGGTGTGTTCTAGGGCAACATCAACCACATGCGCACGGACTTGGTCAGGAATTTGATTCCAGAATTGCTGACGCTGTGGGTTGCGATCTACCAACCCGTCAGGTCCGTCTGCCAGATAGCGACGATACCAGTCATAAAATGTGCTACGCGGCACATCTAGCTCAATCAATGTTTGCTTGACTGATAACTCCGATTCTTCGACTATGTGGATGATTTCCAGTTTCTCTGCCTGTGTGTGACGGCTCATTCGTCCCACTCGCTCGCCAAACCGGTCAGACTTTTTTTCAGCACCCGATTCTTGAGTACCAGCTCTGCCACAACTTGCTTTAGTTGCCCATTCTCCGAGCGTAACTCTGACACATCTTCACGGCTAGCTTCACTTTTGATGTCACCTGCCAGGCGTGATTTACCCGCTTCCATGAAGTCTTTGCTCCACTTGTAATACAAGCTCTGGGCGATTCCTTCACGACGACACAGTTCTGCAATACTCTCTTCACCACGCAAACCTTCCAGTACAATGCGTATCTTTTCTTCTGCACTGTACTTGCGTCTCGTCTTGCGACGGATGGTTTTGATCGTCGCTTCGGCACTCGCTTTGTCAGATTTCTTGGTTTCTTTCTTTCCCATTTTGATGTCTCCTATACTCTCTAATGGGTTGGAAAGTCTCCTTTAGTTTACATTAGCCAAGTGTCCGACTCGCTCTGAAACGAAACACCCTTGCCAGACATGTCTGTTCGCGAATCAACGGTAACAGTTTATTGTTAATAACCTGAGTTATGGATAACTACTGCACAACAGGCAGTAAAGCAGTCTGTTGTGGTGTCAAATTAAGAGCAGGCTTTTTATCTTGGTGACAATAAGCGATAAGACCTGCAATGAGATTGACAAAGAAATTATTGCTACTGCGATGTCGAGAATGCTCAATCTGCGAGATATTTTTAAGTTGGTCATTAATGGTTTCAATGATTGAGCGTTTGCGCGACAGTAATTTATCCTGCAGAACAACCAGTCGATTTTTCATATTGCTCCGCACCATTGTCACAAGTTGCACGCCATCTTGCCATAGGTCTTCAAACAAGGATTTGGACAGATAGCCTTTGTCACCGAAGACCTTGCCAAACAAATTATGGCACATTTTAGGAACAGGCTGTCGGTCATCCACATTGCCTGGTGTAATTTGCAAAGCCAGTAGCTCACCATGGTCATTGACCACTAAATGCAATTTGAACCCGTAGAACCAGCCCCTCGTTGTTTTGCCACGTTCCGCTAAGCCAGCAAAGACTTTATGGCGAGAAATACGTCGGTTATGACAGACTGCAACGGATGTCGCATCAATGAGTGAGATTCCTGTACATTGTCCTTTGCATGTATTCAAATAAGCCAACAGTAAACTGCCCACTCGTGGCATCAGTGCCACAAAGCGATGGTAGCTCACTAACTTTGGGAACGCTTCTGCAAGGTGGATCATCATATACTTCGTGTAATAATCCTTGAATGTGCGATAACCCGACTGATGGAAATGAATGATAATTGTCATCATCTCACTACTTGATAATTGTGGGCGACGAATACGCTTGACAGCACCACTACTCAACAACTGTTCTTCATATGCCTTTTCATGTAATTGGCAAAAATCATCGACATCACAGAATAATTCTACTAAACTCATCTCAAGAGACACCTTTTTTAGCTTTTGTCGGCTAGAAGCATAACAACTTCTGTAAAAGGTGTCCTCTTTTATCCATAACTCAGGTTAATAGAGTGGGATAACCTTGGAGTTAACCTTGATGAAGCTGAGTTGCGTGACGAGTTGCTCAGCTGTATTCAGTTTGCAACATCCGACACATTGCTAGGTCTGCGTGCTGCGACAGCATCGTCGGTAGAAAGGGATAAACCGAGTTGGGATACCACATTCGCAAATTGTTTAGGTGGTCAATCCACAGGGCTACAACAGATACTGGAATCTTTACGCTCTACAATCGAGGTAGAACAACAGTCTCCTGAATGGCAGAGTATACACTTGCCTGTAGTGTCGGATATAAACATCTTGTTAGGTGATCTAGAAGACATCGGCGGACATGTAATTGATGTCACGGAAACAACTGTGGATCAGGTACGTGATGGTATTGATGATTTCACGACCGATCCTGTTGGTACTGTTGGTGATGCCGTTGAACGAGGTAGCGATGCGGCTGCCGAATTTGAGGAAGATGTTCGTACGTATTTTGGTTGGTGTTGATTGCACTTTAGAAACTCGTAGTAGCAATAAACCTGTCGAGACTTTTTCCTTCATTGGTTTATGGAGCAGGGATAAATAGAATGTTTTTTATCCCTGCCTCTTACTTGTCTCGATAATCATCAAACTTTTATTCAGAGATAATACAGTTACGAATTTCAGGTGTGTTGCTTAGTTGCTTATATCGCAAAATAGGTAAAATTATACTAAGTTAGTCACTGCGTACTTGGTATGCTCTACTTCGCTCATCGCTTAGGAATGGTTCGAATACGCCCTCTATAATTGCAAGTGTTGGTAAGAGATGACTGTCATGAGAACAATCAC
>JBCCSC010000044.1:0-53683 GCA_039200705.1 Chloroflexota bacterium
CGGAATTGGCGGTCCGGGACGCGCTGGAAAAACTGCTGAGCGCCCTTGATCCGTTCAAGTTCGGGCCCGAAGAAACAGGCGCCGTCCAACTTGTTGTCGCGGAAGCGCTGAACAACATCGTCTAGTACTATCAATTTACTATATGTCATTTGTGTGATTTTCCTTATTAATAATTACATATTGTGTAGTCTATCTAAGCAGATAAACTACACAAATTTATACTAATAGCTTATTCACTTGTTAATACACCGAGTAAGTCTGTAATTGCTTGAAGATTTGACGAAATCCCCCACGCATTAGCACCTGTTAAGGTATACGCCTGTTCATTCTGAACAGCAGGGAGAGCAAGCCAGATTGGACTATCCATTGCATCCAAGAACTCATCAGTTACTTCCGAGCCAAAGGCAGTAGGGAATAATGTAATATGATCGACAGATTCTAGTTCAGGCAGTAATTCAAGTGATAACATGCCACCAGCAGACGAGACATCAATTAGATCAGCGAGGTCACTAGGGAAAGTAAGACCTAGCTCGTTATATATCCAAGCAAAGTTTGTACTTTCGACCCCATCCCCAAAATCAAACACAGGACTCGTGAGCATGATCATTCCTGGGAAAAAGAATAACACACCAACAGTTTCATCTTCTGGAATCACTTGTACAATTTCTTGACGTAGGGTTGCAACATTTATTGCATACTCAGTTAAGATTTCTTCTGCTTCTGCTTCTTTATCGAAGAGTATCCCTAAATCACGGATGATGAGTCTCCAGAGACTCGTCGGATTTTTGATTGGTGATAGAATAGGTGCGAAAGTTACAAGTTGGTCATAGGCATCTGGTGCAAAATCACCAACAAAGTATTTGCCGATAATCAAATCTGGGTCATAACTTAAAATTGCTTCTGGGTTCACCTCCTGACCTGACGAAATTAATGGAACCCCACTATCCTCGATAATTTCAGGTACTGTAAGATCTGGTCCCACAATAATTGCAACAGGCTCGATACCCAAACGCAGAAGTGGCTCTGCCATGAATACAGTCGCCACAATCCGTTGTGGATTACGTGGAATTTCTTTTTCTCCAAAGGAATCACGCACAATCAGTGTTTCTTCATTGGCTTCAATGAGTTCAAATTGAAACTCAACAGGATCAATAGCTGGCAATGCGTCTACTGAGTAAGGTACGTTGTATATATCTTCGGGAATGCAGACTTCAATCTCATCAGTTTCCACGAGACGAAACCCATCGTCACACTCTGCATCATCTTGTGCCGATATGGTAAATGGCATCAAGAGCATGAATAAGGTTAACAATAATGTAAATTGTTTCATGTGTTTTATCCTATTATGCTGGTTGGAGTGCAAATTCTTGTATCAGTTGTGCCACCCATGCGTCGATACGGTCTGGCGTAAGGTCATCTTGATGAATTTCATCAATGCCAAGACCCATAAACTTATCACCTTCGACCCCGACTGACTCGGCAAATTCATAGTTTTCTGTGCTGGTGAACCCGACCAATGTTGCGCCACAATCACGGAGTTGCTTACCAAGAATGCCAAGCGCATCAAGGAAGTTATCGGGGTAGCCATATTGGTCACCAATACCAAAGAGGGCAATCTGTTTACCTGTGAAATCTAGTTTGGATAGGTCAGGAAATATGATGTCCCAATCATCTTGGAGTTGACCGACATTCCACGTTGGAACACCTAAAATGAGGTAATCGTATGCCAATAAATCATTCAAATCTTTGACATTGCCAATATTGATTGGGCTGAGGTCATCACCGTGTTTTGCTTGCCAGACTTCTTGAATCTGATAAGCAATATCTTCAGTAACACCTGTTGTACTACCAAAGAATAAGCCTACTTTTTTGTTGCTACTTGGTTGAACTTGTGTATTTGTGCCAATATCCACTGGCGGTAATGATACTTGTGATTCGACCCATTGTTTTGCTTCATCTAAATCAGTGAAGTTACGTCCGCGTGTGCCAAACATATAGTTAGCGCGTTGCTCAGACATTTGCTGGAATTTTTCCCAGCCCTCTTCGCCACGTTCTTGAATCCATTCGGCATCAGGGTCGTAAACATTGACAAAAGCGATGGTCTTTTTGTTGGATTTCACGCGATAATCACGGCGGAAGTCATTAATCATTTTGATAAGACGAGCTTCTTCTTCCTCATGGCGTTCGTGGTCTTCTTCGTCGTGGTCATGCTCATGTGGTTCATGCACCATGATGACAGCAAAGCGTTGTTCATCATCACCCATCAACCTATCTGACCAAAGTTTCAAGAAAGTCTCGTAATCATCAACTGTGTGTTCAGTCCCTGGATGAATAACCAATAATTGTGGATTTGTTTCATCAACTTTAACGGGCATTGTATCGCTCCTTGATACTTATCTTTGGATAAGGCGGACTGCTACAGCCCGCCAGTTGTTTTAGGATTCGCTTTGAGTCTCGCTCCAAGTGACTTTGAGAGCTTCATCCCCTGAGAATCGTTCGAGATGGTCGCTTACAACATATTTCACACGACCAAAGTTCTCTTCATTGTCGGATTCAACAGAGATACTCAGTGTGTTCTCTGTTGCTGTCATTTCGCAATCACCAAAACCAAAATTAACTGTGCCATGATTGTCGTCGTATGTAGCCGTAACCTTGCGATCAAAGTGGTTGCAAAGAGCTTTCAAGTAGCGTGATGCTTTAGCAGTTTCCACAGATGTTTGTGCTTTAAGCATGATTAGCTCCCCAAAAGATTAGCTTCAATGACATCAAGCACGAGATTTGCAGCCAGTGGACCACCACTACTCGTCCAAATAGACCCATCAACCACAACCACTTGCTCGTTTTGGACAACTTGGAGTTGTTGGAATAATGGATTATCAAATACGTCAGCTAGAGCATCCGCTGCATCGCCTGTCGCTTGCAGTGTGCCAGCAAAGAGCCAATCTGCATCTAAGATTTCGATGGTTTCGAGGCTAAGTGGAGCGGAGTGAGCGTGTCCTTCTTGCAATTCAGGAATTTCTTCTGGCATCACCATACCCAGCTCTTGTAAGATTGCAGGCGCAAAGACATATGAAGCCATGACTTGCGGACCTTCAGCCGCCCAGCGTGCGATAACGAATTGTGTATCAGCGTCAACTTCCTCACTGATTGTTGTAATACGGCTTTCATAGTCTGCCAAGAAAGTTTCGACTTCGGCATCCATATTCATTGCTGTTCCAACAGATGTGAATAAGTCTTGCCAAGTGCCATTACCACTAACGGGAACATAGACAGGCGCAATCGCATTTAACTGTTCAAGCAATTCTGGGTCAGCGAAATCACCATAGGAGAACAAGATTAAATCTGGTTCGAGTTCCAACACAATTTCAAGATTCGGTTGGAAGAAACCACCCACTGAGACAAAATCATCAGGTAAAAAGTCAATGAGATAATTCGGCGGTGTTTGTGACCCACGTCCATTGCTAACCCCGACAGGATCAATCCCAAGTGCAACCAGCGCATCGGTATCGCCATCGGTTAGCGAAATAACGCGCGTAGGTTGTTCTGGTAAGCAAACGGTTGAGCCAATAGCATCGACAACAGTGCGTAAGCCAGCAGCGCAACTTGCTTCTTCGGTGGCTTCCATGTCCATATCATCTTCAGCAGGGAAGATTTCTACAATTTCTGGTACTAAGCCATCTAGCAAGAAATTAAGGCTGAGAACTGTGCTGAATTGGAGAGCATCATCAAATTCATCTGCAACGAAGAGCGTGCGTTCATCTTGCACAGCATTTAGTTGTGCCACAATAGGATTAGATTCAATCGCTTCACGCGCTGCTTCGCTACCATCTTCAAAGAATTGTAATGCCAAAAAGACGAGTAAATCTTGGTCTATCAAGTCAAGGCGTTCCTCGCTAATGTCAGCAAAGAAGCTCTCACCAGCAATCTCGTTTAATTCTTCTGGCACAACAAAGCCTAAATCAGTAAAGAAACGTCCACGACTATCTTGCCCCGTGTAGTAACCATAATTACCACCAAAGAAGTAGGAAACAGCAACCGTTTGACCCTCAAATTGAGGATTTTCTTCACGGATGCTTTCGATTCGCTCTTCAATATCAGTAACTAAGGCATCGGCTTCCTCTGCTTGACCAATCGCTGTTCCAATCAAGCGTGTAGTTTCTTGCCACGGCATCCCAAAATCAACGTATGTATCATATTGAGCGAGGGTCGGTGCAATTTGCGATAGAGCTTCATATTCTTCGGCAGTGATACCAGCGTCTACAGCACTGATGAGGTCAGGTTCGAGTGCTAAGATTGCTTCATAGTTGAGTGTACCAAAGCCCATGTTGAGAACTTCTGGGTCAATGCCTTCGGCTGCTTCTTCCGCCCAAGGGAAAATCGCACTCTCATCACCATACCAGTAGCGAATAGCCACAGGTTCAGCACCTAATGCTAAATAGGGGTCTTGTTCTGTATAACCCAAGACGACAATCCGTTGTGGTTCTGCTTCGATGGTCGTTGTACCAAATTTATGGTCAATCGACACAGGGAAAGCGTCATTATCTTGTGCAGATAAGGGGGCAATGCTGACAATCAGCAAAGCGAGTAACGTTAGAATACTTGTGATGCGAAATTTCATCGCAATATCTCCTTATGAGTTGCTTGATATATGGTTAAATCTAATCAAAGGCGTTCATTACACCTTGTTGATTACGTATGGAGTAGATGCAGTCTCGCGTTATCGGAAGACTGCATAATTAAGGCTCAAGAATTGTTGGATAATGTGATTAAAATGTCATCCAAGACACGGTTTGCACCTAAGAAGCCAATACCCAAGAACCAGTGGTCGTCACTAATGCGATAGACAGCATCTTCTTGGACAGCAGTTAAGGTTTGCCAAAGTGCGTTATTGGTAAAAGCATCAAGCTCAGTATCAGCAGGGTCACCAAAGACACTGACAAAAATTACATCGCCATCCATTAGGTCAACTTGTTCTTCACTGACAGTAATCATGAAGTCTTCACCTTGTTGTGATTCAGGACGTGCGAAGCCAATATCATCAATGACTGTGCCGATAAAGCTCCCACGTTGCATAACACGATTTTGCCCAGGTACAAAGCGCACAATAGAAACAGCAGTCTCAGCAACGGGGACGACCTCGCGAATGACATTGATACGGGATTGATATTCAGCAAAACGAATCGCCAGTGCATCTTGTCGATTCAATGCGTCGGCATAGACAGGTAAATTATCTTTCCAGACGACACCAACGGTTTCCGTGAAAACAGTGGGAGCAATTGCAGATAATTCGTCGTAGATTGCTTCATGGCGGAGTGCATTACTCAGAATAAGGTCGGGTTCTAGGAGTAAAATCGACTCTAAATTGGGTTCTGAGATGCTTCCCACAATTTCAATATCACTGGTCATCTCGCTCAAGTAGGCAGGTAAGCCAAAACCTGGAATGGCTTCTACTGCGCCCACAGGTGTGATGCCCAATGAGAGTACGCCATCAAGTTCACCTGTGTCGAGTACCACTACCCGTTGTGGATGGTCAGGCACACAGGTTGAATCCATGAAATGTTCAACTAAGCGGAAACCATCATCGCATTCAGTATCTTGTGCGGAGAGTGGAACGATACTCACCATCATCAAAGCAAGCAAAAGCAGAGTAGATATACGGATTTTCATTATTTCCTCTTTACGGTGCAAACTATGTAAAAATGTTAGGTAGCCCTTCGGTGAGAAAAGCTACTTTTTAAACTGTGTTAATCAGATGCTTCTTCGGTGGCTTCCATGTCCATATCATCAGCTAAAAATGGATTCGGGGAGATTTCTGTCACATCCATATCCGAAAAGTAAGTGAACAAATCATCAATGATGAAGTGTGAGGAGATAATCCCTGAGAAATTCCAGTAGGTTGGCACGACATAAAATTGATCGTCTTGCACAACAGATAGTGTTTCCCACAGCGGATTTTCCGTCATTTCTTGTAGTGGGCTACCTGCATCTTCATTGAAGGCTGCACTGAGGTCATAGGCAAATAAATAATCGCCATCCAGTACGGATATTTCCTCCATTGAGACAGGACGAATACCGAATGCAAATTCTTCTGTCGTCGTTGCCAGTTGCTCAGCAAAGTCACTTGGTGCTTGCCAACCCATATCTCGCAAGACAGCATAGGCAGGAGATAAGCTAAAGAACGATAATTGTGGGTCAACACGGGCAATAACAATAGATTGCTCGTTCACAACATCGCCGATAGTCTCACCCAACAGTGATGTGCGTTGATTATATTCTTCTAAGACAACGGCGATTTCTTCTTCTAAGCCGAGTAAGTTTGCATGGAAGTTCAGCATAAGCTCTAGCTCAACGTCGGGAATTAATTGCACAACAACAGTTGGTGCAATGGCATTCATTTGGTCGAGCGGTGGCTGGACAAAATCATAGAGGACAATGAGATCAGGCTCAGATTCTAGTAAAACTTCAAGATTTGGCGCGAAGAAGTTTCCATCAGGTAAGTCACCGATATATGCTGTCAAATCATCTTCAAGCATCGGGAAGTTATTTAGTAATTGGTCAGTGTATGCTTGAGTTTGAATGACAGGTTGAATATCGAGTGTGAACAAGATTTCAATACCGACAGTTTCCATCATAGCAACGCGCTCAGGATTATCGGGTACACAGATAGCATCCGTTGCAAGAAGTTCATGGTCAAATAGACGAAAACCATCTTCACAAGTAGCTGATGTGTCTGAGTTACCAAATAGTATATCTAGTTGTGGGCGAACGGCATCGACAGCAAATTCTAAGCTCAATGGTGAACTAAATGCCAAAGCATTTTCGGATTCTGTATCTAGATAGATGACACGACCCTCTTGAACCGCTTCTAATTGGCTGAAGAGAGGGTCACTCTCCAGAGCTTCGCGTCCACCCTCAATAAATTGCAGATTGACAATTGCAATCACATCTTGATCGAGTAAGTCAATGCGCTCTTCACTAATATTGGCAAAAAATGAATCACCAGCAATCTCAACAAGTTCATCAGGTATGGTAAAACCTAAATCGCTAAAAAAGCGTCCGCGTGCATCTTGAGATGTAAAGAAACCAAATGTTCCCCCATCATTGAAAGCAACAGCAATTGTTTGACCTTCAATTTCTGGAAAATCTTCTCTAACATCAGCAAATACGTTTTCTACATCTGCTATTATGTTTGAGGCTTCATCACTTTTGCCAACGGAATCACCTATCATTTGAGTCGCATCTTGCCAAGGCATGCCGAAGTTGATGTAATCACCTGATTGTGTGGTCGTTGGGGCAATTTGTGATAGTGTTTCATATTCCTCTTCGGTGATGCCAGCTCCAACAGCACTTATGAGATCTGGTTCTAATGCTAAGATAGCTTCATAGTTAAGGCTACCATAGGGCATATTCAAGACAATTGGTGGTTCACCTTCGAGCAGATCTTGTGCCCATGGGAAAATTGCGTTTGGTGCATCGCCATACCAGTAACGAACTGCAACTGGTTGTACACCTAATGCCAACAACGCGTCCTGCTCTGTATAACCGATAGCAACAACACGTTGGGGTTCTTCTTCAATCACTGTTGTACCAAATTGATGCTCAATCGTGACTGGGAATATATCTTCATCCTGTGCTGATAGTGGCACAACAGTCATAATGAGCAAGGTAAATACAAATAAAATAGAAACGGTGCGAAATCGCATGAATATAATTCCTTATTGATTACGAGTTTGATAAAGTAAATAAGCAAAATAGGGTGCGCCAATCATGGCAGCGACGATACCAACGGGTAGTTCAGAGGGTGAAATGACCCAACGTCCAATCAAATCAGCAAACATTAGCAAGACACCACCAAACAAGGCAGATATAGGTACTAAACCTTCATGTGTGGGTCCTACCAGACGGCGCGAGATATGAGGGGCAACTAGGCCTACGAAGCCAATCGTGCCAGAAACAGACACCGCAATGGCAGCCAGGGCAACACTCAAAATGAGCAAGAATCCACGTTGTATTTCGACACGTAGTCCAAGACCTTTCGCAAGGTCATCTCCCAGACCTAGCGTATTCAGTTGACGAGCAAACAAGATGGTGATGGGTAGTAAAACAGCAAGCCAAAGAGCAATCGTGTGAACATGTTCCCATCCGCGTCCGTAGACACTCCCAGCTAGCCAGATAGTTGCCTGTTGTACTTGATTAATTTCCCCAAAAACAATCATGAGGCTGGTTAATGCGCCTGCCACAGCACTCAAGCCGACACCCACCAAAATTAAGCGGACAGGCGAACTTCCTCCGTTCCATGCAAAGAGAAAAATCAGAATTGCCATTATGAGCGCACCTGAAAAAGCAGCAATCGGCAACCAGCTAATTGGGACATCAAACCAGACAATTACAGCGACAGCGGCAAGTGATGCTCCCGATGTGACCCCTAAAATTCCAGGGTCTGCAAGCGCGTTACGGGTGATGCCTTGTAAAATCGTTCCTGAAACAGCTAATGCTGCCCCAACCATGAAAGCAACTAAAATACGTGGTAAGCGGAAAGTCCACACCACTAACTCGTGACGACTATCGTCTGTTTCGATACCGAGAATCGTCTGCAACACTTCAATGGGACTGATATCAAATTCACCATAGCTAATGCTTGTCACCAACACACCGAGAGCAATCAAGATGAGTGCAAAAAAGACAGGGATTACACGTTTATCGAGCTTGAATGAAAAGTTACCAATTCGTAGGATGTGCCAAGTGTAATCATCTACTTTAGGTTTCTGTTCAACTTGAGTAGCCATTAGCTTTTCACCTTCCATCGTGCAAGGTAGATGAAAAAAGGCGCACCGAGCAAGCCCATCATCACACCCACAGGCAATTCTTGAGGACGAATAATGACGCGAGCAACCATATCACCACCAATCACCAGAAATGCCCCCATGAAAGCGCAGTAAGGCAATATCCAGCGATAATCAACACCCACAAAAAAGCGTACAAGATGTGGTGCAATTAAACCAACAAAGCCAATCGGACCAGCGAGTGCCACAGCCCCCCCTGCTAACAAGACGGTCGCAATTGCTGCCAGAATTTTGACGACTGCTGTATTTTGACCAAGACCAGCCGCGATGTCATCGCCGAGGCTAATGGTGGTAATCTGCCGAGCCAGTAGTAACGCACCTATCATTCCCAAAATCATGTAAGGGGATGTGAGGCGCAATAAATCCCACTCGCGCCCTGCCAGTGACCCCACTGTCCAAAAACGAATTTGGTCAAGTGTATCTTGGTCAGTGATTAAGAGTGCTGTCGTGAAAGAGGAGAGGAATGCTGTCAAGATAACACCCGCTAGTGTCAAGCGTAGTGGTGTCGCACCACCACGTCCCATGGACCCCAAGCCATAGACTATGATTGCAGCCCCTGTTGCACCAATCATGGCGTATACAGCATAAGTCGATAGCGGTGGACTACCCAAGATGAAGACAGCCAGCACAACAGCAAACGATGCACCTGCATTAATCCCCAAAATCCCAGGTGATGCTAAGGGATTACGGGTTAATCCCTGCATGATTGCCCCTGCAACAGCAAGCGATGCACCGACAATCGCGCCAGCAAGGACACGAGGTAGCCGTACAGTGCGTATCACAAGATGGTCAAATGAGGTTTCATCAAATTCAAAAATAGATGCCACCACTGTAGATGGCGAAATATCTGCTGCACCGAGCATAATGCTGAACATCAGCAACAATATGAGAACAAGAGGCGCAACCAGCAGACCAAATGTGAGGTAAAGCCATTTGCCTCGCTGTACATTGCTACCTTGCTTACGTTTGGGAATTGCAGTCATGTAATTTGTATGTCCTAAATCTGATTACAAGCTGGTATTTACTGTTAACAAACCTTCAACGAGCGTGAGATTAGCAGAAGTAAAAGGGGATTTCTACGAAGCGGATTAACTCACAAATTACGGCATTGCATATATTCATTTAACGCAAAATGTGAATAAGCAACGCAAATAATTAATTCGCAAATGTGTAATGGATTAAAGCAAGATTAACCTGAGTTAAAAATTAGAAGTAGAAAGCGGGGCAATAAAAATAGCCCTACTATATAGAGCTATCATCAGATTCTGCATCAGATTGTAATTAGGCGAAGAAGACGTTGACATCCATAACTGTAAAGGTTGTTAGCAATAACAAAACAATAATTGCCATAATTAAATAGTATCCACGATATTGATATTCAATTTGCCACATGCGCCTCAGACTAAAAAAGACTGAAATAATAGCCAAAGCATTCAGAGTAAGCAGAATGGGAATAGTCGCATCAGCCGCAATGCCTACTATAGGTAACATAAATGGCAATACAAAATATTGTAGAATACAACGAATACCAGAGAACACAAGAGATAGACGCATGACATTAGTTGCTTGAGTTTGGCGCGTTTTTTCTACCCCTTTTTGTGGTTGGATTAATAGCATACGAGCAATTACTTGATCAATTTGCCCCAGACGATGAGAACTAAACAACATACTTACCCTCCTATACGAACAATCGCAGATGGCTTAAAATCTAACGCTACTTGTCGTTTGATTGATAAGTCATCCTGATTAATTTCACTAAGTATTTGTTTTTCAGGATCGATGACATATATAGTATTTGTACCTACTGTATATGTTGGACGTGCTTTTTTGTCAGGACCTTTTGGAGGAGAAACAGCGTCACTGATATTCATTTGATAGTGCAAATCTCCTGATAGGGACAAACGCGATAAGTTGCCATCAGCCGTGAGAGCTAATATGGATTGCCCTGTTGTGTCAAAACTGAATTTGAGAGGCGACTCAGTAAGTGAGATTACCTGCATCGTGCCTTCATCAGTATTAATAACAACAATTCCTTGCCCAAAATTACCTAACACATGCATTGTAGCATGATGTGTGGAAAAGATGCCAACACGCACACGAGTTGGTGTATCAGGAGGATTATCAATTTTTGTCATTTTGAAATAGTTTTCGTGTAACTTGAGCATCAAAACGCCGTCGCTACATCCAAATAGGGCTGTGTTATCAACTTGTGTTGCGCCATGAAGCATTGGACAACAATCATATGTCTGAAATGGTCTGAATGAGCCTCTGCGATATATTTCAATTGCCCCCATCCTTAGATAGCCAACTAGCATATAATCCCCAATCAGCATAGCAGATCCATGATCGGGTTGCGTTACTTTATGACGGCTAAATTGTGGCAATTTTGCTTCGTCGAATATCGTTACAACACCATCACCATCGTTAAAAACAACACTTTGACCAGCGTGAGCATGAAAATGAGTAGGTTGTTTATCAGTAGAAATTGTCCCAATCATAATATCTGGTTTGAGGCTGATGATGGATACACAATCATCATCACGATGAATAGCGAAACCATGCTGACTATCACTGCTACAGCCTAATACTGCAATACGTCCTTGAACATCAAATTCATCTGCGACTTCTAAGGTATTTGTATCTAGCAAGACCAATTTTGGTTGATCGGCTTGGGCAATCAATAGATAATTTTCTGTCATAAGATTTTATCTGGCTCATCTAATAGCAAAAACGTATCATGCAATGTTTTACGCAATTCCCAGCAAACAGGATGTTGGCGTAGTGCTTCTAACTCAATGTAGCGTGCGAATTTGAGTTCAGGGTGGCTTGAATAATTGAGAAAGCGATAGCGTGCTAAACTTAGCTGGTTTTCTAAGCCTCGACGTGAACGGTCACATTGGCGATAGCTACCATATTTCAATGTTTTGAAATAATGTCTGAGTGTAATATCAAGATGATGCGCTTGATTGACCAGCAGAGCTTCAACTAGTTCATCGTTCAAATCATCAACTGATAGTGTTGGTAAATTACGATATAAATATTCAAAGCCACCAGCAAGCCGATTAATGCATGGTTTGATAGTGCATATTTGACAGCGTTCAAGCTGATAGCGACGAATGAAGGCTTCTACTTCATCCGAGAAACCTGTCCACCAGCAAACATGCTGTGGCATTGATTGAAATTTGCGTGTGTGTATGTCCGTCATCTTCAATCCCTTCACACATTTTAGTTAGAAGAAAAATCAGATGATTTGTATTGACTACCACGCACTAACTCTGCCAACGGTGTGATTTTTACAGTGTATGCAACTACCCTCACCAATTCAGTCAAGGCTTCAAATTGGCGTGTCGTAAGTTGGAATGCACCATCACAAATCCACAATTCAATTTGCTCGTCAACCGTTTCGTAACAGCGAAATTGCCCTTGAGCGATATTTAAGCAATCATTCTGAACGAAGGTTGCCAGAGCTTGGAATGTTTGACCTGTCATGACAATCGCTGTATATTGATTGACCAGATGAATTGACCCGTGTTCACAGATCATTACAAGCTGTTTATATTCATTCTTACCTAGTGTTGTAAGATGACGACACATGTTATCTCCCTCTATGATTTATACAAGCAAAATTGGGCTAAAATCCCCCTCAGCCCAATTCAATTAAAACGATGCAAACAGAGCCGTATCTAAGTTAACAAATAGCTTAGTTTTCTGAGAATTGAATCTTCATGTTTTGAAGCATCTTTTTGGATTTATGTTCTACCAATATGTCTTTTAGTGGTACACGTCGCAGATAGTTAGCTGTATTCCCAATTAGACTTGTCAAACTGATGAGTTCGGCAGGAATTAGCCTGAACGCAGTTTTCCCAATCCATAGCTCAACACTATTATCTGGTAAAACTGTGCATTGGAAGTGTTCATTTTTCTCGTTTAGACAACCTAATCCCAAAAAATCTGCTAAGGCGAAAAAGGTATAACGTGTCATCACTATCGTCGTGTATTGATTTAGTAGATGCAATGTATCGTGTTCACAAATGAACACAGCTTGTTTGAAGTCATTTCTAGCAATTTCGGTTAATTGTCGGCACATTCGATACGATCCCTTAAGACTTACAGAACAACACAGCTATGATGATAGTGACTACTGGTTTATGAATCACTGATACGTTCGATTTTTGTTGTACTTTGAATGACTTCAAACATTTCGATTTTAGGATGTCCCAAGAATGTTTGGGGTGGTAGTGTTCCTGAGCGGGCGTGACCTTGCTTGAACTCTTCGGATTCTGTCCACGCTTTGAAATGAGCTTCAGATTCCCAAAAAGTCATGACGACATAGGGGTCATCTTCTTTTTTAGGACGGAGTAATTGAAATGAGATGAAGCCATCCATGCCATCTACGAGGCTTGTCCGATTCGCAAAGCGTTCTTCAAATGCCTCGGCATGTTCTGGATTCACTGGAATACGGTTACACGTTACAATCATTGGATTGTCTCCTTTTGAATAGGTTCTACTTGATGGTCAATACTTAAGTCAGGAATTGGTACAATTAACGGACAGTCATAGTAAGGGTGTGCTTGTACCATGACAGGCATATTAAAAGTTGAACGAATGGTATCAGGTGTTAAGACATCTCTCGGTGTGCCGACTGCAAGGGTTCGCCCTCTTTTGAGCACCAAAATCTCATCAGCATATTGAGCCGCAAGATTGAGGTCATGCAAAATGGTTAAAACACCGACTTGCCGATGAGCGAACTGTTCTGCGAGTGCCAGTGTACCATGTTGATGCGATAAATCGAGATTATTGGTTGGTTCATCCAGCAAGAGATAACGTGGCGATTCGCCATCCCAAATTTGTACCAACACTCTTGCTAACTGTACGCGCTGCCGTTCACCACCTGATAATGTTGTGTATATTCTCCCTCGAAGATGGTTTATTTGCGTTAGGTGCATCGCCTCTGACACAATCGCGTGATCATGTTTTGTCTCTATGCCACGCATATGTGGTGTGCGTCCCATCAAAATAACTTCTTCAATGGTGAAGCCAAACGTTAGACTAGAGCTTTGAGGCAACACCGCGCGTACTTTGGCTAAATCTTGTTTACGCCACTGTTGTAACTCACGATTATTGATAACAATTTCTCCGCTGTTTGCTCGTATTTCCCCCACGAGAGCTTTGAGTAGCGTTGATTTACCCGCGCCATTAGGACCAACAACTGCTAGTATTTTGCCTGATGTGACAGTGAGTGATATATCTTCAATAATGGGTATACTATTGATATGTACTGAGATATTCTGCGCGACAAGGCTCATAGTAGATGCCCCTTTGTGCGGTCACGTAACAAGAGGTATAAAAAGAATGGTCCGCCGACCAGTGCTGTTACGATACCGATTGGAATTTCAGCAGGGATGGCAATGGTACGCGCAAGTAAATCTGCTCCGACAAGCAAGGATGCACCTAGCAATGCTGACCCTGGTAACACAACACGATGGTCAGGTCCAGCGAAAAGACGCATTAAGTGTGGCACAACCAGTCCCACAAAGCCGATGATACCTGTGACGGCGACACCTGCTCCAACTGCCAAAGCAACCATGATGATGACCACAGTCTTGACGCGCTCTACATTAATCCCTAAATGACCTGCTTCAGCTTCACCAAGTAAAAGCGCATTGAGTGACCGCGCTAAAAACGGTAGCGGTATCAGCGCAAGTAACAGGAATGGCAACATAGCGAGAACTGTGTCCCAACTGGCTCGTCCTAAGCTACCCAGACTCCAAAATGTGATGTCGCGTAATTGGTCGTCATTAGCGATAAAAACCATCATACCAATCCCTGCGCCTGCAATCGCATTCACAGCAATGCCAGCCAGCAACATGGTTGCCACACGAGTTTGCCCGTTGACACTTGATAGCCGATAGATGATTAAGGTTGTCAGGACACCACCAATGAAAGCAGCAATCGGTAAGGCAAGGTCACCAAAAATGGCAACAACACCACTCAGAACAGTACTACCTAAGACAATCATCAAGGCAGCCGCGAGTGCCGCACCACTAGAGATACCAATCAAACCAGGGTCAGCTAATGGATTACGAAACAAACCCTGAATTGCTGCACCCGATACAGCGAGTGATGCACCAATCAAGATACCCATCACAACACGGGGTAAGCGAATCACCATGAGAACAGCTTCTTGGCGCGCTTCAAATTCAACACCTATGTTGACACCTAATTCAGATAACAAAATAGCGATCACCTGCACAGGTGAAATCGCTACTGCCCCAATGCCCACAGCCAGTAAAATCACAATGATTAATGCAATCACCAACAAGATTAAGACAAGTGATGCGCGTTGAAGGGCATTTTGAGAAGGGGATGCCACAGGTTTGTGGTCATCCCGCTCCCCAATAGAGAGTGAACTCATTGTGGACGCTCTGGTACAAGTACAGCATCAATGACATGAATAACACCATTGGCTGCGACATGATCTGTTTCGAGAACGTTAACTGCTTCATTGAGCATAACGCCATCATCGGTCACACTGATAAGCAACGCACCATCTGGGTAAAGTGTTGTCACGGCTTCACCATCAAGTGTCACAACATCTTCTGCTAGAAATTGTCCATCTAATACATGATAGGACAGCACAGCTTGTAAAGAGATAGTGCTACTCATCAAGCCATCTAACATGCCAGGTGGGAGTGCTGCAAATGCTTCATCAGTTGGTGCGAAAAGTGTGAAAGGACCTGGTGTGCTCAGTAATGCAACTTGCCCAGCAGCTTCGACAGCAGAGAGCAAGGTGTTGAAGCGTCCATCAGCACGCAAGATTGTAATCAATGGTGGTTCTAACTCTTCATGCAAGAGATAAGTCAAATCAAGTGTGGCTGTACCAGTACGTGTACTAAAGCCAAGCAAATAGAGGTCGTCCATTGCAACAACACGACTATTTTCGCCAGCAGGAGTTTGAGCAATCCCTGGTAATTCTAACAGACCTTCGATACCACCGAGACTTTCTAATCCGCGTGTCATCAGCAAAATCACATCAGGAGCTGCGGTGACGACGGCTTCTGCCGTGAGCGGTTGGAAGCCCTCAAATTCGGTAACCGCATTTTCACCGCCTGCGAGTTCAATCATTGTTGCGGCACTTGTATCTGTTCCTGCAACGCTGACTGCTCCTGCGCCTCGTGCATAGATGAACATCACACGTGGTGTTGTTTCGACGGTATCGAGTAAAGTTTGTGCTTCTGCGAAGTCTGTCTCGATTGTTTCAATTAGACCTGTTCCTACTTCTTCAAGGCTCAGGGCTTGTGAGATAACTTCAATTTTTGTAATCACACCTTCAATAGTCGCTTCTGTTGGTACAACAAGCAGGGTTACACCAGCCGCTTGCAATTGTTCAACCGCTTCAGGTGGTCCTGCATCTTCAGTAGTAATAATAAGCGTTGGTTCGAGTGAAAGTACAGGTTCTGCTGATAAGGTGCGAACATAACCCACTGAGTCTAAGTCATTGACAGCTTGTGGGTATAAGCTGGAATCGTCGCGAGCAACGACTTGGTCACCAGCACCGAGTGCAAAGACAATTTCTGTCACTGAACCACCAATGGTCACAATGCGTGAGGTGTCTTCGATAGTGACTTCTTCACCGAATGCATCTGTAACAGTTACAGCTTGTGCATCTTGTGCAAGAGCAGGTTGTAGAGCAAAAAGCAATAAAGCAAAAATCAAAAATAGAATACGATGTTTCATAAAATGATCTCCTTCGATCAAGTAACGGTCACGCTATTAATAGCAGACATTGCGATGTAAAGTCTACGAAGCTGATTAATGTGAACCTTAACACTGATGTAAACCGAGATCACTTTATTGCATAACTTGTTTGCGAAACAATTTAACTTCGATTGCTACTAAGTGAGTAATTAAATTACATTTGATGTACACAATATATACATCAGATGTCAACATCAATTGCCCACAAGGTTAAACCATATCTTTTCAACTAGCATCTACCACCACTAAACTTTCAGCCAATTCATAACCCAAAATACGATATTCGTGACCAACTTGAATTTGTAATGGTCCTTGAAAGGGAGCTTTATGTAATAGTTTTACAGTTGTATCTGGTTTCAGTCCGAGAGCTTCAATGTAGTGTAAGCGATCTGCTTGTCGCGTTAAGGTACTCGTAATTGTGTAATCTCGCTTGAGTTCTGCTTCTGATAATATCAGTTCGTTCAATTGACTATCATGAGACACATCTATCCATTCACCATAGGGACTACGCTTCGGTTGTCCACTCAACATATACATACGCTCTAGCAATTTTTCATCAACACCATGTCGTATTTGTTGAGCTTCATCATGCACAAGATTCCACTCAATTTTCATTACGATGTGCAGAAAGGCTTCTATTATGCCTTGCTTACGTAGCAAATTTACAGCAACATCCTGCCCTTTTGGTGTGAGTTGCATACCAATATAGCGTTCGTGCTGGATAAGTTCGGCTTTTCTAAGACGCTCCATCATGCGGTTTACCGTTGATTGGCTAATACCAAGACGTAATGCTAAATCTGAAGAAGCAATCAACATATCTTGACCTTGTGCTTCGACAACGCTGGCGCGATAAATTTCAGCTAAGTAATCTAACTGTAAAGTGCTAATGCTATTCACGGGGCAACCCCTCAACTCAAAATTGTTATGCAATATGATAACTAACTGCACCATAGAGCATGTCATGAGTTGGGGATTTAAGTCTACAAAGAGGATTAAATAGAAAGCGTGTCTTATTGCGTAATGAAAATTAGCTCAAATAAAAAGTAGACATAACACTAGGTTATGTCTACTTTCATGTTGGTTAACTTTTGCAGGTTTTTATTGGATATGTGCTTCAAGGAAATAGAGCAATTTATCCATTTCGCGGGTAATGCCAACAAAAACATCAGCCGTGATTTCATCCCCTGCTTCGAGTGCTTTATTGGCTGCTTGGCGACTGCTATTGGCGTATGCACCGACACGTTCAACCATTGCATGAACAAATTCTTCACCACCCTCAAGGTTTTCTGGAAATTCTGGGAGTGTCGAATTTGCGGCAGACATGCGAACTGTTCCTCGTGCATCAGCACCTAATGCCGTGACACGTTCAGCAACAGTATCTACTGTTTCTTCAACGGCTGCTGCGACATCATCGAAGAGTTTATGTAAGGCAATGAAATCCATCCCCTTTACATTCCAATGTGCTTGTTTCGTTTGGCTGTAAAGATCAAGGCTATCTGCAAGCTGTTGATTC
Organism: Chloroflexota bacterium; assembly: GCA_039200705.1. GTDB lineage: Bacteria > Chloroflexota > Anaerolineae > Aggregatilineales > Phototrophicaceae > JAUZRW01. Next base: position 18,115 of record JBCCSC010000044.1, read on the forward strand.
AGAACACCAATCATCTCACCACGTACTGCTACATCAAGATCAACTGTAGTTCTATAGGTGCGTGTTGTAGGATTCACTAGACTATCTCTCCTGTTAATTTAGCTATTGTTATATTGAAAATTATAATAGCAGAACTTTAAAATAAACATAGGTTAAATTTGAAGATAATCATGGTTTTTAATGAAATTCTCAGGCGAAACTTTTAGGTTTCTTTGAACGTAGATTGATCCATCTGAGTGTGTAACTTCTTATTAATCAGTATTGTGGACAGGTCATGTATGCTTCAACCATAATAGGGAACAGACTACAACGCAACCATGCACTTGGAGTAACCACCTTGCACAAGTTAAATATGCTTTCCAAGCAAAAAGAAAATCGGGCTATTCACATCGCAGACGATGATATGATTCATATCACTTGGAAACACGTTAGCATCCGTCTCAATGTAACAGGATTAATCTACCTTGTAGGCTTTTTAAATGGAGATGATCGCAAGGGGACTTTGGGTTTTGAAGCATATGGCACACTTGATGATGGTTTCCAAATATGGGTTCTTGATGTTGGGTTGAGATTATCACCTGTGGAATGTGCTGAGTTCAAGCAATTACTTGAGGATGGATTGTCCACATTACGTAGCCTAGGTAAAAATGACTGTACTTGCCATCTACCAGATAGCTTGAAGTTGACTGTTGCTCATAAACCATCCACAATTTTTTCTGGTAATTAACTCAATTAAGTTAAGAGGCAGAAACCATACTGCCTCACATAAATCAATTACTTACTCTTTGCTAGTTGTGGCATTTGATGTAAGACATTGTTTTTAATTGGACTACCATCAACGATATGCTCATTGACGATTGCCTGAATTTCTTTCTGGCTAGTCGCACCGCTATACCATGTTCCATCGGGATAAACAATCATAATAGGTGCTTGTTTACATGCACCAAGACATTTAGTTTTTGAGCATCGCGCAAAGGGCTGTTTAGCGTCTTTGAGTGCTTTCTTCATGTACTTTTGTGCTTTTTTATTGCCTTTTTTCTTGCAATCACTACCGTTGCAAAACAGAATATGACGCTTAATGGGTTTCATGTTGTTTGCATCTTAATTAATCTATTGATGAATTGATGTAATTAAAGCACAACCTGTGCTCAATTTTCCACATAGTTGATTAATTTCTTTCTCATATCTCGACAAAATTAAATTTGTGCCTGCTTACCTGTCAGCTATGCATCCTGTCAATATACAATTCACAGTTAACATATTTAACATTTAACCGTTGTAAATCCAATTAGTACGAGGTTACGAAAGTGATTTTTCTATAACAATAAATAGGATGTCCTGTCAATTAATTGTGGATTATTTTGAACACCATACATAGATTAATCGGTGGTGTAGACAGTTGCATATATTTTTATTTACACTTACATGCGTTCGTATCACACGACGTAATTACATAAATCCATCTATCGAGGGAGATATGATGAAAAAGCTCAGCTATATTGCTATTTTCTTTATTTTGAGCATGACTATGGTTGCTGGCGCACAAGATGATGACCTCAGCATGTTGCAACAAGAAGCCATGACCACCTACGCGGATATTGTGTTCGCCAGCTACGAAGATTCACTGATGGCAGCAACTGATTTACACGATTCCATTGAAGCATTCCTCGCAGACCCATCCGAAGAAACATTGCAAGCAGCGCGTGATGCTTGGCGTGCATCCAACGAGCCTTATGGTCAGACAGAAGCCTATCGCTTCTATGGGGGACCGATTGATGACGAAGACGGTCCAGAAGGCTTACTCAATGCGTGGCCTCTCGACGAAGCCTACATCGACTATGTTGAAGGTGATGAAGACGCAGGTATCATCAATAACGTCGATGAGTATCCTACGATTGATGCCGAATTGCTCGTTTCACTCAATGAAGTCGGTGCGGAAGAAAATATCAGCACAGGTTATCACGCTATTGAATTTTTGCTCTGGGGACAAGATCTAAGTGCTGATGGTAGTGGTGACCGTCCATTTACTGATTACACGACTGCTGATAATGCAGAGCGTCGTGCAGCTTATCTTGATACGGCTGCTGATTTACTTTTATCAGATTTGGAATTGCTAGTTGACGCATGGAATCCAGAAGGTGAAGACAACTATCGTGTGACCTTCCTTGCATCCGATCCCGATGAAGCCTTCACTAATATTCTGACAGGCATTGGTGTTTTAGCAACAGCCGAACTCGCAGGTGAACGTATGTTTGTCGCTTACGATAACCAAGACCAAGAAGATGAACACTCTTGCTTTAGCGATAACACCCATCGTGATGTTATCACTAATTTCATGGGCATTGCGAATGTCTATCTCGGTGAATACACACGCTTAGATGGCACAGTCGTCAGTGGCACGAGCATCGCTGATGTCGTGGAAGCAGTGAATCCTGACCTCAATGCTGATATTCTGGCAACTATTGAGGAAACCGATACACTCTCACAAGATATTTTCGTGCCGTTTGACCAAGCGATTGTTCTCGCAGATGAACGTCCAGTTGTTTTGGACACCGTGTTCAGCTTGCAAGACTTAGGCGATTTGTTTGCTCAAGCAGGTAGCGAACTCGGCTTAGTTATCAACACGGCATTGCCAGAATAAGAAACAAGCTATTTTTGGAGATGAGGCTGTATTCTTTGCAGTCTCATTTCTGTATAATCACTTATGATTTGATTTGTATTGTAAGTTTGAGAAAGAAATACACTATGCTCATTCGTCAACGGTGGCTTTTGTTGTCTCTGAGCGTCATCATCTTTGTGAGTATGATAGGTATAGCTCTCGCACAAGAGGCTAGTGACCGATCACAACTCGGTGGTGATACAACAATCCAAAACACCACACAGAATGCCTTCACTTTCAATGCGCCTGTCTTAGATCGTTATCAACGCCTCAATTTCTTTGTGGGCGATTCATTCTTCAATCAAAATTGGGTCACCGCTCCTGCATCGACTACGGCTCGTGATGGCTTAGGACCGATGTTTAACTCACGCTCTTGTGCTGGTTGTCATTTCAAAGATGGGCGTGGACGACCACCACTCTTTGTTGGTGAAGCTCCTACAGGCTACTTAATACGCTTGAGTATTCCAGAACGAGACATCACAGGCTCGTATTTAGGTGAACCCACTTATGGCAGTCAATTTCATGACCGAGCCTTAGAAGGTGTTGCACCAGAAGGTGATTTAATTGTTGAATATACCGAGGTCTTAGGCGAATTTGCAGATGGTACACCTTATAGCTTACGCCAACCTGTGATTCGTTTGGAAAATTTAGCCTATGGCGAATTGCACCCCGAAGTCATGCTGTCGCCCCGTGTGGCAAATCAGGTCACTGGCTTAGGTCTTCTTGAAGCAATTCCTGAGTCAACTTTACTTACTCTAGCTGATCCTACAGACCGTGATGGTGATGGTATCAGTGGACGACCTAATTATGTATGGGATTATTTTAATAACCAGCAAACAATTGGTCGCTTCGGCTGGAAAGCCAATCAGCCCCATCTCTTGCAACAAACGGCTGCTGCCTTCAATGGTGACATCGGCATTACAACCATCTTATTCCCTCTCCAAAATTGTGTTGCAGGTCAAGTAGATTGCCTCAATGCAATGAATGGTGGTATGCCCGAAATTTCAGATGACGATTTACTTAAAGTTGTCCTTTACATGCAAACCATCGCAGTCCCTGCCCAGCGCAACCCTGATGATCCACAAGTGCAACAAGGTTATCAATTGTTCTTAGATGCTGATTGCAACAGTTGCCACATTGAAACACTTGAAACTGGTATTCACCCCACCGTTCCTGCCCTCTCGTATCAGACCATTCATCCTTACACCGATTTGTTATTGCATGATATGGGTGAAGGTTTAGCAGATGGCGCACCCGATTACGAAGCAACGGGACAAGAATGGCGCACACCGCCACTATGGGGCATTGGTTTATTTGAAACTGTCAATGGACACACGAACTATCTACATGATGGGCGAGCACAGAACTTGATGGAAGCAATTTTGTGGCATGGGGGTGAAGCCGAAGCCTCTCGGGATACCTTCATCAACATGACTGCTGAAGAACGTGATGCACTACTTGCATTTTTGAGATCACTATAAAAGGTACTTTGATGACCCATTCATTCAGCAGGTTATTAGCTATAACAATCGTTGTATTAGGAATTTTTCTAGTACAGGTCGAAAGTATCCAGTCACAGACTTTTGACCGTGAAGCGATGCTCGAAGGTATGATTACAGAAACTATCTTACCTCTACATACAACATTTGCAGAGCAAGCAACAACTTTGTCAACGACAGCACTTGATTTTCAGGCAGACCCAACACCTGAAACTTTAGCAACCCTTCAATCAGCGTGGGTGGAAACCTCCATCGCGTACGGTCATATTGAAGTTTATAGATTCCGACGCGTCATGCCTTTCATCAATCAGCTTAACAGCATACCACCGAATATTGAGTTTATCGAAATATATATTGACGACAATGTATCAATCGATGCAAACCTAGCAGCTAGTTTGGGATCACAGCTTAAAGGACTAGCTACGTTAGAATATCTAATCTTTACAGATGATGCGATTTCTTTACTCACAGGAAATGAGGCACGGATGGCATACATGAGTGCAATCGCGACAGATATTAAACGTGTTGCCGATGAATTAGTCGTACAATGGACGCTCGATGCTGGTGGCTATGGTGATCGTTTCTTGAGTGCTGATGGTGAACCAAATAGTGTTCGCAGTTCAATTAGCATGTTGAGCAATGAAATGATTGCAATCCTAGAAGATGTAACGAGTATTGGACTCGGTGTGCCACTTGGCTATGAAAATCGAGGTGAAGTACAACCTGCAAGAGTATATGCCCCATACAGCAATACCACACGCGACCGACTCGTCGCTAATATAGAAGGCTTCGAGATGGCATTTAACGGACTAGACGAATCACCATCATTAGCTGATTACCTAGACTTTTTAGGAGCAGAATTGGATGGTGAAGCAATGTCCACTGTTATCAATCAAAATATCGAAACAACAATCACTGCTCTTGATGCAATTGAACAACCCGTACAAATTGCTGTCAGTGAAGATAATGAAACAGTCACAATCGCATACAATAACACCTTGAGTTTACTGCGCCTTGTCAAAACAGATATGGCAAACCAGCTTGGCATTACTGTTACTTTTAGTGATAACGACGGGGACTGATTGTTTGTTCGCTTGGTTCAATCGGATTTCTATTCAACTTAATCAACCTGTTGATATACTGCCACTCGTTATTTTTCGGGTAGTGTTTGGTTTATTGATGTTCTTTAGCATGATACGCTTCATGCTGAAAGGATGGGTCAGCGAATTTTACATTGAGCCAATTTACCATTTCACCTATTTTGGCTTCGATTGGATACGACCACTCCCTCCAACTAGTATGTACGCTATCTTTAGCGTACTAACTATTTTGTCGGTAATGATTGCAATTGGCATATTCTATCGCCTGAGTATATTGAGTTTCTTCTTGCTATTCACCTATGTCGAATTAATTGATAAAACGTACTATCTCAATCATTACTATTTTGTCTCAGTCGTCAGTTTGCTGATGATAACATTGCCTCTACACCGCAAATATTCTATGGATAGCTATTTGTTTCCGCGTATTCGCACAGACTACGTTGCATCATGGACACTATTATCCCTACGATTGATGCTAACGATTGTCTATGTTTATGCAGGGATTGCCAAACTCACACCCGATTGGATGTTAAACGCACTACCCTTACGGATTTGGCTACCAGCCAATGCCGAAGTACCTATTATTGGATGGTTGTTTGACCATCTATGGGTAGCGTATCTCATGAGTTGGGGAGGCGCATTCTATGATTTAACGATTCCCTTTTTTTTGCTATGGCGACGCACAAGACCTCTTGCTTACTTAGCCGTGATTATTTTCCATATAATGACAGCACTCCTATTCAACATTGGTGTGTTTCCATATGTCATGATTGCTAGCACTTTAATTTTCTTTGATGGGCAAGATTGGCGGTGGTTAGCAAACAAATGTCGCATCAACTTACCACCGATAAATAGTTCGCCCAAACGTCTGTCTGCACATCCTCTTATGTTGACTTTTGTAGCCCTATTTTTTGCGTGGCAATTGTTGATGCCTTTACGTCACTGGCTCTATCCAGGTAATCACCTTTGGACGAATGAAGGCTATCGCTTTGCATGGCATGTGATGCTGGTCGAGAAGAATGGAACAGTATCGTACAGGATTGAAGACCCTAATAGCGATGATTTCTGGATTGTTTATCCTGATGCGTATCTCACGCCTCAACAAGAACATCAGATGAGTTTTCAAGCTGATATGATTCTCCAATTTGCTCATTTCCTTGCAGATAAATATCAATCAGAGTGTGGTTGTAACCCTGAAGTTTATGCAGATACCTATGTCAGTCTCAATCTGCGAATGGGACAGGCACTCATTGACCCAACCATAAACCTCGCAAACACCTCTATTTCATCGATACCGTCAACATGGATTGTACCACTTGAATAGTAAAAGATCGAAAGGATATTTGATAGTAAACTTTGTTAGTCTATGTTTTAGATAATCCTAAATTGTAATATGAAATACACTTGCTAATATTTGCAAGCTACCGTACAGTTCTCCATTCCAAAACCAGACTATAGAAATATCTACCCCTTGTTGTGGCTGCAAATGTATCGAATTGAAATTATCTAGAGGTGTGTATGGTCCTACTGGATTAGGAACATAGCCCAATGACAACTGAATGTCATCGCCTGTGATATAGACTGCCTCATTCCCACCGTTGTAAATCCTGAAGCGCGTGGTCAATTGTCCGTGTTGGGTTGTCACCGAAATAATCTGGACATCCACATCTGCAAAGGGACTATTCTGCTGGACAGGTGTTGCAGTCGCGGCAATCGGTGGTAAGTCTGGCAATGTTAGTCCCACCAACTCACCATCTCGCCCTAATTCCTGATCAGGTGGATAAGTCGCCGTAATCAAGGTGCGGGTCGCTGTCGGCAAGCCTTCTTCATCGCGTTCACCAATCAAGAGTAAGACCAGTCCTGGACTGACTTGACGAAAAATATCGGTGTCACTACGGCGTACCTGTGAGCGTGCGGCAAAAGCAAAGCGCAACATCGCACCCGTATTCATGGTAACGGTGAAAATCGTGCCGTCATCCATATCTTCAAACCATTGGGCGTTATCGTCTGAAAACGGAATACCCATGACTGGACGTACCGACATACCATTGATGAAGGACGCAATGTCAGGATTGGGATCATAGTTCCATTCAGATGCTCGCACAGCGCGGCGTTGCACGACCCAGACACGGGGCGGACTGCCATCTGGCAAAGCAACTTGCAAACTGACTGGATAAGCCACCGTGCGCTCATCGTCGCCATCTTCAATGATGTCATCCTGTGCTTCGAGGGCAAGGGGTGTCGGAGTGGGCGTTACCACTGGTGTCTCTGTTGGCTCAAACTCTGGCGTTAACTCTGCAACTGCTATCCAATCATTGTTGCTACCGCTGCGAAGCAAGACAAAGCCAATCAGTACAACCGCCATAACGACACCCGCAATCAATATCAATGGTGAGGGCTTCGTCGAAGCACTGGTTGTGCTTTCTTCAGGCAGTACCAGACCATCATCGCTTTTCGCCGCATTCTGCACACGGGAGGGTGTGCGTGCCCAGCGCATCCCGACGGGAACGAGGGCAGATTCTTCGTAGCGCGAGAGTAACTCTGCTGTCACCTGTTGCTCCAACTGGTCAGAACCCAACGCACCCGCGTTACGAACCTCACGCTCATAAGCCTGTCGATAGGCTCGCTGGCGAGAAGTTGGCACGAGTTCCCAGAGTGCTTGTAGTTCTTCGAGACTCAGGTTGTGTAGTTCATCAACGGTGTAGAATTTTAGTTGCTCACTCATTGTCGCCTCCAATCACACTGCCAGAACCACTCATGGCAGATTCGTCTCTCATTGCTCTGTCATAGCTATCCGTTTCAGGTAGATCAACCGTCACATCAATATCGGGTTCTACCGTGACATCGGGTGTTATAGTGACCTGTGGTTGTACAACAGGCACAGGCATCATACCAACAGCCGTAATTTCATTGGGAAGTGTGCGTGCCGTATGTTCGAGCCAGTTGACCTGATCTTCCGCATCATTGTAAGAATAGCTACGTTCTTCGCGCAGTTGTTCGGTCAGCATATCATGGGTTTCAGGCATCATCTGTTCTGACGGTGAGTCTTTGACTTCACGCACCACTTGCTCTGCTTGCATTCCAGATAATCCCATGCGTAGTGCCTGATTGATGTACAAGCCAAATTGTGGCAGGTTCTCGCGCACGGCAGGTCGCCCATCATCCATGGTGGTCATGCCCATCACATTTGCCATGCGATCCGATGTCGTGAAGTAATCTAATTCATCTTCGTCGCTGGTCTGGACAACATCGCCCATGACGCTGGCAATATCGGTGGTACCTGTCAATTGCAATTGACCTGCCACCAGTTGCAAGCGGGTAGCTGCAGCTTCAATCTGTCCTGCGACCTGTGATAAGCGATCTGCGTCGCTTTGTTCATCACCTTCTAGCAATCCTCCCAATGTCGAATTGACATCGGTGGAGGAGCGCATAACATCGCTGAGGTGTTGTTCCATCTCCTCACCCTGCATCTCTGAGGCATAGGAACTACGTTGGGTGCGACGTTCTTCGTTTTGTTCATCGACGGTATCATCAGCAAAGGGCATTGGCAGTGGTTCGACAGGAGTGAAGCGTTCTATGCGTCGAGGTCGATTGACTGGCATGACAGGTAACATCTCACCATCTTCACCTTCAATGTATTCAGGGTCAATTGGATTGCGACGTGGTGCAGGCGCACCGGGTAGCACGATGAAACGATCCAACCCTTTGCCAATTGCATGTCTTCGCGCCAACGCTCATGGATATGCCACACGGTCACTACTGGGAATATATCGAAAATGAGCAGGCAAAACAGATTATTCATCGTGACGAGTACGTATCAAAATTGCGCGGACATTATTGCGGTTGGACGAGCGTGAGTAGGTTTGCTCAGGTTGCAGAAATGTACCTTTGGCAGGAAATCGGCTGGACGTGGCTAGATTACAAAAAATCTGGACGTATTCTTCAACAAGATGATGCCGATGAGCCACAATGGGCTGATGTCCAGATTGATTATGCGATACCAGATACGAACAATCTGGTATCACAAGTTATGAGGGTTGAAGTGGAACGTCGTCTAGAAGCGAATGTATCCAGTGGCAGTGATAAATCATTTGCTTATCCACAATTCGTTGTAAGATTTATGAAAACTGTGTAGATGGAGTGTTGCTAGACAATAACTACGCGATCACAAATGGCTTCCAGCAGTGCATCGTCATGGCTAATCATCAAGATACTCATGTTGTAAAGCCGTGCGTGTTCTAAAACGGCATCCCATATCTGAGCTTGTGTCACTGCATCTAGCATTGCCGTCATCTCATCCGCGATGAAGTAACGTGTGTTCTCATTGAGCACACGCGCAACGGCGACCCGTTGCAATTCACCGCTACTTAGCTCATGTGGATAACGATCAAGCCATGCGGTGTCGAGACTCAAGCGATGTAGGTAATCATTTTTGGGTGACTGTACTTCACCGAGAACCTGACGAATACGCCAGCGTGGATTGATGGCAAATTCAGGATGTTGAAAGATCAATTGTATCGGATTGTAACATTTAGTTGATAAAGGCATGTTGTCTAGAGTGACTGTGCCAGAAAGTGGTTTTAGATAACCTGCAAGAATCTTTGCAAGTGTCGTTTTACCACGCCCACTAGGACCACTCAAGCCAACAATTTCGCCATCTGCTACACTCAACGACACATCCTCAAGGATATACGGTTGATTATGATGATAGCGGTACATGATATTTTCAGCTTTAAGCATGGATACACCTCACAAATCCATCACGTAGTGGGCGATTTTCAGGACGTTCTTCGTGGCACTCAGGTGTAACAATCGGGCAGCGATCCGTAAACAAACACCCTGTAGGCAAGGCATCAGGGTTTGGTTGTACACCGGGCAAAGGTTGGAAGCCATTACGGGGTAAGGCATGCCAGAGTGCTTTTGTATAAGGATGACGCAGTGGCTCACCTTTGCCTGTAAAATCACTAGCTAATGCTGTTTCAACAGTTGTGCCTGCATAAAATACAGCGATCTTATCAGATACAGTTAGGGCGGCTTCAATATCATGGGTGATTAAAATCACTCCTTTGCCACGATCTGCCAGTTCACGCAGATGTTGTAGTGTCTCTTCCACTATATCCTGATGCAAACCGGGTGTGGGTTCATCTGCTATCAGCAAATTTGCATTGCCGATAGTCGCGGTTGCGAGTAGAACGCGACGTGCCATACCGCCTGATATTTGGTGCGGTAGTAACTTCCCAACCTGTGCCCCAAGCTGATAACGATCAAAAGTACCTTTCTGAGCATCACGGGCTTGATCGCGTGGAATACCACTGAGGACAGCCGCACGTTGCACCTGTGATCCTACGGCTTGTAGTGGATCAAGCGAAGCGACAGATTGAGGAATCAGCGCAATTTCTGAACCTCGCCATTGACGTTGTTTTTCGGTTGTTAATTGCGAGCCTTTATAGATCATATCTCCTGTAACAGTCGCATTATGTGGCAAGATACCGAGAACAGCATGTGCCAATAAACTTTTGCCTGAGCCACTCGCTCCAATAACTGCTATTAACTCACCAGCCTGCACATCAAGATCAAGTTGTGTGATTGGGGTCACTTGACGCTGACGTAAACCAACATCGTACATTGTGAATGAAATCGATAAATTTCTAATTTGTAGCATGGTATTATCCCTGACTTGTCTTCGGATTAAGTAAGTCGCGCAGATTCTCGCCGAGAATATCAAACAATTTGACCGAAACTAGCAAGGCTAAACCGGGTAGCACAGCTAACCACCAGTAGCCTGTCGATAGATGCCTCATAGCTTCTGACAAGATGATACCAATCGCGGGTGTGTGAGGCGCAAGCCCAATACCGACAAAGCTGAGGGCTGCTTCGTGTAAAATCGCGTGTGGGAATAGCAAAATCAAGCCCACAATAAATTGAGGCACAATATGCGGTGCGATGTGTTTTCGCGCAATCCACCAATCTGAATGACCGAATTGTCTGGAGAGTTGTACGTAGTCAGATTGGCGAATCTTCAAGGCTTCAGCGCGAATGACACGTGCTAGACTGGGCCAGTGCGTGATTGCAACAGCAATGACAACACCACGGGTTCCACCCCCAAGTGCGAATGAGATTAAAATTAGCAAGACAAGATGTGGCAGACTCAGAAAGACATCAATGAGCCATGTGATGATGTCATCGACAATACCACCAAACATTGCGGCTGCTAGACCCAGCAAGCCAGCAATTACAGCGCTGATGGTCGCTGCTATCAGACCAATCCGCAGGCTGAGGCTAAGACCGATCAAGGTACGTGTGAGCATATCGCGCCCTAACCAATCTGTGCCAAAGGGATAGTCCCATGAGGGGGCTAGATTACGATCTGGCAGATTCGTTCGCAAGCTCTCAGGATCAATCAGCAGACCTGCAATCATCACTAGCAAAATGAATCCTAGTGAGATCCCTATAGTCAGAATTGTTTTCCCACGCCGATTTTTAACTGTAAACCATGTTGGCATTTTGATCTGTGCCTGCTTCATCGAGGCAGGTTGTGTTGTTTGTGTCATGTCGGCTTATTCTCCAATCTTGATACGTGGGTCTACCACTTTGTACAACAGGTCAGCGATGGTGTTACCGACAAACACGAAAACTGCACTGAAGAGCACAATCCCTAGCAATAAAGGCACATCACCCCGCAAACCTGCTTGTACCGTCGCCTCACCCAGACCGGAATAGGTAAAGACCTGTTCTGCGAGAACGGCACCACCGAATAATTCACTCAAGGATGCAAACTGTAATGTAATGGCAGGCAACGCAATATTGCGGATACCATGTTGCCAAACTGCGCCAATAGTAGATTCACCCTGTGCGCGAGCAAACAAGACATAATCGCTATTCAACACTTCGATCAACTCTTGGCGTGTGTGCAATGCGATACCCGGAATCCCCACAATACTCAAGGTGAGTGCTGGCAAGATAATGTGATGGAGGCGCTGGATGAACGTCACATCAGCAGGGTCTACACCCGGTGGCGCACCACAACAGATAGGTGTCAAGCGAAGGCTGACCGAAAAGATAACGAGCAGTAACATACCCACCCAAAATGCAGGTGAGCTTGCAAGGGTATACGCATAGAAGCGTATCGCACGATCTAAGAGTGAGTCAGGATATGCGCCAGCAAGAACACCGAGTGTGAATCCTAGAATACCACTCAACATCCACGCAGTTAGCATCAACCACAAAGATGCGATGAAACGCGTACCGATAACCTCAATCACTGGACGGTTATAGATGAGCGATGTGCCAAGATTACCCTGTAGCACTTGTTCACCCCATGCGAGAAAACGTTCTACTGGTGGGTCATTCAAGCCCCAACGTTCTGCAATCAGTTCCCGTTGTTCAGGACTGACGAGCATCATATCTGCACCAATGTAGGCATCCACAGGATCGATAGGAGAGAGGGCTAGCATCACAAATGAAAAGATTGCCACAGCAATTAACAAAGACAGTAATTTCAGTAATTTGCGCGATGAATACTTCAAAACAGGGAGATGTTGCATAATGGTTATGGCTCCGATGAATCTACAAGATTGATGGGTAAAAGGCATAGGCATACGCCTATACCTCGTATCACTAGCGGAAGATCAGGAACAGGTACTTGTCCATGATGCGATATTCGCCGTGATAGGCCAGCCGTGTCCGTGTGGCTCAATCTGAGGCTCACCAATATCGAGACAGTCACTCACGAAATAGGTGTGGTCGAGGTTGACCATCCATGCCCATGCAGCATCACCTAGTGTTGTGAAGCCTGTGGTCTCATCCCATTGTGCGGCTTGCCAGAAAACATTAGCTTCTTCTTGTGTTGGCGCACCCATTGCTAAATCGAGATATTCATCAACTTGTTCGTTAGCATAGAATCCTGTATTGAAGAAACCCACGCCACCATAAGAACTGTGATGTAAGTTGTACACTTCTGTTGGATCGTGGCTACCCCAGCCAAATACAACCGCACTGCTGTGCATCATCTGTTGAATATCGTCCCAACTGCGTCCATCAACATTGATTTGAATACCAATTTCACGTACCATGTCTGCCGCAGCAAGGGCAAGTGATTGACGAGTGCTGTCGGTTGCAGGGTACAACAAAGTAAATTCAGCAACTAAACCATCGCGTTCGACGATACCATCACCATCACTATCAACCCAACCACCTTCTGCGAGAAGTGCTTCTGCATTGGCTAAGTCAGCATCATCGAATATGGCATCTGTCTCTTCCCATGGCAAACCACTGACAGGTCCAAATGCAGGAGAACCGTAGCCTTCCAACAAGCCATCTACAAGTGCTTGACGATCAAGCGCGTAGTTGATTGCACGACGGATGGTGACATCTGCTGTCACATCATTGCCGATAGGATGACCATCTGCTGTCGTCTCACCTGTATCTGGCACAAATGGGAATAAAATGCCACGATTATCAACACTCTGTACGGGTAGGAGAGTCATATCTGGTACATCTTGTATTGCAAATGCTTGCGGTACTGCGACGACATCAACCTGACCTGCGCGTGCTGCAGCAAAAGCGGCATCTTCACCTAAGAACAAGAAAACGAGACGATCAATTGCTGGCACACCACCATAGTAATTAGGGTTTGCCTCAACAATCAGTTGCTGACCCTCATCCCAACGCACAAATTGATAAGGTCCTGAGCCAATTGGGTTACGAGCATAATCCTCTCCATGCGCATGTTCTGGAACAATCCCTAATGTGACTAGGCGATTTATGAACGTGCTTTGTGCTTCGGAGAGTCGTAGCTCAACGGTGAAATCATCTACAACAACAGCTTCATCAAGTACGGTGACATCGGTCAGACCAGCACTCTGTGCTGCGGTATTAAACGTGTATGCGACATCTTCCGCAGTTACTGCTTCACCATCTGTGAAAACTGCATCCTCACGAATCGTAACTGTCCATACGAGACCGTCTTCCGAAACGGAGTAACCCGTTGCGAGGTCGTTCACGATATTGAGATCTTGGTCACGACGTAACAATGTACTCTGAAATAATGGTGATCCATAGCGTCCCCATCCGAGTGTCGGGTCGTACCCTTCTTCTTCCTCGCCACCAATAGCTAGGGTAATCTGGCTTTGATCCTGAGCAAAAATGCCTGCAGGCATCAATGCAAAGATAAACAATAACAATAGCAGGCGTTTCATAAATCAATCCTCGTAAATATTTTCAGATGTAATTTATTACATATAGAATATACTACAGAAGATATTTACTTTGTACAGGCTGAACAAGAACGGAACTTTGTGAAATATACTCAATATTTTCGAAGGACTTGAAACACTGCGACCGCACGTCTGACATATTTCCTAGCCTGAAACCCAAAAGCCACCTGATGAAGGTGACTTTTGGGTTAGATTATTGATTCGTAAGATGTGTTAAACGTTCGCTAAGTGTGTTCGATTAACATCTTAATTTACCTACAAAACTGCGGGGAGGACAAGAACTTACCCGAACCTCCTCAGCTCCCCTATGTAGAATTTCTCCAGTCAATAGCGTTCCCACAACGCAATCAGTTTAAACACTTATCAATCAAACCGTCAGAACAATCTCAAGGGTGAAGGATGGGAGAGTAAGTGATCCCCCATCACTCCGCGAGGCACTGGCACAGAGGTATCAGTACCTCACCCACAGCATAACATGGGTTTGCCATCTGTAGGTTTCTGACACAGTTTTCGTTTGATTCTGTTTACTGAAGCACAGAGGAATTCTATATCATGACTCGTACATACGTACTAACGAACCATAAGGGCGGTGTGGGCAAGTCCACATCCGCAACGAACATAGCTTTAGGGTTGGCTGCTGTCTTGCGGCAGGCAAAAGCCAAGAACTCGCGTGTCTTGCTGATAGATACAGATAGTCAGGCACATGCCACCTTGGTCACTACTGGAAGAAATGACTACGGCACGGATAATAGCCTCTACACTGTTCTGATGGAAGATCGCCAGACGGCATCACAGACATTCGCCAACTGCATTGTGCCTTCGACATGGGATGAAGACCTGCATGTCTTGCCAGGCTCTCCTCTGCTGGAACAAGCCGAGCGTGAACTGCAAGGTACAGCAGGCGCACCATATCGCATTGCAGATCCACTCGCCAAGATTGCTCCGCACTACGCAGCCGTCGTCATCGACACTCGCCCCTCGTTTTCACTGATGACCGAAATGGGCTTGATTGCTGCAACAGATGCGATCATCCCGATTGAACCACGTTATCTGGAAACCGTTGGTCTCTTGAGTGTGATTACCAAGATCAATGAAATCCGCGAAGGCTGGCGTATCCCTGACCTGCGTGTCAGTGGCATTCTTGTCACAAAGATGGATAAGCGTGTCAAAGGGCATCACCACCTACTCAAAGAAATTAAATCACATCCGATGCTCGGTAAGCTCTTGATAGGCATTATCCCGATGAATGAGGCAGTTTCGTATGCCCATCGTAGCCATCGCAGCATCTTTGCCTATGATCCTGAAGCAACTGCCAGTCAAGCATATGCACAAGTCATTGGTCGCCTTGTTCGTCAAGGAGGTCGATAATGCCTTCCAAGAAAAATAACGATACAGATAAGTTGGATGCGTTACTGGCATCTGTCACAGAAGATATGCTGGGGGATGATCTCCCTCAGCACCTTGCGGACAATGGCATTCGTGTAGAGCGAATTTTGCTGGAAATGGTACGACCTGATCCTGTACAACCACGTCGTGTCTTGTCCGAGCGCATCCATTTCAAATTCCACAATGAACGTATGACACCAACACAGGCATTACGTGAACTGGTTCAATTTGCCCAAGTATCTGCTCGTCAGCAAGGGCGACCATTTGCCAATGTGTTAGAAATTTTACCTGATCCTGAGAGCGATACTGACGAACCAGAGAAACTCTCTCCAGAAGAAGACACCCTTCGCGATCTAGTCAATCTTGCTGTCACCATCCGCGATGATGGACAAGTCAATCCACTGACTGTTGTCGATGTCTCTCAGGGTGTGACACGCTTATTTCGTATCGAAACAGGCGAGCGTCGCTACTGGGCAACATGGCTACTGCGTGATTTCTTTCCTGGATATGACAGTGATGGCATGATTGACTGTATTGTTGTCCCTGCTGAAAAATCCTCTGTATTTCGTCAAGCAAAAGAAAATACTGCCCGCAAAGGACTAACAGCAATAGCAATGGCACGACAATCAGCTTTATTGTTGCTCACAGTGCATGGATACGAAATTCCAATTCATGCTGTTAACAATGATTTCTATCGTCAAGCACTAGATATTAATCTACGTGGCAAGCGTGAATATACAGACATAATCCTCTCTGCAATGGGTGGAATTAACCGTGCGCGGTTTAGCCAATATAAGTCTCTGCTTCAGCTCAGTGATGAAGCACTAGAACTTGCTGATAGACATGATATTGATGAGTTTAGGCTTCGCCCAGTTCTTACTTTGCCAGAAGAAGCTCAAGGAGAAATGGTACAGCACATTGTCCAATTCAATTTATCTGGTAGACAAGTACGAGAAATATGTGAGAAGGGTTTAGACACGGAAATAGATGAAAAACCTGATAGTACAGCGCCACATATACGACGATTTGTCAAATCCATGAGACGTGTTGGTGAACAAGATGAAGATGAATTTCTTAATAGCTTACTTCACGAAGAACAATCGCAGGAAATGGCAGTAGCACGCATAGAGAGTCTGATCACGTTCTTAACACACGTGAAACAAAAAATGAATATGTGAAAATGTTTACGCGCGTAAACATTTTGAGGATAAACATATGTCAGCGAGAGCACCACCTGAATATCAACTAGAAAAATAAACAGAAAAGCCCACTAAAAGAGCGGGCGGACGAAAAGCGATGATATTTTCTGATCTGAACAATTAGAGAATATCACAGCTCCAGTCTGCTTGCAACTGAATAACGTCATTTTTGTCCTACTTTTTCATCGGACTCTAGCTTCAATTTCTCAGGTGGCAAGCATATGACCTCAGTACAGACTGAGCTTCGTTCAACGCGCCTATGCGCTGAATCGAATACTGCTTCGTCTTCATCGGATACACCGCATGAAACATCTTCGCCTACCCCACCACCAGACCTGATGGCAATTCTGGGCGGACGCTTTGCTACGGATGTTGCTGACATCCTGCAAAAAATTCATGAGAAAAAGAGTCATCCAGTAACACAAACACATCAAGTGAACCACAAGCCAGTTGATGAGATGACCTATCAGCATCAGGCATTTGCACTGGCGCGGGTGCGAGCCAGGAATGTCTCCGGTGCAATTGAGTACATCGAACGTCATGCACCTGACCTCAGACAATGGCTCAATGGGCAAATTCAGCACTACTATCCTAAATTCCACATCCGAAAATCTTTCAGTAAACAGTTTGCTGAGAACGTTAAGCGTATCCAGCGATTCGCTACTCTTGTGCCAGAGGGCATTTTAGTCGATCCCGAAGCAGGACGTGTTGCACGCCTCATCGGTCAATTCGGGGTGTATCGGGCATGGGTCTTCGCTCACTCTACCAATGACGGCGATGGTTGGGTGGAGCGCAAGCAACTGGAAGACCTCTGGCAAACAGTCGGTGTTGCGAAAGGCAAACGTCAGGCAAGGCGCATCATCCAACGAGGTATCAAACAGAGCTACTGGACGCAGGACAAGAAGACCAAACGCATTTATTTATTCGGACAGGTCAGGGTCACAACGAAACTGGTCGAGGAAGCATTAGATAATGGCTACCATCACCTGATTGAAACCAATAAACCGGGTAAGCGTCGTGTGCAAGTCAATCTTGCTGGTTCAGTGCAAGAAGCATCTGCGTATCTGTATGCGGCATGGCACGTTGCAAAAGACCCTGATCGTAAGGGTACGACCATCAGTCGTGAGATGCTCAGTGAGTTGTGGCAAGTATCCGTGCCAACACTGTTATCTTGGGAAGATATTGCTGGCATTGGCAAGCAGGCAAATTTTGCCCAGAGCAATGATACCTCAACAGATAATGTACCCGCTCACGCCTATCTGACACTCAATCGAGATGGCAAAACAGCGACTGCATGGCGACTGCCAAATACCTACTATGTCAACAATGGATCAATTCAACAACACTCACACACTGGCAAAGCAACACACATCAGGCAGGCTGTACGAGTAGAAATATCATTAGCAGAACAGCGTGGTTCTATAGGGGATGCTGCGTTGCCCCGTTCTGGTAAACGTTATTTCACAGACAGCAATGCCTACAAAATGGATGCTTTTAAGGCGTGCGGGAACTACCTGCGAAAACTGGGTCGCATGAATGGCGATGTGTTCCAGCACAGATATTTCTACATAGGTTCGAGACATGGCGTTCGTATCTACGAACCCTACAACATCCAGACCAATGCACCTGAAACGAATATCTTCCAGCGCCTGATCTGGCAGGAACATCGCAATCCAACGTTCATCACAGAGCGACAGAACTTCGCACATATCGTCACAGATCATCATGAGTACATGGCACTCTTTGCCTGAGAGAGGAAGTAAAAGCGGACAAAAACTTTACGGTCTATAGGGGATACAAACATAAATAAAATAAATAGATTGAATTCGTTATTGTTTGATAGCTGTAGTCGTCGGCATAGCATTGGCGGGTTGAAAAGATCACACTGCCTGAAGCCAACGATACATTAATATAAAGATCAAACTAGTCGAGAGTATGAAAGCTGATGTCAGACTGTCAAAATCATGTACCGATTGATTGTCGGTAGGACAGATATGTTACGTGCTGTAAGATAGCAAAATTACGAGGTACGGTACACACGACCAACTGATAAAACTTAAGGACCTTATTCTCTACCACTACTACAGAGTGTAAGTATGCTCGCTGGGTATGTACTCATCCGTTGGCTTGCTCTCAAGTATTAACTATTAAAAAATTCGCTCAACTAATGGTGCAAAATATTAATTTCACGACACAAACAACGAATTTCACATCATGAAACACTGCGGTAACCACTATACCTTACTTATTTAATTGTTCTGATGTGGTCACTCTCTTTTTGGCTCTTTCTTCAAAATGAAAAATAACAGTTTCAAATTATTTGTTGATTTTTATCACCCTGATTGCTGTTTAGGTATAGTTACAAGAAGTTAAGAAGTTCAAAAGGGTTCAATGTATACATCTATAAGTAAGGTATACCTTGTCTATAGTCGCATTTTATTCTCTTTATCGAGGGCGATCCTGCAAAATCTGTACAGCAATTGTCGGACAGTAGGTACTCGTCCTTGCTATCATATCTATACATTGTGTATCAGATGTGGAATTAAGGAGCTAAGCAATTGCCCAACAAAGATCAACCATCTGCCCGTCAAACCATGTCGCATTTCTTTCGTAGCCTCTTTCAGATCGGTAAGATCGCCTACGATGCTGCGCCACGTGTCTTGGTTTTGACATTAATGTTGCGTGTCTTACAGGCAGTGTTACCTGTTATCAGTGCCTATCTGATCAAATTAGTGTTTGATCGTCTAGGGATGATACTCACCACCAATGCTGTTTTTTCGTTTCAGAGCGATATGTTACCCTTTGTCCTGCTACTTGGTCTTGTTATTACCATCGGACAGGGTTTGATCGCGCTGGACACGTACCTGACAGAAGAGATGGCACGTCGCTTGCAACTGCATACCAGTACATTGATCTATTCCCATTTGCTGCGCCTGCAAGGTATGCATTACTTTGAGTCACCGCGCTTCCATGATACCTTAGAACAGGCTACAGATCATTTGCAGTGGACACCAGCGGAGTTAGTACGCTCTGCCAGCAGTTTCATCGGCAGTTTGCTGACGGTCGTCGGTTTTATTGGTGTTGTATTGGTTTTTAGCCCTCTGCTAGCTTTACTTCTGTTTCTGGCAACCATCCCGACGTTTATCACGCAGATGCGTTTCAGTCGAAATCGCTTTGCATTGAGTTGGTATAATAGCCCGAAGGAGCGTAAATCTTACTATCTAGGGACATTGCTCTCGCAGACGCTTTATGCCAAGGAAGTGCGGCTATTTAATCTAGGCGAGTACTTCTTGAATCAGTATCGGCGTGTGATGGGAGATATCCATGACAAGCAACGTGAACTGAGTCAGGAGGAACTGCACGTCAACACGGGTCTCAACCTGTTCTCGGCTGCTTTGACTGTCGGTAGCTACGTTTATGTGATTGCTCAAGCGTTCGCTCTGCGCATTAGTCTAGGTGATGTGACGCTCTATATTGAGGCTGTTCGTAATATGCAACAGCATCTCAGCGTGATGGCATGGACAGTCGCCAGTCTCAGTGAACGAACATTATTCTTCTCGCACTATGAGACCCTTACCGCATTACAACCGTCCATAGAACAACTTCACCCATCGCGAGATGTGCCTTCCCTGACGGACGCTATCGAACTGCGTAATGTGTCCTTTCGCTATACAGATGAGTCAGAGTACGTATTACGAGGTGTCAGTCTGACGCTTCGTAAAGGAGAAACACTGGCTTTGGTCGGGTTGAATGGCGCAGGCAAAACGACGATTGTCAAGTTACTCACCCGCTTCTACGACCCAACAGAAGGCGAAATTCTGTGGGATGGCATTGATATTCGTCACTTTGACCCAGCAGATCTGCGCGGACGAATGGGCGCGGTACTGCAGGACTTCAACCAGTATGACCTCACTGCCCGTGAGAACATTGGTTTGGGGGATACACGCTACATTGAAGATATGGAGCGAGTACGTCAGGTAGCACAAACGGTTGGTGTGGATGGCTTTATCCGTGATCTTCCACAAGGATATGAGACGGTACTCAGTCGCTGGTTGGTTGAGTCAGGCAAGAACGGTACCGATTTATCAGGCGGACAATGGCAGAAAGTCGCCATTGCTCGCATGTACATGCGTAATGCCGATGTCATGCTTTTGGACGAACCCACAGCCGCTCTGGATGCTGAAGCTGAGCTAGACATTCATGAGCGATTTGTGCATCTGGCACAGAACCGTGCCAGCCTCTTAATTTCACATCGCTTCAGTACAGTCCGTATGGCAGATAAAATAGCTGTATTGGAAGATGGCAGGATCACCGAGTATGGTACACACGCGGAACTGATGACCCGCAATAGCACGTATGCACAATTGTACAAGGTACAGGCTGCTCAGTATACCTAAGGTGTTGTAATGGATGCCCTTAAACAATTCAATCAGGCAATGGTCTATATCGAGGCGAATCTAGATTGTGACATCGACTTCACTCAAGTAGCGCGGTTAGCGGGTTGCTCCGAAGATCACTTTCGGCGGACGTTCTCGTTCCTATCTGGAATGTCTTTAAGTGAGTACATTCGACGTCGGCGTATGTCGCAGGCTGCCTTAGAATTGAGCCAAAGTGAGATCAAGGTCATTGATCTGGCATTGAAGTATGGTTACACCTCCCCTGATGCGTTTTCAAGAGCATTTCAGGAGGTGCATGGCATCACCCCAACCGCAGCTCGCAGTTATGCTGCACCGCTCAAGGGCATTGTGCCGATGACATTTCAGTTGACAGTTCGTGGGAGCAGTGAGATGGCGTATCGCCTTGTCGAGAAAGATGATTTTCACATTGTCGGCATTCGCAGACGACTCCCTCTCGTTTACCACGGTGTCAATCCTGAGATTGCCGCGATGTGGTCAAGCTTGACGGAAACAGACACCAAAACATTGGATGCTCTGTCCGATACAGACCCACCGGGACTGTTAGGTACCGTTAGTGGGTTCACCGAAGGCCGTGATGAAGGGGCTATGTTTGACTACATGGTGGGTGCTGCCACGACACAGGCTCATTCGGATGTGTGGCATGTACTGCCTGTATCAGCATGTACTTGGGTCGTTTTCAAAGCATGGGGAGCATTTCCTGAAGCATTGCAGAACACATGGACCAGAATCTATGCAGAGTGGCTTCCAACCTCTGGTTATGTATTACACGAAGGACCAGAAATCGTCTGGACGGCAGACGACATGGAAAACAAAAAAGATAGTCATCATGAAATTTGGATACCTGTGAGAAAAAGGGACGAACGCGCGACGTACTGATTTTGAAATGTCAGAGCAGATAGTCCAAGAAACTCCCACAGTATGATAGCATTATTCAAAATGGTACCTGTAGGAGCAGATATGGTTACTTTTTTACTTTATGCTCAGATACGCTCTCGAATGAGGTGTGTTGATAGATCAATATTTCAAGAAGCATGAGATGTAACCATGCGAGTTACGAGCCTCGGCGCTGGCACTGCATATTGCTTTCAGGGTTTATCCCAAACGACACAGTTTGCTTGTGGAAATACACTGCCGGGAAGATAATGAGTGTATAATTGATGAAAGGTTTCTTTAGATAAATAACAATCGGATGCAAGATGTGAAAGCCAATGACGCGAAACACGAAATCGAAATATTCGATTAGCAACTTCTCGACCATACTTGGATAAGTTTGGTATATATTCTTTGAGTGCACCTATGACATAGACAATTGTAGGCGGTGTTTCTCGATCAGATATGACATCTGTCAACACCAACCGCCCACCAGGTTTCAAAAGCTGTTTAAGCTGTTCGAGTATGATTGGTATGTTGTTGAGGTGATGAAACACATTCTGGCTCGTAATATAATCAAAACCACTGGCTAAACCCAGCTGATTTACATCCATCTGACAATAAACAACATTTCTCGAATAGCGTTTTACTTGAGCAATCTGCAACAATTCTGCGGACAGATCAAGCGCAATAATCTTGTTAAAGTATACAGAGAGATCGCTTGCTAAAATACCTGAGCCACAACCGAGTTCTAAAGCCAGTTGTCTTCCTTTCGGTAAATGTTTCAAAAATAGCTCCGAAGAATGAAATGTCTCTGCCATAAAATCGTACTCAAGAGCAACGGCATCAAACTGAAGATGGCTACTGCTCTCATCATTTTTTGGTGTCATTTGATTCTAGCTTTTAAAACCTGCAAATAGACTGTTGGGTATTAAACTAATAGATTTATGGCTTTCCTGTAGGAAAGCCATGTTAGAGATTGGTAAAGATGATTGATTATGAAAGCATAGAGATCTCATGATAGGTGAATATTTAACCAGTATAAAATTGATGCAAATACACGTTCACGCAAACGAGGCAACACGAACATACTTGTGCCATGCAAACCACCAGAATGTAGCTCAACAGCAATTTCACCATCTTGAGAGTTGTTCAACATCTGTTTCACAGCCTCAGCACTTTCATCATCACCATGCGTTGCAATGAGCAGAACAGACCGTTCCGATAATCCAACTGTCACAGCTTCCTCTGGCATCACCCCACGATAATCAAGTCCTGGTGACAGGGCAACAGCAGTCACACAATCAGCATCATTAGCACAACCGATCAAGGCGAGATTACTGCCAATACTTGCACCAATGATTGCAATCGCGCTATCCTGAACACTATCTTGATCGCGCAACCAATTCAGCATTATTTGTACATCGTCTTCAGCTGCGATCCAGTCAATATCACCCCCTGTATCACCATGCCCGCGCATGTCCACTGTCAGCACATTGTAGTTAGCCGATACTAATTCAGGAATTAACTGATTCCATGCCGTACGATCGCTTCCCAGCATGTGCAACAATAAAACTGCTGGTGCGGGTTCATCTGTAATTGTTGGGTAGAAGTCACCAACAAGTATGAGATCGTCTGTTGCTTCGATATTAACGCTCATTGGCGTGATCTCTTCAGTTGTATCTTGTGCTACAGCAAATGAAACGCCTAGACTCAGAATAATAAGTATCAGTATTCGTGTTGTAAAACGCATATTTTTCTCCCAGAGCTATTGATTAGAATAATCACAATGTTGAAACTTGCGGAATAATCGTCGCACCGAAAACCTCAAGGGGTGAAATCTGATGTGTATCTGGCATGTTGAAGATCACATGATCGAAGCCAATATCTGCTAATTCGCGGCACAGGTCAACCAAAGCCGAAGCCGTCATTCCATCCCGATTCAACTGAATTGTTCCCAAGACCGTTTTTTCGATATCGTCGTATTCACGCTCTTGAGTATTACAATGTTGTCGCAGAACTGTCAGCTTATGTGTCAGGTGTGCGCGACGATTTTCAAAGCGTTGTGTATGCCATTCTCCCCAGCTGTTGACCGTTGCACCAAAGTAGAAATTACAGGCATCACCATATTGAGCGATGAGCTTCATTGTCTTACGTTCCCCTTCACCACCGATCAAAATTGGCGGATGTGGTTGACTGATGGGTCGTGGTTGATTGATCGGATTGAGCAGATGATGAAACTCCCCTTCAAATGGGGTAGTATCCCCACGCCACATGTGATGTACAATTTGTAGTGTTTCTTCCAGACGCTCAAAACGCTCCTTCATGGATGGAAAAGGCAGTCCTAATCCAAGTGCTTCCTGCTCATACCACCCTGCACCGATTCCTAGATAAGCACGTCCACCGGACAACACATCAAGTGTTGTCACCATTTTCGCCAACAATCCAGGCGGGCGATAGAAATTACCTGTGACTAATGTACCGATTTTGACTTTCTGTGTTAATGCTGCTAGATAAGATATCGTTGCGTAGCCTTCCAGCATGGGTGTGTCTGGCTCACCGAAGATACCACCCATTTGAAAGAAATGATCCATCACCCATAAACTGTAGAAGCCTGCTTCATCGACAGTTGTGGCGATGTCGCGCAATCTAGAATTAATATCCCCATCCCAATCAAAACGAATTATTTGTAGGCCAACGCGCATAGTTACATACCCTCAGTTACGCGACCCATGAGTTCTTCAACCTCTTGGAACTCTTGTGGTGACAGCGCACCATATTCTAGTGCCCCTGCGTTATCGCAGACTTGGGCTACTGACTTGAATCCAGGAATTGGTAATGTACGTTCACTACGCGCCCAGACCCATGCCAGTGCTCCCTGTGCCAGTGACCGTCCATGTGATGTCAGAATATCGCGGATTGCGTCCAACATCTGTAACCGTTCTGCCATGCGCCCTTGGCTAAAATCCCATTGATGGCGCATATCATCTTCAGCAAAATGAGTATCTGAATGGAATTTACCAGTCAAAATCCCCATGGCTAGCGGTCCACGATTGATACTAGCAAGATCATGTTTGTCGCAAAAATCAATGCACCCCTGATCCTCTGCAAGAATATTTAAACCATGTTGCAAGGCGACGAAATGCGCCCCTTCTGCGAAGATCGCCGCGCGTTCTGTGTCAGTAGTACTGAAACCATAGTGACGAATTTTGCCTTCATGTACCATATCTTCTAATGTTTCGCGTACTGTTGGTAGTTGTTTGATATCCCAATCCCAAATATGCAATTGGTACAGATCAATCGTATCTATTTGCAAACGTTGTAAACTATTCTCACATGCTTGGCGAATGTAAGTTGCATCAGCGCACTCCCCTTCAATTTTCCGTGTCGTTTCATTCGGCACGTATCCGAACTTTGTCGCAATCGTGACACCGTCGTGTCTGCCTACAAGTGCTTTTCCTAGAATGCGCTCACTATGTCCACAGCCATAGGCATCGGCAGTATCAAATAGCGTAACACCCATATCAAGCGCTGTATGAATAGCACGAATTGATTCGGCGTCATCAACCTGTCCATAACCAACGACATGACCATCGTGATAGAACGGACCACCAATTGCCCAGCACCCCATCCCTAATGCGCTGACCTCAATATCACTCTTTCCCAATCGTCTTGTAAGCATTCTCACTCCTCTTTTGATGAATCATCCGAACTTCGTAGGTGGGGCAATCGCTCCTGATACCATGCAATCTTATCTTCAATACGTGTTAAGTAAGTCTGAAATTGTTCGATGTGTGCTTTGACCGCTTCGCGATGTGCTTCTAGCAAATCACAACGCTCCTGACCTGTGCCCTTTTGGTAACTCAGTTCAACATATTGCTTCAAATCGCGAATGGGCATCCCACTCTCGCGCATACAAGTCAAGAACTCAATCCACAGGAGATCTTGTTCGGTGTAGCGACGATGACCATTGGGTAAGCGTCGTACATCGCGTATCAGACCTTCGCGCTCGTAGTAACGCAATGCCTCGACGCTAACACCTGTTTTCTGTGCTGTTTGCTTTATGCTATATTCCACCATAACCCTATCCTAAAACCTGTAGTGCGCTACAGGTCAAGTAACGAATTGAAAATTACACCTCAACGACTAACCTGTAGAAGAATATTTTTCTAGCTCAAACCCAAGTTGGGTTGTAACATAGGCCAGATAATCAATACATAAAGCGGACAGGTAGATAGAGTCACCAAGAGCGCACTTGTCCAGTCATCATGCCAAACGGAAGAGTCTCAAAGACCATGACACTACCAAATGTATCTGATTAATATAGTCAATGTCTAATGCAGTAGTATAATTTGTAGTCTCGGTGTTTCACGAAACAGAAATTCAGTACACTTGGGAATAGCTTCTGAGTGTACTTAGCGATAAGCAGATCATTCGACAAAGCAAATACGAAAACCAGCAATAGTAGATCGATCATGCGGATAGAGTTTTCCTCGGATGTCACAACGAAGCCATGACACATCCGTATCAAGCCACGAACCACCGCGCAAAACCCGAAATGTTGTATCCTTGTTATGCATATCATTTGTGTGAGTGTCATAGTCAGTTTGACACCACTCCCAAACGTTGCCGATCATATCCACTACATCAAACGGGCTACTACCGCTATCTGCATATCTTGTGATAGGTGTGGTTATGTTGCTACTGCATGGCTTTACCGAGTTATTACAGCGGGCGCAGTCCCAGTCATTTCCCCATGGATAGGCTCGACCATCATCGCTCTGTGCTGCATACTGCCACTGGCTCTCAGTGGGCAACCTCATTGTTTTGCCTGTAACTTCGCTCAACCAATGGCAAAATGCTACTGCTTCATACCAAGAGACACCCACAACTGGTTGCTGGGAGCTATTCCATTTGCTATCTTGCCAATAGCGTGGTTCTTCCCAACCATTTTTCTTTTGCTGTTGCCAGCCCTGTTGAGTCCACCAGTTTTTGCTGCAATAGCCATCTGCTTTCATAAACTGAGCAAATTGTGCATTAGTCACAGGGTATTTGGCGATCCTGTAAGGTTCGTTAGGAATTTGCAACATAATATCTGCTTCGGATGTTTTCAGCATGCCACGCCCACCTGAAATCTCGATCCAATCGAATTGTGAAAGCATTACTCATCCTTGTTTGGTTTCAGACCAAGCCGGACACTTGGTCGTTCTCGAAGAACCTCAGTTAGTGGTTGAGTCCATCCGTACATTTTTCAGAAAAATATCCAGAACTGCAGCAAATCACTGATTTTCGGTCAATTGATATTGCTTCACTGATTGACTGTGCCATAAAACGGGGTATTGTCAGTTCCGTTGTCTTCACTTTCTCATACAGTTCAGATCCACAAATCATATATGAATGCTATAAATTCAAATCATAACGGTGTGCCAAAACAGCAGCCTGTGTTCTATCTGATACACTCAGTTTATCCAAGATTGTGCTGACATAATTCTTGATAGTTCCTCGCGACAGGTGTAGTGCTGTTGCAATCTCAGCATTAGAGCGCCCTTGTGCGATCAAGCCTAAGATTTCGCGCTCTCGCTCGTTGAGTTTATCAAACAAGGTGCTGGTTGGTTTCTTAAAGGCATCATCCTGGATATATCGAATCAGCCTACCAGCAACGGCTGGATCAATCAAAGATTTGCCAGCAACCGTCTCTTTTATGGCCTGGATAATATTCTTACGCGGGGTATCCTTCAATAAATAACCGGATGCACCAGCTCGCAGTGCATCGAATAGCCACTCATCATTGGCATAAGTGGTCAATACCAAAACAAATAGTGAGGGCAAATGGGTCTTAATCGCTTGTGTTGCCTGAACACCATTCATCACAGGCATCTTCAAATCCATCAGGATTAAATCAGGTTGGGATTGCATTGCTAGCTCAATTGCCTGCGCACCATCATGTGCAATACCAACAACCTCAATTTCGGTATCCGTGCTGAGGATGGCATCTAAACCATCACAGACGATTTCCTGATCGTCACAGATCATAACTTGGATCATCTATCTACTCCCACACATAATACAATTGCCGTGCCTGATCCGGGGCTGCTTTTTAGTACAAAGTCTGCCTGAATCTCCCGCGCATGTTCACGCATACCGCTGATGCCAAAATGCTGCTGTGTTTCAACCTGATCTACACTGAATCCTATGCCATTGTCGTCAACGCTGAGTTTAAGCACACCTGCTTTATTTTCGAGTTTCACATCAACACTGGTGGCTTGTGCATGACGAATAACGTTGGTCAACGCCTCTTGGATCACACGAAAGACTGCGTTTTCAATCGATACTGGTAAATTCTCCAGATCGTCAGCAAGCTGGTAACTCAACTCAAATGACGCACGTTCTTCCACACTTTGTAGTAGGTTGCGTAGCGCTATGCGAAGTCCCATGTCTTCCAGTGATGTCGCTCTGAGTGCTTCAAGGGCACGACGAGTCTCCTGCAGTCCTGTACGCATCGCCTGTAAGGACTGTTGAAACATTTTATGAGCACGTTGCGGGTTCTTCTCCCAAAGTGCTTCAATTCCCTCCATTTGAATAATGACTGCACTCTGCGTGTGAGCCAGTGTGTCATGAAGTTCACGTGCAAGACGATTCCGTTCACGGACGATGCCCAGTTTTTCCAATGTCGCTGCGTAATCAAGTAGGTTTTCATTAGCTTGTTGTAGCATCTGCTTTTGATGACGCTGTTCGCGCATCAATTGGTTGATCAACACTCCCACAATCATGTAAGTCACAAATTGAAACACAATTAATTGCAATAATATCGTATTATCATGGTGCTGGGTTTCAAAGAGGCGATACAGTGCAATGAACAACGCTGAGATACTCGTACAGTAAAGAAACACGGCATTCATTGAATACTGCCATGCAGTGATTATAAGAGGAATTAGCAGAGTAATGGTGCTAACAGCAATTTGCGATAATACACGCTCGTTCAATTCTGTACTAATTTGCAAATAGATACTGGCATAATTCACTGCAATCCTAGACACCAAAGGTTCAATTATGAACAGTATAAGCATAGTTGGCAGGAATATCTTGCCCAGCGTGCGTCGTAACCAGCCTGAGCACAATCCGAAAAACAGAATAAGCAGTGCAAATGCATGGACTGCCGAATAAAGCCTCGGATTCGGGTTAACCTGAATACCTATTAGGACATTCAGAAAACCGACGACAACCTGGAGCAACGTGAAGAACTGAAATACGCGTATGATTCCTGGTTCGTAAAATGTTTTCATCTTTCTAGTATAACGCATTTTATTGCCATCAAGCACGTGACCTAGGTCATTACATAGTTGACCTGAGTCATCTCATTTTATGTCCATCAGCACTTGTTGCATCATCGCATTATCACGTTTACTAAGTGCGTAGATCCAACTGTAAAGCGATCTATGTAGTGTGTAATGTCAATAATCTGAGGATTAAGTATGCGAAAAATATGGATGAGTTGGAGCGCATTTGGAATCGGGCTTACCATTCTGGGGATTGCGTTGTTGTTGGTTACGCAACAACACATGGTATTAGCACATGGAGATGATCCCCTCCCCACATCGACACCACATCATACAACACAACACACAGAGGGTGCGAACGACTTCACTTACTACAGGGACATTGAACCCATTTTGCAGTTACACTGTGGTAGTTGCCATAACCCAGGCGGTATTGGGCATACATCTTATGCTCTTGATGATATCGCCTTCGTCCAGCAAACAGCCCCAGATATGGGCTTTGTGGTCTCGACAGGTTATATGCCGCCTTGGATGCCAGGTGGCGATTCACCTGATCTATTGTACGACAAAAGCCTTAGCGATAATGAGATTGATACAATTGTTGACTGGGCACAAGCAGGTGCGCCACTTGGTGATATATATGATCGTACATCCGAAATTGAGTTCGTATCGTCACTGATTAATCCTGATGTCATTCTGGAAATGCCAGAACCATACACTCCAACTGGTGAGGTGTTCGATGATTATCGTTGTTTCTTGCTGGAACCAGGTTTTGAAACCGATACATCCATCACAGGTTTCGACATTATTCCTGGTCAACCGAGCATTGTTCATCATGTAATTATTTACCGCATCAGCGATGCACAACTGTCAGCAGCACAGGCCATAGATGCTGAAGATGAAGCCCCCGGTTGGGAATGCTATGGTGGTACAGGTCTGGACGGTGGTACGGATGCTGTCCGCCAAATAGCAGAAACACTACCACCTACCTTACCGTTGGAATTGCGGAATGCGGCTTTCAACAACCTAGGTCAAAGTGGTCTAGGTGGTGGGTTAGGAAGTTGGGCACCGGGATCGGCTGCCATCGTCTATCCCGAAGGCAGTGGACGGATCATCAGTGCAGGCAGTCATCTGATTATGCAAGTCCATTACAATCTTTCTGCTCCGCCAGTAGCAGACCAGACGCGTCTCATATTGGACACAACGGAAGAGGAGATTGTTCCTCTATCCGGTCAGGTGCTTCTAGGTCCTGTAGAAATCCCATGTCCTGCTGGTGTGGACAATGAATTATGTGATCGTGAGCTAGCTGTTGAAGAAAGTCCACTGGGTTTTGTATCGGATGTGACATTGTCGCTCTGTGGACAAACCTTGGAAGATATGCTTCCTCAAGATAATAATCAGGTTACATTAATTTGTGATCAACCTATCCGTCACGACGGATGGATTGTAATGGCGGGTGCACACATGCACGAATTGGGTGAGGCGATCCGCATGGACTTGCATCCCGACACATCTCAACAAACTCCGATATTGGACATTCCGATCTGGGACTTCCACTGGCAGGACAATTACTGGTTAGCTGAGCCGATCTTCGTTGAAGCAGGCGATACGATTCGTCTGACTTGCACATGGCGCAGTGATGATACAGATCGCTATGTCGTTTGGGGTGAAGGCACTCAGGATGAAATGTGTATTGCCCCGCTACTCTTTTTGCCCTATGTCGAGGGGCGCACACCATCTGATTTTGGTTACACGATGAACCATGAACAGACCAATACTGATCATCACCATCATCATGAGCAGACTATTGAGGTTGCACAACCTACATCAGTACACCTTGATGTTCAACCTGATCCAATGTCTGGTTGGAACGTTCAGATTATCACTGAAGGTTTTGGCTTTGCCCCTGAAAACGCCAGTTCAGCCCATATTGAAGGTGAAGGACATGCCCATTTGTTTCTCAATGGTGAACAGATTGCCCGTGTGTATAGTGAATGGTATCACATTGCTCATCTGCCTATGGGAACTCACGAAATCACAGTGACTCTCAACGCCAACTCTCACGAAACGTTGACGTATAATGCACAGCCATTGACTGAAACTGTCCAGATCACGGTTGAATAACATCTGACAATTGAGTAAGTAGATATGGAGTCTCACATCAAGGCTCCTTTTTTAGTTCTTAGTTCCCAGTAAATTTTAGGTAGTGGTTGTTAAGTAGTAAGTGATGGCACGGACAAATTGTATTCAATGATGAACCACTCCAGCAAAATACGGTGCATCTTATGGGACTTAGAAAATGAGAGTGTTTTTACGCGCAAAGCGAGCTAATCGTTCGCATAAGGTATTTTTTATCGCTCCAGAGGTTGCACTACTGTTTTTCTCTTTTGCACAATGTAAGGAGTCTGGTAGAACACCTTAGGAAGTCTGATACTGATCCGTGTACATCGGACAGAGCATTTAAGGATAGGGAATGTGTTGCTCTAACTGCCGTGCAGCATGTGTATCTCGCTTACCAATGTAAAACACCACAATTTGACGCGTCCGACTGTTTGGTGTCAGAGCGAATAATACGGTAGCTTAAGACACTAATGTAGGAGGTAGCGTGAAGACGCGCCAATACGGTTTTGTTTCGTTTGTCAAAGAGCTACCTTCATAACTCTACAAGAAACAATGATAATACGAAGACTCGTCTCAAATAGTCGAATTACTTCTTTTGCAATCTCAGCAGAAGCCAAAATTGAGCCTGTATTTTTGATTATGACTGTGACCTTCAGAACGATGGATTAGATGTAGAAAAATGGAAACCCTTAAAGCTAGTGATCGTGTAGATAAGTGAAATGGTACACTATTCTATGACAATAAACATCTAATGGTTCACTGCTATGCAACTATCTTGGACAATTTTTCAACCATCACCGCCATTGCAAGCTATTATTCGAGATTACATCTTGCTTCGCTCCAGTGCGACGTTAGTTCAGCCACATGGTGGTGTCATTTTACCACGAGCCAATTTCTCGTTGTTTCTCAACTTAGGACACCCTTTACATCATACAACGACCTTGCCTGTAGCGAAGGATGCGATGACAGCAACGATGATTGAGCCACAGATACAGCCCCATACCATTGTCTATCAGGGACATGTGGATGCTATTGGCATTAATTTCCGAGTGGGATATGTTGTTCCATTTCAATGTTCTAGTTTATCGAGGTTATTTGGGAATACATCGAGTCAAGTTGACACACTTGAAATACTCAAACGTCTTGAATGCTGTACTGAACTACAGAAGCGCATTCAGATCATAGAAGAGATGCTACTGACACAAACACAAGTTTCTAAGTGTACAAGATTGCATCATGCAATCAACTACATTGTCACTCATCAAGGTGCTATCACTATTCAGCAGCTCTGCGATGATTTATTCATCAGTTCACGTCAACTTGAGCGCTTGTTTAAACAATACGTTGGATTGCCACCTAAACGCTATGCCCGTCTGGTACGCTTTAACCATATCCTCCAATACATGCATGATACTGATGTGTTACCTCACGGAGATATTGCTAACCACTATTATGACCAATCGCACTTCATCCGCGAGTTTAAGCAGTTTGCATCAAGTGCACCGACAAGTTATCTCAATCGCCCACCAACATACCTTAGAGATAAGACATTATTTGTTGACCGCGTTGCTCATCTAAAGTAAGCGTCGTATTTTTACAATACAACATGTCAAAGCATCGGTATTCTTATAGATGATTTTGTCATTACTTGGATTGGATCAGCAACCGATGGACTATAAAAATCTAGGTCGCACAGGCATCAAAGTAAGTCCTTTGTGCTTGGGAACGATGAACTTTGGCGATCGTACAGACGAAGCAACCGCATTCAGTATATTGGATCAAGCACTTGATGCAGGCATTAATTTTATCGACACTGCAAATGCCTATCAGCGCGGACGCAGTGAGGAGATTATCGGTAACTACATGAAAGAACGTGGCAGCCGAGAGCGATTAGTCATTGCGACGAAGGTACATCACCCGATGAATCGCGACGATCCAAATGCTTTTGGCACACACCGTCGGCATATTATTCAAGCCTGTGAAGATTCGCTCCGACGCTTGCAGACAGATACGATTGACCTCTATCAGCTTCATCGCCCCAAGTCATATATTCCAATTGATGAGACAATAAGGGCTTTAGATGACCTAATCCGTACTGGCAAGGTGCGCTATATCGGCACGAGTACATTTCCAGCATGGCGTGTGCTGGAGTCCCTGTGGGTATCGAAGGAATATGGCCTCAATCGTGTTGTCACCGAACAACCACCGTATAATTTATTGGATCGTACCATTGAGCGTGAATTGATTCCCATGGCACAGAGCTATGGCATCGCTATCATGCCATGGTCACCCACAGCACGCGGGTTCTTCAGTGGAAAATATCGTAGAGGACAAGCCATACCAGATGATACGCGCTTCAAGCAGGAAGGGGATATTGCTGGTTTCTTCGGGCAGTGGATCGCCAACCATTTGGTAGAACAGGCGTTTGATGTATTAGAGTTAGTCGAAAGTCTAGCGCGTGAAAAAAGTGTTAAGCCAATCCAGATTGCTATGGCATGGAGTCTATCAAAAGATGGCATCACCACGCCGATTATTGGTCCACGAACGATTGAACAGCTTGCTGACTATCTTGGCGTATTAGAGATCTCGCTGACTGAAGAAGATCATATCCGAATTGATACTGTATCTCCACCAGGGCAGGCGATTGTTCCTTACTATGCGCCACCCATCTCTGATTTTGAAGCCAGTCAATTTAGTTGGATTTAGCGATAAATTGGTGAGACCTTCGATTGGCAATTATCTTGCTATTGAAACATGAGGATTCGAATATGCAAAATGTGCTATTTCTGTTGCATAAACATTTTCATCAAATGAGATACTTACCTACCCTCTAGAAGATCAAGGCAAACCATGGAAGTATCTCGTGCTAATGTGACCTGCCTTCGTGCTGAAAATAATTGGGAAAGGAAAAAGTGACTTGCTACAATTCAATCTTATACATTTATTGGGCTACCAACACCAATCTACACTGTGTAATATTTATTATACTGCTAGAACATGCAATGAATGGGTTTTCCATTTGAATTGGGACATAAATAAATGCTATGATTGTGTATTACTTTTAGCTACTGAAAACATTTACCAATACGATAATTTCATATCATTTCGTGACTCACATCACACTAAAAAATGATCTCAATCACTGCATTTCTTAAACAGATGTCACTACAATAAGGGGTATGTAAATCAAGTAATATGAGGATTATCGCTTATGCGTTTACGTCTGCTATTCTTCTTCATTATAGGTAGCCTTTTCATTATTTGGTTCGTAAATATAGACGCACCACAAGCACAAGATAATATAGAACATCGCTCTTTTTATATGGGAATGTCACCTTTTCCATATGATTTGACCCAATCTGCGCAGAATTATACATACAGGCAAATTGACCAACATGGCGATATGGTGCTACATCACATGGATACGGGTATTCCTTGGCAGGAAGCACTAGATGGCAGTCTTTATCATGCAGAGGTATTACAAAATATCCAACAACGTATTGAAAATCGTCGTCCAGATCAACAAGTCTATTTATCTATTACACCAAATTCATCAGAGCGTAATCAACTCGCTGGATATTGGGCGGAGAATGAAAATATGCCACTCCCTAGTCCTTGGCAAGGACGCACTTTTGACCATCCTGACGTTATTCAGGCTTTCTTGAATCATGCCCGTTACATGATTGATGCCTTTAATCCAGATTATTTTGCGTATGCTATTGAAGTCACTTGTGGGTATCAAGGAAATAACGATAACAGCTTTCAAAGTTTCAGGATATTCTGCTTTGAGAGTTGTATAAACCTCTTCAGCAAATATCAGGAAAC
>JBCCSC010000045.1:0-52758 GCA_039200705.1 Chloroflexota bacterium
ACTGTTGAGGACTTACTAGAAAAAGTTAAATCACTCAAAACAAATAGATATGTTTTAAAAGCGCAAATTCATGATGTACCTCAAAAACTAGAACGTCTTATCATCATTGGTGTTCGTAATGACTTGGATTACCCTATTTATTTTCCGAAAGAAAATGACTATATCTTATCTTTACGAGAAGCCCTGACCGATGTGCCTATATCAGACGGTGCAAGTTATCCGCAACGCAAAAAAGAAATCTTAGCTCATGTTCCAGCAGGAGGATATTGGCGCGATTTGCCAGAAAACCTTGCCAAAGAATACATGAAGAAAAGTTACTTTCTTGGTGGCGGTAAAACAGGTATGGCACGCCGATTAGCATGGGAAGAACCCTCACTAACGCTCACTTGTAGTCCTGCACAGAAACAAACAGAGCGATGCCATCCTAGTGAAACACGTCCACTAACGGTGCGTGAATATGCGAGAATCCAAACCTTCCCTGATGAATGGGAATTTACGGGGTCAACCGCGAACCAGTACAAACAAATTGGCAATGCTGTCCCTGTGAACTTAGCGTATCATATCGGGCGATGCTTGATTGCAATGTTAGATGGTACAGAACGAGAGGATAGTGAAATGATACAGAACAATGTGAAAACACTACCCAAACAACTCTCATTATTTTAGTCATCGCTAGCGAGCTTATTATAATTCCTATAAGCAAAGTCGATAAAGAACCTAAGAAACTCGTTATTGGTTTCATTGGGAGACTGTTCAACGAGTTCAGTCATGGCACTTGTTTTACCAAGAGATAGTTCTTCATGCTCTTCAACAATCTTTTTCATGACATCAGGAATGGTATGATATAGGTCATGTAGAGCTGTTTCATATCCTGTAACCTTGGCATAAAATAATTCCCCAGAAATTTTTCGTATACGAGGATGTGTCTCAAAACCTTTTAATGTCCATAGTTCATCATATGGATGCTTACGGATACGTATAATCTGAACGAGATAGGCAGTAGCTAATGGCTTTGCCTCAACTAACCGTTCTAGTTTGTGGCGTGTCTCTTTCTCGGATGATGAATTCATTGTGTTATGTTTATTCTTGATTTCTGCATAAATACTATCGTCATCTTTCTTGAAATCAATTTCACTATCATCTCCAGCCAAAAGGTCAGTCCAACCATCTACCGCACCTAGGATTTCTTGATGAAAGTATCCAACTTGATTCATCCAAGATTTTTGGGCTTGGCGTTGTGCCTCCGCTTGAATCCATTGTTCCACAGATAAATTAGTCGCCGAAGTTTCAAGCACAAGTGCAAATGGGTCAATAATCTGAGATTGCAAATCAGACATTGTTGTATCTGCTAAGGCATTTTTCATCGCCAAATAGACTTTTAGCACAGCCTCTTCAAGAGCCTGATCAGAAATCCATGGTAAATAATTGTAATCTTGTCTCATTGAACATACCTTAATAATTCAAGCACAGACAGGCGCATCACCATCCCAGCGATGAGTCTTATCACGTTTGCCTTTATGTGCGAGTGCAGTCCGTGCATCCTGCCATGATGTTACCCATGCGTCGTAATCATCTTGTACTAACTCAGGTTGACTGCGACTGCGTACAATCAAACTTGGCAATTCGTCGCGCCCTGTAGCTTGTCCAATCGGCTGATAACGTAAGTCAAAACTCCAACGAATCGAGTCCGAGATATTGGGTAATGACGCATGTTTGGTCAAACGATGTAAGAGGAGGGCACTCCCTGCTTTAATCGAAATGGGGCGTGGTGTGCCATCGAGTAATTTTTCAGGGATGGTCATCTGCTCATTACTCGGACAATGGGTAGCGATGCCATATCGATGACTATATGGAATTACTTGTAAACACCCATTGTCGATGGTCGCATCAGTAACAGCTAACCAGACTGTAATCGTTTCGGTGTCGTCCGCTTCTTCGCGCGATACCCCTTGGTCTTGATGCCATCCCGTTTGCTTGACCAGACTACTCTGATTCGGATTTCGCTCGGCGGTCTGTTGCGGTGGTTTGATACGCACATGCTGAATTGGACTTGCTAAGATTTCGCCACCGATGAGTTGTTCAATGATGTCGAGGATGCGCTCGTTCTTAATCATATTGAAAATGGCTGGACTCAGATGAAATGGTGTTTGTTCAGTAATGTCTTCGTTGGGTAGGGCAATATCAAAATAGCGAAATAAGTTTTCCTGCGATTGACTGAGGATTGTTCCCAGCCGTTTATCAAAAGGTAAGTCCGAGAACAATGAGGGGATTTTTCTTTCTTGATAGAGTTGTAGTGCAATACGGTCAAGTAATTGAACGTAATCATCCACGAGTGCTTGAATCTCATCAGCCGATAAGAGATTGTCAATCACAAGATAACCTTGTGTCATAAAAGTATCACGAAGCGATTGCGTAATTTGCATCAGCTTTCCCTTTAATTATGGTGTGGTAATTATCCCATAAGTATATCTAACCATCAGCAGTCAAATCCCAAAGCCATGTATTCTTAAACGTACATGCAGTGACACCATCTGAAAATTAAATGTTTTGAACTGCACACAGTAAATCTACCAATATAATTCCTTAATGCAACTTGTCATACTCACTTGCGTATAGAACGATAGACTAAACACAAGGGGGATACCAACATGAAGCAACAATCAAATTTACTTGAAAACGTCACAATTGCGATTGCTATCTTTGCTACAGGGATTATGGCAGGATTTTTCTATACTTATACCTTCAATATCAACCCAGCCATGATGCAAGTCGATGGTGCGACCTATGCGACAATGCAATCACTGTTCAATGTTAATGTGCGTCATTTTATGTTCTTCATCTTTTTCTTTGGTAGCGGTGCAGCAGCAGTCATTGCAGTGTTAGCAAATATTCGACGTTACAAAAGTCCTGTATTTTGGTTGATTGTAATCGCTGGATTGGTTTATATTCTGGGCATCATCGCATATACGGCTAATGTCAATTTACCACTTAATGTGTACACAGAATCATGGAATCCGACTGCACTACCGTCTGATTGGGAAGCCACGCGAGACGCATGGAATCAAGCGAATGCGATACGTGTCGGCACATCATGGACAGCTTTCGGTCTGTATTTGCTAGCACTCTTGATGCGTACCAATGACTAAATTGAAAAAAAGACCCTCTCAGTTTGCTAAGAGGGTCTCTTAATAATCTTCTACGTCACACCACTTGGCACCCAAATGTTTTTTGACTTGCACACTGCGTCTTAAGAATTCTAAGAGTACCGAAATCACATCCCAAACAAATACCTTAAAACTTATCATCGCTTTAGCGATAGTGATGTCATTCAACATATAGAAGCGGTATTAGAAGCAATCGAGGAAACTATCGTTAACCTACAAAGTAACGATAGCCTTCAGGAATAACCTATCCCATCGACTGCCGTTGTTGTTGCTCTTGTTCATCAATATTCAGCATCTCATCATCGCCTATGTCATCTTGCAAGCGCAGGGACACATTAGCATCATCTGCATTGAAATACCCTGATAAAACTTGTTGAGCATAGAGTGCTGTTTCTTCTGGTATGTTTTGTACGAACATATCTTGCCGTCCATCGTGGCGTTCAGCAAATAAATTGTAGCGTGCTTTTGCCACAGATTGTTGTGTCGCAAGCATTTCCTCAGTCATCACATCTTTGATGTCTGCTACATCCACTTTGCGTTGATAAATTGGCAAACCAAAGCGTACCTCGTGCTTGAGTTCCTCAGCATTGACTTCAATGGATTGCTTAGTAAATTGTGATGCAAGCATCCCCAGTATCATCGGCACAAAGAGCAATGAAAACACAACAAACGGACCTATATCTCCATCAGATAAAGTTCCTATTGCCAGCAATGAGTACAAACCCAATAGCATAGCCGTCAGTACACCCCAGCCAACTTTGTTGCTCATTGTCTGTAGCAGTGGCATCTCCAATGCCAGACGGTCAGCAGTTTCAGTTTGGGAGATGTAATCAGGCTTTTTGGTTTTGCGCCGTTTGACTTTTGGTGTTGTCCCGACTTTATCCGAAAAATTAAAGACTGCACCACAATTTGCACAGGCAGCGATTGTCTTCTGTACGTTAATGTCTTCGTGTGCAATTGCTTGGCTACAATTTGGACAATACAATTGATAGCTCATCATTTACTCCATCTGCTCGATATTCATGCAGAAGATTCTAACACCTGCGCGTGCTAGTCACAGCCCCTAAAGATGAGGGGATGTTGAATAACTATCATCTCATCTGTGCCTTGGTTATAATGAAAGCACTCGTATTCTGAATAAGTAGAAACAAGTGTCTTATGAGCACACACACACGCAACATGGGCATCGCACTTGATATGGGTTGGGTCAATGATACACACGTTAATCCCTCCGCCACTGAACGCCGTGCCAACACCCTCAGCAAACGTCGCTCGGTCAAGAAGGAGTGGCAAGCCGCATGGTTACTAAAAGCCATCACCTGCATTGACCTAACCACCCTCGCTGGTGATGATACACCAAGCAAAGTTCGGCGGATGGCTGCCAAAGCCCGTAATCCTGTTCGCCACGATATTTTAGACGCTCTCGGCGTTGCAGACATGAAATTAACAACAGGCGCAGTCTGTGTTTATCACGAACGCATCCCCGAAGCACTCGAAGTCCTTGAAGGCACAGATATTCCTGTCGCAGCCGTTTCAACAGGTTTCCCTGCTGGCTTGAGTCCCTATAAGCAACGCATCCAAGAGATTAAAGAATCAGTGGCACTCGGCGCAAAAGAGATTGACATCGTCATCACCCGTGAGCATGTGCTACGAGGCAATTGGGATGCCTTCTATAATGAAGTCTGCGAGATGCGGGCTGCCTGTGGTGAAGCCCATATGAAAACCATCCTCGCAACAGGTGAACTCGGTCCACTCTGGAATGTCGCTAAAGCCAGTAAAGTTTGCATGATGGCTGGCGCGGATTTCATCAAAACATCGACAGGTAAAGAATCGGTCAATGCAACTATTGAATTCAGCTTGATTATGTTGCGGTGCATCCGTGAATATGAAGCTCTGGCAGGATACAAAGTCGGCTTCAAACCCGCAGGTGGCATTCGCACTGCCAAAGATGCCCTCACCTATCAAGTTCTGATGAAAGAA
The DNA here is from genome assembly GCA_039200705.1 of Chloroflexota bacterium. Lineage (GTDB taxonomy): Bacteria > Chloroflexota > Anaerolineae > Aggregatilineales > Phototrophicaceae > JAUZRW01. The sequence continues at coordinate 5,145 of JBCCSC010000045.1, forward strand.
GAACTCGGCGACGATTGGCTACAACCTGATTTGTTCCGTTTCGGTGCAAGTAGTCTACTAACCGATATTGAACGGCAACTCTCACATCATGCAACAGGACGTTACGCTGCCAATCATCATATGCCGATGGGATAGAGAATCCTTTACTGTGGGGACATGATGTATCATATCCGAAATTGCGACACAAAATTAAACAAATAAAAGGTTGATACAATGCCTTCGATACAAGAGATTTTTAACACAATGGAATATAGTCCAGCACCCGAAAGTGATAATGCAGCACAACACTGGCTTGAGCAACATGGACGTAAATTTGACCTGTTCATTGGAAATAAGTGGCAAGCTCCCGAAGCCAGTTACATTGAAGTATCTGCTCCAGCCACAGGTAAGAAGTTAGCCGATGTCGCGGATGCCTCCGCCAGTGATATTGATAAGGCAGTCAAAGCGGCTCGTAAAGCCTTCAAAACATGGTCACAAACTAGCGGACACGAACGCGCACGCTATCTCTATGCGATTGCACGCAATATCCAGAAGCACGCTCGGCTATTTTCAGTGGTCGAATCACTAGATAATGGTAAGCCTATCCGTGAATCACGCGATATTGATATTCCTTTGGTGGCACGACATTTCTATCATCATGCAGGGTGGGCACAATTGATGGAAACAGAGATGTCCGATTATCAGCCTGTGGGAGTGGTTGGACAAGTGATTCCTTGGAATTTCCCACTACTGATGTTGGCATGGAAAATCGCACCTGCCTTAGCGATGGGCAATACCGTTGTCATCAAGCCAGCCCCCTATACACCACTGACAGCGATTCTATTTGCGGAAATTCTGCTCGAAAGTGGTTTACCTGCTGGTGTCGTCAATGTCGTCACAGGTGGTGATGAAGCAGGCGCATCGCTAACGACACATCCTGATATTGATAAAGTGGCATTCACAGGTTCAACCCATGTCGGAGGCATCATCCGTCGTGCAATAGCGGGTAGTGGCAAAAAACTCTCACTTGAACTTGGCGGAAAATCGCCTTTTGTGGTCTTTGAAGATGCTGATATAGATGGCGCAGTCGAAGGTATCGTTGATGCAATTTGGTTCAATCAGGGACAAGTATGCTGTGCAGGGTCTCGTCTCCTCGTGCAAGAGAATATTGCTGATAGCTTCCTCGACAAATTACGCACACGCATGAGTAAATTACGCATCGGCGATTCACTGGATAAGAGCATCGACATCGGTGCAGTCGTTGACCCTGTGCAATATCAGACAATTGATAAGTGGGTCAAAATCGGCATTGATGAAGGCGCAGACATCTATCAACCTGATATGCCGATGCCAGAAGATGGATGTTTCTATCCGCCGACGCTGATGACCAATGTGTCACCTTCTTCAACTATCGTACAAGAAGAAGTTTTCGGTCCTGTGCTGGTCGCCATGAGTTTCCGCACCCCAGCCGAGGCGATTCAGTTGGCGAATAATACGCGCTATGGTCTGGCAGCAAGCGTTTGGAGTGAGAATATCAACACAGCTTTGGAAGTCGCACACAAAATCAAAGCAGGGAGCGTCTGGGTTAATAGCACCAACCTCTTTGATACTGCCAGTGGTTTCGGAGGTTACCGCGAGAGTGGTTTCGGACGCGAAGGTGGCAAAGAAGGCTTGTACGAGTATGTGCGTCCAAACTGGAAAAAACGACCGACAACGAAATTAGATACCGAAGCCTTGGATGTCAAGCAATGGTCAGCGCATGTGCCTCCTGCTCCATCAACTAAAGTGAAAAGCAATGGCGGATTCGCTCCACTAGACCGCACAACGAAACTTTACATTGGCGGTAAGCAAGCCCGTCCTGATGGTAATTACAGTCGTCCAATATTGGGCGCAGATGGCACAGAAATTGGGCAAGTCAGTGATGGCAACCGCAAAGATATTCGTAATGCTGTCGAAGCAGCCCATAAAGCACGCGGATGGGCAGACCGTACCCCTCACAATCGCGCACAGATTTTGTATTACATCGCAGAAAATTTGGCAATTCGTGCTGATGAATTCACACAGCGCATCATGGCGATGACAGGTTGGAAAGAAGAACACGCTCGTAATGAAGTTGACCTCTCGATTAGTCGCTTGTTTACCTATGCAGCTTATGCCGATAAATATGGTGGCACAGTTCAGGAGACGACCTTACGCGGGATTGTCGTTGGTTATCATGATTATTTAGGCGTGATTGGCATCGCTTGCCCTGACGAAGCCCCATTGTTAGCGTTTGTGTCATTGCTTGCACCTGCCATCGCACGAGGTAACACGGTTGTCATCATCCCATCAGAACAATATCCACTATCAGCAACGGATTTCTATCAGATTTTGGAAACATCGGATTTACCTGCTGGCGTGGTCAATATTGTGACAGGCAAGCGTGACCATCTGACAAAAACGCTAGTAGAGCATGATGATGTTGATGCCATGTGGTACTTCGGCAGTGCGGAAGGCAGTTATTTTGTGGAGTATTTGGCATCGCATAACATGAAGCGTACATGGGTCAATTATGGCGAAACATGGAACTGGGCAGACAATCAGCAAGCACAAGGCGAAGAATTTTTACGACGCAGTGTGCAGGTCAAGAATATTTGGGTGCCCAGTGGTGTGACGTAGGTCATCAGAATTCAGGCTGCTGATGAGATGTTGATTATTGATGAACAAGAGCAAGAACAACGGCAGTCGATTGGGTAGTTTGGTTAGAAAAGTTTGCCTGTTAAACAGGAGATAACAGGGAGCTTTGTTTGTATTTTTTAACCACAGAGACGCAAAGTCGCAGAGATATTTAGAGCAGACAATCCCATGGGATTGTCTGTTTTTGATAGATTGTGGACGCTAGGAATAGTGTTTTGTACTGTTTAATTATTTTTGATGAATCATCTATGTAAGTTAAAGATTTAGCAAAAGTGTGTGTTCATCTCGGCGGACGGCAAGAATGCCGTCCCTACTATGTTTGTGTCTGTTTAGGCGACACACAGGTTGTCTTCTACCATGCGTTATTGGGTAGAGTTTTTGGTTATCTCCCTCTAAATCTCCCCACTGCGGAGGAGAGACTTTTTGTTATGCGAAGTCGATGAGGGTGCGTGATTGGCGTTTGAGTTGCCAATAGGATAGGGCGGTGGCGATGACGGTATCATCGTGTGTGCCGTGTGGTGCTGAATATTGCCAATGCCCTGATGGTGTGCGTGTCATCTGGTAGCTGGTGAGTTCGTGGATGAGGGTTTCATCTGCTAGCAGGGTGATACGCGATTGTTCGACAGCGAGGGCAAGGGTATCTATGAGTTGTGGTTTGCTGGAGGCTGTCGTTTGGAAGGCGCGGACAGGTAAACCATCGGCGCGAAGAGCATCAATGTTGACTGAGCCGATGCTATTGGCTTCGGCTAGGATGGTGTGTGGTTTGAAGCGATTGACGACTGCTTTGAGCCTATCGCGTTGTAGGTTGTAGCTAATTTGGTTGAAGCGCTCTAGGTGAACTTGGGTGGCGGTATCATCTAGGACTGAGATGGCTGTGAAATCGTTATCGCGTCCCCAATCGACCCCAATGACATAGACTTTATCGGATTGTGGTGCGGAGAGGGGCTTTGCGGTACAGATGGCGCGAACATCACGAAAGACTGTGCCAGAATCTTCGAGAAAGATTGCCTCGTATTCTTGCTGAAAGGTGCGTTGTGGTAATTCGATACGGGCAGTTGTGATTTCATCGGCTGAGAGATAGGGATTGGCGGATGTGGGGTATTGCCACGCCCCCCAATCAGGAAAGTCGGGATTGTTGCCACGATTGTAGAGTTCCCAAAACCAATTGCGTCCGCGTGGGGTGGAAGCAAAGAGAGCGTGTCCTTTGTAGTCGCTGAGTAGGGGACGGATGGCGGCTTGCCAGAGATTGGCATCAGGAATGAGGGCGGCTTCGTCGATGACGACGAAATGGTATTTGCGTCCGCGTACGGTTTCGTTACGTGCTGTCCACGTTTCAAAGATTCCACCGTTGATACATTCGATGCGTGATTGGGCTTCGCTGGTGCGTCCGATGATGGGCGCAAGGGCGGATTTGACTTGTTGCCAGAGTTCGACTGACATGATGTGGGTGGGAGCGAAGTAGGCGACGGCGTTTCCTTTGAGCAGGTGGTCGGCGATGAGTTCAAAGGCGATGGTGGTTTTGCCGAAGCGTCGTCCGCAGGCTAGGACTTTGAAGCGTGCTGGGTGGTCAACGATGGTTTGTTGGTGGTCGAATAGGGTGGGTAGGTTGATGGTTTGTTTCATGGTGTTTTGGTTGTTGGTTTTTAGTGATTGGTAGTTGGTTGAGTGCGTGTGTTTAATAAATGATTTGGATAAGTCGATGCACGTCCTTAGGATGTGGTCGGGTTGGTTATGAATAACGGACGGGGCATGCCCCGTCCCTACGATGTTAGCCCTCACCCCAAACCCCTCTCCCGAGCGTTCGTTCCTCACTGGGAGAGGGGCTTTAATGGTTATTCGTCGGTGAGTTGGGAGGGGGTGCGTTGGATGGTGATGGTGAGTTCATCGGCATCGAAGCGGTTGGTTGCGGGACCGTCGATGTGGGTGTATATCCAGCGGACGGCGTTGAACCAATCGCTGACATCTTTTGCTTGGAGTGTGCCTGATGAGAGGCGGACTTCGCCTGTGGTGGCGAATTGCCAGAGATGATGGGCGATGATTTCTTGGTTGCGTTTGACTTGATTACCTTCGATGAAGGTGAGTTCTTCGGCTTTGTTGGCAAGGATTGCGCTGAGGGTACGCGATTTGGGTGGTCTACCGCGTGGGTTGCCAGATTGACCTTTGATAAATTTGGACATGGGAGAATCCTTTAGTTTTTGGTTATTTGTTTTTGGTGGTTGGTGGGTGGGTTGCCATTCAATAAATTGAACGGCTTTGTAATGATGTTCAATTCATCGCACAGGGATTAATAAACTTCTAGTTAGCTTGTAAAGAACGCTTGTTCAAATTAAGATGTAAAAAGTAAGCATTCACTTGTAAGAGGCACTTTATTTTATGAATAATCGGATTTTTATGAATTATCTTGTGGATAATGTTGCTCCCACATATGCAGTCAAAATTATAGATAGCCTTGCAACTAAAAGCCGAATTAGGAAATTTTTGAGATTTGCTCGAATTCTGAGCTTGATGAAATCTGTCGGTCTTGCAAGCACCACTTTAGAAGAGACATTGGATATAGCACTGGATAAGGCATTTACAAGTGCGTCCAGCAAACACCCTGAAGCACATAGAATTTATAATCTGAATCAGGATTTTTTGAAGCCTGCCTTACTACATATCACTGGTGATGCAATAAAGCACGGTAGTCATAAGACTTCTGATGAAATAAAGCAAGATTTGACTTCATTTCTGCAAAGGCAAACTGAGTACAAAGCAAAAATAGCTCATTCCAATTTAGACGTAACATCATTGTGTATTGATTTTCGTAGTGCGTTACTACGTGAGCTTGCCCAATATCAAACACCTGACGGTATTTTGACTAGATCTTTAGTTCAGGATGCAAAACATGAAATTTTGGAGGTAGTGGAGGACATACAAGAAAGCATCAATTTTGTATCCTCAAGCTTGGATATCTACAAATTTCGTGAAATAGGAATGAAATCTTTGAACAGACACAAAAGTAAATTTCCGCCTGTTCATGAGGAAATTTACATTAGAAGAACAATTGAGTCGAATCTTCTTAAAGAAATACGGAAAGGAAAAATACAGGGTTTTGCAATAGAGGGTTTTTCGGGTTGCGGAAAATCTACTTTAGTAAGGTCACTAGGTGAAACAGCCATTACGAGAGAAACAGGTGTAGCAATTTGGCTGGATGCACAGAATATAGAAGATTCAACATCTCTAAATTCAATCTTGTATCAAACAATTTTTGATATTGATGCGTCGTTTCAAAGTCACTCAGTCAATGATATTTATAGATTTTCATCTGAATTACCAGATGGGTTGATAGTGATAATTGATGATGTTAATCGAACGGGTAATCCTGAGAAGATAATAAAACTTGTCAATAGATGGATTATTTCTATTAAAGATGAAATGTCATCTTTTCGACCTAAAATATCGTTTCTAATACCTATCTGGCTTAATCTACAACTAAAACAGAAGGAATTAGATAATTTTATATTTGCTGATGTCGGTAACTTTAATGAAGAGGAACAAAAGTCTCTCAGCCAAGAACAGAAATATTCACATCATAAACAGGTTCGTGAAATTCTGAAAATGATTGATGGTGATCCGTTCTTAGCAGGATTGTTTCTTGCTAATCCAAGTTTATTCGGTTATCAGAACAAGCGTCAAGTAATGAAGTCTACGTTGCAGAACTATGTAGAAATGACAGTTCATGCAATTAAAGAAAATAAGCCTTTAAATGAGAGAAATTTAACAGTTAGTTTGCAAGAATCTCTTACTGCACTTTCGATTGCTGGCTTGGAGACACCCGAACCTTTGCTTTCATCGATTGATAGTAGCCATCATGATGTTATTAGGCTTTGGAGTAAAAATCGTAATTTTGGATGGTTAAAAGAGAACAATGATGGTTTTGAGACATGGGTCTGGAGACACAATCGTTTACGTGATTTAGTTTTAGGAAGACTCATTGCGGATTTGTATCAAGCGAAAAAAAATAGTGAATTATTAAACAGGACTAAGAAAAATTTAGGCTTAGCTAATGCTTTTGCTATGTCTACCATCTACTTTGATGAAGATGAAGTAAATTCATTTATAGATGAGATATTGGAAAGTCAGCCTTTGATGTTGGTTGAAGCTCTAAGAACGAATCTATTTACCGTGGATGAAAGTCATCTAAATATGTTACGAGATACTCTAAAGTCTTACCTTGAAATCAAGTTAGTTGAAATAACCCCTTATATTGTAAACGAAGCGTTATATAGATTGATGGATACAACAAATGGGCAAGTCTTGGATGCGCTTGATGGTATAGGCTTTACTTATACTGGACATATAGCAAAAATTAGCAATGGTGACACTATCGCGCTGATTGAATATCTAAATAGAGTTTTAAAGCATGAATTCCAGCCTATTCTTTATCATCCAAAATTCGAAAATGCTTTAAAGAATTACATTACAATTACTCAACGCGAACACGAAATTCCTCCGTTCATTGTTAAATCTCTTAATGATGAGGTTTACCTGAATGAAATTTTTATAATAGCAGGATATTTACAATGGGAAGCCTTAGCAGCATCGACTTTGTCCTACTGGGACACATTAATTGAAGAAAAGAAAATTGAATACTTGCTCCCATTCATATGGATGATGAGTAGATGTACAAATCATAATAATACCTCGTATTTGTCAAACGCGATTGGTTTGATTGCAAAAGTCTCCGATGAGAAAAAAGAGTCTGGCAGTAGTGATAGAGGCAATTTGCGATTTTACTTAGATGCTCTTTTCAGAACACGAGATTGGAAAATAACTGATGCAGCAGCAGAGGCTTGGTTACATTCAACACAAAAGAATGAAAATATACAGGATATGCTATATAGCATTTTAAGAGTTATCGATCATCCTACCACCATAGAGGCATTTGTAAAATGGCATGCATCATTGGAAAATAAATATCTATATCCTGGTGGTGACATAATTGCTAACATACTCCCTAGAAATAACACACATCGTGAAGTAATTGTTAAAAATATAGATACGCGAAATAAATTGTGGGAGATAATATCCTCTGATGCAGAGGATTCAGTAAGAAAAGAAGCATTTGTATATTGGTTACATGATGTTAAAGCTAATGATTTGCATAAATTACAAATGATTGATAGCGATGATTCTCTGATTGATTGGTGTTTGCAAGAGAGATTCAAATTAGGTGATGAAACGGCATTTCAATATCTTTTAGATTATATCAAAGATGATCCAGTAAATTATCTGGAATTTACAATTTTTTATCTTCATATTAGCGGTGTTGATGATGTTATTGTAAATAATATACATCATTTATTAGATGATTGGCGTTCTGTTGAAATCTTTCTACATCTTCCCGAAATTCTTCTAGATAAAATAATTGAACAAAAATCAGAAATATTGAGAAAAAATTATCGATCTTGGTACTGGTTATGGCGTGCAAATACTCTTGAATCTCTTCAATTTGTGTATGACCACTTACAAGGTTGTGTTGCACCAGAGGATAACCTCAAGCATTTTTTCTCACGAGGAGGGTCTCCATTTGAAGTGAGTAAAGATATGCTAAATTGTATTACACCTCATTTACAATTATTGATAGATTCTGGTACTCGTATGAATGCACTGTCACGGAGTGCTATGAAGAGTGGATACCATGATTGGGTACAAAATGTGCTTTTGCCATTAAGTCCAGCAGAGGATCTATTTATTCGAATAGAAAGTCAAGACAAGGTGTTTGAGATTTTGAATCAAGCAACATCAAAAGAAATTTCTCGGGAACACATCAGAAATGTAGATTATTTTTATAGCATAATTCACTCAGATAATCGTCACGACTTTTTGGTCGATATTCATCAAGCAGTGCGCGAGTGGCTACAACAAATGGTTTTGATTGATGATAGAAGCCTTATTATTGCTTCCATCGTTTTATATCGCATTGGAACTGATGAAGATTTTGATTGGTGGCAAGAATATGAACCATCAAAAGAGACGGACTCATACAAATATTGGGTGAGTACTAGAGATAGATTACTTAGCCTAAAATGGCAACACTAAATTTTGGACTATAGTATAGGGACGACCAGAATGGTGTCCCTACAATACAAAAGCTTCATAATGAGGAGGCTTGTTAGAAGCCGATGTTATAGAGGACGCTGGCGACATCGCTATTGAAATTGACGAATGCCAAACGCACCGTCGCGGTCATCTGATAGCTATCGTAGTACGGAATGTAATCGACATTGACGGCAATCCGACGACGATAGCCGATAAACCATCCCGGGCGATAGACACAAACGGCTGTGCCTCGGTCATTGGTGCCAGTCGATGTATTGATCTTGCCATCGCTCATGGTGAGGGGCATTTCGGCACTGATGAAGACAGGGATGCCATCCAAAAAGCCGATTTGTCCTGTTTGGGCAGTTGCCAGTGAGCCAGCTTTGTCCATTGTCAAGAATTCTTCTAGCCCAAGTAAAGCGGCGTAAGTCCCACCATCGACAATCCATGCCAAGTCCGATGGTCTAGCACTATACTTGGTCTGCATTGCAAAACGAGCTTCGCGCAATTTCGCCAGTGTCGGCGCAACATTACCCATATCGATACGATTCGCCGTATTGGTCACGAGAGGCAATTTTCGCAAACCATCAAAGGCGAGGAAACGGTCTGTGCTGTTGGCAGCCCCGTCATCGGTGTTGATGTTGCCTGTCGCGCCTGTTTCGTCATCACCATTGAGTAGAACGTGGTCAATGCTATCAGCAATGGCACGCATCGCTTGCTCACGATAGATATTCAGCACAGGTACAATCGCATCTTCGACTAATTCGCTACTGAATCCGACGCGCAAGGCAAGTTTTTTGGCATTCAGTTGGACTTTGCCACTGCCAATTTTGCTATCAGGAATCGGATTGTTGCTGCCGTTCAGCACCAGTTGATTTTCATGCTGGGTTTCTGGCACGAAGTAAACAGTGGGGTCAGTGCCTTCAATCGGTAAATCAAAAGGATTGCTTGGCATTTCGATGGTGCGGAACAAGGGCAGAATTGTATTCTCCTGACGCGCTTTGTTCCAGATTTGCTGACTCCACAATTCAGGTACCCATTCGTCACCGAAGCCTGTTTGCGTACTATACGCCAGTTCATCGGATTTGATAGCGGATAAGCCTGCGCCATTCACTTTGTGGGAGAGGGCATTGGCATAGCGTTCACTCACGCCTTGGAAGCTCTTGCCAGCCCGCAGAAGCATATAACCATGCAACATATCGCTGGCATCGAAGCGGTCAAATTCGCTGGAAACACTGATTTTCGGTAAGGCATCTGCCTGTGATTGCAAGGGCAGTTGTTTCATAGGTTGAGACATAGGTGTGTCCTCTTTTATCGTTTCATCTGTAGGGACATGACGTGTCATGTCCATTTTATTTGGTGTGCAATTTTCGAGACAATCAGGATGCAATTCGACACCAAGACTGTCATACGCTGTTTTGATGTGCGCCACATCAGTCCGACGTGGTTCGGCAGGGGTCGGTGTGAGGCTACCTTCAATGAGAGGCCATCGCTTAATCTGACCATCCTCTGTAACCTCAACCAAATGCCCGACACTGCCACTCGACCAATGCAAGATGCCTCTATCAATTAGGCGTTGCACGGCACGCACATATCGCTTATGGGTATCGAGTTGTGCCTCTGCCCAAATGCCAATTTCATCAGCAGTCAGGGAGTCTATGCGACCAATTACGGCTGCTTTGAACTCACCATCTAAGCCATGCTGATAAAGCATCGGGCGCACCTCGAACCAATCGAGTGCAAAATCTGTTTGTGGGGTGAAGAACTCGCCCTGTAAATCGCGTGTTTTGGTATCTCCCCAAACTACGAGATACCCTCCAACACGTCCCTCTTGGGCATTGAGTGTCTTCACGGCATAGGGTGTGTCTGTCATAGACGAAACCTCCTGCTATGACGTTTACTTGTTAGAGAGGATTTTGTCCTCTCGTGATGCTGATAAGCTGAATTGCTGACCAGCTAAAGTGCTAAGTAACGACCTCAATCCGTCCACACGCGATTCATCGAGTGGTGCAGGGGTGGATCGTCATGAACGCCACTAGCCTCCTGACCGCGCCCCGTCAGCACCGTCGCTCTGACCCCGTGACCGTTATTAAGGATCGCTTTCTACAGGATAAAACATTTGTTCTGAAAAATGTTGTGCACATGAACGCTCATATGAGCGAACATAACGTGAGAATTTTCTAACCGAGGTAAAATTTGAACCACAGAGCCACTGAGAGCGCAGAGGACAAGGGCAAAGATGTATTTCTGACTCCAATTAAAAACGGCTTCAATCCATGAAATAAATGTCATTAGTTCGATTTGTCGAATGTAATCATATAGCCAAAAATGATGTGAAGTGCTTGCGACAATCCCTCCGTAAGGGCATACTTAGAAATATTACTGCACAGTATTCAAGAATCGTTTTCATGACTAAAATTTTCATCTCCTACCGCAGAGACGATGCCCAATGGGTCACTGATATTGTCTATGACAAGATGACGAACCACTTCGGTAAAGATAATGTCTTCCTTGATGTCGGGAGCATTCCCTTTGGTGTTGATTTCCGTGAGTATCTGAACGAACAAGTCGCTGCTCATGATGTGGTGCTGGTGATTATTGGCACAGACTGGGCGCGAATTATGCAAGAACGCGCCAACCAACAAAATGATTTTGTCCGCATTGAAATTGAGAGTGCGCTGAGACAAGATAAATTGGTGATCCCTATACTAGTCAAGAATGCGAGTATGCCAAATTTTGCGAACTTACCTGATAGCATCAGTGACTTACAGTGGCGCAATAGTGCGAGAATTCGTCGGCAACCTGACCTCGATAGTGACTGTAATCATTTAGCCGAGAGTATTCGTTGGTTTATTGATTCGACGAAACCAAAGAAACCTACTAGCAAGGACTTGATGCCTGACCCTTTTGATTGGATTGAAATTCCCGCTAGTAGTGGCACAATGAATACTAATGAAGGTAATGTTGTTCTGTCGATTCCTACTGAAAGCTATTGGATCAGTAAATATCCAATAACAAATGCCCAATTTGCGAAATTTATTAAGGCAGATGGATATAGTAATGAAAACTGGTGGACTGAACAGGGCTGGAAATACAATCAACGTGGGAAACGAAAAGTACCGCGCCACTGGAACGATAGCAAATGGAATAGTGATGCACAACCTATCGTTGGGGTTAACTGGTATGAAAGCGTTGCCTTTTGTTTGTGGTTGAGTGATGTAACAAGTGAAAATATTATGCTTCCCACAGAAGCTCAATGGCAATATGCTGCACAGGGAGACGATGGTAGAAATTTTCCTTGGGGGAATGATTGGAATAGATGGAAATGTCAAAATAGTACTGATACTATAGCCAGAAAGACTAGTCTGGTGACCCAATATGAGGGTAAAGGTGATAGTCCTCTGGGTGTGGTTGATATGGTAGGTAATATCTGGGAATGGTGTTTGACGGACTATAGAAGCAAGGATAATTGCATTAACAGCTCTACTGATTCTCGTGTACTACGTGGTGGATCTTGGTTCAGCCACAGTATAGATAGTTTCCGTTGTGTATATCGCAATGGGAATAATCCAACTGTTTGGGGTAACTACTTTGGCTTTCGTATTGTTTGTTCCAAGTAGACTGACCTACACGTTTAACAGCTCACATGCTTGCGACATTCTCTCCGTAAGGGCATACTTAGAGCTATGACCTAGCCATTGTTTCAAGTGCATCCTCTATGAAATTATTCGTGAGTTATCGTAGTACCGATTCATCCAAAGTAGACCCGATTGTGCATCGTTTGCGCTCATTGGGATATAGCATATGGCAAGATAAAGATAGCATTCCTGCTGGTCAAGATTGGTGGGAAGCCATTTGTGAAGGCATCGTCACCTCTGATGTTTTCCTGTTCATGGTATCCGAAGAAAGCGTCAAGAGTTTTGCCTGCCTTGCTGAATTGAGTTATGCCCATGAACTCAACCTGCCGATTATTCCTTTTGTGATTGAAGGCGAATGGATATACAACGCAGGGGGCAAGTATGACATCGCGTTTTGGGATGACATTCCCGACGAATTACACGACACACGCGCTCAATTCTTGTTCTATGAAGGCGTGAGCTTTGTCGAAAAACTCAAAATTGGTATCGAAACCTTGCTTGCCAAGCAGATGCCACGTTTGCCAGCGAGTCCACCACCTGACCCACGCAAAGCCAGTGATGCGACCAACACACCAACCGTCATTTATGATGAAGCCTACGATTTTGCTTATCGTGGAGAGCTTGACCATGCCAAGAAATTATTTCGCAAATTGGTAAGGCACAATGACCCAATTTTTGGCGCAATTGCCTTAGAGTGGGTGCATATGATTGACGAGTATACGCGTCTCAAACAGATGGCAATTCGCAAAAGTACACGCAGAATCGCTAGAGGACAGTGGACAATCTATATTGAAAAATTTCCAGTCGATTTTTTGGATGGTATCTTCGACCCTGCTAATGTCGCTCAAATGCTGACTAATGAAGTAAGTTCGACAAAATCTACAGCGAAGATTTCAGTATCAAAAGAACAAATTGCTAAAGTTACGACACCAAGCAAACCTACCAGTAAAGACCTAATGCCTGACCCCTTCGACTGGATAGAAATCCCAAATCAAGGTTTCAGTATCGCAAAATATCCTATCACCAATGCTCAATTTGCAAAATTTGTAGATGCGAAGGGTTACGTGAATGAGCGCTGGTGGACAAAAGAAGGTTGGCAGAAATGCCAAGAAGGTTGGAATTATGATAGTGGTTGGAAAGCATCAGGTATCTCATGGACAGAACCTCGCTATTGGAGAAGTAGAAGATGGAATGACGATATGCAACCTGTTGTAGGTGTAAGTTTGCATGAAGCCATGGCGTTTTGTATTTGGTTAAATGAATTAGTTAATGAAAATATTTTATTACCTACTGAGGATCAATGGCAATATGCGGCACAGAGTGATGATGGAAGAACTTATCCTTGGGGTAATGATTGGAACAATAAGTGGTGTAACAATAATATAGATAAGAATGGTTTTGGTAAAACAACACCAGTTACACAATATGAGGGTGAAGGTGATAGCCCTTATGGCGTAGTTGATATGGCAGGTAATGTTTGGGAATGGTGTTTAATTGATTACAAAAATCAGAACATAAATAAACGTTCTAGTGTTGTTCGAGGTGGCTCTTGGAATAGTTTTGATTTTAACCAATTTCGTTGTGACTTTGGTGAACTTTGGTATCCTCATTTTTGGAATAGTTACAGCTTAGGATTCCGTATTTCACGCTTTAGCTAGTATCTGTTGATGGAAGCCAGCATCCGACATCTGTGAGCCTGACCACTTTAGCGTCAGGTGGTACACGAAATCCTCCCCTACAAAATTCATGAACACCATTCATAGTATCTATAAGCAACTTGACTGGTAGTCACACTCGAATCTCCTTTATGCTGGAACTATAACGACGTTTTCATAAAGGATTTTTACCATGGTAACGCAGGAACGCTTCGATGCTTCACGGGCGATTCTTAAAGATAAGGATATGTTCAAACCGCTAAAGGTGACGAAAACCATCCCTCTCGCGCAAGCCCTCGATAAAGGCAAAGTCAGTGCCGATACTGATTTGCTCTTGGTCAATCATCCACAGCAAGCCATCGCCCTCCACAAAGGCGAAATGGCATATCATCACATCGCACAAGGCGAGATTGCAGGTGAGCCGTATCTGGTTTCGTTCTGAATGCCTTGCAATAGTGGAGTCAGTTTGATTCCAATCGTTGATGGCAAATTAGAACAATTCAGCGCACGCGGACTCTATAATGGTCTGGTGCTGATGGGCGATTACACGACCAATTCTTATTGGGATCACATCACAGGTGAATGCGTGCATGGGGAGCATCTCGGCAAGCAACTCGATTTCACAGACTTTGATTTGCTCTATACCACTGTCGAAGGTGCACTCACAATGCGACCTGACGCAGATTATGCTGTGTCGAATAATATGCCACTGCGTGGTCGCTTCATGAAGATGATTCAGCCGATTATTCATAAAATCTTGGGAGATCGTCTGCCACCGCATTTTGTGCGAACAGTAGGTGAAGCTGATACCCGTCGCACAGTGATGGATTTGGGCTTAGGCATCTGGACGGATAATGCCAGCCGTTACTATCCATTGGAAACACTAAAAGCACAGTCATCTGGTATTTTGGATAGTATAGATGGCGAGACAGTCTTTGTCTTTTACAACCAATCGACACAATCTCCTGATGCGTTTTATATTGATGCCAAAAATGTCACTCAGGATAGTGATGGTTATCGCTTTGATAATGGTGTGCGCTTCGTGAAGGGTCAACTGTGTTCGGCAACAGGTGAGGCACTCTCCATCAAGCGACCACAGCAGATGTTCACGCGCTGGTATGGTTTCTCGTATACCTTCCCGAATTGTGAGATTTACGGCGACAGTTAAGCGAGTATCTGTGTATAATAGGGGCATATTGTCAATAAATATGCTCCTCTCACTATGAAATACAGCGATTTTCTATCTGATAGTGACCTCAGAACGCTTGCTAATTCCATGAACAGTCGTGCCAAGTCCGCGAAAGCATCAGGGCGTGTGACTGTTTCTGACTTACGCCATCGTATCTATAGCAGTGGCGGACAATGCGCCTATTGCAAGGTGTCGCTGGTCAATGCCGATTTTGAATGCGACCATATCATTCCGCTAGGTCGCGGTGGGGGCAATATCCCAGATAATATCGCTGTCGCGTGTCCATCGTGCAATCGCAGTAAGTCGGATAAGCACCCTGCGCGTTTTGCCCAAGAGACTATCGCACGGACAGGCATCACTACGCCTTTGCTGGAGCGCATCCTGACACATTATCAAGCCGAAGCCACTGTGCAACAATCACTCTTCCCTAATGATGACCATAGCGAGTCTACTATTCAGCAAGATGAGTCTCTCCCTGATGAGCCTCCACCCTATGTATGGGGACAGTAAGTTTGTGTAATATTCAAGTTTCTCTATCCGATAAATTCCTATACAATGAAGTCAAGTCAACAGATTTATTGTGAAGGATTTTTATGGTTCAGCCCCATCCAATGGAAAGTATCTTCGTCCAACAAGTTGAAAAATTAGTTGAGATGATTTTTCGTAATGAACAATCCGACCCACCGATTATTGAAAAACTGGAAAAACATCTGACACATGCCCAAAAATTAGGGGCAGTATCCTACGAAGGCGAAACCTACAACGCGATTGCAATTTGGCATATGGTCTATGCAGATGAACCTGATGAAGAGCAAGCATTCGCTTATTTTGAACAAGCCTACGACTGTGCAAAAAAAGCAGAAAATATCAGCCTTCAGACGAAAATGTTGAATAACTTAGGCTCATTAGCAAGTCAGCAATATCGCCAAAATGATGCCCTTGATTACTATCGGCAATCAATTGAACTGGCTCGAACCCAAACCCCCTATGCAATGGGGATGCTTTTCGCAATTAGTAATTCAATTAGCATCTTCTTGAATCACATGCAATGGGATAAAGCACTAGAAAGGGTCGAATTCGGGCTGGAAATCGCGCCTAAAGTCGAAGTAACGCCTGTCACACGCAATGATTATGGTCGTTCGATTTATTTTTTGCGCTCGACAGCCGTGCAAGTTTATTTGGCGCATCAGCAACATAAAGAAGCACAGGAAGCTCTCAAACTTGCCGAGAGTCTCTCCGCACAGTTGAAAATTGATAACGAGCAAGAATTAGCACAAAACCGTGCGCTATGTCAGTTGGTGATTGATAAAGACGAAGACGCATTTCAGACATATCTTGATAGTGTCACAGAAGAAGTTGACGGACTCGGTACAGGTGGTTTGCAGATTGCTTTGTTACTGCATCATTTGGGATTCCAGAAACAAGCTGAGAGTGTTGCCAAGCAAGTGCGTGATGCCATCCAAGAGCTAGATAATCCACAAGCCCAAGCACAACTGACCAAGCTGATTGCGCCTGTTGTAGTGGATGAAAGCGCGTAAATTTATAGCATCATCATTAATTTTATGGATAATGAAGCTAGCCAACACATAGGGGAAACCACACTATGAGTGATGTCTTCATTTCGTATTCACGCAAAAATAGTGACTTCGCACGCAAATTGATTGACCGCTTGACACTCGCCAACAAAGATAGTTGGGTCGATTGGGAAGGGATTCCACTGTCTGCGCCTAATTGGTGGGCAGAAATCAAAGTGGGAATTGAGAGTGCTGATAACTTCATCTTCATCATGACCCCTGATTCAATGGCTTCGATAGTGTGCAATATGGAACTCGATTATGCCTTTGAATTAGGCAAGCGTGTCATCCCTATAGTGCACGAAACTGTTGCACAACAAGAAGTGTTTGCCACGATTGCTGACTATCAACCTGACGAATCAATGACAGACCGTTTGAGTGGTAAGCAACCTCTCGACATTGCAAATCACAATTGGCAAGAACTGAGCCATATCAATTGGACATTTTTCCGCGAGGATGACGATTTTGATGATGCCTTCCAGACCTTGCTCCGAACTGTCGAAACTGATTTGGATTATGTCAAAGCACACACTCGTTATCTGACACGCGCTCAAGAATGGCAACGCAACCAGCAACGCGATGATTTGTTGCTCTTTGGTGAAGAGATTGACTACGCTGAACAGTGGTTGCTCAAAGGCGATGCTTACGCCTCACAACAGTCCGATAAACGAGATATTGTGAATCCTTTGCCACGAGCGTTGCATCGTGACTATATTTTGGCATCTCGCCAAGCTGATAGGCAACGCAAACGCTTGGCACGGAGTGCACAACTTTCGATTGCTGTTTTAGCACTGGCTGTTATTGGTGGCGGAATTTTTGCCGTCTTCGCATTGAATGCACTAAACACCCAAATTGACGATGCCAATAATCAACTCAGTACGGCAACCCAAGTCTTATTCGATGTTCAAACCGATGTTGCAGACTCCGATAATCAATTGGCGACGGCTACCCAAGCCCTACAACTCGTCAGCACGACAGTCGCAGATGCCAACACACAATTATCGGCTGTGCCTCCGACACTCACTGAGGTTAACGGACAAATTGCACTTGCAGAAGAACAAGTCAATCAAGCGAGTACACAAGTCGCGCAATCAAATCAACAATTGGCAACAGCCACGCAAGCTCTCGTGACAGCGACTTATGTTGCAGAACTGGAAGCGCAAGCACAAGTCACTCTCGCTGTGGCGAATACGCAAGTGGTTGATGCCTTAGTCACTGTGACACAAGCCTCAATTGAACGCGAAATTACAACGAACTTTGCCAATGCAATTTTGCAGAATGTAAATAGCCCAGCCGAGCAATTGCGCTTGATGGATGAAATTGTCGCAGACTATCCTGACCAAGCCACATCTTATATTGCACGAGGCATTGTCTTATCACAACAAGGGGAAGAAGAATTAGCGATTGCTGATTATGACCGTGCCATCGAACTTGACCCGACCAACCCTGTTTCATACAACAATCGGGGTACATCCTATCTTGATTTGGGTGAACTGGAACTTGCCTTGCTCGATTTTGACCGCGCGATAGAACTTGATGACACTTACTTCGAGGCACTTGCTAATCGAGGGATTGTCCATGATGAATTAGGGAATAGCGACCTTGCTTTAGCTGATTTGAATACTGCGCTAGAACTGAATCCGCAAAGTTCGGATGCGTATACCAATCGGGCAGGGGTCTATTTTACGCTCATGGATTATGACTTGGCTTTGACGGATGCGAATATGGCAATTGACTTGAATCCTAGCAATGCCGAAGCATGGTCAACACGCGGAACAATCTATTCTAGTTTAGAGAATTATGACTTAGCATTAGCAGACCTCGACACTGCTATCAAACTTAATCCGAATTTGTCGGACGCTTATCGAGAACGGGGAATTGTCATCTTCATTAGCTCAGGAGTCCCTGACGAAGAAACGATTCTGCTGGCGATTGATGATTTGAACCAAGCGATTGAACTCGGTGATGTGTCAGCGTATCTGATACGGGGACTAGCTTACTTTTTCTTGGAAGATTACGATGCGACTCTCGAAGACTTCAATACTTTTGAAGCAGAAGGGGGCATCTTAGATGAAGAAACGCAAGCCTTGCTCGATGAACTAGAAGCACTTGTGGATGACGAGTAATGAACAAGGCTGGTTGAACTCGCCCTTTTAGGAATGTTAGTTTAACGTCATAATGTCCATTCATTATTTGGCTACGAAACCTTTGCATTTATGACTCATATCAGCGCAGCAGACCAACACTTCATGTATACCAAAGAGGGCAAATGGCGTTTACTCTATAATGAAAGCCCCCTCGCAGAAGCCTCATCGAGAGGGTTTCGCTATGGCAAGCGTTTTGGGCGTACCCGTCGCTTACCAGAACGTGGCGTACTGAGTCAGGATGATATTCAACGGATTGTCTTAGGGTGGCAAACAAGTGATGAATCGTGGCATTTAGGCTTGCTCCTCGCACCAGCCATCGCAGAAGAACGGGGTAGCCGTTGGGTCGAACTCGTGCATTGGCCTGACCCCGAAATTATAGTCTTCCAAGACCTTGCACAAACCAGTGGACAAGAACTCGCACAAGCAATTGGCGTACCATTTTATGTTATTCCACCCCGCCCAGCAAAACCGCCACCGCCACCGCGTCCTTTACCCCCACTGCCTGTCAGTTTTGGCAACTGGCGCATGGAAGCACTCCCGCAAAAACGACAATATGTGATTAAACGCACAGGAGCTTACCTACGCGAGAGTGTTCGTCGGATGCTGTGGTATAGCTTATGGTCAGTCGTGTATATGGTACTGTCATTAGCGACTTTATTCGGTGATATTGCTTTGCCCGTTGCAGGGACATTGTTACCAAATCCGCAAATATTGCCATATCTAGGAATCGCCATTAGTTTGATGCTCGTCTTTGGGGTTTTCTTTCAGTTGGCTGTTGTCTTGCTCTCGACCAGTCGCATTGTGATTGATGGACAGCGAAATGTAGTCACAGGTTGGGGACGCAGTTCCATGCGTTGGACAATCCCACAAGTCGAAATCCAATCTATTTACATCTCCGAAGTGGTCAAAAAACGGGCGAAAGTCCCTGAAACAGAATATGGTGAAATCAATTTGCATCTCGGCGGTGGCAAATTTCAATTTCTTGTCCAGCACGAAGACCCCGAAGATAATCGTCATACGCCTCAGCCAGATGTCACGCTGCAACGCTCCGAAGGGGTGACTGAATTAACGCGCGATATGTTGCATACCGATATACAAATTGCAGCTATGTACATTGCGGAAGCCCTCGGTGATTTCCGTGTGTGGTATGATATTCGCGTAAAATAATTGACCCTTACTGAATAACTCATCAAAATCGCACTGCTGGATTGCTCATTATTGTGATGTCCAGTATAGTATTTGCGGTTTGATACACACGCTAGGATAGAAATTATCTGCTATGGTACGCAGTTTTAGCAATCGACTTTTTGGTGGGGTCTGTGGTGGGTTCGCAAGCACCTTTCCCCTCAATGCTTGGCTTTGGCGACTGATTTTTGTCATTCTGACATTGGTGACATTCGGTGCAGGAGCATTATGGTATCTTGCGCTGTGGTGGATATTACCGCTTGATTCGCCTTTGCGAACACGCGATGGTAGTGCGCTGACAGGCTTCATTGGCATCATCCTCGGAATCGCCTTCATTGGCTTGTGGTTTAGTCGTAATGCTTTAGGCATCGCTGAGGCATATTGGGGCATTGCGTTCTTGATACTGAGCCTCGTGTTTTTGCTCAAACAAGTTTTTACGGGACGGTCGCAAAACATCCTGATTGGCTTGGTGTTAGTCGCTATCCCGACTGTTTTCTTACTACAACAATATGATGTACTCCAAGCAGGGGTCGAAGATATTTTATTGCGGTCTGCACCAGCACTCTTAGTTTTCTTCGGTTTGATGATTGCCTTACGCTATCGGGTAAAATTTGCCAGTTTGATTGCTCTAATTGTGAGTATCGCACTGGTTGCAGGCTTAGCGACATTCGCATTTTCGAGCCGTGTGGATGTTGTCAGCACAGATAATCAAGTGACGTATCTCATCCCTAACAGTGATGATAATGACCAAGCGACTATCAGCGACGACATCACAACACTCGCCTTGACCATCGACACTGCTGATACTGCTGTTACCATCACTGCCAATGAACAAAACGATATGATTGAAGCCAATTTCGTCGGGAGCAACAATAGCGAAATTGACATCATCTATAGTGAAGATGACGGTGTGTCACAGGTTCAAATTGCTGAGGTTCAACGCTCTGATTTTCCACTGTTGCAAGATATTGGACGTGGCGAATTGACAATTGAACTCCCTGCGGATTTGGGTATCTTCTTGACTTTTACAGCAGGGCAAGCCAATACCGTATCGATTGATATGGGGGCACTCGAACTCGAACGCTTGACCTTCAACGTAGCCGATGGCGATGTGCTTGTACGCTTGCCAAATTATAATCCACAATCGCCAAGTGTCGCAGAAAGTAACGGCACATGGACTGTCCAGAATGGCAGTTTGCAAGTTCTTGCCCCACAAGACCTCGGCTTGCGCTTCGCGGTTAATCGCAGTCGCAATGCTGAACCATCAGGCTTTGATGACCTCATCTACCAACTCTTGCTGGAAGGCGATAATTTTGTATTGGCATCACGCCAATTCGATAATGTAGAGCAACAGATGCAATTCAATGTCGATGTCAGTGGTGGACGCTTCACCCTCGATAACGCTGATGGATAAAAACGAAAATAACATCAGGCATGTTGCTATCTTAGGTGCAGGTGGTCTGGGTGCTGTTTACGCCAAGATATTGCATGAAGGTGGTATCAACACACGCATCGTTGCGGACGGCGAACGCTATAAACGCTATGTGACGCAAGGCTTTTACATTAATGATGTGCATCATCTGCTACCTGTGATTCGCCCGACTGAAACAGGCTTCGCAGCCGATTTGATTATCGTCGCTACCAAATATCATCATCTGCAAAAGGCATTGCCTGATTTAGCAAATTTCGTTGCTGACCATACGATTTTTGTATCGCTATTGAATGGCTTAACCAGTGAAACCATCATTGGCGATAGCTATGGTCATGATAAAATGCTGCTGGCGATTGCGATGAACCTTGATGCGGTGCGCCTTGGTAATCGTATTTCGCATACTCGTCCGCCATTGTTGATATTTGGCGAACCTCAAAATCATAAACTGAGTCCGCGTGTGGAGCGCGTTCATGCGCTGTTGGATATAGTGGGCATTGAATATCGCACTCCTGTTGATATGCAACGTGAGTTATGGTGGAAGTTCATGGTCAATGTCGGTCTGAACCAATCCTCAGCCGTTACAGGAGCAACCTATGGTCGATACAAAACGGAAGCGGATTTGCGTTGGCTCAAAGAGCGTTTGATGCTGGAAGTGGTGGCTGTAGCACAAGCCGAAGGTATCAATCTTACAAAGGATGATGTGAGTAGTTTCTATCAGACGATTGATAAAATTGCGCCTGATGGTAAAACATCTATGTTGCAAGATATTGAGGCAGGTCGTAAAACAGAGGTCGAAATGTTCGCGCCTGTGGTCATCGAACTCGGCGAGAAGCATGGTATTCCGACCCCTGTTAACCAAACGATTCTAGCGATTATCCGCACAATTGAAGCGAAGGTCACATAAAATCCTCAATCAGTATCAGTTGCGACGCGGTGTGCGGATGGTAAAGCTAAATTCATCAGGGCGCACGGTGACATCTGTAAATTCGGAGTCATTCTCACGGTCACGGGCATTGCGTGCTAAATTATCTGCCAAGCGTTGATTAAAATTATTAATCCCTGCTTGTTCTGCTGTGTAACCAGCAAAATTGAATGAGGTCACTTCTACATCGAGAATTCCATTCTGCGACCCTATCTCAACGGTCAGATTGCCTGATTGTAAACCATTGTTCGTCGGCGCATCTGCCGTGACATAAATTGAACCTGTCTGTGCTTCGGCTGAGACGTTGCGTAAGCGCGATTGCCCTGATGTCAGCAAGCGTTCGATAGTCGCTTCTAGGTCTTCATCTGTCATGGTGACAGTCAAATATGAATAATTTTCGTCGAATGTTAGGCTGACATTGGCACTACATGCCATCAATACAGGAATTAACAAGAGTGTGATTACAAAGCCTTTGAATTTCATGATTAGTTGTCCTCATCTCATTGAACTTGATACGTTCACTGTATGCGAGAATGGCGTTATTCGACTAGTGAAGGGCTTCATGGGTGAGGGTGGGTCTCGTCATGCGTTGATATGACAGCAGTCACATCATGTCTTAAGCGTACTTCTATCACTTTCATGCTATGTTTGAAGCGTATTATCAGCATAGAGAACACTGAGAACTCGGAATTTATGGCAAAAATTTATCTAACGTATCGCGCAGGGGATACAACACAAGATGAGTTAGCAATTGTCCTCAAACAGTTGCAAGATATGTTTGGTGTAGATAGTGTAACGGTCAGTAATGCTGATGCAAACGCTAACATTTTCGAGCTATATAAGCTGGTGCAAGCGCATGATGCCTTGTTAGTGTTAATCGGTCAACGCTTCACTACCTTTGTCGATGAACAAGGACGACCTTTACTTCATAGTGCTTATGACTACCTCTACAATGAGTTGTTAGCAGGGCTAGAAAAAGACGAGATGTGGATTTCGACGCTCTTGACAGATGATGCAACACTGCCCGACGCAGAGACTTTGCCTGAACCATTACAAGAGCTTACCCGTCGGGATACCATACCCTTGCATAATCCAACAATGCTGACGAAAAATATCCAAGACCTCAGCAACCGTTTGGGAATTCTACGCACACAGGGGAAAAGTTCCTTAGTCAAAACAGTCGATGTACCCGTTTCAGAGATTAAAGAACCCGACGATACCTCAGATTTACTCAAGGTGATGGTCGTGCTGGCGATTCTACTTGGGCTATGTGGTTTAATTGTCCAAGTCTATGAAACCTGCTTTCGCTTTGGCTTAAATGTGATGACCTGCTGAACAGTGTAGACTCTGCCTCAATGCTCCTGTAGTAGAAGACAAAGAGGCAGAGAATAGGGCTAACTATAACGCCATTTATCCCTCTATTGGATTATCAGCAATGAATTGATTGACCATCCCAGCAATTTCTTCACCTTTATCATCTTGCAGAAAATGACTAGCATCTGGAAAACGATGATGTGCTTGTCCTTCAGCACCAGGGATGGTTTCGATGAGTTCATCCTGTACATCTGCTTCACCTGCTAATCCTGGGTCATTACCACCGAAGATCGTCAAGAAAGGCTTGTCGTATGTCAGTAGTCCTTCTTGGGCAGGTTCTAAAACACCGACAAGGGTATTCAGAAGATTAGGGAATGAACGTGGACCCGCCATTGTGATTTCAGTAGGGAATGGTGCATCATATGCTTGAAGCTCTTCAGGTGTGAGCGCATCGTATGTTAGTGCTTCGACCATTTTAGAGGGACGAAAATCTTCAAAATACAATGCGTATGCTGCCCATTGACCAAAGCCACCATCAACACCGCCATTAGAAGGTAAGAGGGAGTTGCCTTCTTCATCGAAAAATGGGGGTTGATTGGGTGGAATGAAGCTAATTAGTTGGTCGAAAGCGAGATTACTAGCATCAATATCATCAGGGAATGGGGCGACTTCTTCAACAACAGGTAAGCCTCCATTTCCGAGGACAATGCGAGCATACAGGTCTGGATTTATCCCTGCGCTGTATAAACCGATAACACTACCCCAATCTTGTGCAAAGAGGGTGAGATTATCTAATTCCAATTCAGTGATAAATGCTTCTAAACGATTGACATGGTTTTCAAAGGTATGATACTCAACATCAATCGGCTTATCTGACCGACCCATCCCAAGGTGATCCATAGCAATAACGCGATGTCCACCATCAACGAGTACTGGAATCATATAGCGATAGAGATAAGACCATGATGGTTGTCCGTGTAATAACAGAATTGGATCAGCATCGCTTGGACCTTCATCTACATAGGCTTGACGCAAGCCATCAATTTCTAGGTACTTTGGCTCATAATCCCAATCAACAAGATTTTCAAAGCAGGCATCAGGTGTACGAACATACTCAATACCATCAGATGTAGTTAGGATGTCGAGGTCAGCAAAACAGTCATCATCTTGTGCCGATGCAGTGAATGAGATATTACCAATGCAGAGAATCAGTAATACAAACATAGTGATTAAACTTTTAAACATTTGAAACTCCTTACTTATCATTATTTGTTAGTCGATAGATTTATAATCTGTGTTGATATTCTGAGTTCATTTGGTACTTAGTTATCTTGAGTAGCTGTTGCCACAAAATCGAATGTGAGCAGAACATCATTCGAGGTTTCGACTAGACCGATAATTTCAATTGGACCGACATCATACGCTGACATGAGTATGGTTGTACTCGCTGTGCCTGTGAGTGTGTCATCTGATAATGTAACGGTGACATCCCATTGTTCGGATAGCGTGGTTTCCTTGATTGCGAGGTCACCAAGCATCTGAAACATATAAGGTTGCCCTTGAGTAATCTCATCAGGGAAGTTGATTAATTCTGTTGTCACGAACGTCGCTTCAGGATACAGTTCTGATTCCAGAAATTCTTGGCGAATGCGTCTATCACGCAAGTCACTATCAGATTCAAACTGCTCAATGTTGATAACAATTGTTCCGACTTGGCTACTGGCATAATCTCCAGTATTGATGAGAATGTCTCCTGCGATTTGCGTGGTTGTACCCATAGCCGTGCTCACATTTTGACCAGCGAACCATTCATCGACTTGATATTCAACTGAGGATTGTGTGGTATCAATACGATAGACAACTTGCTCAGACATATCCGCTTCGAGTGTTGGCGCGATGGCATCGCCACTTTGGATGCCACCAAAACCAAACCAACTTTCGTATAAGACAATCATCCCAATCAGGAGCAGTACAAGACCTGCTCCTATGCCATATTTGATGCCATTACTCATTGAGTAACCTCGACCTCAACAAATGCACTAATCGGCGCATTATTGATATAAAGTGGCGCATGGGTGTTGCTATTCAGCGTGACTGTGATTGTATTTGTTCCCACAGGCAATGATGCGATGTGATACCATCCGCCATAGACTCGTGCTATTTTTTCACCATTTACGTAAAGATGGGCATGTCCTTCACCATCGATGTGCTCTCCACTAGCGTTTTGTGGTGCAAATGTGAAGTTCTCGACATCAATGCGAACGTTATAACCACTAGACGCATCCTCAGTCACAGTTAAGTTGACTGTTGGCACAGCTTCCCATGTATCAACATCGACAGGTGTATCGTGGTTATGGGCATCGGCATGTAGAGCTTCATCATGATTATGGGTGTCTGTATGGTTCGATGCCTCTGTCATATCATCATGGTTATGTGCGATAGTCGTGACAGGTGGTTGTGAGCCTGCTTCGGCAGGGAGCATATTGATGATGTTCAAGCACATTTCGTCATTTGTGCCTTCCCCTGCAACAGTGTAACGCGGTTCAGGATTACTACGACTGATACCATTGTCATAGGTGCAATATACGCGGATGATGTCCCCTTGATTGAGCCAGATAGGGTCTGCGAACCAGTAATCGCCTTGCCAATCAAAATCCCAAATTGGAATATCAATCAGCGTAGTTTCCTCGCCTGTTTCGTTGTTGATGAGGAAGGTTTGGGTCGATTTGCCAAGTGTGTGCATATGGCTCATGATAGAGATTGCCCAGCCACTTGTAAGGACGCGCGTATCACAATACGTTGTCACATTTTCGGGGTCAACATCAGCGTAATCATCAAGGGTTTGTCCACACGCAGCTAGCAACAAATCCGAACCGCTACCTGATTCTGCTATGGCGACATCACGGTTACAGGCTTCACTTTCGACACCCACAGGACATGGAATTTCGACAGGAGCGTTAATCGCCATGATATTCAAACTTCTAGGATTTTCATCTTCATCAGCTAAATCCAGAATAAGTTGCGATTGGTCAGGTTCAATCCCTGCTTGTGTGTTGTAGTGCATTTGTAAGATAAAAAAGCTACCTGCAGGCATGTGCAAGCCTGTATCATCAGGGAAATGTGCAGGGACAGCACCTGGTACCCAGGAACCAAGAATGCCGTTATTGGATTGTCCAGCAGCATTAGGATTGTTGAGAGTTTGCCCCAACATGCCGACAATCGTCTCTGTACCGCCCATACTATCGAGTTGGGCACGGATTGTGCCATCTTCATCATTCGCTTCAATTGCAGCATCAATCTGTGTAACAGGGTCATCAGTCGTTAGGATGTACTGTAATTCGCTGATACCGCCGATAGCTTGTAGGAGGGGTAACATAGGTCCTATCATTCCTGCTTCTGGTGAACCTGAACTTAATCCATTGCCACCAAAGCACTCCCAACCTGCTTGTCCATCCGCACCATCAATCGTTGCAACTTCTGCACGCATGGCTTCTGTACCAGGATATAAAATGGTGTGATGTGCCATGATGCGACTATCTGGCACGAACTCATATCCTCTGATGTAAGTATCTTCGGTAAAATTCGGATCAAGCATGAAGCATCGATAGTCATCTGTGCGGTTGGCATTAGGTGTATATGGGGCGGGCATCTCAATGACAAGATCTGCTTCAACATTTGGTTGTACCTGTGCCTCATCAGAGGAAGCGATGCTTGTCATGTCACCGCTTGGCGCATTATTTTCGACCCACGCGAGGATAAGTGCTTTTTCCTCATCTGTCAGGCTACGGTCATAAAGAAATTCGGGACTCAAATCACTTGGATGCCATGGGGGCATATAACCTGTGGTCACCACAAGCCCAATGTCATCGGCACTAGCGATAATTTCTTCTGAAGTGTCCATTTCAAAGCTATCATGTCCGAGTTCGCCTTCAATGTGGCAACTTGTACAGTTCGCTTCCATAATGGGTGCAATGTGTTCCGCGTAGTTGGGCACAAAGTCAATGGTGACTGTTTCTGTTTGGTCTGTGGGGGGACGATCCTCGTCGTCCCCATGCGCTAAGACTGTCCATGACGTTGCTAATGTAACAAGGATAATGATACAGGTCATGATGAGTGGATTGCTTCTGTGTTTCATCTCGAATTCTCCTTTATCTATATGATTTGATTATTCATATCGTAGAGCAATGATGGGGGCGAGGTTCGCCGCTTGCCATGCTGGGTAGATGCCAAAAATCAGACCGACGAGTGTCGAGAAACCAATCGCAATGACGACCATCGTCACACTCAAGGTGGCGGTCAAGCCCATTGCTACACCACCCACAGCCGAAATACCCCAGCCGAGCAATAGCCCGATGATGCCACCAATCAAACTCAGAACGAGGGCTTCAATCACAAACTGGCTCAGAATATCGCGTTTTTGTGCACCAAGTGCTTTGCGAATCCCAATTTCGCGGGTGCGTTCGGTGACACTAACCAGCATGATATTCATGATGCCAATACCACCCACAATCAGTGAGATACCTGCGACAGACCCTAAAAACAGTGTCAGTGATGTGGTAATCGTGCTGAAGGTATCAGCAAGTGCTGCTTGACTACGGACTGTAAAATCGTCGCTGGCATCGTCGGCTAAATTATGGGTCTCGCGCAAGATAGTCGTGATTTGTTCACTAGCACTTTCGACAACAGTTTCGTCGCGTGCATCAACCACAATCGTTGATACAGCGAAGGCATCATCAATGGTAGTTGGCAAATCGAGCATTTCCTCAGCGACAGCCATCGGCATGAAGATACGGTCTGCATCAGTTGTTAATAAGAAGGCAGAACGGTCTTGTTCGCTTGCACCTGGGGGTAAAGGTGGACCAACACTTTCGCCATCTTCCTCAACAGCCAAGATACCACTCACAGTGAAGACTTCATCACCGATATTCAGTGTATTACCGAGAGCATCACCATCAGGGAATAAAGTTTCTGCAATCGTGCCACCAAGGACGACAATACCTGCTTCATCCGCTTCAAAAAATTCACCTTCTGCGAGGTCATCAACAGCAGTTAAGGCGAAATAATTATCGGATACACCTGATACTTCCATGATGCGTTGAGCATCGTCTGAGACGACTTCGGTGCGTGCATTGGCAATATAAGCAACATCGCCAATATCAGATGCGCCTTCATGCGTCAACAAGGCATCGACATCGTCTAAGGTCAATGAAGCATAGCCGTTGGTTGTGTTGTTTGATACCTGAATGAGATTTGAGCCATTGGCACTAATTTGTGAATCGACCAAATTACTCAACCCACTGCCGAGACTAGTCATGGCAATCACTGACCCCACGCCAATGATGATGCCCAGCATCGTCAATATCGAACGCAATTTGTTGATACGGATACTATCAAGCGCAATTTTGAAACTTTCCATGATATTCATGTTTTATATTTCTCCTGTGATGATTAGTGTTGGGTATCGCTGATGACGAGACCATCTTTGAGGGTGATGATGCGGTCAGCACGTTCGGCAACTGCCATGTCATGGGTTACGATGACAATCGTGCGTCCTTCGGTGTGCAATTTTTCAAAAAGTTCTAAGATTTCGTTGCTGGATTGACTATCTAATGCACCTGTTGGTTCATCAGCTAAGATGAGGGCAGGGTTGGTAACAAGCGCACGCGCAATGGCAACCCGTTGTTGTTGTCCTCCTGAAAGTTCATCAGGTTTATGGTTGATTCGTTCGCCAAGCCCGACACGGTCAAGTGCTGATTGAGCGCGTTGTTGACGTTCAGCAGGTTTAACACCGCCATACATCAAAGGCACTTCCACTTGTTTGATAGCTGGGGTACGTGCGAGCAAATTAAATTGCTGAAAGACAAAGCCGATTTCTTTATTTCGCAAACGGGATTGTGCATCATCTGCTAATTCACTTGCATCTTGTCCATTGAGGATGTAGCGTCCTGTTGAGGGCGTATCGAGACTACCGATGATGTTCATGAGTGTACTTTTGCCTGAGCCAGATGTGCCGACGATGGCAACAAATTCGCCTGCTTGAATGGTGACATCCACACCGCGCAGGGCATGGACTTTTTGTGTGCCCATTTCATACACTTTGGTGACGTTGTTTAGCTCTATCATGTGTTCTCCACTTGTTTTCTGTTATTCCTCACCAGCATAGAAACGAATTGTGGAGAACTTATGGATGCGATGTGGATAGCTTGTGGGTCTTTGTTATTTTGGTGGTGATAGGCTCATTATCGTGATATACATGAGGCTAAAGATGAAGGGAATTTGCAATCCATGCCCAAAGAAACAATTCTTCTGGTTGATGATGACCATGAAATTATCAAAATTCTGCGCGATTATCTCGAAAAAGATCACTACACCGTCATAACAGCCCATACAGGCAAAGAAGCCATTCAGAAAATTCATACTGAACGACCTGCATGTGTCATTTTGGATGTGATGTTACCAGACCAAGATGGTTGGGCGGTGACACGCACTATCCGCGCTGATAAACGGGTCAGCAAAACGCCCATTATCATGCTCACGGCGCGAGTTGATGATATGGATAAAATTATCGGGCTAGAAATGGGTGCGGATGATTACGTCACCAAGCCGTTTAATCCGCGCGAAATCATTGCCCGAATCCGTGTGCAGTTGCGTCATGCTCAAGCAGATGATGATAAGCTCAATACGCTCATCATCAATCAATTACGACTCGATAGTGGTCGGCGTACTGTCAGCCTCAATGACGATGCTATTGACCTAACGGCAACTGAATTTGACATCTTGCAAACTTTGATGCGAAACGCAGGCTATGTCTTCACCCGTGATGAACTCATCGAAAAAGCTCTCGGCTATTCTTTTGCTGGTTTAGGACGCACCATTGATAGCCATATCAAAAATTTACGCCAAAAAATTGAACCCGACCCCAAGAATCCCGTCTACATTTTGACAGTCTATGGTGTGGGTTATCGCTTTGCGGAGGCATGACGATGAATCGGATGTGGATACAACTAAGTGCTATTTATGCGACTATTTTGTTCATCATTGCGATGATTATCATCACGGTCACGCTTGTTTTTCCACCTGATTTAGATACGGTCATCAATCGACGCAACCTCAGCGATGCCAATCAGGAAGCGTTGTTGCAACTGATTGAAGATAATGCGATAGAAACGATTATACGCACGGCTGTTTTTCCACCAACGATTGGTTTTGCCTTAATTGCCTTGGTCGCAGGCTTAATTGCGAGTGTGTGTGCGAGTTGGTTCATCACACAGCCACTAATTTCACTAGATACAGCCATTCGTAAAGTAGCAACACAAGATTTCGATAATCCTGTTGCGGTGCGTGGGTCATATGAGGTATCAAATCTAGCGACATCGTTTAATCAGATGTTGCTTGCACTCCAAAATGCTGAAACGCGTCGCCAAAATTTACTAGCGGATGTTTCACATGAATTGCGAACACCTCTGACAGTGCTACAAGGCAATCTACGTGGTGCATTGGATGATGTCTATACGCTGGATAAATCGCAAATTGCAGTGTTGTACAATCAAATTCGGCAATTGAATCACCTCATTGATGATTTACATGATATTGCTCAAGCGGAAGCGAATCGTCTGCAATTGACGATGATGGGACTAGAGTTATCGGCTCTAGTTGAACAAGTCGCAGAATTATTTGCACCACTGGCGAGTGATTCAGGCATTACAATTCAAACCGAAGTGGATGCCATACTACCATTATTCCGAGGGGATAAAAAACGCTTGCTACAGGTACTACAAAATCTTGTCGGTAATGCACTACGCTATGCTAAATCACAGATTACGCTAAACCTTCATCATGATAAGACGCATATCACACTCACTGTCACAGATGATGGCGTGGGGATTCCAGACAGTGAATTACCCCATATTTTTGACCGTTTTTATCGCGTTGATAGTTCACGCACACGAGCAACAGGAGGTACAGGCTTAGGCTTAGCCATTGTGCAGTCGATTGTTCAGGCGCACGGTGGCACAATTACCGTCGAATCGCAGGTGAATCAAGGCACATCGTTTATTATCCGCCTACCCATCATACCGACATATTTGAGGGATTGAGCTAAGAATCACTGTATTCGAGAATTTGATAACGCAAGATTGTCCCTGTGTGTCGATTGATACGCACATTGAGTTGGATACTGGCATTGGTGAAGTCAATATCATAGGCACAAAGATAGGTTCTGCCACGATTGCATATATTGGGTAACGCACAACTATCATAGATGATGGTCTGATTGCATTCACCCGTTGTTGGACTCCATTCGTCGATGCGTGGTATGAACTCTGCGTATACTGTTCCTCTTGGATAGTATGTTTCTAGCAATTGACGAAAGGTATCGCCATTTTGGGACTGTGGTTCAGCACAGAACACATCATCAGGTGAAATGTTTAATGTGGTGCATATCTCTAAGACAGCATCAGCTTCATAAGGTTGTAAAGGCTCAGGTGGCAAGACTACGGCGCGAAGAATACCTCCAATAACATATGGTGAGACACACAGCAACAACATGACAGCAAAGTAGAGAAATGGCAAGCTGAATAGAAACGCTAGTTTGCGGTCAAACTTTTGCTTTCGTTTAGGCTTCACGGACACTCCTAGATGACAGTATTTTGTTGTCACTCAAAAATTGAGTATGAAAACACAGCGAGTGTGTCCGTATCACCGAAGAAAATGGCAATATAATCTGCGTTGACTGCAATTACACTACTGCCAATCGCTTCGCTACTAACCGTAGTTCTGCGCTGGTCTTCGAGTGGCTGTTCAAATGTAACACGATTGATGATGGCCCCTGTCAGCAAGTCAAGGCGTAGAAGTGATGCTTCTGCATCTAAGACGATAATCTCCTCATCTATCACCTCAAAGTTTGATGCAATGCCTGTTTCGTCATACTGCCAAACTAGCGCACCTGTTTCATAATTTATCAGCCATAGTTGAGCAGAATGCTTCATCAGAATATAATTACCATCAAACCAGACTTGCCTTGTTGTACCTGATGGAAATTCTTCATAGGTTGAACGCCAAATGACTTCATTGGAATTTTCGATTAATCGTGCTTCTAAAACCGAACCATAAACAGTCCAAAAGTAGCCTGATGCGCTCTGACTATAGTCGAGGTCAAAATTTGGCTGAATCGCTTCAGAGAGAAATACACCATTGTCTGATTCAATTCTTGCTAATTCATCAGAAGGCAACCATGCAAAATCATCACCAGCGGAATTAACAAAAATACGAACAGGAATGCGAGTATTATTTTGATTGATTGCCCAGACAATCTCGTTTTGTAGATTATAAGCAGTCAGAGAATTTATCACACCACCTCGACCTACTACATACAACAATGCAAGCTCATCATCGTAAACAATATGTCGCGCTGGATAGTTGAGATCAAGTGTTTGCTCTTGTGTTGTCACATCATAAGCTACAAGTCCATTTGGAGAACTAGTGCCTATGTATAGCGTATTATCAACGAAGGTTAATCCTTGATACGATGCAAAGGTATCCAAATCAAGCACAAGGTCATCAGGGTACGCCTCTAGTCGTAACGTTTCAACAGCATTTATGCCATCAAATTGCTGAGTTTGAAGAAAAATCATAACTAGAAAAATTGCAATGGCACACATCAGTATAATGATGTGAATTGGTTTCATTGTTTCCATAATGTTATTTTCCCAATGGCTTCAAGAATACCAAAATCTCATCCAACCCCGCCTCGAAATATTTCTGGTAGAGGCTGACGGCATTCTGTTTACGCAGGTCAGCGATTTCAGACGGTAAATTCAGGTCTTCCATTTTTAAGCCTTCTATCAGCACAGGGATGACCGTTTTGCCCTTAACGAAAGCGTATTCAATCTCTTTAACAACCCATTCCGATTGGAGGGTTTCGGGCACAAGTATCACCACCACATAATCACGATTATCAATTTCATTTGTGAGGCGTGCTTCAAAATCGCCTTCGTGCAAATCTTTGGAATCAATGAAGGTATCGACCCCGCGCGCTGTCAAGCCGTCATGGATTTTTTCGGCAATACCCCACGACCCCCGTCGTTTGTAGCTGATGAAAGCACTCACACCGATAGATTTCACAGTATTCTGACGACTGCGTAAGGCAACTAATCCAACGACTGCCAGCACGACAATACTGATCGCAATCACGAATGCCCCTGCGTTATTTTGCAATAGCGACGCAAAGGCGTTCATTTGTACTTCTACGATAAAATCTTCAGTATAGAGGGGCGTGTTATTGGTAATATTGCCCACAGCATCAGATGCAAACAGACGCAAGGATAAATCATATTGTGCGGATTGTTCTTGGAGTGGTTGAATCGTCCATGCCCATGAATTAATACCCTGTAGGTTAAGTCGGCGCACCGATTGTTCGTTGCAACCGTCAAAGCTATTGGCAGGGCAATCCAACACAGCAACCACATACAGTGGAATGTTGTTAATGCGCTGATTATCACGGGCTGGTGGTGGTGTAATCTGAATCAAATCATCTTCGACTAGCACAGGTGTTGGAATATCACCGTTGACGATTTCTTGCATATCTTCTGTGAGCGGTGTCGGTTGTAAGCGCAATTCACGGAAGACTAGTTCCATACGGATTCGCATCGTATTAGGATAATTGACTCGTGTGTTATAAAACGAGGTGACATCAGCATTGCCAGCAATCAAGCTCTGCGCCGATACGTCGTCACCACCAAGCGATTCAGGAGTTGGCATCGATTGGGCTGTCGCTAAATCTGCCACTTGGGTGCTGAATTCTTGAGTTGATAGCGTGGGGATGGGCGTAGCATCGTCATTTGTTGTGCTACTACTATCTGTGGTAACAACGACTGCCGTTGATACTGTATCTACAGAGTCCGATGATTGTGTTGCTGTTGCCTCAAGTGCGACCTGTGTCATGCTAATGGGTTCTTCTGTGGCTGGTGCATTGGTCGCTTGGGCAACAGATGTCTCTGAAATCTCTGTAGCTGTATCATTAGGTTCTGTACCACCAAGACATCCTGCCAGTAGCAAACATACAATTATGATGCTTATCCATCTCATCCGCGCATAGTTCATCAACCGTTCCGTCCCATATCAGTGAATTATCCTGATGTGATTTTAGCATAAATCGTGAAAAGCCATCACATCGTCAGCCATAGACTGCATCCAATGCTACTTATCACACATAATCCAATCACACCGAGTCCCCAACGAAAACCTCGCGTGTATCGTGAGCGTGATACCCAAGCGATAAGAGATATAGCAAGGGTCAAGGTCACAATGATTAAAGAGACAAGGGTGGTTGCAAAGGTAGACTCATCGGTGAAGTAACCATCGGATTGCTTGAGATACATCCGCCATAGATGAAGCACACCGAGCATCACTAGCAAAATGCCGTCTGCCATGATGAGATATGGACGGTCAGTCTCGCGCAAATAGCCTAATACCAACACATTGAAGATGACGAGTGTCAATCCAGTCAGAAGGGCATAAGGATTGCGCGTGAGCAACAGCCAGTTCAAATCGGTTGATAAAGCAACGACAATGCCGACAGTAATCGTCAAGGTGAGCAGTGTGATACTTTTTAACCGCCACAGACAGACCATCCACACCAAGAGCAAAACTATTGGCGCAACAACGCTGCTGAGTATTGGTAACACAAATAACATAAGGAGCACCTTATTTAGAAATCCACAATCGCTATCTTAACTGCTCACTCTCGAAGACACAAAGATAATGCTTTCATCCTTTCACACTTTCATCCTTTGCGTTAAATTCTTTGTATGTTTAGTTCACTATAGAAAGCCAATCCATGAAATTCAGCATCCGCCTTAACAATGACCTGCCTGTCGCTGAATATTTGACACTCGCCCAAGCCTGTGAAGAAGCGGGCTTTGACCAATTTTGGGTCAGTCACGATTTGTTCATCCGTAGTTCAATGGTCATTCTGACAGCCGTCGCCTCCGTGACGGAAAAAATCGAAATCGGGACGTGTATTCTCAATCCCTACACACTCAATCCCTCTGAGATTGCGATGTTCGCTGCTACACTCGATGAATACAGCAAAGGACGCTTCAACTTGGGCATTTCGTCAGGGGCAGGGGAGTTCATGAAGTGGGTTGGCATCAGCCAGAGCAAACCACGCACAAGCCTTGTCGAAAGTGTGCGCGCGATTAAAGCTCTTCTCAATGGCGAACGTTATCCGCACGAAGGACATTTCATCAATTGGACAGACGAAGCCTATCTGCATTTTGAATCGCCCCGAAAAATCCCTATCTATATCGGTGCGATGAGTCCCAATATGCTCCGAAGCATTGGTTCAGAAGCTGATGGTGGCTTGCCTTTACTGTTTCCGCCTGAGTTATACAGCAATGTGATTCAGTATATTCAAGAAGGTGCAGATAGTGCCGAACGCGATATGAGTGAGGTTGATGTGGCAGCCTGTATTTGGTGTTCGATTGCTGATGATGCCGAAACTGCCAAAGACCCACTACGAGAAAAAGTTGCCTACTACGGACACGCCCTTAGCCCAACCATTTATGAGGCACTAGGTGTACCCCAAGATGATTTCCGAGAGATTGAACGCCTCGTGATGGTCGAGAACGATATGGCAGCCGCGAAAGCCCAAGTCACTGACGAGATGCTACGCATTGGTATTGCTGGCACTGCTCACGACCTCATTGAACGTATTGAAGGCTTGGTTGACCTCGGCGTGACGCACCTCAGCTTTGGTCCTCCACTCGGTCCAAATCGCCTAGAAGCTATTCAGCAATTGGGTAGGCATGTGATTCCACATTTTAGTAAATAAATGATTCTTGATAACATTTTTTGCTCAAATGTATAGATTTCTTGAGACAATTGCCTGATACATGACATCGTATCTATAATGACTATAGAATGTCATTATAGAGAGTATGCCATGAGTACAAAATCCCCACAGCATCCGCCCGAAATTCATGACGCGACGGTGGCAACTGCCGACGATTTAATGACCATTTTGTCTAGTATTTCGCAAGAGCACGAGCATATCTCAGAATTATCCTTGCCAGAAATTGAAGCTGTTGTCGATATTGTGTCGCGTGTGATTCCTGCAGGAAATGTCCCAGGTCTGATTGCCAGTGGCTTAGCACGCCTGGGGCGCAATAATCAGGCTGATGCCAAGCGTGATGTCAATATGCTTTTGCGTGGGATGCAACAAATG
The DNA here is from genome assembly GCA_039200705.1 of Chloroflexota bacterium. GTDB lineage: Bacteria > Chloroflexota > Anaerolineae > Aggregatilineales > Phototrophicaceae > JAUZRW01. The sequence continues at coordinate 42,162 of JBCCSC010000045.1, forward strand.
CTTGACCGTGCAGTCTTCAGATTCTTTTTCGCAGGTCCTGCACAGGTTATTTGGGGCTATCAAAAGTTACTTGCTACTTTAGGGCATGAGCCCGATGCAGCCTTCCCTGAAGGCACATGGCAATTTTATGTTGAGTACGCACTCCGCGAAGATACCGCGCGTTTCACAATTGAGACAGATGGCTTTGATAGCAAAATTAAGCAACAACGCAAGCCACTCGCCGATGTTGACCGCATGGCAGCATGGGTCATGACAGCCATTCAAACTTTGCATTTTTATCCTGCATTGCTGGAAAACGAATGGCGCGAACGGGTTTATATTCGGGAACTCGTGAATTTATTCGATAAAGATGAAGACCGTGAAAAATATCAAAATTTATTTGATGAGTGGTTTGATATGCTACCGTACCGTCGGCTAACGGGTGCACGCGGTGATGAAAATTATCCTGCCTATCGGCGACGGATGTTTGATTCGTGGTTGCTACAATATGTCGGTAAGCTAAACCGCGTCTTGCGTACACAATGGTTAGAGCGTGTGCGACAAGCAAAAGAGACAGAATTAGCCTCCTATATACGGCAAATGACTATTGGGAGCTATCTAACACCCGACCAATATAGCGAAACACGTACACCACTCAAACTAAGTGATATTCACGTTGCAGTTGTACACGAGAATCACTATTATCTGATACCCATTTGCCAAGCTGATTCGCACGAGATGATTACGCCCGAAACGGTACATCGTTATGTGACAGCCATTGAAAAATATCCATCAAGGACAAACTCTGATGATTTGACCATCTTTGCAAAGATGCGTCGCGGACAATGGGAAACCGTCAATCGTAAGTTACCGAATACACTCGTCAAAGAATTGAATATGTTGCGTCTATGCCCAATTATTCTGAACTTCAATCCGCGTGACCGTCAGCAACCGCTATCTGAGATTCGTCAAGCAGAACGTGGTATTGGTAATCATGCGCTGACTATCTTCGATACACGCGAGTCAATTGTTTTTGACCAATCGCATATTTATTTTGACGGGACATGGGCTGCTGCACTCGCCGAAATTATGACCAATGAAGCCATTGATTGGGCGCGTCATTATCAATCGGCATCCGCAGAAACACCTACAGAACGTCCCTATTCGCCTAAGTTTACGATTGATAAATCCATTCGGGATATGATTGCAAAACTTGACCACGTTGACGCTGAAGTCTCCGCCGAAAATAGTGACCTCAATTTCAGTGATTTATCGGCTCTGCGTGACTTATTTAAGCAACGTAGTGATTTACTGCGTTTGACGGTCAACGACATATTTTTGCTCTATCGTGCCCTTCATGCTATGACCTATGCACCTGATGAAGCGGTGCTAGAGCAAGTCCAAGCATTGCTCAAAGACAGGGCGAGCAAAGACGCTGCTCAATTAGCACTAGAAACCTTACAATCTGAACCAACACCTCCTGCGGTTCTGATGCCTGTGGATGCTAGCCGACAATCTCCGCGTGACCGTCTGCATCCGATGAGTTTTGAAGTGCCCCTAACACAGTTAAAATTGCTCCAATTGCATCAAGATGTGATGACTGCCCTCAATGAGTACGAAAATGGTGGTAAGACTCAGGACTTTGACCGTTTACAAAAGCAGTATCTAGCATCTTTGGCGGGTTTTGGCGAGGTCATGCGTCGTGCGAAAAATATCGCCAATGCAGGCTTATCGAACGGGACGAGTAGTATCAAATTGCTGGCTCATCTACCGACACCTTTGCAACATTTCTTGAATCAAATCCCTAATAATTTTGATATGCTAAATGACATCATTCGTGGACGTGAAGTTTTCTCGAATGTGGGGCAGGTCGCTAAGGAAAGTACCTTGCGTCGCTTCATCACAGCCATTGATGATAACGAACAAAAAGATATGGCTTGGGGCATGTTGACCGATGCCGATTACCAAACCGTAATTACGGCGCGCGATTTTCGTCCGCATGTCAAACAACTGATTCAACTAGGGCATAAAGCCATCGCCCAAGCGATGATTGATGATTATCTAAACGCATATATACAGGGCTTAAATCAGTATGTCGCTGACCTAACGCGCATCACACGCAAAAGCCGAGAAGGTCAGGGTGTAAAGTAGAGGTGAAAGTGCTTAGTCGTTAGTGCCAATGGACTTGAATACGTACTTACAATTACATCAAAACTGTCGAACAGATTGATTGTCAAAATATAATTCTGAATGCAAAATAGATATTGAACCGTTCAAAATCAAAAGTAGGATATTCAATATATGTCTGGCTACATGAGTTTATTTGTTAGTTATTCCAGCAAAGATAAAGATGTTGTAACTGACAAAATCAGTTTGAAATTGATTGCAAAAGGTATTGATGTTTTTTGGGATGTCCTGAGTTTAAGATTTGGCGAAAAGTGGGAAGAACAACTATATAAAGAACTTGAGAACCGCGAGGGGCTTGTCCTCGTCGTTACTGAAAATTCTCTCAAATCAGAGTGGGTTGCTAAAGAATATAATTATTTTAGATCTAATGGCAAACCTGTATTTGCTTGTTATTTAGATGACCCTAAAGTTTTGAGAGAAAATGAGGAACTTCGAGAAGTAATCGAAGATTGGAATCTCGATGAGTGGCAAGTTGCTCGTTTCCATACCCCTGAGGCTTACGAGATACAGTTTCCGAAGTTGTTGAGTAATATTTTTGAAGCATCCAAATCTACAGAGTCAGTAGAAAATAGTACAACAGCTAAAGAAGTTTCAGAACTCACTCTAACAGATATAAAAGATTACTTTGATTCTATAGGGATTCTAAGACCAGTTGCAGGCATAATCGCTTTATTGTTAATTGGTTTACCTGCTGGTTGGATTGCAATCATTGTTGGTGCATTTGCATGGATTTTTCGCAAGCCCAAGCCGAAATTCAACATCCAAGAGACATTACTTCCGACTGACCCAACTGATATTGAGTTATATAATGCTGGTTTAAAAGAAAAATATAATGGCAATTTAGATACCGCGGCTGACCTATGGAAAGGCTTGCTTACACGTTCTCCAAATTTTAATAATGGTATTTTGAAAAAAGACTACGATTCTTTAATGACAGACCTCAAGCCTATCGAAATTCAGCGATTAGAAAATGCTGCATACGAGGCATCGACAGCTGCTAATTGGTTACATGCTGTCCAAATATGGGAAGAAATCATAGAAAAAGATGCGCGACATCCTGATGCACAACAAGAATTAAAAATTGCACAAACAAATGCAATGCACAGTAATCTATATGAAAATGCGAGGAGACTTCATTATCAAAATGGCACAGAAAGTAGCCAAATAGCAAAAGAAGAGTTGAGACGCTTATACGAGCAAGCACCTTATTATGGCGACCCCGATAATATCGCAAAAGACTTGGGGATGGGAGAAAAGGTATTATACGCTCAACGTAAGGTAAATATTGTTAACTCACTTCAATCTGTTGACCAAGCAATCAGCACAAAAAAGCGTGAGTTAGATAACACAAAACAGAAAATCAAATCGTTGAAAGATGAAGTTACTATTCAGTCGAAAGCAACCAAGATTTATCCCGCTGGTGCATTTTCACTCGCTTCTTGTTCTTTACTGACTTGTGGTAGCACACTTTTAACTCCTGTAGCTTATTATTATCGAGAGGATACTGCAACGACGAACATAATTTTTTGGGGATTTCTGCTGACAGTCATCATATTCAGTTTTATCTATATGAGAATAAAAAACAATCAAAAGAATATAGCTATCAATCAGTTAAACGAATTAGAAAAAGTCGTAGAAGCCAAAAATCGTCAACGGTTTTTGCTCGAAGAAGAAATTAATACCCTTTCACAGAGAAGTAAACAACTCCGCAAGCAACAAAAAGACATCAAGTCATTAAGTACGGGTAGTGTCTTGAGGGATAATATAGATAGGCTGAAAGGCTTTTGGAATAGAGGCAACTCATAATCCTTTTTTTATGTACTAACTGAGTTGTTTCTGTATCAAACGGCGAACTTTAGGCTGATATTGCGAAAACAGATAAGGTAGTTCTTGAATCGTTCTATCTGCGAATGGTAGCCTAAGCCCCAACATATACACTGAGCACATTGAGTTCGGAGCGAGTGCTACCATTCGATTAAATCATGTGTTTATTGACCGTAAAAAAGCCTATGGCATTCTGCTCATTTACTTGCTCAGTAACTTAACAGCAGTTTCTGCCAGAATTGCTGTACCATATTTGAAGCTATCTTCGCCAATGGCAAAAATCGGGCTGTGATGTGGACGATGGTGTTCATCATACTTTGCTCCTAAGAAGAGCATTGCCCCAGGTGCTTTTTGTGTCATATACGAGAAATCTTCCGCACCCATTTTCGGAACAGCAATATGTGCTTTATCAGACCCAAGATGGTCTGCCGAAATATCGCGCAGTAATTGTGCAACATCAGGGTCGTTATACAACGCAGGATAGCCTCGGCTGATACTCAATTCGTAATCGCCACCCAATACTTTGGTAATTTGTAGAGCTTGGTCTAAGCCATCGTGTAATTGTTGACGAATATCTTCACTGAATGAGCGAATCGTGCCTGTAATCAATACTTTGTCAGGGATAACATTCGGTGCGCTACCGCCGTGAATACTCCCGATGGTGATTACCGATGCACTGGTTGGGTCTGTCTGACGCGCACGAACACCTTGGATAGCACTAATCACTTGCGACGAAATCCAGATGGGGTCAACACCCATATGTGGCGATGCACCATGTGTGCCTTCGCCATAAATCGTCGCATAAAATGTATCGACAGCAGCCAAGACATAACCATCGCCAACTTCAATTTCACCGACAGGTTTGGTGCTATCAACATGCAGTGAAATCACATGGTCGAGTTCTTCAAGAGCGTTATCATCAATCATGGCAGTTGCGCCACTAATGCCATCGTCATCCCAACGTTCTTCTGAGGGTTGGAACAGTAGACGCACTTCACCTGATAGGTCAGGCATGTCGTGCAAAATTTGTGCCACACCGAGCAACATCGCCGTATGAGCATCGTGTCCGCAAGCGTGCATCTTGCCATCCACCTCGGACTTGAACTCTAAATCGACAGCTTCTTGAATGGGTAGAGCATCCATGTCCGCACGAATACCGATTTTTTTGCCCTCGCCATTTCCGATACGTGCGACAACACCTGTACGTCCGACACCCACTTCGGCTTCGACTCCCATATCATTGAGTGTTTGCGCGACTAATTTGGCGGTTTGAATTTCCTCAAAACCGAGTTCAGGATGTTTGTGGATTTCACGTCGCCATTTGATGATATTCTGTTCAATTTCGGTGGCTTTGTCTAAAAAGTTTGTCATTAGGAGCATGAGCCTTTCAGCAATAATTTTTGATTGTTAAATAGATTATATGATGCTAATAGTCAATTGCTAGTACCACAGCCGAATCTAAGCAAGCTATCACGAAACGAGTGTCCATTGCATCAGTGCTGCTGCCACCCATGTCGGAGGCGGTTGATTGTAAATCTCTGTGGCATCAGTGTAAGTGATGTCAAGGACTTCGCCTGTCATTTCACCACGTAAATAGCGAAAAACTTGTCCTGCATCGCGTGCATCAGACTTAGCTTCGACACAATGTTGGTTGTAGCTCCAATAATCACCTTTGGAGAGAACTGCCATGCCTTCTTCGAGTTTAGCTTGAGCTTTTGCTAGCCCCTCAGCATCAGGCTCAAAGGCTTCTTCGGGCGGTGTGCCATAACCAATTCCATGATGAAAAGCATCGGCTGTCGAAACAATGACGGCATCCTTTGCTATAGCTTGTAATTCCTCAATGCCTGGAAGGATTTCTGGTTTACCACCAGCCAGATAAGGATAGCGTTCAATCACCTCTGGAATTTGACTGTCTGATAATCCACGCCGTTTGACTTCAGCATCCCAAAAATGTCGCCAACTGATGAGGGCATGGTCGCCTTGCCATTCCTTGCCCCGATTTAGACCAGCCCCCTGAATACCCCAAAATTTCTCCTGAGTCACATCGCTTCCTACTGCAACACGCCGACGGGCTTGCTCCATTTCGTCGGTGAAAGCATGGAGTACACTCACAACTAGCACACGGTCTGCACCACTGTCGAGGCAGGCTTGAACACATGCAGCAATCTGATAACTACAATCTTGTACCCCTGCATGAGGGAACACCAACACACCACCTGCATCCAAGATAGGTGCAAGTTTGAATTGTTCAGCGCGTTCGAGGTGTTTTAACGTGCCTGAGTCGACGAGTTCAGCATGTTCACGTGCATAAAGCGCATGAATATCTTTCTGTAATTGGTCGCGGTCTAAGTCCATATGTAACAACTCCATCAAATTAGTCATACATGGGTAGGATGTAACAATTTCCTGACATTAAGTTACAAATATGATTTTTTAAGATATGCTAAGTGTAGCATACGCACCTTAACAATCGCATCATGAGGCTACCTTAGTTTTAACGAGTTGTGACCATGATCGACTTAGAACTCAGCAACCACGCCCAAATCCAAGCAGACCGTCGCAATTTTTCGCTCGACGATATTCGCTTTGTTGTTCGCAATGCCCATCGAGAACACGCTACAGGTGCAATTTTCTTCCAGATGCGTGCCAAAGATATGCCCGCGCATATCCCCCCAAATGACCGTCGGCGCGATTTAATTGGCGCAACTGTGCTGACATGCAGTTGCAAACGGTATGTTATTACGATGTATAAGAACGCTAGTGCGTTTAAGAAAGACCGAGCCAAACAGAAATATGATAACCGCGAAAAAATCGCCTTTTGCCCCTGTTGCAATCGGCATCTTCACTAGGATTTTTATGGAGAAACTACACTGAATAATCACACACAAATCACACCTTTATCCGTCAATCGTAGCCTCTGATGTTGGTTGTACCTCGTTTCAAAAAGAATCGCATACTTCATTTCTCCAAATAAGCAATGTGTTATACTGTAGAACATATTTACGGCATACATATGGGTAGCAATAAATGAGCTTTACCTTCATTGATTTATTTGCAGGGATTGGTGGGTTTCGTTTGGCATTTGAAGCTATGAACCATCAATGTGTTTTTAGCTCCGAGTGGGATAAGTTTGCAATCCAGACCTATATGGCAAATTTTGATGACATACCCTACGGAGACATCACTAAAATTTCAACTGATAACATACCTGACCATGATATTCTCACAGCGGGCTTTCCTTGCCAACCGTTTAGCACTATAGGGAAGCGTGAAGGGTTTGAACATGCCACACAAGGCACTTTATTTTTTGATGTAGCCCGAATTATAGCTGATAAACGTCCTAAAACATTTGTGCTTGAAAATGTGGAGGGTCTAAAAAATCATGATAATGGTAACACCTACAAAATTATCAAAGAAACACTAGAAGATGAACTCAATTACACAATCTTTGATGAGGTACTAGATGCAGCGAACTATGGTGTTCCACAGCATCGTAAACGAATCTATATTGTAGGGTTTAGGTCAGACATTGCCTCACATCCACAATTTGATTTTCGCTGGTCTGAACCAGAAAAAGAAACTGTGGGTATTGGTCAATTTGTTGAGCAACACGATGAAGGCTATAACATCTCCGAACACTTGCAAAAAGTGTATATCTTCAAAAAAGATGATGGACGACCACAAATTATTACCCCTGAGTCGGACTTTCCTGTTAAAACCTTGGTGGCTAGCTACCATAAAATTCAACGCTTAACAGGAACTTTTGTGCGTGATGGCTCAACAGGTTTGCGTTTGCTCTCAGAAAACGAATGCAAAGCGATTATGGGTTTTCCACAAGATTTCATCATCCCCGTATCTCGGACACAAATGTATCGGCAATTTGGGAATGCAGTAGCCGTTCCTGTCGTTAAAAAAATTGCGGAATCTATGACGATGACCCTTCGACTTGTTGCCGAAAGAGAATTAGTAAATGAGTAAAATTCCATCACAATCAGACCTCATTCTGGCGCATTTCAAGAAATACCCAATGCAAGAACTGCATCATGAAGATTGGATTGATGAAGTTACTAAGCAAGTTCAAGAACTCACAGGTAAAATTCCTCGGGATTTGTGGCGTGCAACACGCAAGTTACATGCAGATGGTAAATTGAAGAAAATTCGTAAAGGGGTATATATGTATGACCCTGACTACGTACACAATCCAGAATTAGAAGATTTTACAGAAGAACAAAAACAAAAAATTCTTGAGCGCGATGCCTATCAGTGTGTTGTCTGTGGGCGTGGCAAAAAAGATGGTGTTGAGATTCAAGTTGACCATATAAAGCCCAAAAGCAAAGGTGGCAAAGCAACAATTGAAAATGGTCAGACACTTTGTGGTGAGCATAATTATCGCAAGAAAAATTATAATCAGACCGAAACAGGCAAGAAAATGTTTATACGGCTTTATGAACTTGCTAAAACTGAAGGAGATACAAAGTTACTTGAGTTCATTGAAGATGTGATGGATGTCTATGAAAAACATGGTATCAATGGACATATTGTTTGGGATGATGATGAACAAGAATGAGTCTATCAGCCCTCATTTATTATACCTTTATCCGTCAACCGTAGCCTCTGATGTTGGTTGTGCCACCTTCCCAATCATTTTGAATAAAAGAAAATAAAAAGCAAGTGGACTGAAGTGTAAATTCAACCCACTTAAGACCTTTGACGTTCAGACTGCAAAGAGCAATTATATCTCCAGCAGTTTTCTAGTAAGCGTTTGTGTTACTCTGTACTAATCAGCGAACAATGCCACCGTGATTCTTTCCAACCATCACTTGTGCGCTTCCAAATAATGGTTGCAACGCAATTAAACCGCGCAACATTGCCATCCACTGATAATATCTGGCAGAAATCAACAACACTGTAGCCCATATCCGTTTGCTCTAGTGCTTGATACTTCTGAATTTCTGTTGCAGTTTGTGCATTCATTGTGTCCAGTTGTGCAAAGAGGCTGTGAAACCAGTCCTCCCAATCTTGCCGAGTCTCGACAACGACATTTTGTCCTTCTGTGCCAAGGTCAATAATGCCAAAGTCATCATCACACAATGCCGCTAGTGTGTCGAAGTCATGCTCACTGACACAACGAAATAAAGTTTTAGTCTCCTCAGAAAACGGTTGTGCATCCATAGACTCAGGTGCCGTGACCGCAGGCTGCTTATTAATCATTGTCATGATCTATCCTATTGTTGGTGAGAGGTGATTTGAGGTAAGTGATAGGAAAGAACCGCCCGATAAATCTTGGACGGTTCAAACAATTATGATTAGTCACCGACTGCTGGTGCGGCATTAGGTGCGATAGTACCTGTCTCTGCGTTGTAGCCCATGTTCTGGCTACGAATCTGTGCCACTTGGGTCAGAATAACACCATAGATAACCTTTGATGAAACATCAGCAATGGTGTAAGTCAATGCGCGACCGACAATACCAGCTTCAGTAATCGTACCTGCTCCGAAGAAACCTTCGGTATTGAGCAATACAGGCATCAAGTAACCACCTGGGTAAAGCATCCAGCTTACAAAGAAGAGAGGCCAGATGGTTCCGAGCACTGATGCAGCGTTCTCCTGCATACCTTGTTTACCTTCTTGAATGACGCGGTAGATCAGGTACAGCACATGCACAAAGAACAGTGTACTAATCAGACCCCAGATATAGAATGGTGACGTGAAAGTCCCTGCTTGTGCTTCATAAAACTGACCAATGTAGCCTGTGACAATCATACCCGTGCCAGAAAACCAGAATTGATTACGAAGGCTCGCACGACGATTTTTTGTGATGTCCACAATGAAAAGAATCTGGAAGAGCAACATCGGTACATCAATCAACCAATTGAGGTAACGGAAACCATTCGAGAAGGCATCCGCTCCTGCCGCGAGTTGGTACGTACCCGCTGCAGCTACAAACTCAAAGCTATTCGTCCATGCTTGGGTCTGATAGAACAGAATCAGAAAAGCAGATACCATCACGACGACAGACAACACTGAAGATACCCGAAAACGTGGTGCGACACTACGCAGGGTCAGCACAAAGTAGAAGAGTGCTGCCAACATGATTGAGAAACCGACAGTATAGGTGTGTGCAACGATGTCATAAGTCATTGGTGATATTTCTGTGACCAAATTCTCTGCATTGACAAGTGCTGCTGTATTCACTTCTATCGGTGTTGTAGCATCGTCCTGTGCGATAGCTGGTACAGCTACCATCAAGAGCATGATTGCCACAATGACAATCCCTAAAATAGATAAACGTCTCATAGTGCTTCTAAACTCCAATACATTACGATAAAACTCATACAAACTATAAAACTCTGCTTACGTTAAACTACTCAGTAATGCTTTGCATTAGGGTAATTTTAGTGTGTAGTTACCCTTTGTGAAAAAAATTACAATAAGGAGCTAAGTAGAAACTGTATGTATGATTAGTAATAAATTAGTTGAATCACAATTGCTATTTATATATAAAACTATAACAATCAACATACTTCATAAAGAACATCAAAACAAATTATAGATTTACTATGAACTTTATAAGTTTGTTATTCACTTTATACAAGAGCATGTGTCTA
>JBCCSC010000046.1:0-52701 GCA_039200705.1 Chloroflexota bacterium
CATAATAGTAGTTATCGCGCACTACTGGCTACCGGGCACCCTTGAATGAAGATTATGAATGAGAAACTACTCGATTCCTAATGTGTCGGCTCAGACACCTGCAATACCCATCCATGATTGTCATGGTAGCTGCCCTTCGGAATGGCTATTTTCAATTGTTGCTTGAATAATTTGCTGAGCCAGATGAACTCGAAGTTTCCACTGTTCGATACTCTCTAATCGTCTTCGATGCTCATCTGACAAAATTTCATAAATTGCACCTTCTGACTGATAAGCCTTTATGCTGTAACCAGCCACATGTAGCAAAATAGGCCATTCAGCATCGGTAGCAATTGCGGGTGTTTCAAATTTGGCGTTTGAAACTAAATATTCTGTAGCTCGCCGACTAAAGCCTCGTGATCCTGTGCCCAAATCCACGGGTTGCCCGAGGAAATATGAACCAACCATATTGATAATTTTTTCAGTTTCCCGTAAGGGGGTTGGATATGATTCCATTACAGATTGTGTACGACCGATTATTAAACAATCCACTGATTTCATCGCTTCAAGAATTCGTCTCCAGTCACTATAACCCGATTCTATTCTGAACAGGACATGGTCTCCATCACAGTAATGAATATGCGTTGCATTCTCAAAATCCAGTGCTTGCTTTACACACAAATACCTTCTGTTTTCCTGAGCTTCAGTCCCAATATGTAACCTGTTTGACACCCTCATAGCCTTGACTATGTGGGCAAGGTGCATCAGACTAGTTGGAGGTGAAACAATTGATAATCCACAGTATAACTCTTCAACAATAGGTGTAATACTTGCGAGACGCTCAACGTTCTTTTCATTTAGAGGTAAGGTCATTGCCAAAACGACTGTTTAGTTTCAGAGCGACTCGGACAGATAGCGGGTATATGTACTGCGCAAGCTGGCGCAGACGGGTTATACTCTGTCGTCAGATGATACAACGGCTCAACGGCTCTTTGAGGCGCTGAAAGTGGTGCAAAGCACCTCCAACCGCGACGAACACCAGAAAACAGCGCTCACGGCTGAGCAGGCCTACAAGTTGCTTAGAGTGTGGGATGGCACGACCGACAAAGAAGCTCAGAACCGCGCCCTGATTGCGGTACTGCTGCTATCTAGTGAAGCTGTGGCCCTGCGTTGGGTAGATAGATGTCGATTCCGAGAACGGTGTGCTGCACACCCGGCAGGGTAAAGGTGACCAAGCGTGTGATGTACCCCTTGCCAGCGACTTTGCTCTCGAGATCCTGAAGCAATGGCAGTACTAACAACCAGACGGACGCGAATACATCTCCTGTGCGATTGAACGCGGTGGCGGAATCGGCAAGCATGACCGGCCCATTCACGGCAATGATGTCTATCGGCTGGAAGCTGCATGATGCCCGGCGCACGCTTATAACTGAAGCGCTGGCAACTGGCACACCGATCCCAGACGGCATAAGCAATTGCCGGTCACAGCCAGGATGATACGGCATTGCAGTTTGCGAAAGCGGTTGGTGCGAGAGAGACACGGAAGAAATTGAAGTTACGGTATGAATGAAGGCGCACACAGCAACAGCGCTTAGAGGGTGGTATTCATGATCTCATTAAGATACACCGTTGTTGATTTTGTCGGGCGAACAGCATCCGACTTTATTGCCCATGTCAATGAGTACTACTTTCAACTTCCAGAGGAGCGTATTGGCAGGCGGAACTACCTTAAGAATACACTCGAAAACGCGATATCCAATTGGGGCACGGCTGCGTTTTTGACGCTGGAAGATAATATTGACGTGATGTTTTCTATTGCCCCGATCCTCCCTAATGATATGAAACAACAGACTATGATTTGGGAGACACTCGCAAGCTTCACGAACGGTTATGTTTTTGTGATGAACCCAGACGTATCCTCATGGCAGGAGGCGGCTAGTATTATGGCAACATTTCAGAACTATCATCCGACGCAGCATCTTCCTACTATCTTGTTAGTTCATGACCGTACCCAGGAGGAAATAGAACCATTGGAGTTGAAACGTATTTTGCCTGTCGCAGACGATACACCGATTTTTGCATATCGCAGTGTATTGCACTCTATTGTCGTAGAAATTCTTCTTAGTCTGATGTATCAAGGTCTTGATGACATGGAATCGAGGAAGCGATGACAACACTTGTTGGTGGTGGAAGCGGTGCAAAGTTTGCTGGTCCAGTAACTTCTGAGTCGTGGTGAGGCGGTCATCGCTTCCGGTGTCTTGATGCGACGGACAGACAATCCACCTTTTTTAGATATCCAATAAGGGCAACTTCAGTTCACACTGGCCTCCAAATTGATCATACTGAACGAGTTCAGTGATTTCTAAACTGCTACGTTATGTGTTGAGATATAACATAGTCTGATCAAAACGCGCTTGAGGAGACTGCATGCCACACAATCCCACTTTTGTAGTTCAGAAGCTCATTAAGGGCTTTATCAATAATTACCCCGACGGCATAGTATTAGGTCGCTCCGATATTTTCCCCCTGATGTGTTTTCTGTAATGTGTAGGTCGCTGGAATTTTTTACCCCGATTGTTGTCGGTAATTGCCTATAAACTCAAATATCTTCGATATATACCGAATGCTGTTGCAAATTTGTTGAAATTTCTCATATTTGCTTTCGTATATTTTATTCTACACGAAGGTATTTGAATTGAGTGGAAAATTTCAGCTTTTACACCCTCCATAGGTTTTGTTACTTCGCCATGCAGTTACTCAGAAAATGTCATAATGGTTCAATCTCCCCGATTATGTAACAACAATCGGGGAAGATTATCTCAGCGAGGTAGTGATATAGATAATCGTGGCGATCAGTCTGTTGGAGGGCATGAATGTGTGAGCGCAATTAAGTGAAGGTTAGTTACAAGCACACTAGAAAAACCATTAGGTGAAATAAGGTAATTGGGGCGCGAAAATAGGTTGACAGAAGTGTATTTTGTCAAGTAATGAATTTCACAAGTCAACTTATAGTGGAAAATGCAATAAGCTTGTGACAGATAATTTGTCATAAATGGTAGCTTTAACGCGCCCGCTTGGAGACTCGTGATGACTGACCTAAAGCATCTGTCAACAACGCACCTGGAAACGATTCCCTTTGAGACGTTCATCGAAACGGCACTGGCAGGCTTGCAGAGCGATGCTAGCCGTCGCCAGTATCGCTACACCTATATTGCCTGGGCAACGTGGTGTGACGATCACCAACTTGCCCCGATTCACATGAACATCACCAATGTGACCAAGCACCTGCAACGCTTCGGGGATTTCCTGATTGACATGGACACACTACCGGATTTACCGCCCCTTGAGCCGATCTCACTCACCTCAACCGACTGACTTGGGAGGATTTATCGCGTATGCCGTAACTACCCCCACTATTCATCACGACCTAATCATACATTCTCAAACGATTCATTCACTGTAATCGTCGTGCGTTCTATTGGATCGCCACCCCATGCCATGAAATCTCGGCATTCCTTCAACACCATTTGATTAAACTCACCACTTATTCTTTCACCTTCAACTGCCACGATTTAGATTGTGACATCTTCTGAAGGTTTGCAAGCAACCTGCTGACCTGGTTCTAATAATGTCCCTTCAGTCTCCTGAAATACTGTGTCAACTGTGATGTCATCTGTCATATGCTCCCCAACAGTGGGCATTTTGGTAAAGAGAATATTCAATTCAATGCCACGAAATCTTATTGAATCATCCTCCTGATTCAACAGATCTCCTGTCTAGAAATCGATCTCAAAGGTATAGTCTAATCGCCTACTATTTGAGGTATTACTTGCAGATGGCTCGTTGCTGGTCGTGTCGCTACAGGCTGTGAGTGCTACTATGCTAGTGATTATCAGCAATTTTATAAAAAGCTATACATGATTTTATCTCCCTAATTGGGTTCTTCGTTTTAAAATTCATCAACAGACAATTCAGGCAACGGGTTGAGTGTCACGCCATCAAAAGTGAGAGTTAGCATGACAGATACATCACTACCCGATACAACTAAGGGGATGGATGCCTGACCAGTCAGGGGAGCAATGCTATCCAATCGGATGTCACCGCCATCTCCCATAAAATCAATGGTATAAGTGATGAATTCAGGTGTGCCTACCTCACCAATCATTACTTGGGCACTTTGCAAACAAGCCACTTCAATATCACTTTCACAGAGCTTGAAAGGATAATTGCCAGATGTTGCTCCCAAATTAAAGAAAAGTATCAAGCTGATACTTGGGTCAGGACGGTCAGCAAAACTCAGCGGACGACTATTGATCCGCATTGTGTAAGTTTCGTCACTCTCCAAAGAGGGAACATAGTCTACATTGAGTGGAGATGCTTCGATGTCAACCCCCTCCAGATTCAGAGTTGTATTGATACTATTCATGCGGTAGGTCTGATTGTATTCTGAGAGTAACACGAAGCTCTGTGGATTCTCCAAAGGAGCATCTATGAAATTTCCACTGAATACGCCAGAATTACCGTCTGCCGTCTCAAAATTGATCTCAAATGAGCCTGAAACATTAGGCTCTATCACTTGGATAGTAAATTCAGCAGTGTAAGTAGGCGCAACAATCAAATTTGAGTCAGGTAACTGGAAATTAATATTGTCGTCCTCATTGGTCAATGTCATTGTCAGCCTGCCTGAGCTGTCAATCGGAACATCGATAAATAGTGAATAGTCAGAAAAAGCAGGACCATCATCAATATCGGAGTACAAGGTTAGCTCAATATACTCGTCATAAGGATTATTGCTAACATAGTATCCTTCACCGAATAAATTCTCTGCATGATAACTGCCATTGACTACATCCGCACCAGAAATTGATGCATCTATTGAAGATGTTATTGGCACGGAGCTAGCATTTACTTGATGTTCTTGCCTGTTTTGTTCAGCTGATATGGGCTGGTTTTCATCTGCGCTACAACCACTTATGACCCCAATACATACAAACAGGAAAAATAGGAACACTATAGGTGATTGACGAACTGAAATACTCAATTCTGCTGCATTATTGTGACGTTTCATGATGTTTCCTTTCCAAACTAAAAACGATACACAGCTAGATAGTAAGCGTGTATCGTTTGTTAATCGTTTGGGGATGAAGAAGAAAATCTGATACATCTCAGAACGTGAGAGATTAAATTCTTATGGCTGGACACCCCACAATCTTATGACATGGTCCTGACCTCTTGTAATGAGGACGTGTCCATCGGCTGCCCATAAAAGTGTATCCATGATGAGATTTGAAGGCATAGGAATAGTGTGCAGGATGCTTGCTGTTTCGAGTGACCAAATTTCAATACCTGTATCGATTGGAGCCACCAAAGCGACTAAATCATCATTGGGAGAAACTGCGATTTCAGTCAATTCATAATCTGTCTCGAACAACAAGGTTACTTCCCCTGTTTCAATGTTGAGTCTTCCGACACTAGTGGTGAAAAAGACGAAGAACTCACCATCAATGGTGGGTATCAAATGTTTGATGGGCGTAGCTTCATAACGTACATCTAGATCCAGAGTATAAGTTATTTCTGAATGTGAATCCCAAATCAACAAGTTATACTCTGCTGATGTAACGGTCATTACAAGAAGACCAGACTCCGGATGAAATGCCATAGCATCCTCACCAATGCGTGGTTGATCTTCAATGATGGCGTACTCTTCATCAGCCGCAAGGTTATACAGGTAAATATCATTCATACCTACTTCATTGTTGAGTGCATCATTGAAACTATATGCAAGTAATCCACTGGGGTGAAACGCATAGCTAAAGCGTGTCCCATTGAAGCTATTTCGAGTGTTTCCTCGAATATCATAAGAAACAACTAGTGGGTCACTTGACACATAAAACTCTATCACTTGCCCAAACTGATCGATACCAAAATGCGATGGCTGCGCTGATCTTGATCCAACTGTACTTGTATGAAGAGCATTGTTCATGGATTCAATTGTGAATGGGACAGTGACCTCTAGTTGTTGTTGTTGTCCTGTTGCTGTGTCCCAGTTAACTGCATTTTGCCCTGCGATCATCCAAACGCTATTTGCCTCAGTTGCCATGAGGTAGGTTTCTGTAGGAGGTTCTGCACTCTGAATGATGGCTTCACGAAGCAAACTCGTTTCATTATCTTGTGAATCCTCATCAGGCTCATATGTCAAGTCATATATTTCTAATCTCAATCCTAAATCTGGGCGAAATAAGGCTAAACGATCACCATCGTGAGAGAAAGAGGCTTTAACATTCGAGAAAAACCATGAACGAGGATAGTTCTCAACCTCATGAATGATCTCGGATGTTTCTACATCCACAATGATAGTGTATGCACCGCCAGGAGACGAATCAGATACAACGTCAACAATGCGATCCTCATACGCATGTTGTAACCGTCCTGATCCCCTGTGATAAATATCGTAAGCGAATATTTCCTCAACATCGAGTGTGTTGAGATTCAACTGGAAGATCACCGCAATGTCTGGTCCAGTTGGAGGCTGGTCTGTTGGATACAGTGTACGAGCAGAAACAAAATATGCTTCAGCAGCATCTTCAGAGAAGATGGCATCGATCAAGTTACGATCGTATACAACTGTCAGTGTTCCAGATTGTATATCCAACAAGGCGGTTTCATCTTGATTCGTTGCTACAACTGCTTGGGTTATTTCAGAATTGATTGCCACCAGACGCTGGATCTCACTCTCAGAAGCGTTGTACATTGTCGTGATGATGCCATCAGGGCTAATAAGATCCACACTATGTTTGTCCATAACAGCGACAGAATCATTTTCCAGAAAGTGCTCTGGTCTACCCATCGTACTTTCTGAAACGAAGGTTTCTTGACCTGTTGTCAAATCCCATCCCATAATTGTGCTGTATGTGTGCTCAGTTTGGAGATGTTGTGAGTAAATTCCGACTACTAGATAACGTCCATCATTGCTGAAGATAGGGCTATAAGCATGGATAGGATTCTCGTTAAGACGATAGGGTGGTTGAGATAAATCATTTGGATCATATATCCAAACCCCAAACTTTGTTGTCATCGCGAGGATGTCACCTGCTGGCGACCATGCCAGATCTGTGAATTCCCCATGTCCAATTTCCTCTATCAATGTTATTTCTCTCACATTGTCAGGTGTTGTTGGAACTAGCTGGCGTTCTTGACTCAGTGTGACGATATTGATGGAAAGTGATAAGGTTAATATGATTAATGTTGCAAGATACTTTTGGATTTTCTGTAATCGATCCATTTGAGTTTACTTTCTATTCAACAATCGGCCGAACCCAATTAAGCTCGGAGCGATAAGAAAAGGCACACGCATTTGGGTTGTTTGGTCTGAGCGCTTGATTGAGAATCATGTACTCCGCATTGACCAGTGTGTAAACTGATTCTGTTGTCGTCTCACCATCCGAAAATTGTATAGTGAGCGATCCTACTGTTTGTTCTGTAACAGTAGCACCAATATCTGTAATGCTAATGCCATCGACAACCGTCAAACCTTGAGTGAATCCATTACTGAAATCTAGGTTTAACTCAGTATCTAAGTCTGCTAGGTTTGCCACAAAGTCTTCAAAACTCGGACCATCCGAATTATCTTCACAATTGAGATGCCAATTGATCTGATCGAAGGTACGTTCCCATACACCTGTACGAGCCTGACCTGTAAAGGGTACAACGAGCTCTGCATTTGTCTCAGTGCTTTCTGGAACATCACCATCACCACCCATAATGGTGTCCAGATCATTTGGCTCTAACGGCGTCCATTGACATCCACCAACTGTACACACAATTGTGTCTGAATCATCAGGTTTAGGACCTACAAAAATGTCAATATCATCTTCTGTCATATCTGGTGGGATTTCTGACCGTTCACAACCAACACCATCAATACAAAATATGATTTCTGGAAGTGGGTTATTAGTGTTTGGTTCTGTAATGATCTCACTCGGCTGGATAATGCCGTCTCCTCCTAATGTTATGTCAACATCTTCAGCTTCAATGTGTGACCAATTACACCCACTGCCATGGCATACAAGAACATTCTCAGCTTCTTCCGGACGTTCTCCAAATAGAATTTCAGTAATACCTTCCGATAGCTCGCCATCGAGAGAGGAACGAACGCAACCATTACCTTCGCAAATAATAATGGTTGGTGGCTGATCTGGCTCTTGAGAGATAACCACGACGCTACTTATCCACAAAAGCAAAAAGAGTACCACTACGTTTTTCATAAGCTAGCTCCTATTCAGTCTGATGTAACCCCAGATTAGGATGGAAGCGTTTGCCAATCGTTTGTTTGTGTTATACATCCCATTTCCAGATCTCATAGTTTGACATCAGTTTGTACAGCCCACTCATATCAAATTTAACAACTTGCATTACAGACAACGTAGAGGTGGGCTGTGATGCGTTATACCCTAGTGACCAAGTAATCAGTAAATCAGATTAGAAGACAATTATATAAAGTGGTTAGTTGGAAATTCAGCAGAAACTTTAGTTAATTATGTTAACATATGGCATTATAGAGAAGCTGACTTATCTCCAAAACGTACAATGAATCATAGATAAATTTTCAATATCATTGCAAAAACAAACTTAGCCAAGTTGACTAGATAAATTCCAGAAAACGAGGGTTTTACGGACAGTCTGTCCTTCTTTCTCTTTTCATCCAAAACTACTAGCCAAATCTGTCCATAAACTGTATCCTGAAACTAATTGTCCAAAAAGTGACTACCTTGATGAGTTTCTGGAGGTTTGTGATGTTAATTGGCTATGCGCGTGTTTCGACACAAGATCAGAATCCCGAATTACAACTCGATGCACTGCGTAAGGCAGGTTGTGAAAAGTTCTATGTGGAAAAAGCCTCTGGTGTGCAACGTGATCGTCCTGAGCTGAAGAAAGCCATTGACTATGCTCGCAAGGGAGACACGATTGTCGTGTGGAAGTTGGATCGTCTTGCACGGTCTCTAAAACAACTTATTGAAACAGTCGAAGCACTGGAGCAACGAGAAATAGGATTTCGTTCTCTGACAGAGTCGATTGATACAACGACATCTGGTGGACGCCTCATCTTTCATATTTTTGGAGCATTGGCTGAGTTTGAACGGTCTATCATTCGAGAACGTACCAAAGCTGGCTTAGATGCTGCCCGCGCTCGTGGGAGAACTGGCGGCCGCCCCCCTGCCCTATCCGATGAAGACATAGCGGTGGCAAAAACCTTGCTGCGAGATGAAACACTGACCATCTCCCAAATCGCCAAGCGCCTCAATGTCTCAACCTCTACTTTCTATACTTACTTTCCTGGTGGTAGACGGGCACTGGGTGATACATAATAATTTACCTAAATTTCACTCAGGTAATTTCTAACATCCTTATCCAGATACAGGTTAATATGTGATAATTCTACAGTTACATACTTTCTTTGAAAAGTTGATCGATTATGATTTATCACTCAACAAAAATAGCCTCTAGATTTACTGATGGGAGATCAGTACAGTCGCCAACAAGTTCAATATCTTCATCTTGCCCCGAAATCCACCCATCTATGGCAATACTGTTAGTATATTGTTTCCAATCAACAAGATACCATATGCCACATGTTTGTCGATCAATTTCGCATCGGGTTTGTGGCATAACTCATATCAGAATCGGTTCCTACTTGTGTACTAGCACCAACACTAGGTGTGAAATTCAAGTAGCCATCACTATCGAACAACAATAGGTAATAGATCCAAAAAAGCTATTACTTCGGGGAGTGCCTTGTGCACTCCCTTTTATATTGTGGTTATTGATGAATCATCACCCAAGAAGCAAAGTTGCTTTTCATTTGCAGATGAAGTTAAATATCCTGAAGCATGACTTTGAAGACATCTCCCTGTGTTCCAACTAGGGTTTTGAGCCTGTATCCCCCTTATCTTTATATGTGTTTTCCTAGTGACAGACAAATAATTGATGATGAATGATTGTCATATAAATCAAAAGAGAGACAATGAGTGTGATTGTCCCTCTTTTTTCTAGTCTTGTTTATGGTTTAGCAATTGCGACCTGTGGCAGGGTCACATGAGCCAGAACGTGGAGGGCGTGTTGGGTGAGCTGTTGGTTGCACAGTTACCGCGATAATTGGTGCAAGCGTTGGTTGTGCTGTTTCTGGTTGACGTGGCGGTTCACTTGAGTCTGACGAACCTGTCTCACGAGTTGGTTGCTCTGGCATCGGTGTTGGATCTGGATTGTAAGGTGTTAGTAATTGTGCGCCTGTTGTTGGATCATTCTCTGCAACATAGCCACGATCTGTTTGCCACCAGTTACTCCCATTCTCGCAGATTGGCTCACCAAAGAGCAAGATGTGTTCACGGATTTCGACTCGACCAATCACCTCTCCCGTCGGGATGACACGAATATTGAGTGCACCTCTACTTGGCTCAACGTACGTTCCTGATTGTTGCTGAGGTACTGGGCAATTATTTGTGCTATTGTCAATGTCATATGGATGTAGGTGATAAGTTGTAACAACATTTTGCCAGAAGTTTGGGTTACCTTCCCACCAAGTATCAAGCATCGCATTCTCAGGAAACCAACCGAGGTAATCATTACCGTTAACTTCCACACGAATCTGCCAGTAGGTCATTGCAAGTTCATTAGTATCATACTGCCCGCCTGCTGATGGGTCTACAGAATCATAGACACAGACTGGTCCTTCAACAATATCTACAATTGGGTTGATGACCCATGCTTGTTGAACGGCATTTGATGTAACGACTTTCGCATCTTGTGAGTTTGGGTCAATCCAAGGACTCAAAAGTAAGCCTCGATCGTCCTGTTCTTGCATCACACTAAGACCGTATTCATTGAGTGCGAATGAGTCACTTAAACCTGATTGAAAGCCATTTTCATAGAGATAGTTTTGCATTGATCCTGTGGCGAACATTTCGGCTTGCATTCCAACTTGTAGATAAGATTTTGGCGCACCAGCACAATAATCTGCGCCAGTCATATGGTCACCCGCTAAGATGCCACCATTACCGCCTAAAGGAACATCAGGCGTATAGACTGGATTTAACAAACGTAAGACAAAGTTTTCGACATTGAAGTTAATGGGCGTATCACCATCACCGTCACTACTGATAGATACACTATGCCACAGTACTGTCTCAATCATGTAGCCATTTATACCATCAGCGACTACAGGGACATAGCGTACAATCATATTACCATCAAAGTAACTCACACAGCTTGCATCGCCTGTGATTTCAATTGTTTCACCACTTTCAACGTTAGGCACCAAAATGGGTTGTAATGCCGTATCTTGATGAAGCGCATGTGGAAGACCAAGTAAGTCATTGTCAATCTGCTGATTGATAAGTGCTTCTAGAATTGCATTAGCTTCTCCAAATTGTGCAACAACTGCATCAGGTTCAACTTTGAGTGTTGTTTGAGCATCCATGCCTGCACTTACAAGACCTGGTGCAGCGAGTTCACACAAGGTTGGCTCATAATTGAGGTCATTTGCATAAACTGCCCCACTAATATTTAGCGTGACAAGCATCAGAACAATCACGAAGCCTTTGAATTTACCTACAATCATACTCTTTCTCCTATAGTCTTATATGTTTGAGTGCTTAGACAACAACTAAATGATTGATAATGATCATTACGCTTATTTTGTCTGCGCGATAATTATTGTTGTCTCACGTAAGCCATAGTAGGATATACTTAGAGGGGTACACACCTCTCTAAAGAGGGGGATAGAGTCATTATTTACAAGTTTTTACGGTTCAAAGTTTATGGCTACAGCGGATGCAATAAGTACTTTTGACTTGACCGAACGTGAGATTGAAATTCTTGAGCATCTCAATGAAGGTTTAAGGAATCAAGACATTGCTGACCGTACAGGGCTGACGCTCTATACGGTGAAGTGGTATTTGAAGCAGATTTACAGTAAGTTGTATGTCAGTAATCGAACCCAAGCCGCAACAAAAGCGCGTGAATTAGGGCTGTTCGCTGAAAGTGTAAAAATAGCTACGCGTACTATGGCATCTATCCGAACCAATCTACCAGAAATAGTCACTTCGTTCTTTGGGCGTGAGCAAGAACTGACTCATATTAAGCACTTATTGATTAAAGATGATGTGCGTCTTGTCACTGTGCACGGCATTGGTGGTATGGGCAAGACACGTCTTGCTCTAGAAATCGCTCATCAATTTTTGCCTGTATTTCAAGAAGGCGTTTATTTTATCCCTCTTGATTCAACAAGCGACAATCCACTGATTCAAGTCATGCACATTTTATCGTTAGCGATTAGTGAAGGTCTGATCGTCGATCAATTAGGACGTTATTTACACAATAAGCATATGCTTTTAGTTTTTGATAATTTTGAGCATTTATTACCTTACGCTAAAGAACTCAGCACCTTGCTTGAAAAAACAAATAGACTTAGATTGCTTGTGACTTCGCGAGAGATTTTGAACCTACGCGGGGAGCATGTTGTATCGCTATCGGGATTAGACTTCAATAAGGACAATTCAGCATATCAGCTTTATCAAGAGAGGGCGAAACTTGGGACAACAGAGTTCAGTCCTGATGAACATGAGCAACTTTTCATTCACAAAATTTGTGAGCTTGTTGGTGGGATGCCTTTGGCAATAGAAATGGCAGCAGGTTGGACATCTGTGATGCTTGCTGAAGATATTTATCAACGTATACAACATAACATTGATATGCTCACAAGTGATGAACACGATCGCCCTGAACGGCATCAAAGTATTCGTGCGACGTTTGATTCTTCGTTGGAAATGCTTTCTCAGGATTTGCAAAAAGCATTTATCAAGCTAGGCGTTTTTCATCCAGAAGGTTTCTCTCTAGAAGGTGCAGAAGTTGTTGCAGAGTTATCACCATTGGATATAAAACAGTTACTTCAGACTGCGCTTATCCAGCGTGATATGAGTGGACGCTTTAAATTCCACCCCTTAATCCGACAATATATCAACACTCTTTTAAAATCCGACACAAAATTACGTATAGAAGCAAAAAAAGCACATGGTGACTATTATTACGATTTTAGTCAACGACTTGTAGCAAGCCTGTATACTGATAATTTCCAACTTAATATCATTGATAACTTTCGTCTTGAGGGGGGTAACCTCTTTTTAGCGTGGAAGTATGCCTTACAACAAGGCTATTATGATTGGTTACTGACTGCAAGTGAGGTCGGCTACATTACTGAAATGGCGGGTGACTGGCAATCGTCACGAAAATTATTTTCAGAGACTTTACAAGCTATACCTGAAAACAAACAATTATTACGTGGGCGTCTACTGGCAATGTTATCTATTTTTGAGGCACGATTATACAATTTAGATCGCCTCGAAAAAACGGCACGTGAAAGTTGGAATCTACTCAAGGATAGTGCGCATATCTACGATGCAAGAACAGCAATGATTTATCTTGCAATTCTGAAAACTGTTATGAAAGATAATGAAGGTGCATTTGATCTTTTAGATGAAATAGACAAGGTTGATATTCCAGCTCACTGTCAACCAAACGCCTATGTTGACTCACTTCATCGTATTGCACACCCCTTAAGCTTATTGTACGCAGGAGAGTTAGAAAAAGCTCTACCACTACTTGAAAAAGCTCACGTGCCCTTATGGTCAGAAGCAGTTATCTATCTGCCTGAGTGTTATTATTTGTTGGGGATGGAAGAACACGCACATCAATTACTGATTCGTCTCTTTACGGCATCACTAGATAATAAGAACCATCGTCTAGCACAAACGACTTCTTTCTATCTAGCTCTTATTGAAAATGATCGAGAAACTATCGCACAAGGATTACCTAGTAAGCTCATTGAATTGACTCGTATGGGTTTCAAATACAAATTTATCGCTCAAAATGCCTATTACTATGGTGTTACACTTTTGATGCGTGGCTTACGTCAACAAGCCTATTATTCTTGGTATGGATGTCTAAGTTTGCTAGATTACCTTGACGAAATTGCTCTACAATATCAATATGCCTTACAGATGGCGTCACATTTGAGACAACGCATCCCTAGTCAAGCTACTCATCTGTTAATGGCAATTGCTCACGATGACAAATGCCCTGAGAGTATACGTATTGAAGCCCACAAAGACTTAGCTCAACTACTTATTGAGCCTGATGTTACACCTACCAAAGTGTATGATATCCTGTTAGATAATATGTAAGAATCTCAGAATCTATTTGTCTGGACTCTTTAAAAGAATTTTATGTTGAACATTCTGCCGTTTTCTCTCATTTTTAGGAGTTGAAGATATAAGAAGCGAGAGATAATCCGCGACTGGGGTTACTAAGGTATGTGTACTGCATGTATCCCACTCCTACCTCATTTTAGCCAGCAATATTTTGTTATCTATTTCTGAAAATCATGATCAACAGTAAATATGAACTTAACTTATTAAAAAGTAATATAGATACCCTCAAACCTCTCTTTAGAGAGGTGACTCCCCCCTTTGCTTTCTCCTAACATGGCATATGTATTTCGATAAACAGGAGAAACAAGCATGGTATCAAAGAAATCAATACTCATCACAATATTTATCATGGGAACAATGATGTTCGATATGGTCACCACACATGCCAGTGAAATCCTACCTGAATCTGATTGGTACTCTGTAGTGTGGGATCGGACATCCGATACACTACATTGGGTCAACAGCGTTACAGAAGTCGCTAGTATCCAACGTCCCACACTTCCGAACGAAGCACAGCCTAGTACAGGCACAGATGTGTATATCTCACCCGATGGACGAACGATGCTCATTATTGCTGGGCTACAATCTGGTCATACAGGCATTGGCTTTTACGATTTCCAATCAGGTCAATTTATCCAGACCCATGAAGCGCAAGCGGGTGAAATCATAGTACAGGGAAATGATAATCCATTCTCTCTGAATAGTCAGTATGTCGCACTCGGTTTAGCAAGCGGAGATGATTGGCGTGTCATTGCTTTTGAGACCGCAACAGGTAATGCCATCGGGCAACTCAACAGCAGCGATGACCTACCCAACCAACTCGGAGACTTTGTTGGTGCACCACGTATCGCTCATTACGATGTCGATGAAGAATTTGATGCATGGCGTGTACATATTCGCCTAGTCAAATTAGGACCTGTACCAACAACACCATATCAACCAACACTCTCGTGGTATCCAGCCAATAATACCGTTATTGCGAGTAATAGCTTTCCACCCATGACGCAGGATTACGATCTAATGCCACAATCAAATCGTATTGTTTATGCTGAGTTGCATAATGGACAAGACCCATCACAAGGGAATCAACTTTTTCCACTATATTGAATGCACATAACAATCTCAGTCCTGTATTCAGCCAAAATGGCGTGTATATCAATGAAGTCGAATGGGTTGCTAATGGATTGATGATCGCTTTCCGTGCTAATCAAAGTCCTTATGCTACTATGTGGTACTTAATGCCATCTGTCGGTGGGGAAGCTGTCCCTTTTGCACCTGAATATGAACAACTACACGGTACATCTGACGGTTTCATGATTGTGGATTTACATGCAGGTGAAATTAAGTTCAGCAATATACTACAGGTCCAAGCCTTTGCACCAACTGTTGGCAGTACAATCTTCACAACAGATAGCAGTAACTTTCGTGTGATTTACATTACACCTGTAGGTGCAACCTTTCAACTCGCAAGCATCGCAACACCCAACAATACACCCATTGTCAGCATGCCTGACAGTATACAAGCCCCACAAAGTAATTGTGGTACAGCACCCACACCACGTCTTGCGATTGAACAAACCGCACGTATCACCTTCACCGATGGAACTCCTCTCAATCTGCGTGCAGATCCCGCAGGTACATTACTGACGCAACTTGATGAGGGGACAATAGCAACTGTAGTTGAAGGTCCTGTCTGCGCAAATGGTTATTTCTGGTGGCGACTAGAATTCCCATCTCTTGGAACAATTAGTGGTGGTTGGGCAGCAGAAGGCGATGCAAACGATTACTACCTAGAACCATTCACTCCCCTTGGAGAACCACAAGTACAATTGACATCAACAGCGTTGCCACAAGTACAAATTGAGATTGTGACATTGGGAGATGGGAATTGTACCAACGCACCAGCACCAACAGGCATTAGTAACGGACAACTCGCACATACTGTTGACGTCCGTGGAACTTTGGCAATGCGAGCCAATCTGGGCGATCAATATCCAAGTTACCAGATACCCAATAATACGACTGTAAATGTTGAGAGCGATGGAGTATGTGACAGAGGATTTCGCATGTGGCGTGTATCACTCACGCTTGATGGACAACAAGTAACAGGTTGGGTTGCTGATGGATTCGGGCAAACAGACTATCTTCACGACGGACCTGCTCGCTAGAAACTAACTTTTTATCAGGTAGGTTTTATTCCTACCTGATAGTCTCGGATTTTATTAACTGAGGGGTGTGCAGTATTCAAGCAAAAGCTCCATTGATGTGTGAAATAGTACCAAAAGGCATATGCCAGATTTGGTTAGCAATCATGGCAATTTGTAGCGAAAGTACACCCAGACCAAGATGAGTCCGCACATTGTGAATGCCTTGTCGAAACAGTTGTTTCTGTTTAGCTGTCGTACCAAGCAATTGAGCAATCAAATCAAAAATAGGTTCGATTGCGGTCTTGCGTCTTTTCAAAATGTGAACAATATCAGGCTGAGTTTTGATAAATTGACGATAGGCAGACGCATATTTACCGTTTCGTCATCGTAGAGCAGGTGTGACAAGAATGACATTCTGTTTTGCCCAACTGCGTATCCGCATCGCTTTTGTATAAGCATCATCACCACAGACCGTGTTGGGTCTGAGATGATTGAGTATCAGTGTTTCTTTACGCTCAATAGCTTGTTTTTCAGAGAAGGTGGCTGTCTCAACTTCCATGAGAACGGGAAATCCTGCCTGTGTGATCGTCAAATGAATGCCATAGCCATAAACCCATCCATGATAAGCACTCTTTTTCCATGTCGCATCGGTATCCAGGTTTCTCAGCTTATCTGGAATACGTCCCTGCTTACGGTCACTTTGATGCCAAACCGATCCTTCTGCCTTGAACAAACTCTGGTCTTCATTCAGATGTTTGGGACTCATTTCACCTCCCAATGGCTCACTATCTTGTCCAAGAAACTCACTAAAGGCTTGAAGAATGGCATAAAGGGCTTTGTAACGACGAGATAAGGTGCTTCGATCTGGTATCCTGTCCCAGCCCAATATCGATGCTTTCTCAGCATGTTGTGTGAGCCAACGCCATTGTGCTTTGAATTTGTATATCTTCTTGAATTGCATCCACATAAAAAACACGATCATACTCTGATTTTGATAGATATATGGTTTTCCCTGTTTAGACACTTCATCCGATGATTGGATGAACGCCTCGAATCGGTTATATATTAGAGCTACATAGTCGTTGAAGGTCGGTTTCATTTTCTCTCAAACAAGGTTTGGCGATTTTGTTCAAGAGATTGTCCGCTTTCTTCGGCTATGGGCAATACTTATGCACACCCCTCTATTAACTCAAGCAAATTGTGAGATATATAGCTATCCAAAAACTCATCTGACCAAACATTTTTGGAAGAACAGTATACAAGACACAGCTGAAAACCTGACAGTTTAGTAAAAGATATACAAATTGCTCATCAAATGCGCTACGTTTGAATTGCGAAAAACAGACGGAGGGAATGATGAGCAACTTATACCAACTATACCAGCAATGGAATGAACAGATAAAGAGTTTGTATGACTGGAGACGTGCAGAAAACCACAAAGTTCTAGCATGGTTGATGGTGGCGATTATGGTGAGCAAAGATGTGTGTTTAGACCGTTTGGGCTTAGGCTTGCCAAATGAAGCCAAACCAGAAAGTGTGGCACAACAGTTCCGCCACTGGTTAAAAACAAGGCGGTAGATGAACGGATGGTGTATGATCCGATTGCGCGTGAGATACTCACCCAAATAAGGTATCGTCGCATCCGAGTTCAGATTGATAGGGTTCAAATCAAGAGGAGACAGAACGTTCTGATGTTAAGTGTGTGATATCGACAACGGGCGATTCCGCTAACTTGGGTGTGTTTATCTCATCGTGGATGCACTCAACAAGCCCATTGGGAAGATTTATTAGACTACTTGCAGGACATTTTGCCCTCTTCTTTAGAGGTTCTTGTGATAGCCGATCGTGAATTTGGTTTCCCTGAGCGATTGGGCTATGTGGAAAGCAAAGGATGGGCATACGCCATTCGTCTCAAAGGCAATGCTTATTATTACGACCCAACTTGGAAACAGCCCTTTGACTGGTGGCAATTGAATGATATTAGCCCCCGACAAGGAAATCGCTATGCTATTGCTGATTTACGCTTAGGTAAAACAGACCTCTATCGCTTCCAGCTTGCTTGTGCATGGGCTGTGGGTAGCAAAGAACCATGGTTTATCGCTACTAACCTTGACAGACCTCTTCATGCACTCAAACAGTATGCGCGACGCTTTGGCTGTGAAGAACTGTTCTCTGACCTCAAAAAACGTGGGTTTAATTGGGAAAACTCGCGCATTCGCTGTCCCAAACGCATGGCACGATTCATTTTAGCCTTAGCTTTGCTTGTCTTTTTCTTGCTTGCTCTTGCACGACGATTACGCTTGCAACAGCTTGACCTTGAACTGACATCCCCTTCTCATCGCACACGCTTGAGCCTTTTTCAAACCGCACGACGATGGCTCTTACGACGATTAGCTCAACATCAACTACCCGATCAACTCTTTGACTTTCATCTTAGGCGATTTGCATGAATGTGTCAGGTTTTCAGAAGACACAGTTTTCGGAAACGATAATGCCCTTTTCAAGGCAAATAATTTGTCATTAGCTGATTATGGAAATAACCACCGTTATTGCAACAATCTTGCAAACAAAACTGCCATATCATGGAATATTGTGAAGCCTGTGCTTGGTGGTTTGTGTCATACCTAAACGGATGGTATAAGTACTGAACCAAAGAGTTAGATTGCAAGTATATAAATTAACACTAAAATATAAACATAGTTTAGAATCATAGGGACAGTATTATGACTATATTAGAATTAGAAACAAAAACAAAATCCAAGTTACTGAACATCGCTAAAATTTGGATTGGTCAGACTAAAAATAATTGTGAAGATCAACGAAATGAGAAATTACCAAGATATCATTTAATTGGTTCTACAGGATATCACTACGAGTTACGTTTATGGATCGGAACCACAATAGGGGTCGATTGTGATCAAAGTGAAATAGCAGAGGACTGGACTGAGCCAAGTCCTCCTATTTCCAAAAATGCCACGAATGGTGTTCTTGGAATAATAGTTGGTAGTAGGGAGGAAAATAATGAGCAACGATCATTTTATCTCCACACATATGATCAGCTCAATATACTTCCCAGTGATTACAATTCAGTTGAACGAAGCATGGCTAAGTTTGAATTTGTTAACGAAATATTGATCAAACTTGAGGCATTAATCAGTGAAAATAGACCCGAGGTTTGACCAATTCATACTAGCTTGGATTATTGATCGAAGCCCAAATATCTGGTAAATTGCGTGATATCCAATTGTTCGCGTAGCTTGTTGTTAACCAACCATCCCCATTAAATAAGAACCAATGCTCATTGTAGAGATATCGTCTAAATCCTGGAGTATTGATATTTATATCAATTTCTGGATTTATCAGACCATTGTGCAATGATCCGTGCATCACGATGTCCGCCCCATTTAAGTCATTAATCACATTACCTAACAGCCTTCCATCTGGATTAGGCAGTCGGATCTGATCTCTAGGGTTAAATATCATAGATATAAATTGCTCATCTGAAATACTTTGTAATGATCCGCCTTGTCGTCTTGCGACTACACCCATGTCTAGATCAGAAATCGCAATCATGGTTCGATACGTATTTAGTGCATCGCCATGTAAACTCATGCGTTGAGGGACTTTTGCGAGTCTGACCCCTGCATGTAGTTTATCTCCTATTGTTTCTGCAGATTCAGGTTTATTTCTAATTATTCCATCTAAATATGCAGCTCCCAATGCTCTTGGACGCGCCCCAATAACCGCATCAGGATCAATAGCTCGAATAGCCCCAACAATCGCGGACTGGTTAGCTATGCTTAACCCACTTTTGTCGCGTTCTCCTGAGCCACTATATGGTGCATATGTAAATTTTTAATAGCTGAGTATTATGAACAACCCATCCTTGCTGACCGACCAGATAAGTCGCGACCAGCGAGATCGTCAAGTTGTACATCGTCTGTGGCTCATCGATCACAGTCACAGAGTCAACTGCCCCACAGCTACTATCAGCCGCCCGTACCAGATCACCGATGTTAAGCTGCCCTGCTTCAACCCAATCACGCTCATGCACAAAGAACTGATGCTCATCAGTTGTGTGGAGGGTCTCACCATCAATCACAACCTCAAGTGTCGTATCGTGAACTTGCTTGTGGGTTGCTTCCACCACAAAGACATCGACATCATCCCTATGTTCATTATACCCGAGAATCGCATCGCCGACTTGCAGTTCTGCAATGGCTTTATCACCATCAGGTGTCTGGACAATCGTCTCAGCACTGAAGGATGCGCATCAAGTGGATTTCCGTGTACTTGAATCCATTTGTCGCGCATTAGCTGCATCAATGCCACGGATATTCGTGTCGATAGTGCGTAATGCACTCACGCCACCGTCGAAAACACTTGCGAAGACAGTGTTGTTAAACAAAGCTCGTTCGAAGGAATCCCGATGATATCCGATGTCCCATGCTGTACCAATTGCGGCATCCAATCCAAAACTAAGTGCGCCAATTGTTCCTATGCCTATACCAACCGCGGATAATGTACTAGCAGTCGCTAAACTAATTGCGGCGAAGCCAATAGCCTCAATGCCGTCACGACGCGCACGATCCCAATCGACTTCACCTTGGAAGAGATATTGTGAACCCCCACTTAAGCCCAAGCCTATCGCTCCAGCAGCAGCCAGACCAAGGATGGTAGCGACCACAAAATGACCCGATGGATCCGTATAATACGTGAGATTGAGCTATTCTTGCTGTTCGGTTCACTTTATCTCAAAATGTTTGACAGAAACTAATAGAATAACTTGAACAGATTGCACATGGGATGCTCCCTACTTTTAGATTTGATATTTTATCAATCTTTAAGTGAGCATCCCAATTGTTTCTTATGTAAGACTCGAACTTAATTTGTACAAGTATATTGAGGGCTTGCGGTGATGATGGTCACGCCTAGTACATCGCCCGTCATATTAGCCTCAAGCAAATACCATTCAATCGTCAATTGGTCTGCATAAGGTGTGCTGATTGTATAACTACCTCCTGTGTCGTATGCTTCACCACTTTGGATAGTCTCTGCACCGAGGTAAACCGTCCAATCAATCAGTAGCTTCATCTCTGGCGCATCCTGAATAGGCACAGGGTTTGGATTCGTAATTTGCCACACACTACCACCCTCCTCATTCTGATGCTCAACAAAGCAGATGCTCGGTACTTGAATAGCAATTTCTGTAGGAGCTACCGTTATCTCAGGAGATGGCTCAGATGTCTCTTCAGGCATCTCTGGCGTATTAGTCGGTGTTGGTGTTTGCGTTGAGGTTGGTGTGAACGTAACGGTCGGCAAAACGACATTATCACAACGGTATGCTTCGAGATCATAAGCTATTGAACGACCCAAATAAGGACTTCGTTCATTACCTGCAACTAGATACCATGTGACTACCATCTGTTGCGCATAAGGGGTATCCACAGGATTTGGATTGGTGCTATCGTAGCCAATCTGCTGAGGTTGGACACGATTACCTTGACCATCGAACACTTCCCAATCGTAGCGTAATTTGACTTCAGGTGTATTTAAGAGCGGTAATGGATTAGTATTGCGAATTTCCCATGCTGTCGCTCCTGTGCCATTCCGATGAGCGATCCAGCATACATCAAGAGGCACAAAATCAACATCAGGAATGTTAGAGATACAATTGATAATCTCAATTGCGTCAAGATCAAAGCCGTTGCTACTTGCATTTTGTGAAAAATCTTGTGGACGGCTGACATCAACAACCCGAATATACTGTGCAGATGCCAATGTACCTAAGTCAAACGTGCCATCGCCTTGTGCAACACCTAACTGTGTCCAGTTAAAACCATCATTGGATGCTAGAATACGCGCTGTCTCTAATGTGTCACCTGCCGAGGTCTCATAAACCTGAATATCAGGACCAACAACATTTTGAATTGGTGGACTAAATGTGAGATTGATAGCCCCTGCATAACCGAGACTGAGCGCATTAGCAGTCAAATCATCTTGAGCATCTCCTAAAGCACGGAGTTCATCTGTAACGACTCCTTCTAAGGGATTGTTCAAGCCGTCAGGTCCTAGAATCACACTTTGTACGCTAGTCGCGCCACAGCTTGGACGTCTTTCTACAACAGGCAATGGTGTAAGAATCGGAATCGGCGTTCCTACTATCAGTGGTGGGCTTGTCATCGGTAATTCTGTAGCAGGCGGTACAAGCGTTGCAACAATGGGTGTTTCACTCATTACAGGGTCTGCTTGCTCAAAGGTGATGACCAGGCTCTGCTCAACACTATGATTGCCGTATTCATCTACAGCACTATAGATGATCGTAACAGGATCAACTTGTGGGCGGATGATAGGCAAAGTGACCGATGCACTCGTCTCAGATAATATGGTTAACAGTAAATCTTCGCGCATGTCATCAACTGAAACTTCTATATCTGCAATAGCGGATGCATCATCGCTAGCTGTCACAGTACAGCTTACATCATCATTAGCGATATTATTGGCAATGAGTGGAACACAGTTGATAATCGCTGTTGGTGGAATATCGTCCGTCACCCAATTGAGAACATCAATATCATCAATGTACCAAGAGCCATCTAGGCTTTGATGCACAAAACGGAATTCAATCAGTTCACCTCGATAATCATCTAAGTTGACTACCTGTTGTGACCACGCTGCGACACTCCCAGTTTCATGTGTGAGAACTGTTTGCCAATTGTCAGTACCATAGATACGCACTTGTACCTGCGCCTGACCAAGCTCTAGCCGATAACTATCGTACCACGTTGCTTTTGGAGCAGTTGCTGTGCGTAAATCGAAGACCCCTTCTAATGTGAGTGTTCCCATGTCGCTATTGCCGATTGCCCAACTGATACTACGGGCAGATAAATCAGCACTGACCACACGCCAACCGCCTTCACCGTTCCATAAGCGAAATGTTTCACCGTATTCCACTTGGTCAAGAAACCGTAATGGATGTATGCGTATATCATCCTCTGCTTTAACTTTAATTATTAAGCTGAATGCGAATATAAGACCCAGAAACAGAGTCGGAAAAAATTTCATATTTTACTCACTTTCTTATTTAAGGACTGTATAGTGTCAACACGTCAGAAAATGTCAGTGCGATTTGTAATATTGCGGTTGTACTTGTGAATAAACCCGAAAAGACAAAACTTATACGAAATGGTGAAGGATTTATATTCTCGACCTTCTCTTGAAGCTCAATCAATTGATTGAGATCTTCTAATTTTTCTTGAAGTCTTGAACTATCCATTTCAGATAGATTGTTTATTTCAATGCTCTTTGCACGAACTCTCTCGTTCACATAATTCACTGATGCTTGTTTGAGTTTCTTGGACATTCTTAGAGTTCGTAGATACGACCATAGAAAAGACGGAAATGGATAAAGAGCTAATACAACAAGGAATGGCAAAAATTCAGGTGCTAAACCAAAAGGACTAGAGAGAATCAGTATTAAGAGCCATATATACGCAAAGACCATCACAAAGGAAAAGTTTCGAATGTAATAGTTATATAGCTTCATGACAGCAGGATTCGGGATGTTAAGAAAATGTTTCTCTATTTTACTCAGATCAATCTCCAAATTGCTCAAAAGATACAGAAAGTAATACAATCTTGTAGCCATGTACACACCATGACCACCCACACAACAGATAACAAACATTACTGGAGCTGTTATTACTTGAAACCACACGGGATAAGGTAAATTGAGTTCAAAGTATATTGTGTACAGAGACAGGCTACACACTACACCAATCACGAAAATAGCATATACGTTTCTCAGAGAGAAAACATTTTTGATTTCGCGTTCAAGCCATCTATCTGTACCATTGACGTTTGTAAGCGCAATGTAATCGTAAGCTATTTCTCTCAGCGGTAGAAACCATTGTGTGTAAATTACAACAATCAGACAAACGCCTAAAATCAACATAAATTGTGTAAATCCATACACTGGTAGTTGAGGTATTTGTATACTAACAAATCCAAAATTCGCTAAGGTATTTGTAATTACCTGATTAGCTTCAGGTTTGAATAGTTGCATCAACAAAATACTAAGAAACCCTACAATAGTTCCTAACCATGCCCAAAAAAGAAGTGGCGTTGGCATTAGATTTGACAAAATAGCACTACGACTCTGTACGTAATTCCAAATTTTTTGGTATACGAGGACTGATGGAAAATCGCTACTTGTTTGACTTCTGACAATACAATCGTGTATTAGTTTTCGCATATTAGTCATAAATTCAATCCAATAATCTTTCGATAAATTATTGATTTGTACTGCAAGCTTCTTCAGCATGAAGTGGTCGAATCTGTGCACAAGGGCGTTGCCAAAAAGGTAGAAATACCTTTCTGTGAGTGTCGTAACCATAATACAAGTTTGCAAACTCTTCATCTGTGAAATTGCTTCCATGTTCGTTATATAAATCAATCCCGAACTGGACAGCAGCTTTATCATCTGATTGGGGAAAACGAACTCTCCCTTCACGCGCTAAATCCTGAAGGATTTGAGCACCAGTTTCTGCTAGTATAATTTCGCTATCAGAAAGTCCAAGTTTCTCCCTCGCTTTGAATCCAAAATGAATGTTTCCTAATTGTGAAACAGGTATAGAATGATTTGGAGTAAATTCTGTGATAAATGTTTCATCTGTAAGAGGATGTTTGTATATAACATCTTCATTTAATACACGATTAAATTCATCTGCACTAAGATTCTTGATTTGGAATCCTCCGACAAAGCCTTCGATTGTAAGCCATGTATAACCAATAGTTTTAGTAGAAGAGTTTTTTAGTAGACCGCCAATCGCACTGTACCGCCAATCAGCAGGTGAGTTTCTTACGAATGGAAGAACAGCCTTACCACCTTTACCAAGAGATAAGTCCATGTCAGAATCTCTACTGTATACATCAATTCCACGTCTCTCGTTGCGTGTTCGCACACTGTTGAATAAGGCATCAAACTCACTTTCATCGCTGTAACGAGAGTCCTCAAGTAAGTCGCCATATTTGTTTTGAAGTAGATCACGCAATGGTGCGTTGGGATCTGAAGATGGGAGTGCGCTACCAAAAGATGTTCGGAAATTTGTATTGAATCCATTGCGATCAACATGAATCTTGCCATGATGGTCGAATACAACATTATCATTGACAACAAGTTGACCACGATGTTCGTGATTCCACTCTCTTTTTTGGAAGTCAACATTACCTTTAGCAGCTCCTCTGGCTCGAACATCATTACCAAATATGCGTCCAGCAACATCTGCATCTGCTTGATAATTTATACCACTCCACCCCACGTTTAAGCTGGCATTGACTTCACCTTGCCATCCGAATGCATTGAACTTAAAACCACCACTAAAACCGAAGAAACCGTAGTAATCATATATTGAAAGCGGATTCGCAGTGACATACGCATACTGGTTTTGTGTTGCAGGCATATCGAGTTCACCGCGATAGCTATCGCGTGTGAGCCAACGCTGGCTGGCAGAGTCGTACCATCGGCTACCGTAGTAGCTGAAACCTGTTACACTTTCATAGTAATGCCCACCCCACAGATAATCGGTCACAGTATCGTCACCTGCTGTTAGGGTGCCATAATCGTCGTAAGAAAAGGTTGAGATAGTATCATCACTGCTGGTTGCAACAACATTCCCAAGCATGTCGAAATACGCATATTGCCGTGCACTTGTATCGGTGATGGTATCCATTGCCACCATGCGGTT
Organism: Chloroflexota bacterium; assembly: GCA_039200705.1. Classification (GTDB taxonomy): domain Bacteria; phylum Chloroflexota; class Anaerolineae; order Aggregatilineales; family Phototrophicaceae; genus JAUZRW01. The sequence continues at coordinate 26,134 of JBCCSC010000046.1, forward strand.
TGCACCCCAATAATGATATTGCACACTGTTAATACCAAGACCTATCGTTTGAGTTGCCAGTGTGTCCCAACCTAAGCCAAAGTGGATGTATCCCATCGAGACAACAAATGTGTTGTTTTCTTCAGAAATAGATACTTCGCTGGATACAAGACGACGTAAGCCATCATAGGCATAGCTGGCAGCATAGGTTTCGGCATTATCTGCATCAGCATCTATTGTGCTTAGCAATGCAACTCTCCCGTCATCCCCTGCAACACTACCGTGCAATAATGACAGTTGATGGTCGCCTGCACTCAACTGAACAGTAATCTCAATAATTTGAGGTGTAGCCCCTGTTTCTTGCTCATAGGCATACTGCACACCATCAACCTCAAATGACAGACCATAGTTGTACAGCACTTCAAAAGTGTAAGTACCTGCTTCACTCACAGTGATGGTGCGTGTCCAGCGTGTCCAGTAGGATTGATTGTGCAATTCGCTGCTAGGAATGCCTCGTTGGTCAAGGGTCGGACTGAGCGTCTCATATGAGACATCATCAGGCGTGTTGGTTTGCGGATAGCTCCAACCCAACCACTCATTTTGACCAAGATCAACTAAGTTGACAGTGCGCGCGGTGGCTTCAATCAGTTCATTTTCGTAGTTGTAATCATAATCAACAATCAGTGTCATACCATCAGGCTGAGGTTCCAGCATTCGTGTGCGATTGCCGTTCGCATCGCAGTTATATTGCGTCGTGCCTTGTTGGAGCAAACAGTACATTGCATCATAACTATAGTCGACACTCTTCACGATTTCGTCGTTGACAGCAGTCGTCTCGACTAAAATGTTGCCCATTTTGTCATAGGTATATGTGATTGTTTGGCTACCTCGTGTAGAGGCTTGCAAGCGGTTTAAAGCGTCATAGCTAAAGGTGCGGGTTGTCGCAACGTCGGCAGTTTCCTCAATCTGTTGAAGCACATTATCGTCAGCATCATATTGATAGTGCCGAACGCTGATGATGTCGTTATTGTTCTCAGTACGCACTGATGTTGTGCGACCAACAGCATCATAAACCAGAGAGGTACTTGCCTCAGGATAGTCAACTACCGTAATATGACCTGTGTTATCGTAACTGTAGCTAATCTGATTACCATCATTTGTACTTAATGATTCCAACCATCCATTGGCGTTGTAATCGTAGGTAATTTCCATAAAAGGATAGATAGCACTGGTGAGTCTGCTGTCTTCATCGTAGGTATATTCAATCGTTTCGTCGTATTCTCGACCTGATGTAGTGGTACTTGTGAGACGATCAAGTTCATCGTAAGTTACCTGTGTTGTACCAGCACTATCAACTAGATCGACCAAATTACCATTAGCATCATAGGTGTATTGTATTTTGCTTCCATCGGGGTACTGTGTTTCTATCAATCTATTGATAGCATCATAACGATAATTCGTTTGGATGCCCTCAGCGTCAATGCGATTGATAAGATTGCCAGCAACATCATAACTATATGACCAAACATTGCCATTTGCATCAGTTTCTTGAACGAGTTGTCCATTGAGGTCAAATGATTGTAGACGCACATTGTTATTAGCATCTCTCACTGAGCTTAAATTACCACTGGCATCATAAGTATAATGTGTCACTGTATCCAAAGGCTCAATGACACGCACTAATCGTCCAGCTTGGTCATAATCATAGCTTGTTGAGTTACTAAGGGTATCAACGGAACGGACTAATTGCTCGGCTGCATCGTAATGATAGCTTTCAACATGCCCCAGCGCATCTGTACGTGCTACCAAATTGTTATTAGCATCATATGTGAACACGGTATTTTCACCAAGAGCATCCCGTTCCACAATCAAGTTGTTCGCAGCGTCATAGACAAAGAGTCGTTGTTGACCTTGCGGTTGTGTAGAGCTAGTGAGTCTGTTGTCCGCATCATATGTATAGGTTGTCGTGTGACCGAGTGGTGTCGTCATACTCAGTATATTGTTGACACCATCGTAGCCGTAAGTAGTTATACCCCCAAGTGGGTCTGTTGTGGCAATAAGATTGCCATCTTCATCGTAGGTATAAAATGTGGTGAATCCGCGTTTGTTGGTCATCGTTATCTGTTGACCCAACGCATCATAAGTCATGTACTCTGTTTGACCGAGTGCATCTGTGATGCTCACCCGTAGATTACGACGGTCATAGCTATAGCTTGTTTCATTGCCAACAGGGTCAGTGATAGATAATATATTACCGACAGCATCGTACGTATATGCTGTCACGCCGCCTTCAGCATCGTGCATTGCGACCACACGCCCAGCCTCATCATATACCTGAGTTGTCACAGCATTACGCTGGTCAGTGGTGGTTGTTTGTCGCCCAAGGGCATCATACGAGAAAAGCGTCGCCTCGTTCTCTGGATTCTCAACACGGATAAGTGCATTCCGTGCATCATAACTATATCGTGTTTCGCGTCCTATCTCATCAGTCTGGCTTATGAGATTACCAACACCATCATATGAATAATACGACGTATCACCTAAGGCATTCGTGCTAGTGAGCAAGCGATTGCGTGCATCATACAACCTTGAAATCGTATTATCGTTACCATCTGTTACAGTTAAAATGTTGGCATTTGGATCATAAGTATAATGTGTAACATGACCTTCTGCGGATGTCACTGATATTAGACGTTGATTGTCATCGTATGTGTAGACTAATGTATGTTGGTTCGCATCTGTGACTTGTGTCCTCTGATCCATCACGTTGTAGGCGTAGAACGTAGTGAACCCACGACCATCTGTCCGCTCTATCAAACGCCCACGGTCATCATAGTGATATTCGATACTATTGCCTAACGAATCGATGACAGCAGTTAAATTGTCTTCGGCATCAAATGTGAATAGTGTTTCATTATTCTCAGGATCAGTAATACTTACCCGCCGTTGACGTTCATCTAAGCCATATTGTGTAGTGTGTCCATTAGCATCTGTCTCGGAGGTTAACTCACCAAGAGGAGAATAGGTAAATGTGGTGGTATGCCCTAATGGATCACTGTAAGCGATAATTCGATCTAGTGCATCGTATTCATAAGTTTCGATATCACCCAAAGCATTGATAATTGTTATTTGATTACCAACAAGGTCGTATTCATATTCAGTGACGAAACCAAGTGCATCAATTTCAGATATAATCTGTCCTTCGGAATCACGCTCATAAGTTGTCGCGTGACCGTTAGCATCTGTAAAGGAGATGCGTTGACCTTTTAAGTCATATGCGAATGTTTCTGTGTCGCCTGTTGCATAAGTGATTGTCTCTGGGTTATCGAGAATCGTGTAGGTCATGGTTGTGATATTGCCATGACGGTCGATTTCTTCGACTAAGTTCCCGACACTATCAAATACATAACGCTCAGTATTATTGAGAGCATCGTATTGTACAATCACTCGTCCAACTAAGTCGTATTCAGTCTTCAGAATCGTACCATCAGGTTGTGTTACTCGCACAATTCTATCGCGATTATCATATTCAAAATGATAAACCACGCCCTCAGGCTCAGCACGGCGAGTTAAATTCCCACTGAGTGCATCGTATGTCATCTCAATATCGTTGCCACGCCTGTCCGTGATGGTAATAACTTGGTCACGTAAGTTGTACTCACGGAACGTACTGTTTCCTAGCTCATCAATTTCCTCAATCAACCGTCCACTTTCATCAAAGATGTTGGTTCGCGTGTTGCCTGCTGCATCGACAACTGCTAATAAACGTCCTAGTGGATCACGCGTATGACGTGTTACCTGAGACAAGGCATCAATCATTACCAGTAGATAGCCATCAGTGTTGTAGTAATATTGTGTGGTTCTACCTAGCGCATCTTCGACTTCAATTAAATCGTTGACGGCATTATATGTATACGATGTCGTGCGTCCTAGTGAATCTGTGGTAGCGGCTACTTGGTTGAATGGAGTATACGTAAAAGTTGTGACAGCTCCCAATGGATCCGTTTCGGTGAGAAGGTTGCTGTTTCCATCATATGTGTAGGTATAAATACCTCCGTTAGGAAGTGTTTTTGTGAGAACATCACCACTATTGTTCGTGGTAAAGGTCGTTATTCGTCCGAGAGCATCCCGAACAGCGATGAGATGTCCCATTACATTATATGTGAAACGTGTAACATCCCCGAGTGGATTTGTTATAGTCTCGACTTGTCCGCTATCCGTTTGGTATGTATAGCGTTCAACAGCACCATCAGCATAAGTAGTTGTTAACACCTGTCCATACACGTTATATGTCATGCTTGTCACATCACCATCAGCTTCTGTGATACGCACTAAGTTATAGTCCTCGTCATAATCAAATAGTGTTGTCGCCCCTAATGGATCTATCTGTGTGAGAACATAATTTGTATCATTATATGTATATTCTGTACGTTGACCGTTCGGGAGTATCTTAGCAGTCATGTTGCCAGAAGCATCAAATTCACGCTGAATTTTACTACCATCTGCACGAACTATTTCGATCAGATTCCATGCATCATCATAAGTGTAACGCGTTGTTCCCAAAGGTGTAATGCGTTCCACGGGACGTCGATTTTCATCATAGCGTATCACCTCAACCTGACCATTTGCATCTATCACCCGTGATGTATTAGCATTAGGCTGATACTGATAATCAAGTCGATTTTGATTTGGGTCTAATTGATAATCTACGCGATTAAACTCATCATAGAAATTTGTCAGAATGAGTTGTCCATTTGAGTTATATATTTGATACATGCGATCTTGGGTATCATATGTATAACGCATTGTTCGCCCATCAAGACCATTTACTTCTAACAAGAGACCATCATCACTGTATGTATAGGTGATTGTATCGCCTGTTGGTACTCGGACAGATGTAATGCGTCCATCTGTGTCCACTTGCACAGGGTAGATACGTCCTGCTGAATCTTCGATGGTTGTTAACGCTCCTCGGGCAGAATAGGAGTATCTAAATATTGCACCACTGCTCCGCTCAACCCGTGTTAATTGACCAACAACACTATCACCATATAAACGATAAAACATGCGTGTATCATCTGATTTCACAATGACGTATTCATCAACACTAGCCCCAAACGCACGTCCAAGCCCAGATTCTGGTGTATACAATTGCTCAAATGAGCCTGGCTGTGGTTCAAAAATATCATTGCTACTTTCAGAGAAAACGACAACGCGACCATCTTGTGTGCGCCAGTCAATGTCACCATTCTCGTTGACGTATATAAATGTATCAAGTGAGCTTGACCAACCTAAGCCTAAACTTCCCCCAGCAAATCTATCTTGGTGGTTGTATGTGCGCTCAATAACCATGTCCATTCCTGGTGAAGGGATATAAAGGTCACGCTGTTGATAAATGAATCCACCTGTTTGTAAGTTTACAGGGTCGCCCCCAAAGTTTGCAGGATGCTCAGGTGACCATGGTGGGACACCGAAAAATCGACTGAAAATATCACGCAAAGGTGATGGAGGAATCTCAGCACATTCATCAGGGTCAATGCCTAAGCGAATGAGGAAATTACGTACACCATTATAAATACCATCTGCAAATAGTTGGGGAGCATTGTCCAAAATCGCACGGTCGCGGAAGTTATCCATAAATGCCAATTCAGCATGGACAAAAGGAATTGTAGGGGCAATCAGATCATCTTGGATGAAAGATGCATAGCCAGAATTAATAGTTCGTCTTGGTAAATCAGTTGCATTTGTGACACCTGACATGATGTCTTCTGCAAGCGCATTATTCACCTCGTTTGAGATGCGCCATATTTCTGTACCACTACCTGTACCACTACTGTCTGTCATCACAGATGATACTACGTTAAAAGCAATACCCATTGCCATATCAGGCTGATACCAATTGATAGCATCTGCACGCTGATATACCGAAATAAATTCATCGCGGTTACGCGTCAGACGCACATCTACCCCACAATTTTCGATGCGTTGGGCAGTCCGTCGCGCGATGTTTAAATTGAAGTTTTTCTCATAAGCAAAGTAGTTTGCAGGTACATTGGTAAATCCACCATTCTCGGAACCACCATGTGCTGGGTCCAGAAATACGAGCGACGGGTCACCAGGACGTGCCTCATTCAAAAATGCAAATGTTGTGAAGTGGTCTGTCTCTGTGATATACGCGCCTTTATCTGCATTGTAGGGCGATAACATGGAGACCCATTCACGATTATCCTCATCCAGATAATGTAAATAATTATGACGCGCTCTATTGTCATCAGGGTTAAGATAACTGTTCGAGTCATCAAATGGCGTGATGATAATCCGTACACGCGGTGTTCCTGTGACAACTTCTATATCGCGCGTGCCGAGGATATCTGTGACTTGTTCCGTTTCAACAATGATTTCTGGCTCAAAATAGGTGACAGCCTCACCTGTCGTAGTATCTTCAGCGATGAGTTCAAAGGGAGCAAAGATGAGTGTATGATTGATAGGTAATAAGGTGTCTCGTGGGAAAGCAATTGGACTTAGCTTTACTTCAACATCACCTTGGACTGCTCCTGCGTCAAACTCGACTCGTAATTTGCCTGACGTATCTTCCAGAACACCACCATCAATACCAATTATGGCAGATGTTGCCTCAATGCTTGGTAAGCCTACAGCTAAATCATCAGATAATATAAGAGGCTCTGCTGGGATGATATTGTTGTTATAGTGCTCATAGTCAGTCACATTCAGTATGCTAGGTACAGGTGTTGAAGCAATCCCACCCACATTATCTGATTGCTCATATACAGGTGGAGGTGTATTCGGATGTGGCGAACGGGGTCCATCATCTGTCACTACTGCAAAAAGCAGCAGCGAAAGATTCGCAAATACCATCAAATACACCAAACGAGGACTCGCATTTTTATCACGACGTAAAAATCTGCGTGCTACGTAGTCAATGATTGATGCGAGACCCATTAAAAGCATAAAAACCATGCTAGCCACTAGCCATGGTCGCTGTGTAGCATTTGCGACATAATTTCTGTTAGGGATTATTGCATTCGGAGTTGCTATTTGTGGTGTTGTATCTACGGGATTCGTCTGTAAATCAGCCATCGGAGCAGGTGTATCAATCTGAGGGATAATGCTATCCTGTACTAAACTACTGACATTATAACCAGAATCACATAACATCATTGGTTGCTGATTTATCGGTAGGTCATCACAGACTGAAGCAGTCGTAGAATTTAATGCTGTCGAATCTTGTTGTGTGTTATCTTGCATTTTCCCACGTACTTGACTGATTATTTGCAAAATGCTACCGCTTGCCAATATCACAACAAGCATAGCAACAATGAATTGTCGCCACATACGAGAATGATTTTGCTGATGAAAGCGATTCTGATTGACCATATGAAAAATACTCCTAGTAACCCTAATAATTCCCAACTGTGAATATAACCATTTATTACGAACACTATATGAAATTTATATCATTACATTACAATTGTAAATCAACATTCGTTATGTTTTGAAATGTTATGTGTCGATTTATCTACACATTTCGCACCTACTTCGCAGAAGCTACAAGCACGAGATTTTTAGAAGTGTAAAATCTTAAAGAGGAGTGGATAATACGTTGAGGTTCATGCTCCTGTAGGATGAGATGTACTTACCCCCACCCCACAATATCTGAAATTCAATCGGATACTTACAGCGTATTGTCACAATAAATGTCTGAAATATATCAATCTCAGAACTCAATAATCTGTTCTCGACCAAAGGTAGACATTACATCAGTTCCAATCTTTAAATTACGACAAGCGTGTTGAATGATGTCTTCCATTTCAATCAGTTCATACAAGTTTTTGCTTTTGAACGTTTTACCCTGTATCAAATCAGCAACTGTGATGTTGAAGATCATTGAATTACCCAAAAATGTAACTTGTCGCGTAAACACGATTTCTTTGTCGGATTTATACTGCTGAATCAATTTAGATTCTTCTGGAGTTGTTTCGATGCGTACTGTCGTTTCAAAACTCACGCTACCTAACATCCCTTTAGAACTGTCACGTTTGATGTGTAATTTCATGATCAATCATCTCCTCTAATTTATTGCCTTAAAGATTGATATATCCGATTCGTTTGCCCTTGCCCCACTCACCGCAACGTGGGCAACCGTTATTACCACATCCCGTAGCATTAGAAAGAATATTGCCCGCTTTAATGCAGTAAATGCAGCCACATTTACACTTAGATAATTGATATTTTTTCTTTGTATTGCCACAAGTTGGACATCTGACATGTTTTGCCATTTATATCACTCCTAATTGCTTTTAATAATTTAGAACAACATTTCAAAACAACTAACATTAATGTTATCAAAATTTTGAGAGTGTACGCAATAAGGTATACTTTAGTTAAATAAAAATGTGTCGGATGCGCTACACATCATGAATAACAAAGAAAAAACTATTATGCTCATCGAAAGATGGCATCAACGTAGTAATCTACAGTGGAAAGATGTTTACACACAACTTGGTATTTCACGCGATGCCTTCAATGCATCCTATCGTCGCTTTCCAAAGCGTAAAGTCAAATACGACCCTGACGAAATATATAATCTCATTTGTATTTTTGATGGTATAACTCAGAACTGTTCGGCAATCGAGTGTTTACTGCTTTGGGCGTGGTGTGGCTATACAATAGCGGAAATTGAACCAATAGTAGAATTTTTTGAACAAACTAATAGACAAGTCGAGTTTGTAGTGGAATGGCTAACACTCATAGCCTATCCTGATGCTTTTAATCATTGGTTCGAGACAGAAGATGTACAGCATCACTTACAGTACACAACTGTTACAGATGTCCAGTCCAAATTAAGTCTTCATGATCTCATTTCACACATTAAGTATTACATCTTACATGAACAATCGAATAGCACATTAACCGATCAGCTATCTGATAATCATGACCAGCTATCCAATGAGCACGAAAAATTCAAACTACTCTGGCAAGCCTTATACGGTAACCAATTAACGACTACTATTCGCCAACTAGAGGAACAAGTATCGATTACGAAGCGTACTCGCACTCGCAATCACATTTTTTTGACTGTTGCCAACATAAAAGCGGATAATCACGTCAAAGCAAAAGAGACACTAAAAGTCGCTAAGCAAAGTGCATCCAGTTTGATAGAAAATGCTCAAATCGATGCTAATAAAGGCGGTACTGATTTCTACAATGGATATTTTGAGGAAGCCAAGGCCCATTTTGAAAGTGCATACAAACGTGCTACATTGTGTGATGCCGTAATTATACAAACATATGCCCTTACTGGACTTGCTTGCATTGCCTCAGAGTTAGGTGAGTATCGGCAAGCGCGAGACTTATTCAAAGAAGCAACGCAACATGCGATTTGCATCAATAATACGACTAAATTACATGAACGATTAGCATACATTACCGTTAGTCGCGGTGCAAATGCTTACTATGATCGGGATTATCACGAAGCGAGTTTGTGGTACAGCGAGACAAATGAAATTCTTTCGCACATTCCAGACCATCATGAACTTACTATCATGACACTATGGAACGAAGCACAGGTGCTTTTTGAACTCAAAGTATATGACAAAGCAAATCAATATTTGGATGAAGCAGAAAAAATTGCTCAATTACACAACTTAAGACTATCCGCGATGAAGATTATCCAAGAAAGAGGTCGATTTCTATTAGCACGTCGTAAAATAAAGCGTGCATCAGAATACATGGAGGCATACCTTCTTCAAAATATAAATTTATTTACAAGTATGACTTACACTAGAGCACAGTTCATGTACCACTATGTTGCCTCGCGTGTATTAACGAGTGCAACCACTGAACCAAAACACTTATTGATGCCACTACATAAATATCTGAGAGCCATCAATCTCAATCAAACAGACCTCGACAAATGGCTCAAACATCTACATAGACGCTACAATTGTGGACAGGTTTACCTTTCTCAAAAGGAACAAACTATAGTGACCAGTGCTTTACTTTGCATCAGTTCCTGACCAGTAAAGGACTCATGGTCACCAAAAGTCAATTAGCAACAACCACCAGGTCCTGGATCGTTATCACTACCTACAAAGGGCGTTGGTGTGGGTGTAGCATCACCATTAGCGAGAACAGATTGCTGGCTCATTACACTTGCCATCAACAAAGTTACGAGTAATACAATAACAAACAATGTCCGATTTAGAGATTTGACCATTCTGAACACTCCATACTAACTAAATGAAAGTGTTCATGCATGCACGAACTAAAGATCTTCATGCACTAGCATACGACGACACATCATGGCAGGACTACGGCAGAGCAAGGCAGAATATACGGTCAGAAAGGCAGATAGAGGCAAATGAGTTGGGACTCAGAACAAGCAGCGAATCGTTTTCATACAGAGTTCAATAAATTTATGTGCTCGCTTCATCCTAGATGGTGGACCATTGGAGGATTTAGAGAGATGATAAATGACGAGTCAACAAGCATCAATGTGTCAATAGTATCGCTTGATACGCTTAAACGCTGGGCTGCAAAAAGACATGACAAGTTGGTGCCAGATTCTTCTGGTACATGGCAAGCATTTCTAGGCACGATTGATGATGAAAAAGCCGTAGCCACATTGGAAGGTTTGCGTAATTTAGTAAAATCCTACAATGCCGAAAACCCTCTCCTCAAACATGCGATGTACTTACAAAATAGGTGGGTATTTGGTATTAATGAGACGATGCATCATCTATTAGAAACATCAATTGAACATCCCTTTATATGTTTTACAGGAATGGGCGGGCTAGGCAAGACAACACAGGCAGAAGCTTTTTTATTTCAGGCAAATCGTCAGGGATATATTTCTCAAACAGATGTAATTCATATTATAGCAAAGCACCTGACAGATATATCTAATGACGAAGATACGGGAACGATTGATCTAGATGAAATGCTACAAGACTTGATTATTGCTCTGAATATCAATTCTAATTTGGTCGGTGAATCATCCAGCGTGAGAATTTCGCAAATTGTAAACACGATGAAGCATCAAGGCAAGCGACTATATCTCGACAATCTACATTCTCGTGGAGACTATAGAATCATCAAACCGCTAATTGACAAACTAGTTTCTCATACACAAGTCATGATAGCAATGCGTTCAGCCCCAGATAAGCATAGATTACAAAAAATAATTAGCCTCGGAGAATTGTCTCATTATGATAGTTTGTGCTTACTTCTGTATGAGGGTGCTTATGCTGATCCGCAGGATAAATGTGATTGGATGTCGAGTGCAAATGTGTACGAGTTCACCCAATACATACAGTCAGATGACTTTAGTTTAGATGAAATGTGCCACCATCCAGACCCAAGCTATCAGTACCTCGCTCGTGCTGTTCAGTTAGTTGGTGGTAATCCATTTGCTCTGTTACTAATTCTCGGTCTGTATAAAAACGAACCACCAGTGATGGTCTTGCAAGACTTCGATTCAGCTAACTACCTGACAGAAGGTACTCGTCAGATGTATACACGAGTATTCAGAAAAGTTTGGCAACGTTTAAGTGATAAGGAAAAGGCACTACTGCACATTTTGTCCGAAGCACCAATTGATGGGCTACAGCATAATAGAATTATGCTCTATATGAAAAAGGCCAATAAAATCGAGGAGGCAGAAACTAGACACACAATTCATAAGCTCAAGCAAAAAAACTTACTCCAGATAAAAACGGATGATTTTAGCAACTATGTGTATTACATTCATCAGCTAACACATACCTTCGTCCGAAGTGATATATCTGGATTAGCTGAATGATAGCCAATGAACAGCACGAAAGAATATCTGTATTTCAGATATATCTCGAAATACATATCGAAGAAATGAATAGTCTGAGACAGTATAATCGAACAGCAACACCAAGACGTAACCTTGCTGCTAATCATCAAAAAGAAATTTTGAAGCATACACATGATGCTTTTGTGAACTACGAACCATTACATTGGCTAGTGGCAAAAACATATTACACTTTGTATGAGCTACTCAAAGCAAACGGTGGTTGGTCTCTTATTATTACAATCTGGAAAAGTGAAGCCATACCTGCGGCACAAAGTAGTGGCGATAAAGAACTTTTACTTGGATTAATCACACAATTAGGCATTACTCATAGTAATCGTGGTATGTTTCAACAAGCAGAAGAAATTTACAAAGAGGGTATTGATTTAATATCCTGCACTCCTAATTTATCTATGGGTGCACAAATATCTATAATGCTACAGTATGGTGTATGCTTTGTAAAACAAAAACGATTATCAAATGCAGAAAAAATTTTGCAAAAAGCTGCATCGTTGGCAAAGATACACCAAGCAGGCTATTCACTGGGATTTGTATACAATCAATTATCCAACATTGCTATAGAGAAATCTCAGTTTGAACGCTCCCTATCTTATCTTGATAAAGGCATGGCAATTTGGATCGAGCTAGATGAAGATGAGAGAATGGGACGCATTGTGCATTATGGGCGTGGCAAAACATTCATGGCATCGGGCGATTTTCATCAGGCACTCGTCGAGCTAAAAAAAGCACTATATATTAATGAAAAATTAAACGATCTAGAGGGAGCAGGACGTTGTGCAGAGCGAATTGGAACAACCCTACTCAAGATGAGCAAACTAGTAGAAGCTGAAGAGTATTTTCATCGTGCACTGGTATATGGATACAAAGAAATGGTTTTTGACTACAATTGCGTCACACGCTCACACATTGGCTTACTAATTATAGCTGTGAGACGATTACGCCTGCACCAATGGCACCCAAGAGTTTTAAATATAATCGAAGACATTAGACGCTCACAGCAAACGAAAACACAAAGTACTGTAATCGCATGTTGCATAGTCGGACAAGAACTTTTGCTTCATGTGATGCGATTACTAATGATCCTAATCTCAGACAAGTTAACTAAACTAAAAGTGCTTCATAGTTATTTGAAGCAAGCTGAATAGCAAGCTACTTGTCTTGTTTGTAGACCAGCAAGTAAAGTCTGCTATTCACCAGAAGCCATCTGAACAGTAGGCTTATTATTCATTTTGCAGTAAGCAGTCAAGCCAACAAAGAGATTGAGCATAAAGTTATCTATACACCGATGGCAAAAATAGTGTAGCATCCATGCTTCAATCGTCCAATCACTTTTTAAACGATAAAGCGTCTTTTCAGTAGGACTTTATCCTTGAGAGCTATCAACTGAAGTGTCATGTTATGGGGAGTATGTCACTCCTTATCCGCGACTAGGTTACTTAATCACTACCCACACTGTTATCGTAGCAAGATTTTAGTCATTTCTTCATAAATTCTTCACAAGCTATCGATAGTTTAGTAGTGATTAAGAGTATGTTTGTTAGATTTAATATTACATTTTTGCGTCTGTTTGCCCGTGGTAGTTGACTAATAATGACTTGCTACTGCTATGGGGTCATCATTTTTACAACTTTACCCTAACTGCTTCCCAAATATGAAAGTTGTGCCACCATGTGGTTTTTCCTCTTGGCATTAAAGCAACTTCGTGCTCGTTGGCAATCACTGCTAACGATTATTGTTGGTGCATTACTCGCTGCCATCATCGGTGCGAATGCGTCACTGTACACCGAAGCGATTGCAAGTGTTGGCTTGCTGGAACATCTTAACGCTCAATCCACTGCTGATACGCACATACTGGTACGCTCCTCTTTTACACCAGAAAATCCACAAAATGTGACCAACCAGCGTGAGACATTGACAAGCATTGTCTCACAAGTGACAAGTGATCTTTTTGGCAATGATGGATGGATGCCGACTATCTATACAGGGGCAGAAACACAAGCTTTGTTTGTTCTGCGCGATGATGTCGAAATAACAAATACTAGCTTGCGAGTAGCGCACTATGACGGCATAGACGACTTCGTAACAGTCGAAGCAGGTATATTTCCAGCATCAAACACTGACATCAGTACCGTTATCCCAGTTGCGATTCATGCTGATGCTGCTACGCGCCTTGATTTAAGCCTTGGCGACCAACTTACACTTGACCAACGAGGCAGGGAGACCAGCCAAATTTTTACTGTCGAGATTGTTGGGCTGGTGCGCGAGACAGACGTGACTGCACCCTATTGGCTAGACGATTCACCATTGCGACGCACCCTCGGCAGTGACTATCAAACAAATTTGTTGACCACTGAAGCAGCATTCCAGCAAATCATAGGTGCATTCCTTCCTGAGCCAACCGCCCAGCTTAATTGGCGACTTCTATTTCCGCAGGGGCGTTTTCCAGTCGCACGCTTAGATACAATCAGCGAACAAGTCAATCAATTTGACGATGTGATAGCAGATAGTGCAGAAGAATCACTTAATGAACGAAGCGCATTTGTTGTCGATACCGATTTACCTAATGTATTGGCAAGTTATGGGAGTAGCATTGACCTCTTAAATATTCCTACAGGCTTGATTCTATTACAATTGGGCGCGTTGGTACTATTTTTCTTAGTGGTAATTGCTGCATTGGTACGACGTGGTGAACGACGTGAGATTGCCCTACTACAAAGTCGTGGTGGTGATGATAGGCAGATACTCATCCTGCGGGGTATTGAAACGCTGATTATCTGTGTCATCACTGCGTTGATTGCGCCATTTTTAGCGAGAGCGATTCTACTCGTATTATTACCTCTATTCACAGGCATCAGAGGTGTAACGCTTGTCCTCGATAGCACTGAATTTTTATATGCTGGTTTGGTATCGCTATTCGCTTTCGTCATTCTGCTGTGGACAGTGCGCCCCGTATTACGACAACCGCTTATTTCTCGTGGTGGTGTTGCCGTTCGTAGCCACACGCAGACATGGTGGCAACGATACTACATTGATGTGGTTCTATTAGTGGTGGGTATCATTGCACTAACACAATTCTCGCAAGAACGTATTCTGACCACTGCCGCCGATGGCAGTGTGCGTGCTGACCCTCTGCTCTTGATTGCGCCAACCTTACTGTTCATTGCCGTGAGCAGTATCATGTTACGATTTGTTCCATTGGTGATGAATGCGCTATCACAACTTGCCATGCGCGGAACAGGTTTGGTCAGTGTCTTAGCAACATGGCAAATTAGCCGTGAACCCTTGCACTATGGGCGCATCACCTTTTTGCTTGCCTTAGCCATTGGCATTGGTGGTTTTGCTGTCACCTATCAATCGACGATTCAGGGCAACGAGCGCGACCGTGCACTGTATGCCGTCGGGTCAGAAGCACGAATAGCTATCAGTGATAACACATCACAGCAAGAACGCACTGACCTCATTCAAGCAATCACCGACGCACCAACTATCGACGCTGCCAGCATCAATACTCGTATCCTATTGGCTAATATCAGCACAGGCACAACAGGTCGCAATTCGGGTGGACGCTCACGAGGTCGGCAAACAGGTGTCCTACTCGCTGTCAATACAGATAGCATTGCCGATGTCGCCTACAACCGTCCCGATTTAGGTAAGTTAGCTCCACAGCAACTCGCAGATGGCACTTTGCCCTCAGTTGGTCAAGCAATGCCAGCAGGTACACAAAACGTCAGCTTACAGGCACATATCAGCGCACAGTTATTCATCAATTTCAATAACTATACAGAGGATTATCTCCCACGTCCTGAAATCTTGCGTCAATCACTGACAATTACAGGGCTTTTTCGGGATGCCAACGGTGCAATTACCCTCCGCACTTTCTTTCCTGATATAGACGCTCTGGATGCGATGGGCGAAGTCTATGCCCGAGCATTTGCTCAAGCTGAAGCAGAACGTGCCGAGCAAGACCCCGAATCATCTGACCGCATTATACCTGTCGATATTGATTTTCCTAATGATGGCTGGGTGACGATGACCGCAACACTTGTGCCTGAGGACTTCAATCTATCCAACGAAGACCTATTTTTGGATGCCTTGCTGGTTGATTCTAGTTCCAATAATTTTTTCGGTTTCGCAGGGGTGCGTCTGAACATCGCTGATGTACGCGCCGATGATATGCCATTATCCATATATGAAGCCGATGATTGGTCACCTGTCAATGTGCCATTTGACCCTGAGACATTGATAACAAGCGACTTCACACCTGATGATTATGATGGCGATAGCCTCAGTTTTAGCTGGTTTTCAAGCAATTCTGTCACATCATTTGGCTTATTCTATAACTATCCTGCTCTGACAACGACCACACTCCCTAGCTCAGACACAAATCAAGTGGAGGAGGAAAACATCGTTGGTATTCCAGCATATGTCAGTCGTAGTTTTGCAGAAAATGCTGATTTAGTTATCGGACAACGATTTAGTCTGTTGGTTGGACGTGTAACACCTTGGTTTGAGGTCATAGAAATCATCGATTACTATCCAACACTTTACCAAGATGAACCTTATTTGGTTGTTGACCAAGATTTATTGGCATACACACTCAGGCGCAATCCATTTGCCGAGACACTTCCTACTGAAATATGGGTTCAAACTGCGCCTGACCTTGATGTGCGTGCTATTCCAGCAATACGTGATGGCTTGGAAAGTGAAACAATCACTGAGATCATAACGGTCAGCGACCAATTGCAGACCTATCAGTCAGATACTTTAGCTTTAGGTATCATTGGTTTGCTGTATTTTTCCTTTGTTATCGGCATGATGCTCAGTGCTGTGAGTCTTTTCACCTATGTTAGCTTATCTATCAAAGACCGCTTGCCTGAGTTCGCGGTGTTGCGAGCAATGGGTTTACCAGATAGCCGAATCCTATTGTTGATTGTGCTAGAACAAGTTCTGATATTGTTGACAGCCATCATCCTTGGAATAGTCATTGGCTATTTGCTGACAACACAAGTGCTTCCGACATTGATGCTCAGTGCTGCTGGTGGTGATGTGACACCCCCTAACATTATCCGCTTCAATCCTGTGGCACTATCCGTGTATGGCGCAGTGATTGTTATCGTGATGGTGCTGATTCTAGCTATGAGTAGATTACGTGTACGGCGCAATAGTGGCGCACAAGCCTTGAGATTCTAAGGAGCAATCAATGCAACAGATGATTCTTTTACGCATGTGGCGCGAACGTCGTTTGATGATTATTCTGCTGGTTGGCATGTGTTTGTTGACAGGTTTCCTAGCTCTCAGTCCATTGTACGTACAAGCTATCAATGCAGCAGAATTAGAAACGCGGATTGAGAGTGCACGTAATGTCGCGATGCGTTTAGATGTAGTCAATGATGCGCCGATGGACGAGAGCGTTCGCACGACGACCAACGAAATTCTTGGTGATTTTACAACTCGCATCGAAAATTTTGAAACTAGTGCCACGTCAACCTGCGGTTTTCGATATGTCGAAGGCGAGGAACTCACCGAACAAACACCGCGCACGACCCTCACAGGCTGTTATATCTCGTACAGTTATCCCAATTTTGATGATTTATTCACGCTTGATGATGGTGCATTACCGACCACAGGCGCACCCAATGGCATTGTTCAGGCACTCATCACACGCAGTTTAGCAGATGACTCAGATTGGGATATTGGAGAACGGTTCATCTATGGTGAGTCAGTTTCAAATGCAATAACCGTCGAAATAGTCGGCATCGTTGAACCAAGCATTCCGCAAAGCGACCCATTCTGGGAACGACAAATCATATTCAATCAACTGCTTGTTGCGGTGTCTGCTATTGATGTGCGTTTTGACCATGGCTTCATTACACTTGAGGAAGACTTCCAAAATTTTATAGTGCCACGCCAAGAAAATACTCAGTTTACATGGCGCGTACAATTTGACCGCACAGCGATTAACGCTCGCACATTGCCGACCTTGCGTCCGCGCTTTAACGATTTAAGTGTTGCACTTCAAGACCAGTTCCCTACAGTTGAATTACGTAGTTCGCTGGGTGACTTAATCAACACCTATGAGCAAAATGTGACCGAGACACAACGCCCCGTCACCTTCTTATCGCTGATTGTGCTTGTGCCAATGCTCTACAGTATGGTGATGATTGCCACACTGATTCAAGACCAACAAATGCAAGAATGGGCGATGTTCGCTAGTCGTGGCAGCAGTCGCCGACAATTGCTATTCATTCAGTTTGTGACCGTTGGCATATTGAACATCATGGCGATTTTGTTAGGTCCGTTACTCGCTTATGGCTTACTCGTGGTGCTAAGTTTTGTCGGTCCACAAGCGAATGTTATTGAATTACGACACATCAGCAATATCTCGCCTACGATGTTTGGATTAGCAGGTCTTGCTGGCTTGTTCTTACAAATCGTGCTGATGCTCCCTGCATGGCGTGGTGCGACGACGAGTTTACTCGTGTTACAGCGTGCCACCAGTCGCCCAACAGTGAAGCCATTATGGATGCGCTATGGCGTTGACCTGCTATTATTGTTCGGAGGCATCGGGCTTGTCATACGACTTTACACCCTCACGACAGGCGATGGTATCATTACCCTATTAGATGACCCCTCACAAGTGTTGCGTGTATTAGCAGAAGGCGACATCAGCATTTTGTTGAGCGACCCATTCAGCTTGCTTGCCCCTGCGCTCTTGCTAACAGGACTCACAATGCTTTGGATGCGATTATTCCCTTTACTGATGGGCTTACTGGGTGGCATTGTCAGCCGTCGCAATGATTTATTACTGCGTTTAGCCTTATGGCGTTTAGAGCGTGACCCTGCTCATTACACACAGATGGTCATCCTACTCATTGGTACACTCGCGCTTGGAACAGCATCGCTTGTGCTGACAACAACTCGTGAGACAGGTGTTTGGGAAATTGCTCGTTCACAGGTTGGCGCAGATGCTACCGTGACCATGACAACTATCCCCAATGTAGATGCTTGGACAAATATACAAGGTATCGAAGCCGCTGCGTCTGTTTTCTTGGTGCAACCTGACTTTCCAGCGAACACGACGCTGATAGGTATTGATAGTAGTGACCCGACAAATCCCGTCTTCACAGGTGATAGTCATGAGACGGTCATCAGCAGTGTCAGCGCATCGGATTATGACAGTGGTGGCTTGCCTCTACCAGCCGATTTGAATGAAGTGCATCTTGATGTCTATGCAGAAGCCCCTGACGACAACACATCTCCTATTGATGTTCTCTTGACACTTGTGCTCAGTGATTCTGCTGGACGTATCTATGATTTAACTCTTTTGCCTGATGATGACCCACAACTTGTAGAAAGTTGGCAAACTTATCGCGTCACCTTACCACAAAGTATATCGTCATGGGTGTTCAGAGGACTACGCTTAGACAGCGAACAAGATAACACGAATATTCTGCGTCATACCGTCACACTCGACCACTTACGAGGTATCACAACAGACAATAGTGAAATCACGCTTTTATCATTCAGTGAGGATGACGTTGCTAATTTCTCTTGGGCATCCAACAGTCAAGGCTTAGCAACTGTAACACTTACACTCAATGAGACCATTAGCACACAAGGTGATACTAGCTTTGATGTGAGTTACAACCGTCGTCAAAGTGTCGCTACACAATCACCATTTACAGCATATCGTGTCCGTAACCTTGAGCCAATTCCAGTGGTTTTATCCCCTGCACTTGCCAATTTACTCGGACAACGCAGCAATAATAGTCGTCCCTTGCGTGTGGGTGAACAACACACATTCAACATAGATTTAGTATCACCACAGACGGGAGTGGTCTCGGTGTCGATTCAGACACGCATTGTGGGTATCACGTCGTCATTTGCATCACTGGGGCGTGGCGATGCCTTCCTCATTGCTGACCAAAATTTACTACTCCAGCAATTTAATCGCGGTCAAGGGCAGTCACTCGACCTACAAGCAAATATTGTGTGGCTTTCTCTGAGCGAGCGCGAACCTTCTACTGCAACTATTGAAGCTGTATCAAATATTGATGGTGTCAAAACAATTGAATACGCATGGACACGCTATATCACACTTTTGCGTGCGCCCTTGCCCAATGCGATTGCAGGGGTGCTGTTCGCTAGCTTTTGGGTATCACTTGTGTTGGGTATCATCGACTTTGCTTTCTATCTGACTGTGACGACGCATCAACGCGCGAAAGCATTTGCCATGTTACAAGCAATGGGTTGGGACAATACGCGCTTATGGCGTTTGGTGCTGATTGAGCAATTGCTATTCGTCATCCCTGCCTTAATCGTCGGTGCGTTTGTTGGGGTTTTACTGGCAAGTCTCATTTTACCCTTCCTAACACTCACAGGTAGTCAACCTTTGGTGATTCCATATCTCGCCGTTGGTGCGATTGTCGCGATAATGTTCGTCATCTTCGTGTTGATATTACGCATCATGGGAGCAGTACTACGACGCTTCAACACCGTTCAAGTGATGCGCTTTGGCGATTGAGATACCTATCATTTTATCGAAAATAGACTGAGGACTTTACAGTATGCCTTACATAGAATGCGATAATCTGGTCAAGATTTATAAAGTGGCTGATTTAGAAGTTGTCGCCTTGCAGGGACTTGACTTGAGTGTTGATAAAGGCGAGATGATTGCGCTTGTTGGTCCTTCGGGGTCAGGCAAATCCACTCTGATGAACATTCTCGGTGGCTTGGATACGCCATCAGCGGGTAAAGTTAAAGTCGGAGACCATGATTTACTGATGCTCAAACGCACTGATCAAGTGAAATATAGACGCAACGATGTCGGTTTTGTATGGCAACAGACCAGTCGTAACTTACTGCCTTACCTGACCGCCCAAGAGAATGTCGAAGTGCCAATGGCATTTGCAGGGGTATCAGGGCGAGAACGACGCGATAGAGCAACAACTCTCTTAGAACAAGTCGGCTTAAGCAATCGTTTGACGCATAAACCCAATACACTCAGCGGTGGTGAGCAACAACGGGTCGCGCTGGCAGTGGCGATGGCAAATCGACCAGGCTTATTGATTGCCGATGAACCCACAGGCGAAGTCGATAGTAAATCAGCAGCAGATATTTTCGATACTATGCGCGCACTTAACACAGAGTATCAGGTCACAATTGTAATTGTGACACACGACCATACGGTTGCCGAGCGTGTCAACCGCGTTGTAGGGATGCGCGATGGTCGAGCAAGTGTTGAAGTATTACGTCGGCAAGGCGCAGATGGTGTCGAACTGACAGCAGAAGAATTTGCTGTCCTTGACCGCAGTGGACGTTTACAACTACCACAAAATTATGTTGATGCCCTCGCCTTACAAAAACGGGTCATCCTACGACTACGTGACGACCATATTGCTATCTACCCTGAAAGAGAATCCAAACGATGACCAAGCGTTCAACCCAAACATCCAAACAGTCCCCACGCCCCACGCCTATCATTCATGTACAAAATTTACAGCGTGTTTATAAAAGTGCTGGTGAAGATGTCCATGCAGTGGATGATGTGACACTCGATATTTATTCTGGGCAATTGACCGCAATTGTCGGGCGCAGTGGCGCAGGCAAAACAACACTTCTCAACTTGATTAGTGGACTCGATACCCCTGATAACGGTAGAGTGTTGATAGAAGGCAAAGATATTCATGCCATGTCCGAAAAAGAACGCCTGATACTACGTCGTGAGAAAATAGGCTTCGTGTTCCAGAATTTCGGCTTGTTGCCCTTATTAAGTGCGCGAGAAAATGTCGGTGTACCGTTACGCATGATGAACATGAAAGCTGAAAAACGCGAAAAACGTATTAGCAAAGTGCTGGAATGGGTCGGTTTAGATGACCGCGCCAATCATCGTCCCTATGAACTCAGTGGTGGCGAACAACAGCGCGTCGCTGTCGCACGAGCGTTGGCAAAAAATCCGAAGATTATCCTCGCGGACGAACCAACAGGACAATTGGATACACAAACCAGTCGTCAAGTCTTGGGTATCATGCACGAGATGGCAAAACGCCTGAAGATTACACTCGTCATTGTCACCCATGATGACTTAATGCACCGCGCAGACGTTATTCATGAATTGGGCGACGGTAAACTCATCAACACACGTATGCCAAAACGTGATAGACAACGAACGTGACTAAGGTTAGATCAAACTATTTTTTGTACGATCTGAAGTCTCTTGATATCGACCCTTTTACACATACTTACGTGTGCAGAACAAGGAGAATTATGAGAGTGACTATTGAATAAACTATCGATCACTCTTGTTGATATAATTAAGGTAACCATCCATAACAGAGGGATATATTTGAAAAGCAAGTTGAAATCTGTCGTTCTATACTATTATTTGGGCTAATTACATAAACAGTATCATCCGTACTTGAAGAATTTCCGCGCACAAAAATCCACTCACCATCTGGATGCCAACTAGCGTTAGTCAATGTAAAATCTGAGTTATCAATAAGGATTTCATTATTAAAAATCGGTCTATAGTTACCAGATATTACTTCTAAAATCCACTCATCGAAAAGAATGTAACCATTCTTTACATGTGAGATATATTGAGATGTTTGGAATACTGATTCATCTAGTAGCAAAGTAGATTCAGACTCACCAAGAATCAGGTCTAAATTATATAAATACCCTTGACCTTGTGGATTTGATCTTCCAATAAAAACTATATTGTCTTTATCTGTCCATCTAAAGGTTGTACCGTTAATTATTTGTACACCTGTATAAAGATCCGAAATTACTGACATGTCGGGCTCAAGAGTGACAAATCCTAAGTGATTATCCTGATTGATGAAAATAGCTCGCTCACTATCAAACCAAGCAGTTTGGTTAAAAGGAATATTACAGTTATTTTGAAAAATCACGGATTCGTGCACAATTTCAACTAATTCTGATTCGATAGAAGCGAACCAAAGTTCTGTTGAATTTACATCTGTTGTCGGTTTAATATAAATCAATGCGCTAGTACTATTAGGCGACCAATCAATGGATTGTGGTTGACCTTGGGGCAAACTAATTGCTTCTTGAAGGGAATCAGATACAACATTCCATACACGCAATTCGTTATGAGATTGATCCCAATAAGCTATTTCCGTTTCAGATAGCCAACGAGGTAATGTTCCAAAATTATTGCAACCTGTGTAACCTATATGAGGTGTACTAATGGTTAAATAAAAGTCTCCAAATGGGTCAATAATTTCAACGGTACGTCCATTTATCAAATGCAAATACTGTCCATTTGGAGACCAATCTATACTTTGTAACCAATATACCGAGCTATTGGTATATTCTTTAATAGAAGCTTGAAATACATTCGAACCTGTATTTGGATCAAATATAATTACATCTTGTACAGTGGACTCTATATTAGGATAGTAGCTCACCAGTAGAAGATCATTATTAGGCGACCATACCATGTATATTGGTTGCGGAGTTGGCTCCAACAAAACGGTCAACGTTTGTATACCATCCGTCAAGTATATGTTTTTATTGCCCCCTGCTCCTCCGACTGCAGAACTTGACCATGCAAACCAAGTACCTGTGTATGACCATCCTGCTCCATTAATTAGCGTATGTTCAGGAG
This sequence comes from Chloroflexota bacterium, assembly GCA_039200705.1. Classification (GTDB taxonomy): domain Bacteria; phylum Chloroflexota; class Anaerolineae; order Aggregatilineales; family Phototrophicaceae; genus JAUZRW01. The sequence continues at coordinate 49,605 of JBCCSC010000046.1, forward strand.
GTAACTCATACATAGCCAAAATTTTGCTATCACTCCCATCAGCTTTTTCAATGATAAATGCTTGCTCTTGTGTAGAGTAATAGTACAAATATGGTGTATCCTCTGTTGATTGAGTTATAGAGGCAGATAGAAAAAACAAAAAGATAATAATGATATTGATTGTGACAAAACCTTTTTTCATGCTAGTTGCTCTCTTACAATTTCTACAGTAATGGAAAATGTGGTCATAATAATTTTCAAAATTAAATATCATGACCACTATGTTTTAATTTGTATTATCCTATTGGATCTGGAAATAACCGATCTTCTCTGACAACTCCAGAATTTGGAACTTTCACAAAATACCATCAGCGATGTCCGAAGAAACTAGACGGATCGCTACTCACCTTAGGTATACGACTACAATAAAATGGTCTTTCTTCACTACCTTGCATACCAGGCAGATCGACAACATATGAAACTTCGACTTCCGATATTAGTTCATCACTTGAGTCTTCATACTTCGTGGCAGGTCCAAGTCAGAAATGATGAAGCCATGAGGGAAATTACCTGTAATAACCACGTAATCACCTACAGTAAACTCAGAAAGATTAAAGCTACTGATGTTTGCACCCAAATATTGATATTCACTGCGCTTCCCTGATGGTAATCGGAATCATATACAAGTCATCTTCACTATCATCTAATGCTAGGCGTGGATAGGTATCATCAACGACGCGATACCAGCCTATGCCAAGTTGATAGTCTCCTGCAATCAGGTCAGCAGGGATTTCTAGGGTGCGTTCATCGTCCACAAAGGCGACATTGGGTGCCCAGCGCGTTGTCGGATACCACCAGAGTGTGCTGTCATTTTGCGCGACAACATTGCCTTCGCTATCGAACAATTGCAATGTCAGAATCGCTTCTTGCTCAGTTGATAGTTGTGATGTCGCCTCCCAAATGAAGCCAAAATCCATTGTCTCACCAGCGCGGTAATTAGAAGACCCGATATGATGTGCCACAATCTCGCCCCCAAAATCAGCGACGATATCGCTATCACGAACTTGCAGGTCATACCGCCCATCAACGAAAGTTGCACCCATCACCTCTAAGAGCGAGATTTCACCGTCAAAAACTAGTTCAGTATTGGTATCCAAATCCACCCATTCCACCAAAATAGTGACTACACGCGGTGGTTCTATGCTATCAGGAGCAGTTATAGTGAGGTCAATTGTGGCTTTGAAGATGCGGTCATCAGGCAAATAGCGCATATCTGCCATACCAGGGTAAATCTCGTGATGGTCGAAGCGTTGCAAACGAATCGTATCAACTGCGGTGATAGTCATAGCAGGGTTATCAGGGTGATTGCCTCGAAAATACAAGTCAATTGACACAATATCCCCTGTGCGGACAACGGTATCAGGCGTATCAATTGCCAAAATTTCGAGCGAGTCGGCTTGCCAATTGACCATCGTCGCAGTATCAGGGATATTTTCGACAACAGTCAGGAATGGATATGCTTGTGGAACAACAAACACAGGCACAAGTATTGCAGTGACTGTAAATGGCATGATGAATAGCCATGCCCACCGCTTGAAAATGTAACCTAAGCCAATAGCAATCAGGGTTGCTACACTGGCAATGGCTGGCATCAGCAAGCGACCATAAGAAATATCCACACTGAGTGTGCCGTAGAGCAACATAGCGGTCACAATGAAAAAACAGAATAACAAAATGAGTAGGGTATCCGCTTGTTTCTGGCGTTGACTCCAGACGATTGTGCCGATGACACCAAGGCTGGCGATACCTGTCGCATAAATGTAGAAGCTATCGGCAACAAAGACAGGATTATGCAAATAGCCAATCAGCATCCAGAAAGATTTGCCAATACGTCGCACATCCTCTATGAAGATTGCAAGCGTTAGTGGTGCTTCGCGTCCCCAAATGGAGGCAGTTGCATCCACCGCGAGTAAGTCACCATAGAGTGATAAATTGCGTAGATACCACCAACCAGCGAGTAGGGCAGTTGCTATCCCCGTGATGATAATAATTGGTAAAATCTGCTTCCATGCCCACTTTTTACGGAACAGCCCAAATATCAGCGTTCCGTAGACAACGGCGAATAAGGTTACACCTGTTAATTTGGTCAGGGCTATCCCTGCCAAAATGAGGCTGATGCTGACCACATCCAGTCTAGAAAATGCCTCAGTACGCCATGCTTTCAGACACCAGTAGATACCAGCACTATACAGAAAAATCACGAGCGCATCATTGGTCACACTGGTATTGACTACCAAAAATGTCGGAATACTGGCAGTCAAGAGTATCGCTAAATATGGCACATTGTACTTATCCGTAATTTGCCGACTTGCACCGAAAATCATCAGCAATGTGCCCGCACCAATGAGCAGATTCATCACGCGCAATTGGTAAACCGCTAGATGTGTATCGCTGGTTGGTTCGGTGTAGCGATGTAACCACTTATTGGGATTATTCTCGACAGTGTTCCGTAGGAAGATGAGTTCGTTGGGATGTAAATAATCGGCAAGGTCAGCGCGTTCACTCCACGAGATGAGTAGGGCAGAGGTCATATAATAGAGTGGGGCATGGTGACTTTGATTGTTCCAACGTAAGACAGGGTCAGTTTGGTTCGCCATCTGCTCACGGCTTTGGATAACAGGTAAAGCATTTGTCTCTAAAATCGTGTGGATGTGGATAAAGTGTTCAGCTTCGTCGGATGCTTCAAACAGAGGTACGGACACAATGTAGAGACTGCCGATGATGCCGTATAAAATCAGAATGAGTGCTAAGCCAAGTGATTGCCGTTGCATAAATCATGTTCCTCAAGTGCAATGAAGAACCATTCTAAGATAAAACGGCTAGTTTGTAAGTGTTGGGTGTTGTACTTTGGGGTAGGGCGGGTGTGATACGTATGAAAATTTCCCTAACCATAGGATGGGTGCTCTTATGTTTGGACTAGTACAACAACACCAATCTCTATGACTCTATCGTGATGCTACACTACGTATCCAACAATTATACGTAATGTAGATACTAATAATTATTTAACTTAATTATTAAAATTTGTTCTCTCCTATTGCACATTAAATGGAAAAAC
>JBCCSC010000047.1:0-51118 GCA_039200705.1 Chloroflexota bacterium
ATTAGTAAAACGGAGTGATATATCAACATCAGTGGGTGCAGATGATGCTGAGATTTATAATTCTTTGTTAATTCAATTTCAAATGTTAATAAGCTATTTATCAAATGAACTGAAATCAGATTATCTAAAGGCTCTCTCAGAACAAGCTAATCAGGCACTGAGTGAATCTTACGATTACACAGGAGCATTTAATAGACTGCGTGGATACATTCGAGGACTTCAAGCTGCTTATGACGATGGTATGTTGAGCAACTTAAGTATTCAAATTGAGGATGAGGTAGTCTCCGATTATCTAGGGCAAGCATCTAACTTACTAAGTGAAGGAAAACAAGGACAATATGAACATGTTCCTGCCGCCGTTTTAACAGGTGCGATACTTGAGGATGCTTTACGCCGTTTGTGCAGTAGACAACAACCACCTATTCCTACTTCTAAACCCACTGGTCAACCCCATACCATGATGACACTTGTTGAAAATCTCAAGAAGGCTGGATTATTCAATGAGTTAAAGGCTTCAAGACTTCGTGCATGGGTACACATTCGTAACAAAGCAGCACATGGAAAATTCTCTGAATTTGATAGGAAAGATGTGGAAGAAATGTTAATTGGTGTCAAAAATTTTCTGCAAGACTATCCATGATGCTACAGTTTGCCTATTGATAACTTCAAGCCTCTAAATCTATGGTTTTGACATAGATAATTGCTAATTCAAGGGTGCAACCAATAGAGTTCAATTCAAGTGTTCCCTCTTTACCTTCGATCTCTTTGACATTCAATTCTTCTGTAGATGTGCGCGAATGAACGCGAACTTTCATCTCATTTTGTGAAATGATAAGGTATTCTTATACACTCTTGATTTTGAAGTATTCACTAAATTTTTCATTAAAATCTGTGAGGGCTGTTGATGGGGATAATACCTCTAGGATGACAGTTGGGTTAGTGATTGTATCAGTACGATTCTCGACTAGTTCAATGTTACCACAGATGACCATCGTATCAGGGTAGCGATAAGATACTTTTTTGAGTCTACTTTTAATCGCATATCACTCGAAACAACGACACAGTTCTCGCTAACTTGAGTATTCAGTGTGGTTTGCACGTTGCCATTGATGATGTTGTGGTTGATACCTGCTCCTGCCATCGCATAAACTTTGCCATCAACAAATTCGTGCTTGATTTCACTCTGTTCTTCAAATGCAAGATATTCGATTTCAGTCATATAAAGTGGTTCTTGTGGTTGAGCGACAACCATTTTCCTACCTTATTATCTTAATCTTCTTCCTCGTCAAACTCAATGCGACGAAACACTTCGCCTAAATCCAAGACGCAATCAATTGATTTGAGGATAAGTTGTTTGTCGATACCACTGACATCGGTATAAAGCCAGTTGATGTCATCTTGGCGATAGTAACGTTGGATGCGTGGACTATCCTGCGAGATGATGACGTACTCTTGCACGGACGGCATCTTACGAAATTCATCGGCTTTCTTGGATTCATCGTTATCACTGGTGGATTTCGATAGCACTTCGATAATCAGTGTTGGATTTTTAAGGCTGACAGGGGTGGTATCAGCAAAGTTAGGCTCATCACAAACCACGACAATATCAGGATAACGATAGGATTTATCGGCTTTGGTCTGTACGCGCATATCGGATTGATAAATTTCGCAGGGTTTATCGCGCAGTTGTGTTCCTAATGCAATGTGTGTATTGCTGGCAATGATATTATGCTCACGGCTTGCACCAGCCATCGCAAAAATTTCACCATCAAGATACTCATAACGAATGTCGCTATCGGCATCGAGGGCGAGATATTCTTTTTCGCTTATAAAATCGGATTCTGGGAGTGCCATTGTCCCCTCATTTCTATCACTGTTGAGTCTATTATATCATCAGTCAACCCACATGATATAATGAGTAAGTATCTCTAGTTCATGAGGATGATTATGATACAACCAACACAAGTTCGCATAACAGCCAGCGACTATTTTGCATCTGATGATTATCAAAATCATGACCTTATTCAACTGATTGACGGTGAGGTAATTATTACTATGCCCCCAATTCCGAAGCATCAATTCATTGTTGGCGAAATATTGTATTTATTGATGACTTTTGCTCGTAAGTTAGGTGGCAAAGCAGCTACATCACCGATTGAAGTTTATCTTGATGAGAATAATGTATATGAGCCTGATGTGGTTTATCTTGCACCTGATAGTCAATGCACCGTCGGTGAAAAACGCTTAAGGGGTGCGCCTGAATTGGTGGTTGAGGTGTTATCACCAGGGACAGCACGTTATGACCGTCAACAGAAATACAAAGCCTATCAGAAACATGGTGTTAAAGAATATTGGATTGTTGACCCTGTGCATCAAACCATCGAAGTGTATGTCCTCAAAGAAGAAAAATTTGTGCGTCAAGATGCCTATGCGATAGATGATACGTTCACATCCACTGTGCTAGATAGCGAAATTACTGTAAAACCGTTATTTGTTAGCTAAATTGCACTTAACGATAAAAGCCGATGTTATCTTCAGGTGAGCCATAATAAGGAAGCAGGAAGTCTAGCTCTAGCTCGGTGACATTGTTGATGCGTGCAGGTGTTTCTCGGTATAAATCTTCAAAAGTCGGTAAGTCCTCGCAAGTTGCCTCAATCAGATTGCTGAATATCCAGCCATAACTTGTCACCGAAGGAATGCGATACCATAAGCCATTATCAGTCGTGCCAATGATTTGTACAGGGTCGCCATCTTGCAAGATATTTGCCACGCTGTAATCTAAGGCAGCCCCCGCACGCAAGCGCAGACCTAATCCGCCATTGGTGGATACAACCCCATCACAGAGAGCCGTTTGACGTGAAATTTGAACAGGGTGCAGTAAATCATCCAGTGCAATGATGTCTTGGTCTAGTTGGGGTGAGATACCATCACGCGCTAATAAAGTATAGTCGGTTTCACCATCGGTGACTGTTACTTCGCCTGTTTCGACTGTGATCGTATCAAAATTGGTGTCCGAGTTCCATGCGCCAAAATTCGCAGGAGCGGAGACTGTTAGCGACACATCACCAGCAGTCAGTTGATAGGTGAGTTCTTCTTGTTCCAATTGATGCAGGGCAATACCTTGTAATTCTCCTGAAAATTGCGTGATGCCGTCTTCGTCTAAGCGGAAGTCATCAATGGTAAAGGTACTATCAGGTAATAGCAAAATACTTGCATCCGCCGAGAGTTCAATGAGGATACGCCCGTTGCTGCCTGTACGAACCGTATCGCCAATGCCGAAAGGGGCAATCGCATTCACTGATAAACTGTATTCTTGGGTCGTATTTGCACGTTGAAAAGTAATCGCTTCGCCAATGACTGTAATCGTGCTGACGAGTGGACTTTGGGCTTGCAAGATGAGCGTCCCACTCAAAACAAGTATCAGTATCCATGAACGGAGTAGTTTCAGTAAATCACGATTTGGAGTCTCACAGGCGGACAGCCAGAAGGCTGTCCCTACGCTTGGTATCCTATGATATGTAGGGGTGCGATTCTTCGCGTCCGCTTGTGAAGATGATGACAATTTAAATTGAATTTGTGGTTCACTGAATTTAGCTGGCATCATCGCTATCCAATCGCGCTAGTGTGAAGAAAAATGTACTGCCGACCCCTTCTTTGCTTTTGAAGCCGACCTCGCCGTCATGAGCCGTAATTACAGATTTGACCAAACTCAAGCCCAGTCCTGTGCCACTAATATCAGCAGTTTGTTCGGTTTTGGCACGGTAAAATTCGGTGAAGAGTTTTGCTTGAGCATCTTCTGGAATGCCATACCCTGTATCTTCGACCTCAAAGCGCACCATCATTGCATCGGCTGATACGCGCACAGTGATGTGCCCTTCGTTGGGGGTGTATTTGATGGCGTTGCCAATCAGGTTAGAAATCGCTTGCGAGAGTTGCCCTAAATCAGCATTGACGTGAACAGGCATTTCGGGCAGATAGCTTCTGAATGTTTGTTGCTTCTGGATGTAATCTGGTTGGTAACTGCTACAAACTTCATCAACGAGTTTAACAAGGTTAACCGATTTAAGGCTTAGCTTACTAGAGCGCAGTCGTTCTAAATTGAGAATGTCGGTGATAATATCGAGCATCTCTTGGCTACCACTCAAGATGTAGCTCAGATAACGGGCTTGTCGTTTATCAAGCGTTTCTTCAAGTTGTAGTTCGAGTAATTCACCAAAACCCATAATCCGTGAAAGTGGATTTTTGAGGTCATGAGCCGCAATGCGTAACATCTGTGTTTTGAGTGCACTCAGTTCGGCAATACTGGTGACATCATTGAGGACAATCACCCAACGCTCGCCTGACGGTAATGGTGCAGCACTCAGGTTATAGACATCGTCGCCAATTTTGAGTTCTTGCAATTGGAACAACTGATGCTGAGCAAAATAGTCTTGAATGTGTTGCGCGAATTGGTCGCCCTGAACCACTTGACCAAGTAGCTGGACTAAATCGCGCCCTTTGAAGTCATCGGTATTAGAGCTATCTATAATTTTTAGCAAATCGTCATTGTGTTCGATAATCGTGCCGTCAGTTTGAGTAACAACTAGAATTGTCGGTGTTTCATTGACGACAGCATCTAATAGTGAGCGTTGATTTTCGACAGCCGAGTATAGGAGCAAATTAGCAATATGAGGCGCGAGTTGTTCCAGTAGAGCCGTTAGGTATTGGCTGGAATTGTGCGCGCGAGCTTGGTCTTGCTCTACAGTAATGTAACCTTGTACTTTCTGTTGCCAGCGAATCGGGAATGATTCTTGTGCTTTGATGTAGGATAGGTCAATCATCCCTGATAGGACTTGGGATGTGAGTTTACTCGATGCAGTTTTCTGACGGAAGCTATAGGTGATGTTGGCTTCGTTCTGTTGTTGCAAGTAAAGGCTAATATCCGCGATAGGGAATAATTGCCGAATATCAGTCAGGATATAGGTGGCAGCTTGGTCGAGATTAAGTTGTTGTTCAGCGATATTCTGCACACTGGTTAGCAGAGCTTCAATACGTTGTCGTTCGCGTTGTTCGCTGGTGATGTCGATGCCGAGTGCGACTAGAAAGCTGAGTGTAATTGCTAGCGCAATATCAAAGAGGCTCAGCATGGTTTCTGATGAACTGAATACTGCCGATGCGATGACAAACCCGATGAATAACAATCCCACAAACAGTAGGGCTTTCCAATACCAACGGGGCAATGCCAAAATCAAACTTGAAAGCAGACTCGTTATCATCAGGATGCTGATGTGTAGAGCAGGTGTGCCTCCTGATGGGAAGCTATTGCGAATAATCGTTTCGACAGCGTGTGCTTGAATTTCGACCCCTGCCATGAGTGTGCCATTGGTTGATGAAGGCGCGAGATATTGGTCAAGCAAGCCTGTGGTATTCATCAAACCGACGAGAACCACTTTGTCCTCAAAGATGCTCAAATCAACTGTGCCATCAATCACATCAACTAATGAAATCACAGGGAAGGTACTTTGCTCAGCAGTGGATGGTTGCCCAAAGAAATTGAGTTGCCAGAAGCCAAAATCATCAATTGGCACTTGGCGTTCATTGGTGATGTTGAGCACATCATTATCAAGTGAAATGACTTGTGCGGATGCGCTTGCTGGAATCCGCAGATAGGCAAGGTAAGTTGCTACACTGAAACTATAGCCACTGTTATCCCCTGACTTAATCAAAGTTGGTTGTCGCCGAACGACGCTATCAACATCAGGGATGGTATTGGTATAGCCCAGATAGTCAGCACTATCAGCGATAACAGGGCTGAGTGCAAGTGTCTCGCGGAAGGTGAATTGCGCTGTTGGGGTATCGCCCTCTGTAAGCGTTGCTTGTGAGATATTTTCAATCCCAGCCGTTGCAAGGACTATGCGCGTTCGGGCATCGCTGGCACGTATCTCACGCAGAGCATCGCCAAAGGCTTCATCTTGAGCTTCGATATCACTGAATAACAAATCGAAGGCAAGCACACGCGGAGACGCATCTTGCAGTTGTGTAATGAGGTCGACATAGACTGTCCGTGACCATTGCGAGGGGGTTCTACCGTAGCGTTCGAGGCTGGCTTCGTCCATTGCAATGATGACAATATTCTCGCTCATTTCGTTACGGATGAAGTACGTATCATTCAGGCGCAAACGAGCAACCGCGAAGAGGTCAATCCACCAAAGTGCCACACAAACCAAGCCAATGATGAGACCTGCTCCGATTGCATATTGGAGACGCAAGCGTTGTGTGGCTGTGGATGGCATGATGCTTAATCCTCAGTGTTTTCGGTGCTGTCGTCGTTTGAGTCAACTGCATCGGTATTATCTGTGGTGACTGATACCCCTGCTTCACTGAAATCATCAGCGAAGACACGCAAGCCTGCACAATCTGTAGAAATTGATGCTGTGCTGGATAAAACCCAAGCAAAATTATCATCAAATGGGATGCGATACCATGTCCCTGCTTCGGTGACTCCGACGAAAGTATCAATTTCATCAGCACTGACAAAGCCAATCGCTTCGGCATCCAGTGATGGGGCAAGGCGTACATTAATGCTGACATCATCGAGTGTGGTGACACTCACCGTACAGCCATCAAGAGCTGCATCAAGTTCATCAAAGGTTGAAGCACGCACAACATCGCTCAGTTCTTCATTGACTGCTGAGCGAATGCCAAAAGCAGGAGGCACATCCGCTTGTTGACCATCTGCGTTGGCATCGACATCGCCTTCAAAGACCAACATCCCTGAGCGTCCTGAGTCTTCGACGCGAATGCTAAAGACTGTGCCTTGGGCTGCGAGTGTCATGCCTGGGGTTTCGACATCGTAGCTAGAATTTGTGCCGAGGATGCGTCCTAAGCGGTGGGTGGTTTGCCCTGCAAGCACTTCGACAGTGAGTTGAAAATTGTCGTCGTCGCCTTCAAATTCAATGATGCGATATTCGGTGCTGGGTTCTAAGGTGACATCCGTGCCATCGGCAAAGAAGGTAATCCGCGCTTCGCCTGTTTCGTCGGTGCGGATAGTATCGCCGACTCCGACAATCGCTTCGAGTTGCACCGCGATGAAGGTATCGGTATTGACACGCTGTACTTCGACACCGCTATTCAGCACTTCGAGGGTAGCCGCAAATTCGTTTTGTGCAAATAAGGGTAATGCAATGGTTAGTGTAATAACTAAGACTGTCATGACAGTCGCAACACGCTTGATGTACTTCATTATTTTTCCTCAAGCTCTATAAAAATGACTTTATACCGCAATTGTAACAAGAAGGTGCAAAAAATGTAATTAGTGCGATACCGCTAGTAATTTTCTCCTGTGAATTGAGTAAGCGGGAGACACACCGAGACGTATCCCTCTAGACGTATCCCTCTAAAGGTTAGTTATCCCTTTTATAGGAGCGAATTGTTGAAATAAATTTTGTAGTATCGTGTTGAGTCAATTAATGGCTTCAATCAGGCATTTGTGCTGGCTCAGGTTCTTCTTGGATAGTGTTTTTCCTATTTCTGGTGAGTTTTTGAAATACTTTGTAATAATAATTGTTGAGTGATACGGATAAACTTTGTACTCAATGACGGACGGCATAGGTGCCGTCCCTACAATTGACATATTTTCGGATGGACATGATGTATCGTTTTCGCTATGTATATGATGTTAACAGTAAGCGCAGGCTCGCAGGGTGGGGTTCATCAAGACACTCAACGATTTACCTGATGTTTCGATTAATACAAGACTATGGATTTGGCACAGATGACGAACCAGTATTTTGCGCGTTTCATCGAATTCTGAATCCATCATCACCATCGAAATATTGATGTGTTCGACCAGTGTAGCGGCTGCGTCAATGGTAGGTGTCCGTAAGACGAAGCTACCGAGTTCACGCGCTGCTGACCGTAAGTGTTGATAGGTCGGGGTATCATTGCCAATGTAGATGAAAGTTTCTGAGCGAGCCATAGTCTTTACCTCTGTATCTATAGTTATGCCGTTGCTTTGTGTTGCATCAACAAGCGACTGGCTAATTGGATGAGTTGACTAAAACTGACTGGCTTAAGGAGCACGAGGTCAGCAAATTCTACGACGAGTTCATCAAATGCGAGACCATCATTGGCGGTCACGAAGATGACTTTGGTATGGTCAAGGCACGGTGTTTCTTTGAGAGTCCGCAACACACCCAAGCCTGATAACAAAGGCATATCATGGTCGAGTGTCATCACATCAATATGTTGTGTGCGGAGGATTTGGATAGCTTGTTGACCGTTTTCGGCACTCACGACATTGAATCCAGCTTGGGTGAAGGCGATGGTGAATAATTCACGAATCGCTGCGCTATCATCAACTATGAGTACGGTTTGTGCGGTCATCATGGTGTATCTCTCACTGTGTCTTTGACTAATTACTTAAACTATAAGACACACCATGATTTTGGATAACGACCTAGTGGTGAGTTGTTACTTAGCCAGGTGGCTAGGATTTGAGTTAGGTTCGTTTGAGGGATGATTTTTGTTGGACACGATGCTTAGTATTTCTGCGAAACCTATGCTCATCAAACTAGTATATGACCATAACAGTTGATGCGAAAATATAATCAGTTGAGGCATGTGTTGCCCGACATAGAGTTTTTAGGAAGCGCATCTGGCTAAAGCCGACAGAAAATTGTCTGCCGACCTTGTGTCGGTGTTCTATTTACTAGCCTGTAGGTTCAAGGTTCATCTACAGGTGTTTTAAGCAATCGAATGATGTACATCATAGTCAAGAGTGTCTCTTTATAGTCATTCATCGCAATCGTATTTACAAGTTTTTTATTGTTGAAAGTGGAAAAATCATCTAAGCTAATATTTAGAAATTTGTCTAATTATCTAATCAAGGAGATAGAGATGCGTTATCTAACTTTTCTCGCGATATTAGTGCTCAGTGGTGTGTTGGCTGTCAGTGTCACGGCTCAAGATGTGCCTGATGGCTTTGAGAGTTTCAGTGATGAACGATTTGCTGTGCAAGGGATTGTGCCCGAAGGGTGGGCATCAGCAACACCTGGTGTTTATCAACGAGGCGAAGACGCAAGTGATGCAACAGCGATTATTGTTCAATCAGCACCGCTTCCGTTGGCAACTTTGCAAGAAACACTGACTGCTCAATTGGGTGTTGAAGAATTCCCTGAGCCAATAGGGGAGGTTACAACTGATTTCACCACATGGACAATCTACCGTGTTGATAACGAGACCTTTGGCTTGAGCATTACGGTTGCACTAACAGAAGTTGATAGCACCAGTTATTTGGTCATTTTGCAATCACCAAGCAATGAGCATGATGAGTTGGTCGAGAGTGTGTTTAATCCTGTCGTTGATAGCATCCGTTCACTAGAGACAGAAACATCCGATGAAGAAGACATGTCTGTTGATGTGCCATATGAAGAAGAGGTCACATTTAGCAATGGTGATACCACATTGGCTGGGACGCTTACAATTCCAAATGAAGGAGATGCTTTCCCTGTGGTGGTGATTGTATCAGGCAGTGGCGCACAAGACCGCACAGGTAGTCTCGCACCATTGGCAGAGATTGATATGTACACGCAAATTGCCGATGGTTTGGCACGTCAAGGGATTGCTGTTCTGCGTTACGATGACCGAGGTGTCGGTGAATCGACAACGGATACGATGAACCCATCACTGTTTGACTTCCGCAATGATGCTTTCGCGGCAATTCAATTTTTAGCAGAGCGCGATGAATTCACGCACATCGGCATTGCAGGTCATAGCGAAGGTGGGGTCTATGCGCCAGAAATCGCGCTTGGTAATGATATGGTTGATTTTGTGATTGGCTTGAACGCACCCACAGTTAATTTAATTGAGGTTGCTATCTATCAACAAAATGCTTTTGGACAATTAGCAGGTGTGCCAGAAGAAACGTTGCAAGCGATTGAGGTAGCCTATCGTAATGTGGTGGCTCTTTTGGGAACAGATGACATGACTGAAGAGATACTCCGCGCAGCCGTCACTGAGTTAGTCAATTTGCAGACGGGTTCAGAACAACCCGACTCAGTAGTGGATGCAGGCATGGCGCAGTTTTTATCAGCGATTATTCAAAGCTATGCTGATTATAATCCAACGCCATTTTGGTTAGAGGTTGATGTGCCGACACTCGCTATTTTTGGCTCGTTGGATTTGCAAGTTGCGCCTGAACAAAATGTACCTGTCATCGAAGGTGAAAATGACAATATTGAGATTGTGGTGATTGAGGGGATGAATCATATCTTCCAAGAAGCAGAAACAGGAGCATTGTCGGAATACGGCACGCTGGAACAAGTGGTGATGCCAGAATTATTGGAAACACTTGCGGAGTGGATTCTGGATGTGACGGCTGAGTAGGTTATCTAAAATCATATGGGCAACCATCTGTAAGTGACCTTCGGTATGCAACTGTAAATAGGTTTTATGTTCAGTTGGCGGGACGCACAGGTGCGTCCCCTACAATAGCACGTTTTCGTAGGGGCGAGACCTGTCTCGTCCGTCAATTTGGTAAACCTATAATTCTAAAAATTTACCGAATCTTAAAAAGAGGCATGAAGAAGTATACTACATAGGAGAGGTGCGTATCATCTCTGGGTGGTCATCCAAGTACGGACATTCGCAAGCCCCTCCCGGAAGGTGTAGGGTGCTTGATAGCCTAGTTGGTGCCGAGCCTTGTCGATATTCAGGGTGTAATCTGAACTGAGTTGCATGACTCCATAGCGCGTTAAACGAGGCGCACCTGATAGGGGTAAGTGTCGGTAGGCTAACTCGCTGAGGTGGGCGATTTTCCATGCGAGGGGTTTCGGGATGAATACAGGATGTGCATCCCAAGCCATTATATTGATAATTGTCTCGTATAGCTCATTCAGGGTGAGGGTGTCATCATCTGTGATATTAAAAGTTTCACAGTTAAAGGCATGGTGTGTCACTAAATCAACAGCATGAACTAAATTGCCGATATAAGTCAGCGACATCTGATTGTCACCCGTGCCGATGCCCATTAAGTAGCGTCCACGTTTGGCTTGCATGATACGTGGGAGCAAGGTGGTGTCGCCTTCGCCGTATATCGCACGCGGACGTAGGATGACGCAGTTATCTCGTTGGCTATTGAGGATAGTTTTTTCGGCGAGCATTTTGCTTTTGCCATAGGCATTCAGGTAGTCTGTACCATATGAGGCATCTTCGCGCAGGTTGTGTTTGTCAGCAAAGGGGTCATAGACACTGCTGGTGCTGATGTAAATGAATTGCTTGGCATGTCGAAACGAGTCTAGTACGTGCTGTGTGCCGAGGACATTGACACGATAAAACTCATCATATGAGCCGAAATCATCCACTTTGGCTGCTGAATGGACGACAACATCGACTGCTTCCTTGACCTCAATTGTGCCATCAGCAATATCCCATCGGTGATAGACGACATCACCAGCAATATCGACGCACTCACGCCGACCAAATGCCAGTACACGCCAGCCTTTGGATGCAAAGTGACGTGCGATTGCACCGCCTGTGAAGCCTGTCGCCCCTGTGATTGCAATCGTTTTGCTCATGATACAGGCTCTAATGTTGGTGTAACATTATGGATGTCGAGTTGCTCATGCGCGAGTTGTCGCAAGGCTTGACGGTCTATTTTGTCACTGCGTCCACTGCGCGGTATCTGCATATAGATGATGTAGTCAGGATGGGCATATTGGTCGATGCTGTGCGTGCCTGTCAACAATGCTTTACGTAAATTACTTTCGCTGATGTCACCATCAATGAACAAAATGATGTCTTCATCTGCTTTGGCTGGATTGTAGACACCGACCATCGCGCAATCTTGCACGTTATCAATTTGGCGGATGGTTGGTTCAAAGAGCAATGGATAGACATTGTAATTGCCACGAATAATCATATCTTTTTTGCGCCCCAATAAGACCAAGTGACCATCAATCTCGGTGGCAATATCGCCTGTGAGATGCTCGCTGACGGGTGTTTGTCCTAGATAACGGTCATATAAGCCATCGCCTGAGAGTATCAACTCGCCATCGTCTGCCAGTCGATAATTTACCCCGTCAAGCGGTGTGCCGATAATATCGCCTTGTGTGGGGTTAAAAGTGAGTTTGTCTTCTAAGGAGACTGCACAAGCAGGGAGCATCTCTGTCATGCCATAGATGGCGTAGACGCGCAGATTATCATGTGCGAATTGCTGCAAACGGGCTAACAAATCAGGGAAGACAGGCGCAGCCCCTAGCAGAATTGTCTGTAGGGTGTTTGGCAATGTCTCGCCACGCTCATGGAGGATGGTTAAAAGTTGTTGGATATTCGCTGGCACATCAAAGGTCTTGGTAATGCCATAATCTTGATAAGCGTTGAGTGTTTTCTCAGGCGAATTGTTCGTAGACGGTAAGACAGCTTTGCCCCCTGCTGATAACACAGGAATCGTCAGATGTAAGGCATAGGTATAGAGCACATCATGCTCGGTCAATGCGAGATACTGTCGCACACGGTTGAGTGTTGCGATGGTTGAAGCCAATGTATGCACGACACCTTTAGGCTGTCCTGTTGTGCCTGATGTGAAGATAATCATCAAATCACTGCTTGGGTCACGGCGTTGCGTTGTACTGTTCATGTCGCTATCGTTAGTTAGTTTGCTGAGATTGACATTGCCTAAAAAAGGAATGTTGCCCACATTGATGACGGTCACTGCACCGAGATTATTCATTTCAGGCACATCTAAGCCACGACCTTTGGCTATACCCCTTAGCCAAGACCATTGTTGTAGGAGTAACAGAATAGATTCAGCGAAGACCCACTTGGGTTGAGCTGTGCGAACCCGACTCTCGAAGACATCTTTGCCCATCGCAATATCACCGATGATGACTGCACCCCCTGCGCGTACAATCCCCAGCACAAGAATCATGGTATCAACACTGGGGCGTACCAAGAGCAAAGCTCTATCACCTGCGACGAAACCGCGTGCGATTAAATTTTTCGCTAAATTATCGACTTTGTGCATTAATTCAGCATAGGTGAGGCGCACGCCATCTACTTGTTGTACGGCGATACGCTCAGCATAGTCAGGATGATGGGCTTTGTCATAGAGTCCGTTCAAAATGTCGTTATCGTATAGCATCAGACTCCCTCGCGTTGAATCTCTAATTGTCGATAGCCTGGGAAGGTCTCGCCACGCGGATAGGCACGCTTGATAATGGTGATGTCACCTGTCATATCAAACAGGGTTTCGAGTGCCATTTCAATTTCACGGATAGCCAATGGATAGCCTAAACAAAAATGTGCGCCATGCCCAAAACTTAAGTGTCGCATCTCGCGCGGGATTTGGCGTTGCACATCAAACACAAAGGGATTATCGAGGTGCTTGCTGGACTTCATAAAATTATAGACCATCAATAGGGCACGTCGCCCTGCTTTGAACTGATACTGACCGATGCTAACATCTGCTTTAATGGCACGGATAATCACAGGCGAAGCCGATGTAACGCGAATGCCTTCTTCGATGGCGTTATCCAGCAACGCACGATTGTCGCGCACTTGTTGATACTGCTTGGTATCCAGCAACAAAGCAAGGATACGGGGCAGGGTGACATTGGTTGTTTCTGTTCCTGCACTAATGATGGTCAATAGGCATCCTCGCGCTTGTGCTTCGGTCAAGCCCATTGCAAGCAAGTGACAATAGAGTGAATCAGGGCGTTGTTGTCCGTAGGTATCCAGCAAATGATTGACCTCTGCTTGTTGTTGCTGAACGTGTGCTAATTCTTGGGCATTGAGTGTCACTTTGTTCAATTCCAACATATCGGTAAAGAGTGATACCGCTTTGTTAATGGCTACGGCAATCTCGTCGATGTGGTCATTTGCCATGTCGATGCCCAATAAGTGCAACATAATTGCTGTTGTCATGCGCTGAGTGAATATGACGAAATCGACGGTTTCGCCAGCTTGCAAGCGGTCACGTAAATCGGCTAGTAGGGGCGGTAAGGTCGCTTGCACCACTGTTTCGACATAGCGCGGATTGAGCAAGCGCATGAGGTCACGCTTGAAATTTTTATGCGCGTCCCCATCCATATTGAACAAACCATAGTCACCGACAAGTGGTGAAATTAATCCGCCCATTGCGCCATGTGCGCTACTGCTGAAGGCTGGATTCATCAAAATATCGCGTGCTAACAAGGGGTCGTTGACGACATAGCCTAGCTTCGGCAGATGGAGACAATCGAAACCACGCACCAAGCCACCGAAAATCATCATCTCTGGTCGATTGTGCCAATAGAGCCATTTATCGTGATTCATTTTTTTGCCTTTCTGTTCATTTTGTTCTCTCGGCGGACAAGGCATGCCTTGTCCCTACACCGCCTGATTTTATTGGGTTTATGTAGGGTTGAGGCATGCCTCAACCGATTCTCTAATTCTGAATATTTGTTGATTACAACCCTTAGTATTCCAGCATGACGATGCCTAGACTCAGACCACCTGCGATGCCAAGCATGAGGACTTTATCACCGCGTTGAATTTCGCCCCGTTCGACAGCTAATGAAAAGCCAACGGGCATACTCGCGGCTGCCATGTTGCCGTATTCGGGTAAGGTCAGCACCACTTTTTCACGCGCAATTCCTGTCTTCTGCAAGAAAATCTTGAGGTAATTCATGGTAACTTGATGCACCAACACACGCGAGAAATCATCGGCGGTTAAGCCTGTGGCTTCAAAGGCATCGAATAGCATATCGGGTCCGACAAGGTCGAAGACTTCGTTCAATTTTTCGCCTTTGCCCCTAAAATACGAATACTCCAAATCGCGTGCGTGCATTGACCCGCCTCCGAACACACCACCGATGTCCCAATATTGGCTGAGGCTCTGGAATTTACGATAAAAGATGCCTGTATCTTGCTCAGTGGCTTCAAGCAACATGGCTGCTCCTGCATCGCCAAATGTGAAGCCCGCCATATGTTCTAGGAGTGCCTCACGGTTTTGCATATCCCAACGGATAAAGCGTGATGGTGTTTCGCCATTGACGACGAGTGCTTTGCGATATTGTCCACTTTTGAGCAAGGCTTCGGCAACTTGCATCCCATTGATGAAGCTGTTACAAGCATTCTTGACATCCATCACCGCAACGTTGATGCCTAATTTGGACTGCACGATATGGGCGGTGGCAGGTTCGGCTACATCTTGTGAGGCACTTGCCCATACAATCAGGTCAATCTCGTGGAGTGGGGTGTTGGTCTGCGCGAGCACTCTACAAGCAGCATCGACTGCGAGGTCGCTGGCTTGCACATCATCTGTGATGAAATGGCGTTGCTTGATGCCTGTCATCATCTCTAGCAGATTATTCGGGAGTGGCAAGCGTATTGGACTCAGTTGTTTGACTTGTTGCACAACCTCTTTGCTTGTCATCACACAATCGGGTATTGACCCTGCGACACCTACAATTCGTACATTCATTTTCATTTCTCCGTTATGGTTTTATGTAAATTTCTGAAAAGATTTAGTGACAGTTTATCTTGGCGGACGGCATTCATGCCGTCCCTACAATGATGTGGTTCTCGTAGGGACACGATGTATCGTGTCCGTCTATTGACATATATCTACCGCACATCCACGATTTGAGGCGAATAATGATGATTCCAGTACCACAGCACGGTATTGACGTAACCATATTCGCGCACTCGTCGCAATGAGTTGTAGACGATGACATCATGTACGCGTGCACCATGGGGGGTCAGTTTGCGAATCGCCTCTGATAGTTCGCGGTCTTCATGCAAATCTTCAATGCGACTGCGTGGGAAACCGCCTGATTGCTGGTAAATTTCTGCAGTGACTGCCATGTTGTTGCCTGCGACTAAGAAATAGGGATATTGAAATTCGTCACTGCGTCGTCGCCATGCCCCTGTGATGTCTGCCATGAATAGCAAAAACGGAATCAGCGCACGGTCAAGCAAGTTCAGTGTGCCTTCATCAGAGCGTGGTCGAATGACACCACCGACTAGTGCTAAGTTACGGTCAGTGAAGGCTTTTTTGATATTACGTACCCAATGCACATCAACGATACAATCGGCATCAGTGCGAGCGATATGCGTTGCGCCCTGTGCAATGGCATGACGAAAGCCCGTATCGGTGGCTGCGCCTGTGCCTTTCTGTGTTTCATGGATGAGTTCAATATCGAGATGTGTCTTCGCACAGTAATGATTGACCACTTGTACGGTATTGTCTGTCGAATTGTTATCCACGAGTAGCACCTTAAACTGATTGTCAGATTGTTCTGCGAGGCTATCCAGCACCGCAGAGATATAGTTGGCTTCGTTATACATGGGTATCACCACGTAAAATTTCATGCTGTTATCCTTTCGCTTGGGAGGGGTAAACGACTATCATGCGACCATCCGTCGCGTTCGATGAAGTCGGTGATTTGTTGGACTTGCTCAGGGGAGAGCAATAACTGTGACATTTTATCTCGTGCCAAAGGTGTATCGCGTTGTGAGTCATGGTCTCGTACAGCTAGCATCGCATCTAGGTCATTAGACGGTAGATGACACCAATCCAGCACATGCTCCAGTGATGATTGTGGTGTAGCGATGAAATCATCATAGTGCAGGGGTAAGATGGGCACATTATCTGTGATGAGGGTTTGCGCTAAGTGCATAAACTTCATCCACAAGCGAGTCGCAATTTGAATCATGCTCATGTTTGATACGTGTGATAATTCGTCCTCAGTGAGATAAGGCGCAATCATCGAATGCAATAGGCGACGCACGGTAAATTCTGGTATGCGATAGCGTAAGACCAGTCGCAAATTGGATTGCACCCATGCCACAGGGTCACGATATAAAAATAGGAAGCGTGCATCAGGGAAAGTCGCATGCAACTGCGGTATCATATAACTGACGAAACTGCGTTGTTTGAGCACCAAGCGGTGACTATCGCGTGTGAAGGTGTTGGTTATCGCCAGCACTAGAGCGTTATCCACCTGTGAACCTGCCATTTGTGTGTAGACATCAGGTTCATCGTAGACAAGTGTTTGTGATGGCACATTGAGCATCTGTGCAAGTAGCGTTGAGCCACTACGTCCCATACCACATATGAAAATTGGCGCATGTTGATTGTCTCGTTGTGACATCCTCTCGCAGAATGTCAATTGTGGCACGGTGTAGAGTCGTTTTGCATGACGATACTGTTGCCGATACAAAAATGCTTGTCCAGCTAAAGCAACATCGGCTGTGGTTTCGACCAGTACAACATCATCATTGTGCAAGCAATAGGGGGTAATCGTATCATCCATGACGAGTGAGGTCATACCTGTCGGAATCGTCCACAAGTCGCGCCATTTTGCGATGCCCATCGGCGGCACTTTCATGCGTCCGATAATATGATGTTGTTGTGCGTTGATACTCATTTTTTGTACCTATCGTTGTCGTTACTGTTTACATGATAGGCACACTATATTTTCGCGCAAAGTTATTACGCATGATATTTAAAAAATAATTTTATGATGTATCATAAGTTTGATTTATAAATTGTTTTACTTGCGGATGCGTTCTGCAATAGCTTCTTTTGAAGAACACTCATAATAATCTTGTGGTTTGATGGTTTCTGTTTTCCTGGGGATGAGTCCACGCTCAACGAGTTCGGTGAGACTTGCTGATTTGTCATCTGAAATTCTGTCTATTTCACTACTGTTGATAGGTTGTATGACATCTTTTAGTACGATAGGTGTCTCAATGCCTTGATAAGCGTATTCACATGCTAGGACTCGTGCAGCCAACCAGCGCATTTCTCCGTAAACTTCTTCGAGGATAATATTATGGTGTAAATCTGTCCATAAACGACGGTCTTCAAGTAATTTTTCCAGACCTGTAATAATATTTGTATTGCCAGTGGGTACGGGATGAGGTGGTATTCTGTTAAATTGAAGTATTACAAAAAACAGGTTTGCTAAGTCGTTAGGGTCATTTCTTTCGAGTATTTCCAAATAATACTCAATATCTTCTTCAGTCCATTGTTTCATACATCTTCCTATAAGATACGTCGTTTTATGCTAGGTTTTGTAGGGACGCATCGGCGTATGCGTCCGTGTTTCAGGCGGTGGGATACGCCGATCCCACCCTACAGTTTATGGCTTTAGACCATACGATAATTGTTTTTATCATGTCCCTGACTTCATTATATTGTGTTTTAGTGTCATGTTATACAAATCTGTATAACGGTGTGTTGTATCAAATACCGATAAACCTATGTCAGGTAACACATGCCTCAACCGATTATTTTCAAGATACTTATTAGCTATCCCCAATAGGCTGATTGGATTGACCATATCGCCAATAGATATAAAAAATGGATAGCGCGATATGATAAGCGGTGAACATCATCACCATGCTGGTGAAGAAGTTGCTATCCCATTGTTCGGTGGTTTCGGGGAACATATAAAATCCCTGACCTGTGCTCGGCAAAAAGACTGTCGCAGCAATGAAAACAGTGGTTGCAATGCCTGTTAATAAGGAGACACGAAGCGTTTTCATGGTTTCGTTGAATTCACTGGGATAGAGTTGACGTAGGTAGCTATCCAAATGGCGCAAAATATTAACCATTGTGCCACCGAGTACCAGTAATATCACGATGCCGATGAGTGACGGCAACCACAAATAGCCCTCGATGCCGACTAAGCCACCTGGAACAACAAATGCGAATGCCAAGCAGATAATCCATAAGGCTTCATTGTTATGTTGCTTGATGAGAGTGTTTGATGGATCATCTTCGGGCACAGATTGACGATATGCTGTGCGTCGCTCTTGGTAGCGTCCCCAGACTGTGCGTAAACCGAGTAAGCAGACAATCAGCAAAGTCCACATCACACTGATGATAAATGGCGAACTATCACTGACGATGCTCCGTACAATCAGGGTCGTGGCAAAGATGATGCCTCCGATAATGCAGGCTAGCGCAATATAATACTGATAAACGCGCTCGGCTAATTTTTTGTTTTCAGCACGTTCTTCTAGCAAACTGCTCTGGATGTCTTCTATCTCTAGTGGAATTGTTGCGATGAGGCTTGTACCTTCGCCTTTGGCACTGCTGAGGTCAATGGTGGCGTTCAAATCTTCCACGCGCCGTTCCATGTTGTTCAAGCCCATGCCACGCTGAATATTATCCATATCGAAGCCTTGTCCATCGTCAGTGATGGTCAAAATAACTTGTTGTGTTTCACTATCATTTTTTAAGCTGAGATGCACATGATGAGCGCGTGCGTGGCGTGCAATATTCGAGAGGGCTTCTTGGGTGATACGGAAGAGTGTCTCTTGTGCGCCAATGGGCAGTAATTCATTGTTGGGCAGTGTGTCGAAGTCACTGCTGATTTTCGCACCTGTCCGAAACGAGAGAGCTTCCAGTTGATGTTTGATGGATTCGACCAAGCCTGATTGTTCCAATGGGGCAGGGGCAAGTTGTTGTAAGAGTACACGCATTTCGACCATCGCTTCTTGTGCGCTTTGGCGAACATCATTGAGGGCATTACGGGCAGCATCGGGATTTGTCTCCAGATGAACATGGGCAGCCGTTGCGCTGACACTCATGCTGAAGACTTGTTGCTTGATAGAATCGTGTAAATCGCGTGCAAGACGATTGCGCTCTTCTTGGGCAGCAACTTCACTGATTTGTTCGTATAGCCTGCCACGCATCGTCTGGAAATCGGTCTGGTTTTCGACAATCGTATTGGTTTCTTTCACTAGCTTACCGAGAATACCAAAGGGCAGGGGCTTGATAGTTTCAGTGCGCTTGCGCGTGTTAATCGATGCTAGGCGTTCCGTGACGATGCGTAATTTGAGTAAGATAGGCAAATAGGCAACTGCTGCTATGATTGCTGTAATGCCACTGCCGACAAGAACCGTCAAGATGAGCGGTAGCACCAAGATGTCGTCTACCAGAATCAATATCAGTGAGGCAAATGCACCGACTGCGCCACTGACAACCATATAGGTGAAAAATACCCCTGAATTGAATTTATCCATAGATTGAACTCACTATTTTAGGGTTGGCAACTTATAGAATTGAATGTTCTTTATCCCAACGGGCGAAACAAGTTAGTAAATATTCAATAGAGCGTGAAAGTTATTTTCAAATCATCGGACATGCTTCTGCATGTCCCTACGAATCGTTGTAATCTGTAGGGACGGCATTCTTGCCGTCCGATGACATACAAAATTCGCTACCATGCTATTCTGCATAGCCCCGACAGGTCTCGCCCCTACGAAATCATGATATTGCAGGGGACGTAGCTGATGTCTGCGCCCATCAAGATGACACATAGGTCATCCTCTAAAATTATTTTTCGGATGGGTTTTATATCTACTGAAAGCCTATGATACCGAATCAAATGCCTAATATCGTCCCCTGAGTAGGGGAAATGTGTGATTTTTACAACGATAATTCATCGCTAGACTAACGTTTTCAAAACAATAGAGTCGTTTTCTATAGCACTATAGTACTTGTTACGAAATTAATTACGGTATTTCGGAGAAATTGTGATAGACTGTCCTCGTAATGTGAATTTTAATATTATCATCCAAAAATTCACTTGCTATATTTCGTAATATGTGCAATTGTCCCACATGTGAAAAATTGCACATGTACAGCCAATATTAACTCGTGGGGAGGAAAGTATGTACCGCATTTATCTCGTAGTGGTCGCTTTATTGTTGTTGACCGCTATGACCGTCACAGCTCAGTCTGACCAATCCAAAATCGTGAATTACAATCCGAATGACATTGCCGACGCTTGGCAACGTTACCAAAGTGACCACATGCAATATGTGACTATCAATGGTGGCGAGGCATTTCGCATTACTACAGATTCAAACTCGACAGTTTCCGAAGGGCAAGCCTATGGGATGCTGTTTTCTGTACTGATGAACGACCAACGCCTCTTTGATGGTATGTGGCGTTATGCTCAAAATTATTTCAACCAAAATGGTTTGATGCACTGGCAAATTAACTCTGGTGGACAAATCACGGGCACTAATGCTGCAACTGATGCCGATGTCGATATGGCGATGGCACTCATTTATGCTTGCCGTCGTGTTCAAATCGGTGATTGGCAAGCCAATAGTGATTACTGTGCATCCGCAAGCACAATGATTAATGCCATCTGGACACACGAAGTTGACAATCCAGGTCCAGGTCCTTTCGCTGGCTTGACGAATAATCAAGGCTATGAACTTATCCCTGGTGACCGTTGGTATTTGAGAAATGATTATCCTGATGGGATTGTCAATTTGTCTTATTTCTCACCAGCGTATTTCACTGCCTTTGCTTCGTTCACAGGTAATTCGGGCTGGGAAAGTGTCAACACCCGTAATTTCCAAATTATGCAACAATCACAAGCTCTCGGCTGTTCACGCCTTGTGCCGAATTGGAGCACCTATCAAGGGCAAGTCCAGACTGTGCCTTGGCATGGTCAAACCTCAGCGTACTGGGGGTGGGATGCAGCGCGTGTATCATGGCGTGTGGCATTATCCAGCTATTGGTATCAAGATAATCGGGCGATTAACGTCCTGAATGATATTGGTGGTTTCTTCGATAGCGTTGGCTTGAATAACATTCGCTCTGAATATCGTTTGAATGGTTCACCTGTCAATTCATATACGGATACCTTCTTCGTGGCACATGCTGCCAATGCGATTTGGGGTATGAGTTCGCCAGACCGTTCGAGTTGTAATAATGTGGGTGCGCCACGCAATACCAGCCGTCAACAAGCCTATAATGCTGTGCGTAATCGCGCTCCTTATAATTACTACAACGACTCATGGCGTTTGCTCTCTATGATGTTGATGACAGGGTACTTCAATCACCCTGATGAGTCATTTGTGTTGACCCAAAATGGTGGCAACAACAATCCAACACCTGTACCAACCGATCAACCAACACAAGCACCACCGACGACTGTACCGCCGACACAAGTGCCACCGACAACTGTTCCGACACAACAGCCAACGGATGCACCGACGACTGTACCGCCGACACAAGTGCCACCGACAACAGTACCGCCGACTCAGGTGCCACCAACACAAGTGCCACCAACACAAGTACCACCAACGCAAATCCCAACACGGATTCCGCCGACGGCAGTACCACCAACGGCTGTGCCTCCGACAACGGGTGGAACAGTGCGAACTGAGGCATTGAGAACCACTATGAATAATCAGCAGGTACAGTTCCAAGTGCGCTTGACGAATACCTCGCAACAAGCAATCAACGGTGTCTCATGGCGATTCTACTTCCAAGTGGATGCTGGTAAGAGTGCGAGTGATTACGTCTTCGAGAAATATTGGGATTCAACCAATACGGCTCAAGTGAGTGCGCCAATTCAACATAGTGGCAATATCTACTACTTTGAGATTCGCTACACGGGGTCAATGGCACCGAATAGCACATGGCAATATCATGGTGCGATGCACTTTAGAGATTGGACATTCGGCTTCGATGGTAACAATGACTGGTCTTTGAATGGCAATCTCGCTAATCAATTCCGTGAGACAAGCTATATCCCTGTCTACAGCAATGGGCAACTGATTCACGGTTCGACACCCTAACACACTAGGCAATCGTTAAGGTGATTTCAGAGAGACGCATCCGAGTGATGTGTCTCTTTTTTGTTGAGTCCTAAAATGTACGGCATTTTAGATTATTTGCTGTTGCGTTGTTCATAGTCGGTGATTAACTGCTCAAGTGTGGCGCGGTCACTTGGTCCTCCATGTGTTAAGAGTAGATGTTTGATGGGGAGGTCGAGTAAAGAACGCAGATGCTCAAGGAGACTTTCCATTGTGATTTCCCAACGTAGCCAGTTTCCATTAATCACAATACCATCGCCAAAGTCAACAATAGTATCTCCCGATAGCATAGCTTGATGGCTAGGAATCCATAACAGCATGTCGTTTGGTCGATGTCCGAGATACGCCTTTATCCCAAAAGGCAAAGAATCACCCGCTTTATAGACATGACTTGTGCCTTGATGCTCCCGTAGTAACCAAACTAAATCAGGCGACCCATCACCTGCTTGTTCGGCAGTGATGTCAAACATGCGGATGAGGTCTTCAGCCGTATCAGGGAGTGGTGTATACACAGGACTATCAAACTGTTGAACCAATTCTTGAGAGCTACGCTCATGCCAAGGTGCGCTGAGTACAATCGTGGTTTCACGCTTGCTTGCGAGTTGGAGTAATTCATCAGGAACATGGAGCGGGTCAAGTAGAATAAGTTGCTTTCCATCATCAACAGCATAGGATGACACATCAGGTGTCCAACTGTCGCTTTCAGTCCATTCAGGGTGACGCGCTATCCAATGCCATAGACCTTTTTGAATCTCTTTCATTGCAAGCTACTCTCGTTATATTTGATATTAAAGACAATCTATTATCATGTTTTTGCTTTGTTCAATTATCTATAAAATAGCACAAATGTTCTTAATTGGCAACAAATAGTCATGACATGAGAGCATTTTGGACTTCAAGTTATTCGTTTGCGTTAAACAAGTAGATGTAGCCTTCGACCCCATTGCCGAAGAATTTGACACGACGGGTCAGGTAGCCTTCCTCAACGAGAGTTTCGATGAGGTCGATGAGGTGGGGCGTTTTGGTGCGGTTGATAGCGCGTGCGATTTGGGTGCGTGTGAGACCCGCAGGCGCGTTTTGGACAGCCGTGAGGATTAAATCGAGGCTTTCATCTTTGGCACGGTGATCTTGTTTTGACATTACTTTATCTCGTTCACTCTTATTGGCTGTGTTTCTAGTTTAGCTTTGTGTACTCGGACATCCCGTTGGATGTCCCTACGAAATATTCTAGTGACACGCAACGGTGCGTCTGAAAGCCTAAATATAACAGGAAATCACAAATTTTTCGGATAGGGTCTCATTGCGAAAACTCTACGGCGAGATTATCTTCATGCACAGCATCGAGTGTACGCTTCATCATCAATCCTTGTACAAGAAGATGCACAATCAAAAATGGAATAACCATCAAGGCTATATACATCGTCAAACCAATAACAATGAATATACCTAGTGTGTTGTAGACAATATATGTCAGGGATTTGCGTCCGATATAGGGATGCAAAAGACGATACTGTATCCCAGAGATAAGGAATATGGTGGGTAAAACAATCATGCCAAGAAGAATAAGTCTTTCCTCGGTAACATTTGGTGTATATGGAAGATTTATCCACGAGAAAAAGCCCCAAACAATGCCGATGATTGTTCCGAGCATCGTCTGCCAAGCCCATCCCCTGATAGTCAAGCCACTATACTTCACCATCGCCCAACGTTGCACAAGAACTGACAGATATATTGCCATCACAACGCTAATTAGAGGTGTTAAATGCCAAGGAATTAAGCCAATTGTCGCTTCAATGATAAATCCACCAACGATAGCAAACCCTAACGATAAAAGGACAGTTAAGATTACCGCACCAATCTGACCAAAAATCCATGCAACGATAAATTGTGTTGTGTTCCAGCGTGCGGTGTTCTTTAATTTTTGTTTTTCCATATGAAATGACTTACTCATTTTGATAGGTCGATAGCAAGATTATCTTCATGCACAGCATCAAGTGTTCGCATTATTAGGATGCCTTGTACGAGAAGATGCACAATCAAAAATGGGGTAGTCCCTAACAATAGAAATGGTATTGAGCCAATGATAAGGATTGCACCTATTGTGTTGTAGCCAACGTATGCGAAAGCGTCACGCCCGACATGGCGACTCAGAATACGATACTGTATCCCAGAGATGATGAGCACAATTGGAACAATTTGGATCAGCAAGCGCATAAAGGATTCTGTAAGATTATTCGCATAAGGGAAAATCCACCAAATAAAGATACCCCATACAATGCCGATGATTGTTGCAATTGCCGTCTGCCAAGCCCATCCTCTGATAGTCAAGCCACTGTAGCGCAATATCGCCCATCGTTGAATGAGAGCCGATAAATAGACCATCAGCACAATACCAATGAGTGGTGCTAGATTAGAAGCGATTGCTCCGAGTGTGGGGTCAATGGCAAATGCACCAAAGACAGTCACTAAGGACAAGACAACAGCGATGATGATGGCACTAATCTGATTGAGAATCCATATAGTGACAAATTGTACAGTGTTCCAGCGTGCAGTGTTCTTTGCTTTTTGCTTTTCCATGTGTTAGCTCCGATGATTGGGTGTGTGTTTTTGCTTTAAATTGCTTAAGCGTAGAGCGACGATAATGCGCTTCAACATCCGTGCCTGAAAATAAATCAACAATGCCCAGACAAAGACCGCACCGAAGAATAAGATGAAGTACGCCAAGAAAAATCCTATGAATGCCAACACATTATAGGCTGTGTAGATGTGCGCTAGTCGATGGTGACTGAGTGGTAAGTGACTTTTCAGGATGAGCCATTGTTCAGCGAATAGGATGATAATCGGCACAATGTTGACTAACACGGCAAGCACAAGTTCCAAAACAAAAATACGCGGGAGTTGATTTCCAATAAATGTAAACAGATGTAACCACAGTGTACCGATGCCAGCCCCAATTGCGCTGGTGGTCGCCCAATGTTTGAGATTCACATCACTAAAGCGTTTGATAAGGTATCGCTGATTCCAAGTGAGCAGAAACACCGCCACAACAAAGTAAATACCCGTGTAGATATTACCAGCTAAATGGGATGTATCT
Source organism: Chloroflexota bacterium (assembly GCA_039200705.1). Lineage (GTDB taxonomy): Bacteria > Chloroflexota > Anaerolineae > Aggregatilineales > Phototrophicaceae > JAUZRW01. Next base: position 25,691 of record JBCCSC010000047.1, read on the forward strand.
TCAAGAAGGAAGACAATCCCTATCACAAACCAGCCAATCACAAGCGCAAGACCTAATAGCACTTGTTGCATCACCCATGGTGTGATGATGGTAGGGATAGTCGTTGCTTCGTCGTTCTTACGCTTTTGTTTTTCCATAATTGACTAAGCTCCTTTTGGTTTGGGATTCATCAGGATTTTCTTGATGATTGCCCCTTGTGCTATCCAGAAAACAATAATCAAAAAGAATGCAAGATAAGTTGTGGCAAGCAATACAACTGAATACGCCGTTGAGATAATCACATACATGACAATATCATCTTCAGCTTGTGAATTTCGCCATAGAATCCAACCCTGCGGAATGTACAAGCAACTAAGCAGGATGATGCTAAGTCCAATCATTATTTCTGTATGATCTACGAACACCTGTGAGAAATTTGTCACGTCGTACCATAACTCAATGAAAAAAGCGTATCCAGCCAACGCGATAAATGTCACAACTCCAGAGGTATACCAGTGACGAAATAGCCTTTGTATTTTGTTTTGCATTAAATTTTTTTGAACAATGAGCAAAAGTATCATGATGATGCCAGCATGATAATTAATGGCGAGGGTAGCTGGATTATCACGACGAATTGTCCAGCTAAATGTATCATTCAGCAAACCAAAATGATTCATTGCTACAATGGTAAAGATATATAGCGTCGTAAGCGTAAAATGTGCGAAAACCCACTTTGTGATGAATCCCTTGGGACGTGTATTAGTTCTTATGTGCTTTTTTTGTTTTGCTTTACGCTTTTGTTTTTCCATTGATGGTACTTTGTCTTGATGCAGGTTCATTTCAGTTTACCATCAATCCATGTGCGAGTGGTGTTAATTCGGTATACTGTATGGGAAGCGTATTATTTTTAGGAACAAACCATGATGCAAGAAACAGCCAATAATTTTGTACAGCTTGCGGATATTGCGATTGGGCAATCTGATTTGACAGGTGCAGTCGCGCAGGGAACATATAACGCCTATCACAAACGCTTGAAAGCGATGTTCGCCGAAGGGGATGAACACGGCGAGGCACTTCGTCAGCAAGCAGCAGAAGCCAAACGACGCGCTCTCAGTAAGTTGCCTGATTTACTGGAACAAGCCGAAGCGAATCTGATGGCAAATGGCTTTACTGTATTGTGGGCTGTCGATGCCGATGAAGCCAATCAGCATGTGATGGACATCGCCCGACAACACAGTGTGCAAACTGTCACCAAGAGTAAATCAATGCTCACGGAAGAATTGCATCTCAATCGCGCATTGGAAGCAGAAGGCTTGCGTGTCGTCGAAACCGATCTAGGCGAGTACATCATCCAGTTAAACGACGAACGTCCCTCGCACATTATTGCGCCAGTGATTCATAAGACGAAACCCGAAATCCGCGATATTTTTGTGCGCGAACTAGGTATGACTCCGACAGATGATGCTGGTGAGATGGTCGCTTTTGCGCGAGAGAAATTACGGGCTGATTTTGTCTCGGCAGATATGGGCATCAGTGGTGGTAATTTCATCATCGCGGAAACGGGCAGTATCGGCTTGGTGATGAACGAAGGCAACGGACGCATGGTGACATCACTCCCTAATGTGCATGTGGCATTGGTCGGCATCGAAAAAGTGGTCGAAACAGTCGATGATTATGCGACACTGACTCAGGTGCTTTCTCGGAGTGGCACAGGACAAAATTTGACAGTCTACACAAATATCATCAATGGAGCGCGTCGGGCAGGGGAGGTCGATGGACCTGAGCATGTGTATGTCATCTTAGTCGACAATGGTCGTAGTGAGATTTACAACGGCACATATGCTGAGGCTCTGGCGTGTATCCGATGTGGGGCGTGCCAAAATGCTTGCCCTGTTTATCGCAATGTTGGTGGATTAGCCTATGGGTCAACTTATGCAGGTCCGATTGGGGCAGTGATTACACCTTTGCTGGAAGGCTTAGACCAAGCATCGCCTCTGCCTCATGCCAGTAGTTTGTGTGGCGCGTGTAAGCAAGTGTGCCCCGTTGATATTGATTTGCCTCGTATGTTGTTGGATTTGCGTCGTGACCTTGTGGAGGCTGGCATTGGTACATTGGGTTGGCGACAAGGTTTACAAGCGTGGGCAATCGGCAATAGCAACGCGACGCTTTTCGAGATGGGTGGTAAAGTTGCCAAACTCGGACAAAAAATCACAGGCAATCATCTGCCGAGTGTGTTGGGCAATTGGCAGGAGTATCGTGATTTCCCTGATTTTGCTGAGAAGTCGTTCCGTCAATTGTGGCGTGAGCGTCAGAAAAACAAAGAGAATTAACGCGAAGGCTCAAAGGCGCAGAGACGCAAAGAGTTTCATAGATAGTAATCTTGTATCAGTTACAGCGATAAATAGCAGGTTCATCCCACGATGGTGTGTCAAGCATCGCCCATAGCACCACACCTTGTAGAGTCTGCAATAACCAGAGCATGATGAAGAATCCGACAAGCTGAAGCACATCAGCAAATAGACAATAGAGTGGCAGTGTAAGCACTGAGATGCTCAGTGTGATGTAAACCAGCAACTTTGGCAATGAAGTAATAGCTTGTGAGAACCATAATGCTACGCCATGCGCGATAGGGAAAAAGATAAACAGTCCTGCGTATTGAATTAGTTCTCGTATTTCCAGTGGATAGACATTAAAGCCTCTGAAATTATAGGTTGAGCAGACATAAATCCAAATAGCACTGAGCCCAAAGGCGATACAATTTACTTTCAGCCAGTGTTTAAATTGTAGTCGTTCAAAATTTTCGATTGCACTATATTGTGCTAACGATGTACTAAAGAACACAACTATAAGGGCTATTGTGAGGATGAGTGTTAATGATGTTAAACTCGGAAAAAATGTGTCGAGTACAAATACGATGCCAGCAGTGAGACAAATTATCACAATTGACACGAACACTTGTAATCCTATCCACTGAAATAAGAATTTTTTTAAGGTGATGGGTTTTTGTCTTTGCATGATTGTTTCCCTTTCTAAATTGAAGCTCTGTTACCAAGAGCAGGGTAGATACCAGAACATGCTGATTGGAATGGCATAGAGCATTGCCGATGCGATGATGCTCAGGCTTGCAACTTTGAACATTGTCGGGGCAGTGAGTCTCTTGAGGATGATTTTGGGAATCCAATACAAGACAAAGGGAGTCATGATAATCACTGTCCAGACCAGTAGCCAAAAATTGTCAGGACCTATACAAAGTACATCCTTAATAACAGTTATGTATGTGAACAAACTAACGGGGAATGCCAGAATGATAAAGGTCAAGAACCCTGCTCCAACTCTATAATCGGGGACATGGTCATTTTTAGCTTTGTAGAAATCGTTTTTAGCTTTGTGCATGATAATTGCTCCTATCTAATGATGAATGCTTAACAAATACTCGCGTAAAAAGCGAGTGGTATGGCATATAAAATCCCTGATATGAAGATGCTTAAACTTGCGACCTTTACTGTTGTTGGTTTGTGCAAGTTCGAGAGCGTCTTTTTGGGAATTCAATACAAGATAAAGGGGGTCATGGTGAGAATAATCAATGGCAAAACCCAGAAGAGATCACTTATATCTGTACAGACGATTTCAATATGTACCATTCCCATAAGTGTGAAAAATGTGACAGGTAATGCCAAGACACCGAGCGTTATGCAAGCTGCCCCAAGTGGAAAATCCGATTGATAGTTATTTTTAGATTTGTAGAAATCGCTTTTGACATCGTACATTTTAACTGCTCCTCTGTGCTTTCGACTTGATACCAGCATAAAGGCGCAATAATTTCGTTCAAAGAAACTCTCGGTAAATACTATAAATTAAAATTATGGTGCGTTGTTTTTAGAATAAATGAAAATAGACGGCACGAATGCCGTCTAATGATTATGAGTGTAGATATTGGTTGTTAGTCTTCGACTAATTTTGCAAGTTTATCTAATGAGGATGACCATCCAGCCGCATTATCTTGAGGTCGTATCCCCTGCGGAATATTTTCACATACAACGGTGACCTGCGTTCCATCGTTGCGTTCAGTCAATGTAATGGTCATTGTCATTTCACCAGCGAAAGCAGGGTCGTCTGATTCAAATGTGACGATTTGTACGATTTTCTGATTCGGAATTAGCTCATCAAAATAACCTTGGAATGTATCTTCATTATCTGATGTCTTTCCACTTTGTGATGAAGCCTTTTCATCATAACGTAAGGTAATACGAAATACACCACCTTCACTAGCATCAAACTCATGCACAAGACCTGTCATTTCATCAGGTGGCAACCACTGAACAACCATATCTTGATTGAGGAATGCCTTGTAAATAGTCTCATTGTTTGATTTGATTAGTCGTTCTGTTTGGGTTTTCAATATTTACTATCCTTATGATGTTTCCAGCACATTTATCAGAGAGATGTCATGTGCTGGATAATTATTGTCGATTTTGAATTATTCTTCCATCGGCATATTTTGTTGTAGATACCAACTGTTGCCATCAGGGTCTTTGAAAGGAACGGCTGTTCCCCATGGTTGCATCTCTAACGGAGGCATCTCTAGCCCTCTTGATGTCAATTCAGCGTAGTCTGCTTCGATGTCATCGGTGAGGAGCACGAGAGAGCCAGCCGTGCCCACATGCTCCCAAGGTGCGAGTACAATTGAGGTTACTGCCCCTGGTGGAACGAGTTCAATCCAGCGCGAGCCTTCAATTTCAAAATGTTCCATATTCACACGTTCTTCCAAGCCGAGAACTTGCGTGTAAAAGTCAAGTGCGCGTTGGAGGTCAGTGACAGGAATGCCGATATAATCAATACGATTTAAGTTCATGAATGGTCTCTTTCTTTGTTCAAGTTGGCGTTACACTCATGGTATGGGATTGTCATTGTAAAAATCGGTCATGTTCGCGGAATTTTTGCTCAATCAAGTCATAATCGCCATCAAAATATTGGGCTGGGGTCATCCCTGCTAAATCTTGAAATTCATGCACGAGATGTGCGCTATCGTGGTAGCCATAGCGTCTTGCTAAGTGTTCCAATGTTAGACCACCTCGGCTATATGCTGAAGAATTGAGCACGCGGTCTAGGCGAACAATGCGCGAAAATTGCTTCGGCGATAAGCCAATCAATTGTCGAAAAACACGCCCGAATTGCCGTTCGCTCAAATTGACTTCTTGCGCTAAGGCAGAAACACTGATGTTGCGTTGTCGTAATTGTTGGGTGGTGTAGCAAATACGCTCATAATGGGTTTGTTCAATTTTGCGTTGCAAGAAATAGGTCACCAAGGGAGCAGACCAATGAGGTGTGTGCAATACATCATAGAGTTGCTCTTCTAAGATGCGGACATCAGCAGGGGAATGAAAATCGCGCAAGGTCATCAGCGAATAGGCTTGATTATCGGTTGTATCACTATGCTGGAACATCGCCCAGCCAGCAGGGGTGAAGCGCACTCCAATCATTGCTGAACCACTAATTCCCACTTGGCGTACACGCAGAGCATGAGCATAGGGGCGTACCAACCAACTTGATGTACACTCGAAGGGCACATCGGCATCAGGTGCGATAGCTTGCGAGACACCATCAAACTGAAACAGCATCTCAGCGCGACCTTCTGCCGAAATCATCTCATCAGGTGGTGGCATGGTTGGTGCAATCAATCGCCAGAAGCATTCAATCGCATCAATGAGTGGGGCAGGGGGACGATGTTGTTCGTAGTGATAATTGCCCATTTATCCTCCTTCAATCTATGATATTGCTTGTTCAATATCAGTGACGAGGGTATCTATATTATGCCAAAATTGATGTCCACCTGTCTCACTTTTGCGGATAGTTGCCTTGGGTAAGTGCTTGGTATAGGTATCAATATGGGCAATTGGGACAATGTCATCATCCGCATTATGATACAGAAAAATCGGGACATCTGTTTGTAAATGCTCGGCAAAATTTTCTCGCAGGGCATAGCCATCAGCTTGCCAGTCGGGTGCACCCCAATAGGGTGTCGCTAGCAGATAGACCCCTGCGATTGCTTGGTCGATTTTAAATTCTGATAATACTTTGAGCAAAATAGATGCACCGAAGGAATGTCCAACTAAAATGCGTTTGCCTGTCATCTGTCGCATACGGCTGAGAATCGTCTCTTGCCATTCGTCATAATCGGGACTGTCCGCGTTTGGCATCATAGGATAAATAAAACGACTGCGTTCCATAAAATAGGACTTGAGTGTATCGAATAATATTTGGTCTTCACTGTATGCGCCTTTGCCCCCACCATGAATGAATAGAATGGTTGCTGATGTCATTGTTAAATCCCCCTGTGAATTTTAGTCAGTTCACCATTCGATATTGAATATGTGTCACGTCATCGCCTTCGATGACAGATAGCTTCTGTAGTTTAATTGTGTTGTCACTTAGGTTATCGAACAGGCGGAGACCCTCACCGAAAATGACAGGTACGAGATTGATGTGAAGTTCATCAATTAGCCCTGCACGTAGATATTGCTGTGCCACATCTGCGCCACCACCAATATAAATGGCTTTTCCATTGGCAATAGCTTGGGCTTGTTCTAAGGCACTTTCGATGCCGTCTGTCACAAAAGTGATGCGTTTATCATCGCTTTGTCTTTCTGAGTGGGTCAGGACAAAGGTCGGTAATTGGAAAAATGGTTCTTCACTACCAGCGATGAGACTCTTTCTACCAACAATGAATGCACCAACACGCTCAACAAAGTCGCCGAATACTTTGGCACTATTCTCTGATGTCAGTTGAAATGTAATGCCTCCTGCTTCTAGCGGATGTGTGCCACCGAAGACCCAGTGATGTAAGCCACCATCATCATTATTTGCTTTAGCGATGAAGCCATCTAGGGACATTGACATATCTAAAATTACTTTGCTCATAGTGTATGTTCCTTTATCCAATCCATTGTTGCCATTGCTGGTTCACAGGTTTTTGTAATGCTTTGAGATAAACGCTGGCTTTAGCATAAAACATCATGATAGCTTCACGATAAATCTCGAATTGAGTGTGAGGCGATACGCGAATATCATCACCACGATTAATTTCTGAGTTGTGCAATTCATCATCCGAAAATTGACTGAGCACCGTTTCAAATTCGGCATCAAGTGTTTTGTACCATGCAGTCAGTTCATTGACACTGCTTCCCATTGTTTCGGAGGTGTTGCGATATGACCAATCATGTTGTCGTGTCTTGAATGACTCAACATAATTGTGTTCGAGTTCGCCCATCTCCCGACATAATTCGCCTAAAGTGGGGTGATCCCCTGGCAACTTGTAGGTGAGGTCGGCATCTGTCAAAGTATTCATGAGGTCATAACGTAGGCTCTGTGTTTCATGTAGCGGAAATTCTTCTTGGATTAGACTGTTCATATTCTCTCCTGCATCAACTATCTGTTTTTAAGCGCGTGTTTTAATCCCCAATGAATACCAACAGCAGCGACTTCGCAGTGATTAAATTCCATGAAGATACGCTTACTGAGTGATAAGCCTTCATAAGCACGACTTTCAAGGATGGAAGCAAACTTCAGCGTATCTGTCAGGGTGGTATCGTCAATAGATACAATTTCTTCATCGCCAACATAGAGGAAGATACTTGTTGGCAGTGTTTGATTGGATGTGGCGTAGTCTGCTTCTTGCTGAAAGAGAAAACGCTTGCCATACGCCAGTGTCGGACTGCCAATAATAGATGCGCTGAACAAAGTTGGTGTTTGAAGTGAGGCGTAGCTAGCAAATAAGCCTCCATAAGAATGACCAACTAGCACACGCTTAGATGAATCCGAACGATAGCTTGTTTCAATCATTGGGATGAGTTCGTGTTGGATGAATTTGAGGAAATTCGGTGCATCGCCATTGGGTACAGGTCGTCCATGCTGTTGTGCCATCTCTTGCGCCAATGTCTCATCAACAACAGGTGTCAAATCATGGTCACGTCGGGTAAATGTCTGGCGAAAGGCTTCAATAGGGTTATCATCTTCAGGGTAACCAATGCCGACCACAATCGCGTCAGAAATACTGCCACACCATGATGTGGGACGGACTATATCCGTGACCATGCCACTATACCAATTGCCATCTAGGACATAGACGGTTGACCATTGCTCAGGTGTATTGTGGAAAGGCCATATATCGTCTGGTGTCGCATCCTAACCTAGAGGCAAACTCACTGTGATGCGATAATCACGTTTTGTATGCTCCGATGTCATCAGATGAATATTGCTTGCAAGTATCTGTGCTTTATGGTGTGTCACGATATACTTCTCCTATATATTCAGCGTTATTTACTTGCAATCATGGCAATTAATGTTTGATGTTGATGATTTTTTACCACTTCTCTGATAGCAAATTTGTTCGCTACAAGATGCTCCTGCACTTTGGTAAGAATTGGAGTCGCTTTATCGGCATGGGGTGGTTGATAGAACAGGTAAAGTTCACCGTCATCACGCAACGCCCTGTGAATGATTGGTATTTCAACTATTGGTTTTTGCCAGAAAAGATTGACGTTAATAGCGAATATCTTGTCGAAGTGTCCTTCACCAAAATCCATTGCTTCCAGAGCAATTGTATGAAACTGAACATGACCTGCATCAATATGTACTTGATTCCGTCGTTTTGCGATATCAACCATCTTAGCTGAGCGGTCAATTGCTGTAATTTGCCCTGTGCTGAGCGTCTGACAAATTAAATCCACAGCAATGCCATGACCACAACCAATTTCTAAAATGCGGTCAGTAGGTTGGATATTCATTTGGTTAATTGACCACTCAAAACGTTCACTCATTTGGACACACTTATGCTTCAGTATCTTCAATGACTGATAAAATATTGCCAGCAGGGTCTTTAAACCATGCAATTTTAGGGGTGTTATCTTGGGCGATGCCCAATTCATCGGTAATGTTATGATAATGCTCGAAGGTCACGCCTTTTTCGTGCAAGGTTTTGACAGTTGCTTCAATATCGTCAGTTGGGAAATTGAGAATGGTGAAGGTGGCAGGGGTGTGGTTCGATTTCGCATAGACAAACACTTTGCCACCTGTTGCGAGTTGTAGATACAGTCCGTTATCAGTACGTGTAGTATCTAATCCCAAAATTTCTCCATAGAATGACTCTGCTAGTGAGAGGTCATCTACAGAAAAGCCACTGAAAACTGCTTTGTCATTGAACATGTATAGTCCTCCTATTATGTGATGAGTATACCACAGAATTGAACATTTGTTCTCAAGTTGGTAATAAAATAAGGACACGCAAAAGCGTGTCCCTACGAAAACTACTTTATTGTAGGGATGCCATTCTTAGCATCCGTCAACACTGGAGAATTAGTCTACTACCAAAACCGATAATGCGACTTCTTGCAACAAGGTCTGGAACAATTGGAATTGCGTCGGGCCGAATTGCATTACGACAACACTAGTGATACCTTCGCGTTGTCCTGTGAAGGTCACAACGAGCTCAGTGCCATCTTGATAGACATTGGTCACGAAATCACCTAAGCCAGAAGATTCTGTGACTGTCTGGACAGGTGGCACATCAAAACCATCACGGACAATCGCTGAGAGTGCTTCGCTGGTTGCTTCGTCTCTATCAAGTGTTTCGACAGCAATCAGGGAGAAGGTTAAATCACCTGCTTCGGTTTGATATTGTGCGAAATCATCGGTGCTAGTATCGACCAAGCCTGTTGGGACTGGGAATTGCAAGCGTCCTGTGGGGTCGACTGTATATTCGTTGAAACTCAGTGACAGACTATCGGCACAACTTGCATCAGGTGTTGCTGATGGGTCGTTCACAAAACTTGTCATGATGTCGATGGGGCACAGACCCGCACTAATTGCGCCATGACCAAAGCCAGAGAAAACAATATGTGTTGAATTTGACAAGTTACCTGCCAAGATATCGCCATAGCTAGCTGGTGTCACAGGGTCGAGTTCACCAGAGAAAATCAAGGCTGGCACATCGGATACGACAGGGTCATCGACATAGCTATCGAGCAATTCAACATTAGCAGCTTGGCAAACATCTAGAACGGTTGTAATTGGTTCGCCTGAACTATTGAGGAATGGCTCTTCTAAACCTTCTTGCATCACATCGTCTGCGGTGAAATCGCTATCTTCGGCACAGATAACCCCGTAGTACATAGCATCAGCAATGTCACGTTGTAAGGTGATATTGAGCGCACCATATAAATTTTCAATCCATTCGTAATCACCTTCGGCTGTATTTTCAATGAAAGCTGGGACGCTTGGCAACAATGGCGTTGAATATTGGAACAGACGCATGAACCCCAAGAAAATATCACCTGTGAGTGGCAAGTCGTAACTTTCGCCTGTTTCAGTATCAATGATAGGCACCATCGCTGGCTCGGCATTGAGTGCTTCGTAGGCTTCAAAAGTGATTGTCTCTAAGTCAGGATAGCGTTCGCTACAGAAAGCATCGGCAGCACAGGTATCAAAAATTCCTTGTAGAGCATTTTGAGCATTAATTGCTACATCAGGGACGAAGTTCTGTTCGAGAGGCACAACGGCATCAAAGACAATGCTACGGACGCGGTCTTCATAGTCACGCAAGAGATGTTGACCGAGCATTGTGCCATAGGAGACACCGTAGAAATTGATTTGCTCATAGCCGAAAGCATCAGCGACAGTAATCATATCGGTTGCATTGTTGACACTATTATAGGCAGATAAATCAACTCCTTCGCTGGCAAGGCGGTCGAAGCAGGCTTGCATCGCACCGACATCATCGGGTTCTTCTAAAGTTTCAAAGGACTCAAAAATAGCATCGAGCACTTCTGGACAATTGAGGAAGGGTTCGCTGAATTTGGTGCCGCGTTGTTCCACGATGACAATATCGCGTTGGGCAAGCAAACTGGCATAGAGTGGGGCAGATGCAACGAAGACCTCAATTGATGAACCACCAGGTCCGCCTTGCTCCATGAAGATGGGGTCAGCTTGTGGTGATGGTGAAGCACTGTTGATAATCGCAACACCGAGACGAATTTGTGTGCCATCAGGCTCGTCGTAATTTTCGGGGACAGTGACAAAGCCACATTGGATGCCCCCTGGACCAATATCTTCTACAAAGCCGAAGGGTATCGGTACAGGACAAGGTGCAGCTTCAAAAGCGGTATCTTGTGCAGCGAGCGGTACGCTCACCAACAAGATGAAGATAAAACTGATTGTGAAACGTTTGAACATGAATGTTCCTTTGGGTAAAAATAAACAGTCTTGCTCATTGTAATGGGATATGCGCCAAAGTAACTCCCCATTAAGAGGGGGTTTGGTATCACCATTTGAGGGGACTGTAAAAGAGCTATCAGCCGTTATAGCCACCAGCTGTTAGCTTTTTTGTTTTGGCGTGTGCAGAATTTTTTCCTGAGATGCTAAGTAGCTGAGGTGCTCAATTGCTAGATTTCATTATAGCTATCAACTGTGATTGGTTAGTGGCTTTTTTGTTTGTGGGTGTATCGACGGTTGTCCTAACAGACTATTGAGCGAGGATGCTAGGACGCTATTGTGCTATGCGCCTCGTGTGTTACTATCATCGGCAATAGATAAAATTGTTGATTTAAAGGATAAGCATCGTGTCATCTGCTGATATTATGGAACGCTACCAGAAGGTGATGTTCCCTGCGAAAGCACCCCTCCACAAAGAGAATCCCATCATCGTTGACCATGCCAAAGACCAATACATTTGGGATGTCGATGGCAAGCAATACTTAGATTTTTTCGGGGGCATTTTAACGGTCTCTGTTGGGCACTGTAATGAAGAAATCACGCAACGCACTATCGAACAATTGCAAACCGTGCAACATACCTCGACGATTTATATCAACGAGATTATGGTCAAACTAGCGGAAAAAGTAGTAGACCTCACGCCAGCAGGCTTGGATAAAGTTTACTTCACCAACAGTGGCACGGAAGCCAACGAAACGGCTGTCCTCGCAGCGCGGATGTACACAGGTCGTCCGACCGTGATTGCACTCCGACATGCGTATAGTGGACGCTCAATGCTGGCAATGAGTTTGACAGCGCATGGCACTTGGCGATTGGGTGGCGTGGTTGACCCCTTCATCAAGCATGTTCGCAATCCATATACCTTCCGTGCGCCACAAGGCATGGACAAAGACGCACTAATTGACCTCTGCGTGCAAGATTTGATTGAAACGATTGAAACCACCACCGATGGTCAGATTGCGGCGTTCATGGCAGAGCCGATTCAAGGAGTGGGGGGCTTCATTGTGCCTCCTCAAAAATACTTCGAGCGTGTGTTGCCAATTGTGCGCGATGCAGGTGGTGTCTTCATTAGTGATGAGGTACAGACAGGCTGGGGACGCACAGGGGGCAAGTGGTTCGGCATTGAACAATTCGGCGTGACCCCTGACATTATGACGTTTGCGAAGGGCATGGGCAATGGCTCACCAATTGGCTGCACGGTCAGCACGACTCCGATTGCAGAAGCCTTGCAAGGCGCGACATTTTCGACATTTGGCGGTAATCCTGTCACGATGGCAACGGCTCTGGCAACGCTTGACTACATGGAAGCACATGATGTCAAAAGCAATGCAACAATCATGGGAGCGAAATTGCGGGAAAAATTAGAAGAATTCGGCGATGAATTCTCATTCATTGGGGAGGTGCGTGGCATGGGCTTGATGCAAGCTCTGGAAATTGTCACCCCCCACAGCAAAGACCCTGATAATCCGATGACCGTTCGCATCCTTGATACTGCCAAAGATAATGGCTTATTGCTCGGCAAGGGCGGTTTGCATGGCAATGTGATTCGTATCTCGCCCCATCTGAATGTCTCAGCCGATGATATTGATAACGCGATGGATATTCTGGCGAAAACGCTGGTTGAGGTGTCATCTTAAGTGCGTCGTCTGATAACCATTTTGATAGTAATATTTCTGGTGCAAGGATTGGTCGTAAACAGCCAATCCTCTGATGTGCCTGTTGCACTTGTCACCTATAAAGGAACACTCTACGCGATGCCTCTGCAAGATGGCACGTTGATAGACTTGGGTCAAGCGAGTGCCTATGATTTGACACAGTTGCCTGATGATAATCGAAACAATTTCGTTGTAGGGGATAGTCCATTAATGATGCTTCCTGCGGATGGCTTTGGCTATTATCAGGGCGTGTCATCGGTGGATGAGACACAATTTGCCTATACAGTGATTGCGCCTGACACGCCTGATTATCGGGTGCTGGTGCAAGATGAGGTCGTGATTGCCTCGCAAGTCTCACCTGAACGGGGTTATCTGGTGCCGATTGGCTGGCGGTCATCAGGTGAACTGGTCTTGCTGGAACGTTATACACTCTATTCGTTAGAGACGGTTCGCATTTGGCATTGGGATGCTATCAGCGATACACTCATTCTCTATAACACCTTTGCAACGCCCTATCTTAGTGGGAATCATGCGGTGCTGGATGATGGTCGTGTGATATTAGGCTTTGATACGGTCGGCGCACAGACTTATCTGATGGATATTGAGAACAATCAACTCACACGCTTAGTGGGTGCTTTCACGCTCGAAAATCCGCCACGCTCTGTTTTTGATACTTATCCAATGGCGATTGTTGGCATCGTATCGCAGACGGATTTCATGGTATGGCGTGATAATCCTCCGATAAATACAGTACAAGCTACGCAAGACACCGCATTTTTACATTGGATGCTCCCTGATGATGCACGTAGTATCACTTGCTACAGTGATTCGGCTTGGACAGATGATAACTTTGCGGTGGAATGTCCAGGACTACAACAACCGCGCACTTACGAAGGACATCAAGGGACCGATGTCGGTGGCTTGCCAAATGGATTGGCTTTAGGCACATCAGTCTATGCCTCACGACAGGGTTTGGTCATCAAAACATTCGATACTTGTCCGCGCTTTGATGCCAGTTGTGGCGATGCCTATGGCAATCATATTTTGTTGCAACATGCGCTCGTGCAAGATGGCAACTTGAATGTGTGGTTTACGGGCTATGCTCATCTGCAAACGGTTTTGGCTGTCGATAAGAGCTATGTCGAAGCATTGGGCGTGCCGATTGCGCTCAGTGGCGATACAGGTTTAGGTGGCGCACATCTGCATTTTGAGGTGCGTTCACTATTAGGGTGGGTTAATCCTTATAGTGATATTAACAGTTTATGGATTGGTGGTAATGAGCATCCCCTATCGGCTGAGGTAGCCTTTCCACCAGAGATTGTACAAGTGTGCCAATCCGCAACCGATAATAATATTCGCAATGGTCCTGGCACAGTCTATGATGTGGTTGGGAAAACATCGGCAGATTTATCCTATAATGTCATTCAAACGGTCATCGTAGAAGATACCTTTGCGAATGGCGCGTGGTATCAAATTCAGTTGGCTGATAGCAATCGGACGGGGTGGTTATGGGCAGAGCTAGCACAAAATTGTACCGTCCCTGCCCAGTGATGTTTCAAAATTGAATTACGGTGCGCCCTCATAATTTTCTTGGCGTGTGGCTTCAATGTTGGCAAGTAAGGTGTCGATTTGGCTAGGGTTGAGCCAATAGTTACTGAGTAGACCGTAAAGTGATTGAGCAACTTGCGGATTGGTATTCGAGCCAATCAGTGGGCTTAAGTATTCAGCTTCTTGTATCAGAGTTAGCCCATCAGCATAGATAGGGCGGAGTGCTGATATATCCACGAGTAAGTTACTCGGCAACCGTCGAATCGTGTTCATGTTATCTGTCTGTGAATCTACGCCAGCTATCTGCACCAGAAAAGCGCGTGCAATCTCTGGATACGCTGTGTTGGCACTCATGAATGCACCATACATCGGCACTAATTCACCAAGTGGCACAGTCTCATCAATAATAGGGAAGCGGATAAAGCCTGTATTGTCTTTAGCATTTTCTGAGATGAACTCGTAGAGCCATTCGCCGTGTGCATTCATTGCAGCGTTACCACTGTTCCAAGTGCTTACCATCTGGTTGTAGTTGATAGAGCTTGCATTTTCTGCAAAACAATTGTGGGCAAATAGCTGATCATGATAGGTGAAGACCTCTCGCACACGGGGGTCAGTGTAAGCGATTTCACCGCGCATCAGTTGCTCATGGAAGTCAGGTCCATTGAGGCGCATATTGATGTGGCTAAACCAGAAACCCATCGGGGGTGGCCATGTTGCGTTGGCAGGCATCACAAAGGGTTGAATCCCTGCTTCGTGGAGTGTATCGCATGTCAGCAAGAGTTCATCCCATGTTGTTGGTGGTTCAAGCCCTGCGGATTCAAAAACATCGGTGCGGTAGAAAATACCATTCCATTGAATCGCTTGGGGTACGAAATATTGGCGACCATCGACACTTGCCATCGCTTTCACACTAGCTGGGAAAATATCATCCCAGCCATTTTCTTCCCACAAATCTGTGATGTCAGCAATCAGACCTGCCTCAATATAGGCTCTAAGATTACCGCCAAGTGATGCACTGAAAACATCGGGCACATTGTCTCCATTGAGTTCCGTATGGATGAGCAAATTAACAGGCGAACGATAATAATCTGTGCGATTGACCACATAATCAATATTTGGATAGTCTGCAAAAAAGGCTTCGGCATTGGCGACATCCCATTGTCCAGCAGGTGTGCCTCCATAATGTGAACTGAAGACAAAGGGTTCAGGGGCTTGTGCTGTGATAACGGGTTCGTCTGTGAGTGCGCCTTCGAAAGTGAACAGGTAAATATCCGTACCGACAGATCCGACACCTGCTTCAATCAAGTAGCGATAGGTATCGTTATGATGAATCAATGCGCCTTGGAAAAAAGTGTAACCGTTGACCATGTTGTCTCGGTCTAAAATGGGGTTATCTTCATAACGGGCAAAGTGGATGCCATCGCTACTGATGGCTAAGCCTGTTTGGTTTCTGCCAGTACCGCCCTCATAGAGCATCACCCAACCATCATCCGTTCGCACGACTTCTGGACGACCTAGCCAATCACTTTCCCAATTATCTAAGGGCGATAAAATAGGGTCACTTTCGGCGAAAGGTGCATCTGTTGTTTCGGGGTCATTGTATTTTGTCCATGTTATGCCATCAGGAGAGGTCGCCATACCGATTTGTGATGTTCTGTCAGTTGTGCCTGCGTAGTACATGACATAACTACCATCATCTTGTTGCAAGACATTGGCACGCATCACCTGAGCATCATCCCATGAGCCTTCACTCCCTGGTGAAAGGGCAGGCTCAGCATCGAATGTCCATGGACCGAGTGGATCTGGGGCGGTTACACGACCAATGTAACCTGCGCTTTGGGCTGAGGTGAAGGTGTGATAGTACAACACCCATGTGCCATCATCTGTGACGAAACCTGTTAACGCGAGTGCGCCTCTGCCTTCTAGGGGCACATCATTGACAGTGAAAATGGGGTCGTCTTGAACTCGTTCCCATACTTCACCATCAGGTGAGGTGTAATAATAGCTGACGGTCTCGCCAGGCCATGAATTGAAGAAATTGCTGAACATATGGTATTCGCCATCATGAAAGATGAGAGCACCGCCATTGAGATAACGGTTGCCATCTTCACGGGTGATGACAGGTTCAGAATTAACTAGCGTGAAGTCGGCACGTAAATCGCGCGAAGATTCAAAGGTGAGGGGCGCATCTTCTTGTGCCATCGTGGTGTGTAAGATGAGGAACATCACGAGGACTATAAGCAAACGGATTAAATGTATCATAGTGGCTATGCCTTTTCTTTTCAGACAAAATTTTTATCCATATGTAGGGGCGTAGCTGTGTCTGCGCCCGTGTGGGACGACACATAGGTCGTCCCCTACAATGTTTTCGGATAGGTTCTGAATGAGTGTACAGACGAGGCGCGGTCAGCACCCCACCCGATTGAGGGGGATTTGCTCAGAGTAAGCCAATGTCACGGGCGCGGAGGGTTGCCAATGTGCGATTGCTAACGCCCAATTTTTTGTAGATATTCTTCACATGCCAGCGCGTTGTGTTGACTGTGATATGCAGATATTCGCTAATTTTAGGGTTGGAATAGCCATTGCTGAGGAGACGCAAAACATCCAATTCACGCTCCGTGAGGGGATTGATCAGTGGAGTGGCTTGTGTTGGCTGATGTTGTAACGGTTGATTGTCGAGGCAGGCTGTAATCAGGTCGAGATGCAGTCCTTGACTTGCCACTTGTTGTAATAAGTGAGTCATTGGTGGGTCGAGGTCAAGCAGGGTGCGTCGATGCCCTGTGTGCTGGATAATCGTCAAAATGCGTCGGATTGTTAGTAGGGCAGCGTCTTTATCGCGCAGTCGGTGATAATTGATTGCCAACAAAGATAGCACTTCGACCAATGTTCCTTGCTGATTGGTTTGAGTGGTCAAGCGTTCTAAGACCTTAAGTAAGGTAATCGCACGTCGTGGACGAGGCACAGACCCAATTGTTAATTGTCGGACTGATTCTAGGGCAGTATACAATGTGCTGATTGATATATCCGATGCGTCCATCTCATCAGGTCGCTGATGCCAATCGACAAGCGGAGCAAGCCATCCATTTTCGGCAACTTTTGAGCTTTCGGCGACGCTCAAACGAGTTAATTGATAGGCATTGGTTTGGACAAATGCTTCTGCATCTTGAAGAATGTTTCTGGCTTCGTTGGGTGATACTATGCGCGATAAGGTGATTGAACCAGCGACGAAAGAGTTAATGCCTTCATATTGTTTGCTGATGACTAAGCCTGCTCGCAAGATAGTTTCTGCTTCTTCGAGGTGATTGGTTTCGTACAGTATTTTGCCCAATTGTGAATGAAATGCGCCTGATAAATCTCGGCGGTCGATGCGCTGGAGCATGGTAATGGCATAACGACAGAGTGCTTCGGCTTCGCGAAGTGTGCCGTGTTGCTGTTGGATTGTGACCAATAAATCAGCCGCTATTGACCAAAGCGATAGGTGCTCCGTTGCTTCAAAAGTGCGTAGCGATGTATATAACAATTGAATAGCGTGATTTGTCTGACCCTCAGGGAAAAAAGCGATTTGTGCCAGATTCAGTTGCATCAAGCCTCGTAGAACAACATCATCTGCCCCTAGACTATCCAGCGCATGTTGAGCAAGGTCACGGGTGCGATGTGGATTTTTATCTTCGGCACTCATTTGGGCGCGGATGGCGTAGACTTCGCCTATCAGGGAATCTGGCAGATGAGGCTCAATGGCTTGTAAGGCTTGCTGGGCTTTAAAATTGTGTCCCTCTATAAAGAGACTCCACACATAAGATATTGCCACCAAAGGATAATCGAAGAGTGCTTCCAGCGGAATTTCGGCAAGACATGCAACCAGCAATCCATGATGTCCGTGTCCTATGATTGCGCGTGCATTATCCTTTAAAATCTCAATCAAGTAATCTTGTCCGACAAATGAGGCATGATACAAACTTCGTTCGAGCACATCACCATCACCCCATGATTGTTGGATATACCACGCACAAGCACACCGATGCGTTGCAACGATGAAAGCATTATCTTGTGCTGAAAATTGTTGACGTAAAAATGTCCGATAGAGAGTTGGATAACGGAATGATTGTGGATTATCTTCGCATGGGATAAGGGGCAAGCCCGCTTTTATCAGTTGCGTGATTTTATCTAAAGTGATGACTTGCTCTGTGAGGGCTGAACTGCTGACATTATCAAAAGTATCTAGTAAGGCGGTTTGCATCAAAAAGTGTTGATGGTGACTATCATAAGCGTCGAAGCAATGACGATGAAAAAATGCTGATACATGCGCGTCGTAATTCTCGAATGTGCGGAGGGTTTCATCCATGTCATTTGTGTTTTGTAGGCGTGTCGCAAGCAATGCCAGAATCGCAAGCCATCCATCACTGATATGATGCGCCCAAGCAACTTGGTCGGATGTCATTGGCTCTGAACAGTATGGGGCAAGATAGGCGCGTGTCATATCTTGGGTGAAGGCTAAATCGCTTTGATTAATCTCGACGAGTTGCCCATTGAGGCGCAGTTGCAATAAATCTAGCGCAGTATCCGTGCGTGTTGTGATGACCCAACGTAGTGAAGACGGTGAATTTTTCACCATAAATTGAACGAGGTCTTGAGCAGACTCTGCCACAAGTTTATCGAGAGCATCTACGACAATTGTGAGAGGTGCTTGGCGTGCGTCATATAAGATATTGCACAGGTGCGTGTAAGCATTGCGGTTTGGTGATGTATCTGCGAGTTGTGTCAAATGAGTAGTAAGGTCTGCATCAGCATGGATGAGGGCTTTTAGGAGCAATTGCCACAGCAAGAAAACATCGTTATCTTCGTTATGCAGATTCATCCACGCGACACATTCTGTTTCGGATGCTCCCTGCCTCCAGAGGCTTGCGAGGGTTGTTTTGCCGTAGCCAGCAGGGGCTTTGATGAGCGTCACAGTTGCGCGTGCATCAATTTTGCGAACGAGACCGTCATTGACAATACAATGCTTAGGACTTGGTGGCATCATCAGCTTGGGTCTCAATATGTGAGAACGCATGAGAACCTGCTTGGACATCGTGCGGATAGGTAGGAAGTTATATTTTCATGTCAATATTATACGATAGCTTGTTGTTTTCATAGTAGTCCCACTTGGATAGATTTGATTATCAGAGTAGGTCAAAATTTACGACAATGTGCAAAATATTGTTGTCTATGATATACTATCAATTTAGAACATAAATTCTACAATTGTGTATTACAAACGGAGACTATCCTCTTGAAAAATTTGCACACAGACCGCTTAACATTGCGTCCACTGACGCTGGACGATGCTCCTGACCTCTATCAGATTTATAGTGACGAACGGGCGATGCGCTTTATACCGTTTGCTCAGCACGAGACACTTCAACAAACTGAAAATAAAATTCAGGTTTATTTGAATACTGAAGGTGCATATCATTGGGTTATCACCTTAAAAGGGGAAGATAAAGCCATCGGCAATATCAACTATTTGGGTGGTACACGCATTCCTGGATTAGGATATATCTTGCATCCTGATTATTGGGGGCAGGGCATCACTGTTGAGGCGTGTCGGTTGGCTCTCGATTATGGCTTTGAGGAAATCGGCTATGACCGTGTGGAACTCTGGATAGATGAAACCAACACGCAGTCCACACGGGTCGCACAGAAATTAGGTTTTCTTCCAAAAGGGCGCGTGCCACTCAAAAATCATCATGCCACTGTCTATCATTATTTAGTGGTGTGGGGGATGCTCAAATCGCAATGGCAAGGGGAAGCACATTCGTATCAGCAAGTACCATTTTATAGTGTTGAACCTGTTCTGCATGTGCATGATATTGTTGCCACCACAGATTATTACCGTGATAAATTGGGTTTTCATGTCGATTTTCATTATGGTGACCCACCGAATCATGCAGGTGTTTCACGCGGTGAATGGTCAGGCAACATAGTGGCATTGCAATTGTCACTTGTACCCCCTGAGCGCGAGATTATCCCAGCAGGACATTATCACATTCGGGTGGGGATGCGTGTCGATGATTTGAACACACAATATAAGGAAGCAGGGGTCGAAATCCTCTCTGAACCAGAGGATAAGCCATGGGGTTTCCGTGAGTTTACTATCCGTGATTTGAATGGGCATGTGTTGATATTCGCACAGTATGTGTGATTGATGTTGCTTCAGTGTATGTAAGGGAACGACCACGCTACTTGATCGATTTTGATATCATTGGCACGCGACAACGTTATTATCCCAATGACGATGCGTGTTATGTGCGTTTAGTCTTGTAGAAATTCTCATTGACAATCTGATAAACCATATATAGCATTACAAATTGTATTACACAATATCAGATAAAGGGGATAACTAATGCAATTGATGAGAGTGATACACGTTTCAGTTTTTACTTTGTTGACTATGGTATTAGTGGCTTGTGGTGGCAATAACACTACAACAGTCGATTTAGAGTCTGTTGATTTTATGGCTGTTCCGAGTGATTTAGATGGTCTGGTTGTCACCTTAACGAGCATCCAAGGTGGTTTTGATGCCGAAGATGTTTTGTTGGATGTTGGATTTCCTTTTTGCCTTGGCGAACGTACACAGTGGACATTTGTCACACCAAACGGTTCATCATTGGAAATCCGTATTGATTTGAGTATCCCTGTAGGCATGGGTGCTGGTGATTATCAAGCGGCGTTTGGAGCGCAGGATGCCGATACTGTTGGTTTGATTGCGAGCGTCAGTGAACCGACAGGCGATGCAGCAACTGATGTTGAGAATTTCAACGATTTAGCGTTTGTTGATGTGCAACAAGGGGCAATCCGCCTAGAAAGTGTACCCACAGCCGAGGGCGAGATTTTATCAGGTTCATTCCAGTTCAATTTGCGCCCAACCTCATTTGAGACGGACCAAGCAGAGCGTGCCGAGATTGACCTCGACCAAGAGATGTTGGTTACTGGGGCATTCAGTGTTGTTGCTTCTGCTGATGCAATCTGCTCATAACGCAAGGGTGTACTAATAAACATTGTATCAGGGTTGTAGGAATCGTATTCGACTAAAACCAGATGCTAGCAAAATTACATCGGCTAAAGCCTTATACGTGACCACAAACGTTGCTATGTTTATCAAAACGGTTGAGACAGATCTCAACCCTACACAAAGTTGTGTAAAATAAGGTTTTACGTAGGGGAGGGTCTCTGTGCCCTCCCGACGATTACCACAAAATTAACTGATGCTTCGATTGACCACTGCACTCACTAAATTAGCGATATAAACAGTTGAGGTATGCCTCAACCCTACATGATCAAATACAATCAGGTTCGGAACACCACAATCACTCACATGATTCAAGCAAGTTGACTTCGCGCTCACTACAACTGAGGTCATCACGGATGAAGCGATTGTCTAACGCGAATTGCACCAATGACTCAGCATCGCGGTTGATGCGCCAAATCCGCACAGCATTATCTTGTCCTGCACTTACTGCAAAGCTATCATCTGGGTCGAATTGCACTTCTTGAATCCAATTGGTATGTTCGGTGAAGCGTTGTAATTCTTCGCCTGTTGCCCAATCCCACATGCGAACGGTGCGGTCTGATGATGTTGTTAGCATAATTGCACCATCACTAGTGAAATCAATGCCGAATGTTTCGCTAGCGTGCCCTGTAAATTGGCGGACTTCCATGCCTGTTGCGCGTTCCCATACGCGGATAGTGCCATCCCATGACGTTGAGACGAGGAACAGATCCGAGGGGTTATAGCGCACTTCGTTGGCGGTTGCTCCATGCCCGACAAGTGTTTGCATCAGATCTTGTGTGTTGATGTCGTACAGATAAATATCGCCATTATCGGCTGTGACGGCGAGTTGTTGTTGATCCATGCTGACATCCACCCCGTAGAGGGCAATTGGGTCACTTTCGCCATGTTTAATGCTGTAGATGATCTCACCACTCTCAGTATCCCACAAGATGAGGAGACCATCACTGCCGACAGAGACAAAACGACTACCATCTCCAATGAAGCGCACCATATAGACGCGTCCTGTGTGTCCGTTGTAATTACGGAGTCGTTCGCCTGCTTCAAAATCCCACAAGATAATCTGTGAATCCCATGAGGAGGTCAGCAAACGGTTACCATCAGGATGAAAACGCACACTATCGACAGTGTTGGTATGCGCTCGGAATTCATATAAGGTCGTTTGTGTTTCGACATCCCACACATTGACGGTGGTTGAATCATATAAGGCTGCGACAGCTTGCGGGTCGTTGATGTCAATATCTACGCTGAGAGGACCACCACTCGAAGCGGCTAATCTGCCAGATGGATGCAGGTCAACTGTCCATGCCCAATCGGGATGGTCACTATAGCGTGCAATTTGTACGCCATTGTTAATATCCCACAACCAAACTACATGGGTATTGGATAGGTCGTTGCCATCAAATTCGTTGTTACCGATATTGCCGATACCTAAGGCTAATAAATTGCCGTTGGGACTATACGCCATCGACAAAACACGGTCATCAAAACCAACAAATGAATCAGCTTCGACACCGAGACGCAAATCCCAAATGTGAACGGTACGATCCCATGCAACTGATGCAATCTGTGAACCATCGGCACTGTAGGCAACGGCAGTGACAGGGGTGGTGTGGGCGATGAAGCGTCGGATTTCTGCACCTGTTGCGACATTATGAATACGGATAGTCCCCGAATTAGTACCGTCGTAGACTCCGTAGGCGAGGGTATCACCTGTTGGACTAAAATCGAGGGCACGGACGAAGCCACTTTCTGGCTTAATAGCATCCATGACTTCTGTGCCTGTTGCGACATCCCATAAACGAACGGTGCGGTCTACTTCGTCATCACGGGTGTTGAGCATAGTTTCATCGGCTGACCCAGAGGCAATCAGTTGTCCATCAGGGCTGAAAACGACTTGTAGTACAACGCCTGTGTGCCCTGATAAAGTGCGAATCAAATCGCCTGTTGCGCTATCCCAGAGATGAATATCGTGGTCGAGTCCGCTTGTGACCAGCAATGTGCCATCTGGACTGTAATCCAGCGAGAAGACTTCGCCACTGTGTTCCGTTTGTTGGTAGCGCAGTTGTCCTGATGGATAGTCCCAGACATACAGACTGCCATCTGAGCCAACGGCTGCGATTTCATTATTGTTGGGGTGCATATTGGCATCGTTGAACCAGATACCATCGACACTGAGGACGAGTGTTTCTGCTTGGGTGGCGACATCAACAACACGCACTGTGCCATCAACAGATGCCGAAATTAAGAATTGGCTATCTGCGCTGAAATCAACATTGGTGACGGATGCACTATGATTGTTGAATTGGGCACGCGGTCCTGGTGCATAGACAACATTCGAGAGTGTTCGTAGCACTTCTACAGGAGGTGGGCTGAAGGCTTCTTCGGCTTCGAGTGCAATCACGATTGCCAGTTGTGGGTCACCGAGATTAGCAGCATTGCGTGCGTTAGCCGCGAGTGCCAGTGAGCGTGTTTCGGCTTCGCGTTGGACAGAGATAAATTGCGAGGTCGAAAGTTCGCGCACGGTATCTTCGACGGTGGATTGGGCTGCAACAGCCGTATTGAAATTGTCATCTGCCTCGGCTGCCGAGCGTTGTGCATCTTGTTGGGCGAGATAAGCAAAGCCAGCAAAGCCTATGCTGACGAGGGCAGCAATTGCCAGCACGGATGCCAATAATTGCAAGCGACGACGGGCGCGTTCTTCGAGCATTTCTTCGCGTTGTTTGCGTTCACGTTCTTCTTGGTCGCGCTGTTGGCGTGCATCGACACTCATTTCGAGGAAGATTTTCTCGTTTTTGTTGAGCGCGATGTCATTGTCTTCAAGGATAGTCTCGAATTGTTGGAGACGCATTCCACGCGCTAAGAAACTCATATCCCGACGTGATTGTTCCCATTCGTCGGTTGCCGATGTCAGACGACGATGCAGACGCAGGGCTTCACGGTTTTCATCAAGCCAGCCACGCACCCGTTCCCATTGGCGGATGAGGGCTTCGTGGGCGACTTCAACGGTTGACCCGCGCGTTTGAGGGTCATGGTCAAATGTCAGGAGGCGATATTTGCCGAATTGCTCGATGACAGTTCGCATGGCATGTGCGCCAATATTGAGCGAGAGTAATTCTGATTGCATCGCGCGTCGGCGTGTATCATCTGTGCCTTCGCCGAGTGTGACCAGACGCATGAACAATTGTCGTGTGGCGTTTTTCTCTTCGCCGTTAAAGCTCTGGAATAATTCTTCGGCTCGTCGAGCAAGTGCGCCTGTTGTGCCACCAATATCTTGATAAGCGAGTAGGGTCATCACGCGTCCACTGCGTCGCTCAAAGAGTTCGGTCAGGGCATATTGCAAGAGAGGCAATGCGCCTGGGCGTTCAATCACATCATTGGTAATCGCTTGTACCAGTCCTGCTTCGAGTGTGATACCGACGCGCTTGGCTGGTTCAATGATGCTGGCTTCGAGTTCGCGTTGACTCAGGGGTAAGACGAGTTCGGTGTTAGTGCGGATGAGATTACCAAAATCTGCATAGAGTAGGGGACGGTCATAAAAATCGGCACGGAGGGTCACAATCACTTTGATGCGACTGCGTTCATCATGCACGGCATTCAATATCGAATGCAGAAAGTGAATGCGTTCGTCTTCGTCACTAACTAGCGTGAAGGCTTCTTCAAATTGGTCGATGAACAATAAAAATTCGGCATTTTCAGGGATGATGCGCTTGATAGCACGCACGAAACCGCGTTCATCACGGGTCAGCATCTCGTGTAAATCAGGCATATCATGGGTGGCGAGTGCCAAGAGGGCAACTTCCAACTCTTCCATTGGATGTGTGCCTGGGACGATTTCGGCGGTATACCACGATTTATCTGGATTGAGGTCACCCGCTTGGATACGCGGGAGCATCCCTGCTTTGACGACACTTGACTTACCACTCCCACTTG
>JBCCSC010000048.1:0-49043 GCA_039200705.1 Chloroflexota bacterium
GACTAGTGCCAACTCGCACCTTTCGTTGCGTTTTCGCTTGTTAAGTGTGCTGCTTTTTTCAAACAACGATGCAAATTATACACCTCACCTCTCCCTTTGCAAGGGCAATTTCACATGAATTTAAAAATTAGCCCATTTTGAACCTTTAAGGCTCTTATTTACGTCTAAATACATTAAACTTTCGCTTTATATTGATTTTATTGCATCAAAAATGCCAGAAATAAGGATTTCTGCTAAAATTTGAGGCAGGCTCGCATATACATAGGAAATCCCACATGGCACAACTCAAATTCATCGGCGGATTAATTGCTTTCATTATCTTCATTGGCGCAGGGTCAGTCATGATGGATCGGGTGCTTGTGCCTGTTTCTCCTTACACCGATACATTACCAGTCCATTCTGGTTGCAACACATTTTTGCGCGGTGAAACACCTTATAGTGAAGATGCAACCCTCCGTACACAGCGCATCATCCTAAGCTATGATAGAGAGTATCGCACGGAAGATGATCAACATCGTTTTGTCTACCCTGCTCATCATTGTTTGTTGCTCTTACCTCTATGGCTAACCCCGTATGATATGGGCGTTCCTGTGTGGATGTTTCTCAATTTCACTTTATTTTTAATTTTGCCTATTGCCTTTTTATATTTCCTGACAGGTTATCGTGTTCCGCTTGGAAAATCAGTTTTATTGATTGTGACGAGTCTCTTCATGTGGCGATACAGCATGATTACGGTCATCTTTGCACAATATACAGGTTGGATTCTGTTTTGTTTTGTGGGGGCACTATGGGCACTGAAAACGAAGCGTTCCATTTTATTGGCATTATTCGCTGTAGGTTTAACGGTTAGGTCAGGTGGTGCAGTCTTTGCGATAGCAATATTGCTCTATGCACTCTATGAACAACGATATATCAGTCACCTTGTTTTCTTGAGTGTGATGGCGACTTTGTGGGTTATCACGCTATATATGATTGGACCTTGGATACCTGATTTCTTGGATGGCTTATTGAATTACACCACCTATCGAGAAGATGTCGCTGGCTGGTTACCCTTTAGGCTAGGCATCATCGCTGGACTCCTTTATGCGCTTGGGATGGCAATCACGGGCATCAGCATTATGGTGCGTTCTTGGCGAGAGAACCGAGAGACGTTTATCTTGTGGGGATTCACGACATTTGCCATTTTGGAACTGGTCTTCCTGCCACAGACTAATGATTACACACTGGTCTATGCGCTCCCTGCGATATATCTGATTGCCTACTCTTTCCGTCATAATACGATTGCGTTTTATCTGTCGGTTATCGTGATTGCACTTGTGCCTTGGGTCTGGTCGCTATGGTTATCCACACTGTTTGAAGGGCGACTTGATCAACTGATTATGCCAGCGTTTATTCTCGTGATGGTGGTGATTGCGTGGGTCTTTGGGGATGAGGCTATCGCTAGTGATGCGACTGCCCCAACAACTTAATCACTCGCCAATGGGTTTTTTCTTGGGGATGCCTGCTTGACGCGGATAATTGCGCGGTGTTTTCGCTTGTTTTTTAATTGTCACCAAATAATGTGAGCGATCTACATCTGGCAGATGATATTGGTAAACAGGTTTGGCTTCGCCTTTGAGGACAAATAAAGCGCGTTTTGCCTCTTCGACTTCGCGTTCGGCACTTTCGCCTTTCATCGCCACGAAGAAACCCCCTGTTTTTGCTAATGGCAAAGTATACTCTAGCAACACAGGCAACAGAGCAACTGCACGCGCTGTCACGATGTCATATTGTTCACGATGCTCAGGGTGATTTCCTGCATCTTCCGCACGCATATGGAGAATATTAACATTATCCAATTGCAATTCGTCTATCACCGCTCGTAGGAATTTAAGTTTCTTCTGTACAGAATCAAGCAAGGTGACTTCGACATTGGGGAAAGCAATTGCGAGAGCCATCCCAGGAAAGCCCGCACCCGTGCCGACATCAATTAATTTATCGCCATCATCAAAACCAATGACATCAACAATGCTCAGCGAATCCAAAAAATGACGAATGATGACTTCATCAGGGTCAGTGATGGTCGTGAGGTTCATCGTCTTGCCCCATTCATCCAGCACTTGATGATATTGCTGAAAGTGTTTAGCTTGTTGAGGCGTTAATTGTAAATCAAAGTATTCGCTGGCAAGTTGGGTTAAATCAACAGTCATTGGAGTAAATGTCTCAGATAGCTTTCAGGATTATTGAGAAAATCGCGCGTGATTTGCACATGCTCTAGTGAATCGTAATCGGTTTCGACGATTCGTCCACCTGTGAAATTGTAAATGGTAGCGTCTGGGTAAGCAAGTAAAATCGGTGAATGTGTAGCGACGATGAATTGAGCATCTTGTTCCATCATCTGTTTGAGCATCGCAATTAGGGTCAGTTGACGATTGGGTGATAAGGGTGCTTCAGGTTCATCCATCAGGTACAGTCCATTTGGTCGAAAGCGTGCATTGAACAGTTTGAAGTAACTTTCGCCATGCGACTGTGCATCTAAGCCATCACCATAGAGATTTTTCAGCGTGTGATAGTCATTGGCATAACCTGCTTTAGACAATTGAAAAGCAAAGTCTGATTGTCCTTCGTGACGGTCTTCATCTGATTTCATTTTGCCTTCTAAATAGCGAACTTCATTACTAATGCGTTTCGCAAAGCCGAAAAAATCTTCGCTCCGCATGAAGAAACCTCTACGAATGCGCTTCGACCACACCCATTTTAGGCGATGACTCAATTGCTTAATGCCATCTAAAGTATCGTCGGTGTCTGTATCGGTACTACCAATCGTTGGGAGTTGGGCAGCCGTTGCAATCGCTTCAAGAATGGTTGACTTACCTGAGCCATTTTCGCCCACGAAGAACGTAATCGGTGACGTAAATGTGAGACTATCCAAATTTTTGACAACAGGCACATTGAAAGGAAACTCATCAGGCATGAGCATATCATCGCGCAGGGTGATTTCTCGGAGGTGAATTGTCATAGCATTGCTCCAAACAAATGTTCGCAATTTCATTATAACAAATAAAAACAGACCGAGCGACTGAGATTCAGATGATTAGGCTTGAAAGTCAGCAATCAATGTGGCTAGTGTATCGGTTAAATCTAGTTGACTGCCTTCTATCCATAGTGCATCAATCTGAGACTTGTTCAAAGTCTTCGATAGCTTGGATTTGAGGTTATCAATACTGATTGCCACCAAAAATGCAGGGGTGGCAGGATGTGTTGCAAACAATCCGCCGAGTTTCGCACCGTGTTCTGCTTGTCCGATACCGTTATAGTAATAAGACGCACTGCGGATGATTTCCAGTTGGGTAGGTGGCGCATCAATGGTTCGTGCGAGTTTTGCCCCTTCCAACAAATGTGTTTTTGCTTGTTGACTGTTTCCCTGAGCCACCATCACCACAGTGAGTCGACTCAATACAATGACAAGCTCACGATGCTCTTCCTCTGCACGAGATATTGCCAAGCTCTCTTGCAATGCTTCTAACGCCTCCTCATACTCACCTGCGAGATAGAGTACTTCGGCTAATTTTCCTAAACTATTAGCAGGAACAACATTTTCATGAAGTTGCCGTTGCAGTACTATTGATTTTTCGAGGTCTCTCCGCGCGCGCTCAATATCCCCTACAGCGAGGTCACACATAGCGCGTGTTGCGAGACTTCCTAGCATGGATTCCTCTGCGCCGAGTCGTCGATAGGCATCAATGCTTGTAGTGAAACTATCGATAGCCTCTTCAAACTCACCTATCCGCATCAGGATGCCTGCTCGCATATGAGTCGCCGCCGCCGTTTTTTCGTCTTGACCTAACGTCTGTGTCATCTCAGTGGCTTGCTGCAAGACATCCAATGTACACTCGTGTTCGCCACGTTGCAAATAGACTGCTCCCAAATTGATGAGGCAACTTGCCATCGCAGATTGGTTATCGTCGGTTTGAGCTAGGCTGAGTGCTTCAGTATAGAATGCCTCCGCCGTTAGATAATCACCTTGATGATAGGCAGAGACACCCTTCTCTAGCAATGATTTTACACTCTTAGTTGGTTGTTCATTCATTAGACCCTCCTCGATAGTATACGCCAAAAAGCAAACAATCCGACCCAATTACGATATGAATAATTCATCGCAATCTGTCGGATTGTCTGTTTAATCTTTAGTGCCAAAGATACGGCATATAATTATGGTTGTTGAAGCGGAATTGTCGGGTTGTTTTGGCTGGTTTCGATACCAAATGGATTGCGTTCAACATTGAAGGTACAACTACTTTGAACAAATGGTGTCACAGTGCCAGGACCGAAGAGGTCGAAGCCATCGTCAATCACGTTATCCCATTCGAGATAAAAATCAACACGGTATTGACCTGAACGGAAGCCAGTACCTAAATTCGCTGTGTAGAAGACATAATAGTTACCATCTTCGCGCAGGGTTGGCTGGCTGGCATTAACGAGTGGGAATGTTTGACGGAACGCATACTCACTACTCAGGAAGACTTCATACTGAGCATTATTGACATGCTGTTGGGCGAGCTCAGGTGTTGCAGCAAACCATGACCAGAAAATAATGATATTATCTGTATCCCAGACTATACCTGGGTCTGCTAATGGGAATTGGTCACATTCTGCAAAAATTAAGCCTGGGTCGGTCACACGATTATCAAAAACTTCTTCACGAACATCACTCGGACGTGCGCCAATTTGAACAACAGCTTCCTGTGGTTCAGAGAAAATTTCGTTGAGTGTGCCACCATCGGGTGTAAAAATGCCTGATGTTTGGATGACATTGCCCGTACTAATAATTTCACCTGTCACAGGGTCAACTAGTGGTGTACTACTCGTCGATTGCCCTCCTGTGAAGGTATCTGTTGACGAGAATGAGGGTTCGATACAAGTATCATAAACATCATCAATGCCATCGGTGTAGACGATATTCGTAGAATCATTTTCGCGGGCAATGGTGAAGACTGCACTCGCAAATTGACCGAGTAAGAGTGTCGTGCCGTCGTTATACGGAAGCACTTGGCTCACTTGATAATCGCCATCGACTGAAACGCGCGTTAATGGTGTTAACGGCGACCCTGCACCACCCACTGAATCAAAGACTTGTACATACACATCGAAGCCTTGTTCCATAAAACCATTGAGGTCAACCACAGCTTGTGTATCGCAGATACCAAAGAAGAAAAAGACCGTTGACCCACCATCATCACTCGTAGTGGTATCATCTTGGGCTAATGATGTTCCAATCACCAATAATGACAATAATGCTATCGTAAGTATGAGTTTCTTCATGTTAGAGAAGCTCCTAAATGTCTAAGTAATCCAAGCACTGTAGGCATATTATCGCAAAATGCCAGATTTCACATCCTATTTTTTAAATCATTACCCTACGATTTTAAGCAAAATACAAATTAATTACAAATTATATTAATTTAGAAAAATACTAATCTTAACGCTTAGACAATTCATTATTGATATATAGTGGAAGAAATCACAGCACAGATAAGTTTTAACAGGATAATGCACATGGTCACCAATCAGATAATGCCAAGTACGATGAATTTTCGGCTCAAGAACCACGAAAACATTGCTTATGAGCTTGATATGTTACATGGGGAAAACGGCTTGCTCATTGCCTTCACGGATGATGTGTGGGAAGTCAGCAGTGTGCGCTATGTACTGTGGATGCAACGTTACAATTTTCGACTCGCTGCACGGGGGATTAACTGTGCGATGATTGTTCCTAACCAACCATATCAATTGAATGGTTTTTATCTGAGTATTCCACGCGATATTACAATTCCATTGTTAGCAGACCCAAATCAAGAGGTGTATCAGACATTGGGCATGGAACAATCAGGATACCTGTTACTTGATAATAAGCATGAGATTATGCACCGTTGGTATCTTAACGGCAATGCGTCTATCAGCCTCAAATCGATTATGTATCATATGAGATATGAAGGCTAAATGCCTGTAGATGACCCTACAGGCTAGAAAAATCAAGATGAGGGTATCTTCTATTCCTCTTCCAAGACAAGTTCTGTATCTTCTTCGGCTTTTTGCCCTAATTTTTCTGGCTGACAATATGTATCAAACCAATTCAGCATTTCGGTTAGGCGACTGATACGATGTGCTGGTTCGCCACTACGTGAGAGTTCATGCCCTTCTCGTGGATAGCGCAACATTTTGACAGGCGTATCGGTTGCACGACGAATCCATGCAAAGAGTTGTTCGGCTTGTTCAATCGGCACACGGAAATCATTTTCGGCATGGATAATCAGCGTTGGTGTTGTGATATTGTGAGCATAGGCGAGAGGTGAATGTTGCCAGAATTTTTCGCGGTCTTCCCAAGGCTCAGCTTCAAATTCGGCACTCATCAAGCGTGGTACATCACTTGTACCATAGAAACTAGAGATGTTATAGACACCGCGTTGTGGCACAGCACTAATGAAACGGTCTGTATGCCCAATAATCCAAGCAGTCATGTAACCACCGAATGAGCCACCTGTAATTGCCATGCGTGATTCATCGACGAAGCCTTTAGTAATAATGGCATCAACACCCGCCATCACGTCATCCATTGTGACCTTACCCCAATTGGAGCGAATCGCATTTTGATGTGCTTGTCCGTAGCCTGCACTTCCGCGTGGATTACAATAGAAGACAACGTAACCTGCAGAGGCGTGGGTTTGCCATTCATGCCACATAGACGGCGTAGATGGTGACCACATCACATGCGGTCCCCCATGAATGTTGAGTGCCAGTGGGTATTGTTTGCCCTCTTCAAAGTCAGGAGGCAAGATATACCATCCTTGAATTTTTTGACCTTCAGGATTATCAAACCAGATTTCGTGTGTTTCTTGGACTTGGACTTCATCAATGAATTTCTGATTCACATCGGTGAGTTGCTTATGATAGCTATCGGTCATCACGAATAATTCATTGAGACGCTCTGGAGTGCGCGATACATAAGCGATTGAGCCATCGCGTTGCACATCCATCCCCCAAACAATCTGATTTTCGGTGACGAGTGGTGTGAAAGACTTTGTTTTGGGGTCAAGCGAATGAACTTCGACACGACCCTCGGTAGCTACTGCAACGATGAGTGTGCCATCTTCGACCCATTCATAACTCAGAATCCCTCTATCTAGTTCGGTGTTGAGTTCGACGGGGTCACCACCCCCTTCAAGCGGAATCAGAGTTAATTTAGATAGGTCATCGGTCAATCCACGTTGACTACGAGTGCAAATCAGCCAATCACCATCATAAGACGGAATCGGTGCATAATAGCTGTAGTCATCATCTTTGAAGCGACGTTCAACGCCACTTTCGACATCAATTAGATAGATGTTGCTATAAATCCAATATTCGTCAGCCTCTTCATCGTAAGACCGTGTTGTGACAATCGTGCGCCCTGATTTTGACCATTTCGGAGGGCTATAGCCTGTTTTGGCATTCGTCAGACGACGCGGTTTAGCATCATCGCCTTCCAGTGATTCATCGACAGGGATAACATAAATTTGTGTATGGCGGTCATCCATGAAAGATGTCCCCTGCCGATAGGGAATGCGTTGCATCGGACGTGGGTCGAAGCGTGCTTTTTCATCTTCTTTGAGGCGTTCGATACGCTGTTTGCCCTCTAGTTTATCTTTCGGAGGAGTTGGTTTTTCATCGGCATCTTCTTTGCTACGCTCATCAACATTGGATGAACTCAAATAGGCAATATGTTGACTATCAGGCGACCATGCGGGTGCAAATGCTCCTGTTTGATGGCTGGTGAGTGCACGCGCTTCCCCTGCATGACTCATCGGCAGGATATAGACTTGTGGGCGTTCAGCACGCGTACTGACAAAAGCGAGAGATTGACCATCAGGTGACCAACGCGGTGAGGTATTGTTACCTGAGCGAGTCAATTGGACTGTTTGTGAGCCATCGGTGGCAACCATGTAGATGTCCCGATCATATTTTTTATCCATCGGATTTGCCTTCATAACGACATAGGCAATCCATTGGCTATCAGGACTGATTTGAGGGTCTTCGACATACTTAATTTGGGTGAGGTCTTCGATTGTAATCAAACGTTTTTCATCACTCATTGGGGAGACGAACCTTCCGTTTAAAATTATTTTTGATGCTGATTGTACTGCAAATGACATTAAGATGATACAAAGACAATTAGACGCACATCCATGATTGGTTATAATGGTCTCAGATAATGATGATAATTAAGAGGTTGCTATGCCTGACCGCTACCAAGAATCACATATTCGGCAAGTTCCATTATTTAGTCAATTACCTGAACATCAATTTCAGTTGATTGCGCGTGCATTCGGCGCACGACGCTATAATCAGGGCGATTATGTGCTGATTCAGGATACGCCTGTTCCTGGGATGTTGATTGTGGGCGATGGTCAATTAGCGTGGGGCAAAACAGATGGCAGTGGTACAGTTATCGACCAAGGGGTCATCCACGCTGGGCAAGCAATATACCAACAGGCGATGACACAAGCTCTCAACGCAGAATCACATTTACAGGCTCTTGTTCCAACAACGATGTTGGTCTTAACACGCGATGCGCT
The DNA here is from genome assembly GCA_039200705.1 of Chloroflexota bacterium. Classification (GTDB taxonomy): domain Bacteria; phylum Chloroflexota; class Anaerolineae; order Aggregatilineales; family Phototrophicaceae; genus JAUZRW01. The sequence goes on from JBCCSC010000048.1 coordinate 8,592, forward strand.
CAGCGATTTATTGTCACATCACCCTGAATTGCGCTCACCATTAGGGTTGGCAGATAACCGTGACCATCATCTACATGATGTGCATTTCAGAACACAGCGCGAAAATGAAGAAGTCTTACTGAAAACGCGCCGTCATTGGTTTTCGATGATGCGTTGGATGTGGGCACCGATTGTTTTCATTTTATTGGGCTTATTGTTATCCGCATTTGTATCACAGATTGCGATTTTTACTGTGCCCTTGGTATTTTTGTTTGGTGGAGTCATCATCGCTTATATCATTTTGGAATGGATAAATGATTCTGTCATTGTGACTGACCAGCGCGTGATTCGCATCACACACACGATTTTGTTGTTCCGCGAAGTTCGTAATGAAGTGATGTTGCAGAGCATTCAAGAAGCTAATGCAGAAATCCCAACCTTTGATGTGTTCGCGCGATTGTTCCGCTATGGCGATGTTGAATTGAAAACGGCTGGTTCACAAGGGAACTTCATACTGGATTTCCTGCCGAATCCAGAAGCCGTGCAAGATTTAATCTTAGAAGATGCGCGTCAAGCAAGAACCCGCGAGCAATTCCATAGTCGTGCAGAAAGAGAAGCAGAAATTGACCGATGGATTAATAATGATACAAGAGGCGGAAAACAATCAGCAACATCAATGACCCAAGCAGGTGTCAGTGAAAAGCGTCTGAAAGACCCGTACTCCCCTGGTGATGGTCCAGCATCACCGTTTGTCACGACCTTTGCAAGCTCTAATGGCGGTGTGGTCTATCGTAAGCATTGGTTCATTTGGATGAAGATGATTGCTATGCCAGCAATTTGGGTCTTTGGCAGTTTAATTGCCATGATTTTACTGGGCGTGACAGCTTTAGGTAATTTAGGTGTTGTCGGATGGGCAAGTGCTTTTGTTGCCTTTTTAATTGGGGCAGTCTGGTTTTATCTGGCAGATTGGGATTGGCGACACGATTATTATCTCATCACCGATAACAACATCACGATTGTGAATCAGCGTCCGTTGTGGTTACAGAACGAAAGTGACCAAGTTTTACTACAACAAGTGGATAATGTCGTCGCTGAGACAAGTGGCTTATTTCAACAGATTTTTCGGTTTGGGGATGTGCGCGTATCGCTAGTAGGGGCTGATAATCACAAATTATTTGATGATGTTGCAAATCCGCGTGATATTCAAAGTGAGATTACACGGCGACAACAACGACTGAAACAACGCGAACGTGAACAACAAGAACGCGCCCAACGAGAAGCAATTGGTGAATATCTTTCGATTTATCATCAAAAACAACAAGAAGATAGCCAAACTGTGCCAGCACAACCTGAACAGCCTACAGCATCACCTTATTCACCGACTGCACAACGTCAATATCAATCACAAGGTCGCAATCAACCAAGTCCATCACCATTAGGCAACCGCCCGACAATTTCACAGGGACGACAATACATCCCAACATCTAATTCACCGCAACAACGCCCTGCTCAAGCACAACAAGGGCAATATCAACAACCACAGCAAACACCGTATCCACCGCAACAACGCCCTGCTCAGCCACAACAGACATCATACGCACCGCAACAACGCCCTGCTCAACCACAACAGGGACAACATCAACAACCACAATCTCCTGTTCAGCCACAGCAAATGCCATATCCACCACAAGTACCGCAGCGTCCACCTGCTCCACCTAACCCTTATCCATCACAACGACAATCATCGCAGTCGGATAATACGCCACCACCTCCACCACCACCGTTTGTTAACAATAATTAAGAGATTGTAAGACCGTTAAGCAATATTTCACGATATACTGTTGCAAAGCAATTAAACGAACGAGGAAAAAATCTATATGACATTTCGCACCGAGTGGGTTGCTGACCATATTCTAGGCACGACATTCAATACGAGTACATCTGTCAGTGAATTGAATTTGGTTATGCTGGAATATCTGGGGGCAGCACAAGAACAAAAAGTTGCCTTACTATTGGACTTTAGTGATGTCATTGTGCCAAATGATATGCTCTCGATGCCCTCGTTACTACAGGTCATCAATCATGCGAATACGCAATGGCTAGCTATTGTCAAAACAGAGACAAGTTCATCGTATATGACGAAATTGCTGGTGCGTGATAAAGTGAAAATGTTCCGCGATAGACAAACAGCAATTGATTTCTTGCAAGCCATGATACGCATTGATGGCTATAATGGGTTCGTCACGGCAAGTTCATAACAACATATTCTAATTGGATAATAACGCCTATCTCTAGTATGAGTGGGCGTTTTTGCTTTATGATAGAATATCTAAAATCTAACAAAACTAGCAACGAGAGAGATTTATGGCAATTCTCGAAATTATCCAACCTGATAATCCCATTCTGCGTAAGAAAGCGATTCGTGTTCCTGATTCCAGTTTTAAAGACGATAAGTTTCAGGAACTCATTGATAATATGGTTGAAACGATGGGTGATGCCCATGGCGTTGGTCTAGCCGCCCCACAAATCGCAAGAAGTATGCGCTTGATTGTGGTGCGTCTCCCTGATGGAACAGAAGAAGACCGCGAAGAATACGGCGACCTCGCAGGTAAAACCTTTGTGGTGGCGAATCCCAAAATCATCAAAAGTAGCCGTGAAATGGTGGCTGGTGTCGAAGGCTGTTTGTCGATTCCAGGATGGTTAGGCGAGGTTGACCGTCATGAGATGGTGGTTGTCACTGGTAAAGACCGCTACGGCAAAGATTTTCGTATTAAGGCAAAAGGTTGGTTAGCGCGTGTTTTCCAGCACGAGATTGACCATCTTGATGGGGTGCTTTTCGTTGATTTAACTGAGAAAGTCTGGCAACCGAGTGCCGATGATTTAGTTGAGGTTGATGAAGACGGTAATCCTATTGAGCCATCAGCAGAAGAAGCATAAAAGTTAATAGTTTTGGTGGACGGCAAGACTATCTGCCGTCCATCATTGCTAAATTTTCCTCAGACTATCTATTCGCTTCTGACATCCCCTTCAAGAATATCAATTCGTGCGAATTGCAGACCAAAATTAGGAATTTGTTCTAAACCACATTCGCCTTCAAAGGCTTCGATGATGCCATTTTCGTTGAGGTCAAAGCCAACGCGCAATTGTTCTGCGAGTTGCGTTGAACGTTCGGTTTGGTCAAGTACCTCTTCGAGTGTTTCGCCAGCAATCATCTCAATTTCTAATTCAATGATTTCATCAGACCAACCACGCACATTTTGTGTACAAACACGGATAAATTCTGCATTACGTTGGAGGTCTACAGAAGCATTTTCGGCAGACGTAGCAGCTAAGAGTATCGCATCAATTTCATCTAAGAAGAAATATACACCAACACCCCGTCCAGGGTTTGAGCCACTGCCACTACCGTCGTAGTCTATTTCGCCCCCTTCTAAGATATTGATGGTGTGTTCAGCGTGAGTTCGTAAACCACCGATATTGCTTGCACCAGCGGCTAGCCCCGCATGTTGAGCAGCCGTTTGTGCTTCTGTCGATGCGCCATTTAGCAAACTATCACCACCAAGTCCATTTTCAGACGCGACAAAAATTTCGTTTAATCCCGTGCTGACCTCAATAGGTAAGGTATTGCTGAAAGCGACTTCACCTGCTGGCGATGTCGTATCTGCATCTTCTTCGAGTGTAATCACGACACCATTGTAAGTCGCAGGGAGCATCCGCCCATCTGGGTCAGTGAATGTGACAACCCCTTCGCCGACACCATCAACAATCACACGCCCAATATTGAGGGTTTCATCGGTAGCGGTGTTGATAAGCCAAGCGACGTAATCACGGTCAGCAGTTGGTGGGGTAACGCCTTGCAAGCGCACTTCAACACGGTCACCAAAACTATCTTCGGTACTGAAGCGTACTTCGCCGAATGTTTCAACTTCTGGCACGATTACGACAGGTTCAGTTAGTGCATCGGTGGGACTATCAGTAGCAATTTCAGGCAAATCAGGTGGAGTGATTGGATTCGCATTATTATTCTGATTGATGAGTAGCACCGCGACAATCACAATTACCAATGCCATCAAGCCAAAACCACCCATCAAGACCAGTGGATTTACACTGTCGCGCACAATAATTTGGGACGGTGATACTTGCTGTGATGCACTCAAGGGATTAGTTGCATCTGTGCCAGAGACAGCTTGCGTTGCACTTGTACTAAATGCTATCGTTTGCTCAGGTGATTTGTTTGATTGCTGTGTCTGGTTAATTGGTACTTGCTTTTGCACACTCAGCAATGAATCGTCGTTGGTGTGAATTGCCCGTGATAAGGCTTCCGCAAAATCACCAGCCGATGTATGGCGTAAATCAGGCTGTTTTGCCATACCGCGCTTGATGACATTAGAGACATTTTCGTTAATATCGGGGCGTAATTCGCGCACATCTGGTACTTGGTCATTAATATGCGCCAGAATCATTTGCATGGGAGTTGCACCACTAAAGGGCTGTTTCCCTGTGAGCATTTCGTAGGTCATCGCTGCAAGGGCGTAAACATCCACCCGTTGGTCAACATCTAAGCCTTGTCCTTGCTCAGGTGCCATGTAGCTTGGTGTGCCGACAATAGATGTGCCTGTCAGATTAGCATCACCACTGACCATCTTGACCATGCCAAAATCAGCTAAGAGTGGATGGTTATCCTGCAATAGAATATTACCAGGTTTAATATCTCGGTGGATAACCCCTTTACCGTGTGCATAATCTAAGCCACTGGCAATGGAGCGAACGAGTTTTTCAACCTTTGGAACATTCATCGGTCCTAATTCAATTAGGTCTTCGAGTGTGCCACCATCAACATATTGCATCACTAAATAGATGACATCCTCGACTGTGCCATAATCGAACAAAGGCAAAATATTAGGATTTTGTAGATTCCCAATTGCTTTGGCTTCGAGTTGGAAGCGTTCTTTGAAGGCTTCATCTAAGCCAGGATGTGGGGGTAGCACTTTTACTGCTACGTAGCGGTCAATAGATGCCTGTCGTCCTAAGTAGACTGTTGCCATCCCACCGCGCCCTAGCACGTCTATAATTTCATATTGTCCTAAGGTGCGTCCAACCAATGACGACACAAGACCCTCCCAGCGTGATTTTAGTGTATGCTGTATTTTGCCATGTTTCTGATAATTAGGCTACTTGATATACAGAGATACGCACAAAATGCCAGAAACCGATGATGATGAGGCTAAATCAATACACAATATATGTTTCTTTGAGTTCCTCGCGTAATTCGATGTAATTATCATAACGACGTTGATGTAACTCACCTGTCTCGATAGCTTTTAACACAGCACATTTGGGTTCTTGAGTGTGGGTGCAATTACCAAATTTGCAGTAAGGTGAGAACATTCGTATATCGCGGAAGTAAGCGTCTAGTTCCTCAGGTTCAACATCCCAAACATTCATCTGACGAATTCCTGGTGTATCGGCAAGATAGCCACCAAAATCTAACTTAATGAGTGCGCTGTCACGAGTGGTGTGCATCCCCTCTTGACTGTATTCGCTGATGGAGTTGGTCACACGTCCCAAATTAGGCTGAATGTGATTGAGCAAGCTAGTTTTGCCAACCCCTGAAGGTCCTGTTAGCACAGAAATTTTATCGTTTAATATGTCTGAGAGTGCAGCTACTCCTGTGCCATCTAAAGCACTGGTATACATGATTGCGTAATCCATCTTGAGGTAGGGTTCGACATATTCATCCAGCAGACTGGGTGTAACGGTATCAATCTTATTGATGACAATGACGACATCAGCGATGTCATTTGCCTCGGCTGTCACCAAAAGACGATCAAGTAATTTCCAGTTTGGTGTAGGATGGGCTGCTGAAAATACAAATAAGGCTTGGTCAGGATTAGCGATAATGACGTGTTCGCGTTCCGCTTGACCAGCCCCTCGTTTGCCCGTTGTGCGAACCGCACGCGAGAGAACAGTGTGACGGTCTTGAACCTCTTCGATTACGCCTCTGAGTTCATCAATCCCATCTTCGTGTTCGTTAGGGCTAATCATCACACAGTCACCGATGGTTGCAATATTCGAAGCCTGTGCTTCTTCCTTCAATTTACCTCGTAGGCGACAAATGTATGTGTCACCCTCACCTGTTTCGACCCAATAAAATCCACTTTGTTGCTTGACTACCAGACCTTCTAAATAGTTACTCAAATCATGTCCTCCACAGACCTTTCCCTAATTTGATTAAATTTTGTGTTACGCATTAACTATTATATGGTATTTTTAACAGAAGTGTGCGTCATTCTATGCTAGACTTTAGAAACCCGTAAGGTATTCATGGCTCAATAAGGCATGGTTATTTTACCCGTACACTTTGTTGTATCATTTATTTAGGATAATCATTGTGACAGAACAAGCTGACCTATCAGAAAATCAAACCAATCAATCTGTAGAATCATCTGCGACGACAGAAGACACGACAAGCACACCATCCCGTTCATCTGAGACGGTGACAATTAAGCGAACCACACTCAATTACATTGTAATTGCGATTGTTTTCTTTGCGATTGGCTTACTCATCGGTGGCGCGAGTTTTGGTACAGCGTCCGTTGATTCAGAGACAATTGAATCGGCTGTGGAATCCGTGTTAGTTGATGCAGGGATTATGCAACCCCCTGCCAATATGGACATTTTGGTGGACGATGACCCCTTCTTAGGACCTGCTGACGCACCGATTGTAATTGTCGAGTTCAGTGCTTATGCATGTCCATATTGTCAACGCCACTTTGAAGACACCCTTGCTCCACTGTTAGAGACATACAGTGACTATGTGCGCTATGTATATCGTGACTTCCCAACGATTAACCCGAACGTGTCATTCCCTGCATCACTAGCAGCGAATTGTGCGCGTGAACAAGGTCAGTTCTGGGAATATCACGACTTACTATTCACGAATCAATCAACCTTGCTTCAAGGTGGACAATCGTTTTTGACCCAACTAGCTTCTGACCTTGGCTTGGATACAGAGCAATTCAATAATTGCCTCATCCAGCAAGACTATCTCTATGAAGTTGAAGGCGATTTTGACGCAGGGATTGCAGTAGGTGTTTCAGGGACACCAGCCTTCTACATTAATGGTCAAGCTCATAGTGGTGCACGCCCTTATGCCTACTTTGAAGGGATTATCTTGCGTGAGTTGGAGGCATTAGGTATCAATCCAAATGCTTCGCCCAACGCATAGATAAAATAATTCGTATTAAATCTCAGAATCCCATCCACAAGCGGTGGGATTTTTTATATACACAAGAGACTAATCATGATTATTTACACAGATTCCCTAGAGAACATCACAGCAGAAAATCTCAAAGGTGGCTTTTTTGTTGGATGGCTTAATCCACCATCTGCAGAAACGCACTATAAATTACTAGACGGCAGTTACCGAATCTGGCTGGCATTGGATGATAAACAAGTAATCGGCTTTATCCATGCCATTAGTGACGGTGTGCTGACTTCTTTCATTCCGTTATTGGAAGTATTGCCTGATTATCAAGGTCGGGGGATTGGTCAAGAACTTGTCAAACGTATGTTGGCTAGCCTCGACCACCTATACAGTGTTGATCTGATGTGTGATAACGATCTGATACCTTATTACGAAAAATTTGGATTGCATCGCGCAACGGGGATGCTACAACGCAATTATGACAGGCAATCAGGGGCATTATGATAAGATTTTGACCTTACAAGTGCGCTCATTTGCGGTATGCTTAAAGATGAGTGACTGCTAAATGCCGTGAAAGATTGCACCGTTCTATGACAAACTCTATTGCCCGTTGGATACGCGCAACGTTTGCCGTTGTGCCTGATGTGAGTCGCGCATCCATTGAACCTGACCCATCAGTGATTTACAAAACACATCGTGCAGATGTCGTTGTTTCGACATGGATGGGCGCACGTTTGTATATTTACCTCATCGAAAAAGCCCCAAAAGTGCGTGAAATTAAGTCTATCTTGCGCGATAACAGTCGTAGTGGCATAGGCACACTATTTCTCGTCGATAGAAACTTGCTCCCAGCCGATGATTCACAGCTTAAAATGCAAGATTGGTGGGAAGCCCTTTCATCACTCCATCATGACTTCATCTATACCTATTTTTTCGATGATGATGAATTACACATCACACAGGCACACTTCACGCCGATTAATGGTAAAGATGTCTTCCGTACATGGTATTTACCTGAATTCGCAATTGAGAAAGTGACTGTTCGGCGACGCAATGTGATAACGGGCAATGTCAAAGGACGTTGGCATCTAGGCGATATTGCGTCACCTGATTATAAACGTAAGATGGGTGATGAACGTGCCAATCAACGGTTTCATTATCGTACCAAATACACGCAAGATATTCCGAATGGTAAAGCGAATCAGGTTGGTAGCAATGCTGTGCGTGATATGAAACTCTCGCGCTACTATAAATTGATTGGTGTTCAGCAGGGTGCATCAGAAAAAGAGATTAAAACGGCGTTTCGGCAGATGGCAATGAAAGTCCATCCTGATGTCAGTGCCCTACCCCGTCAAGAGGCGACGGAACGCATCAAACAACTCAACGAAGCGTATGAATACATCAAAGAATATCATGGTTGGAAGTGATACTATCGATTTTGACGTGATGATGCATCAATCACACTAGAAGTTTGCTTATTTCCCAAAATATCTTCGTAGTCAATCTGTATTTTGACACGTTCAAGTTGTTTAGCAATCGTCTCCAAAACAGATTCGATATAATTATCATCAAGCACAAAATCATCGCTAATGGGTGTATCCGATAAGTCATAAACACCATCTTCAATGCCTTTACGGAGGTTTTCATACATTGCCCTTGATACCGAAACAATTTCGAGGATTTTACCTGCTTCTAAATAAGATGGTCGACTATCAGAAAAATAGAACCCCTTCTCATAAATGTCTACACCTTCATCAGGAAAACGTAGCACATTCTGGAGCGTAAAGTGTGACCGTTCATCAATGTCAAAGCGAGTTTTCGTAATAACAGCAGTCCCATTACCTACGTTATGTATTGCGACTCCTTGCGAATTCAGTGAGTGATGGAATGTAATTTGCAGAAGAGGTTTATGGCTTAATTCAATCACTTCTTGCTGAAGACGAATATTTTCTTGGAACTGTTTGTTCGCCCGTTGCTCACTCCTTATAGCAGTGTACAAAGCAACAACCGCAATAATAACCGACAGAATTGAGCTAATTGCTTGTAAACTATCTGCGTCCAAAGGCATATTATTCTCCGTCATACAAGTAATTAAGAGTATAACAAGAGGCAGCAATTTCTGAAAATAAAAAGACAGCTTAGTTAGCTGTCTCGTGAGTGGGTCTACTAGGACTTGAACCTAGAACCAATCGATTATGAGTCGACTGCTCTGACCAATTGAGCTATAGACCCGTCTGTTAGTCTGTGAGGATAGGTCACTATGGTTCATAGTTTCCTACAAAAGCATCACAATGTCAAGTATCACGAATGCAATGAGTAGGACTAATGCAACCAAGGCAACAGGCAAATATTGCCATTTACGTTTGTAATTAATCGTCCAAAAGCGACGTAGGCTATAGATAATCGCAGTAATCGCAATGCTATTAATCACAAGGTCTAACCAAAGGCTAAAATCCCCTGCTAAATTAATTAATGGCAAGACAAACGGCAAAATAGCATACATCAGTACACAACGCACCCCACTGAACATTAGCGCAAGGCTAAAGGCATTTTCGGCTTGGGATGTGGTTTTTTCTTCGTAGACTTCTTGAGCAGGTGTAACAAACAATAGACGTGCAATCATTGTATCCAGTTGATTGAGTGTATTTTGCATAGCAAACTCCTGAAACACGTACATTGTGTATTATATCACAAACGATTGCCAAAATGCGATAGACATTAAACAAAAAAGACGACTATCTGCCGTCATCGAGACAAGTGCTATTGAGCGAGTAAGGGGACTCGAACCCCTGCTAAGACCTTGGAAGGGTCGTGTGCTACCACTACACCATACTCGCCTAAAAAGGGACTTATGTAAGTCCCTTAGTGTCGGGGCGGCGGGATTCGAACCCACGACCTTTCGGACCCAAACCGAACGCGCTCCCGGACTGCGCCACGCCCCGAATACTTTGGGGATAATATCATTACTGGTAGCACTTGTCCAGACCACTTTGTTAAATCTATTGAAACTTATACAAATCAATCGTCCTCATCTGCGCCGAAAATATCCATCCACGCATCGACTTCACTTTCATTGAGATAGACTTCATCAGATGTTGCCATGTTCTTGTGAACACTTGGTTCTCGCTTGCCTGATGCACTACGATAGCGTCCTTGCATTTTAGGGTCATTACGCTGGAATGCTTCGTCGGTTGGTTTGCGCTCTGCATCAACTTCACCAAAGACTTCTAGCCATGCTTCGACACTATTTTCGCTAACGGTTAAATTACCACCTTTGACCTCTTCGTTGATTTCATCTGTGCCTTTATCTGCCTCTGGTTGTATGGGTCGTCTTCGCCCGCGTACTTTAATTTTTTGAGCTTTATCCGTGGCTTCGCGTTGTGGATTATCGCTAAAGGCATCCAGCCAACGCTCGACTTCATTTTCAGCGTTTTTGATTTTCGATAAGTCATGCTTCGGTTTTAAAGATTTTTTGGGTTTTACTTCTTCATCTATTTGAGGATGCTCGGTGCGAATATATTTCGGGCGGATTTTTTCACGCCGTTGAGTCAATTGGTCAATGAATCTTTCATCGGCATCGACACCGAATAATTCGAGCCATTCTTCAACTTCTTGAGGTGAAACCATCACATTTGGATTCGCGCCTTTATGTGGTTTTTCTGATTGAGGACGCATGAGTATTTCGGCAAAGTCAATGCACTTCATGCCTTTCATCCCTACTGAGCGTGCCGAATCCAGCACTTCATTATCGGATGAGATAACCACCCACCCTTTAATATCACGGATAGTCTGTATACGCTCACGAATAATGCTATCGGCATTGGTTTGGGAGGCACTAGCAAAGACAACTGTGACTGACGGTGTGCTCAATTGTGAATAACCTCCTGGTAAGCCATGGTCGAAAACAACAACGACTTTCTTGCGTTCGCGCGCGCAAAATCCTCGCAATTTAATCACAAGTTTGGCTTCGTCATGGGGGTCGTCTAGCTGAATATCATCAAGGTAATGAATGAGGTTATGTCCGTCAATGAGATAAGGCATGATGTATTTTTCCTAGATGGGCAATATGCGAACATCATAACATATCCACATCAGACTTCCATTTGTTCTCATTGAAACCAAATCAAGACAGTGGTTTCGTAGGACTGTCGTTTATTGCTCATGATTTATGCCTGTGCTATAGTCATCTTCGATTACGAAAATGATGCTTAATGCTAGGATATTTGAATGGCTTCCAAAAAGTTATTTTGGCTATTGATAACAGTCATTGTCATGGCAACGATAGTGATTGCTGGATGCAACAACATCCCCACTGGGGAACAAGTCCGCACAGAACTCATCACTGTTGAGGTGATTGTGACAGCAACCCCAGACCCCGATGTGAGTCCAGAAGTGGTGATTATCACAGCAACATTAGACCGCACGCAAGTTGCTGTTCCTGATGGCATTGTGCCAGAAACTACTCAAAGTAGCACAACGGCTCTGAATACAACACAGATTGCTGACAGCGACATCGAGACAGACGAAGATGATGGACTTGATGTGCCACCAGGTTGTTTGATACACATCGTTGAAGATGGAGACACTGTTTTTGGGCTAGCAGATTTTTATGAAGTCAATCCGTTTACATTCTTAGAGGTCAATGGTTACACGGAAGAAACTGCTTTCCTCAATATCGGGGATGAATTAATTGTTCCACTAGAGACCTGCCCTATTGATGAAATTGAACGTCCGAATGTTGTCTCCATTGATGAATTTTTGGATGAAGCCACAGAAGAAGTTACCGAGGAGGTCACTGAGGAAGTGACAGCAGAAGTCACCGAAGAGCCTACAGCGACACCAACACCAGAAATATCGCCAACGCCATCAGTAACACCAACGGTGACATTAGCTCCAACTGCAATTAATTCCGAAATTGAGATTATCGAAGTTATACGTCCTGGCGATGTAACAGCAGAAGGTATTCGGATTCGCAACAATGGACGATTGGTGAACCTTGAAGACTGGGAAATTTCCGATGCAGATGGTAATACCTACACATTCGGCAGTTTCTTGTTCTTCTCGAATGCGGAACATACTGTGTATACACGCGCCAGTGAAAATACACCGATTTCCACATTCTGGGGCTTAGAAGAACCTATCTGGCAAGAGGGTGATGTTGTTACCTTGAGCGACAACAACGGTATCGTGCAAGCCACATTAAGAATTGGCGAAGAAGACGCTACTCCTTAGGTAACTATCTCTCAGGGCGACTTATCATCGTCTTGAGATTACGATTATTGGTCAATTTCGACTTCTGACTCTGTAGGCTGAATAGACTGATGTGCTTGTGTTTCTGGTTTAGAGGATAGTATATCAGTCTCTTGGGTTTCAATTTGTGCAGGACGAGGCATTGAGAGTGGTTCTGTTTTGGGAATTTTATTGTCTGCGACAGGCATTTCGCTTATCGTAGGCACATCCATCTCTGGAATCTTTTGTGTCACTGCCATATCTTGAGACATTGTATTTGTTTCACGGCGTATCATGGACTTTGCGAGTTCTTGTAATTTAGGCATCGTGATGGGCTTGACGAATAAATAATCAAGTGCTGTTGTTTCACGACGTATTTGAGCAACCATCAAGCTGTTCGCTGTCAAGATAATGACAGGTAAATCAGCGTATTTTTCTTTAGAGCGAATATGTCTCAGAATATCACGCCCTGACATCCCTGGTAAATTCACATCCAATATAACAAGGTTTGGCACATCATTAAGTTGAAGATAATTCAATGCTTCTAGTCCATTGCGAATGCTCACTGTGTTGTAACCAACCAAGCGCAAAGCATCTTCGTACAAGGTTGCTAGATTAATTTGGTCTTCAATGATTACAGCGAATGGTTGTGCCATAAGTCTTTATTCCTATAAAAATTATCACCTACTCACTTACATTATGTATTATAACGCAAATTATAGCTTCGGATGACTCTCAGTAATTGGAAATTTCAAACCTTAGCTATTTGACACACTTTTTGTTATATGTGACAATATTCACAATAGCATTGCGGAAGGATAGTTTTATGACTGAAAATCATCGCAAAATCGAAGAAAACAATGCGTGGGATCACCTCAGTAAATGGGATACGATTGTTGATGAGCGCATTCGGAAAGTCATTGGTGATGGAGATATGTCATGGCATCCAAAAGCAGGTCAACCATTTGAATTTGAAGATGAGACTGTGCCAGAAGAATTCCGCCTTGCATACAAAATCATGAAAGATAATGACGCTATTCCACCTTGGATGGCACTCGGCTATACCTTGCGCGATAAACACAAGAAAATTCACAAACGCATCAAGCAATATGCGCGTGATTATGTCGCACGTCAGCAGAAGGCGATTGAAATGGGCAGTTTTATCTTACATCGTGAAGCAGATGAACGCTGGAACAAAGCTGTTCGACAATGGAAAATGGATGTTGGCAAATACAATAGTGAGTTGCTCAACTACAACTTAGAAGTGCCTGAAAGTGTTGGTCAGATGATACCCATTGACCCACAAGCATTAGTTGATAAAGCACTTGCCCAAGCACAAAAGTGAAAGGACATGATGAGCATGTCCTAATTGATGGTGTTATGCTTCATTCTTTGATTTTTCGTCATCATCGGTAGCAGATTGGACACCTCGGCGGAAGTTACCAATGGCTTCACCAAGTTCGCCACCTAAACGAGATACACGTCCGATACCAAATAAAATAATTACGATGAGGAGAATAACGAGTAATTCCCCCATACCTAAACCACCCAACATAAGCAGTCCTCATTTCTATATTTTGATTAGCTTTCTCCAAGCTAAGTATATCATATAACATTTCAAAAGTGTTAACATCGGTTTGGAGTAAGAACAAATAATCGAATTTTCTGCTTGCCGACTTCCCTCTGAGATGCTAGACTCCATGATGCAAATATTGAGGAGTTGAGATGCCCGAACAAGCCCTTTACCTCAAATGGCGTCCCCTTTCATTCGACGATGTCGTTGGACAAGAACACATTACACGCACGCTCCGCAATTCGATTAAAACAGGTCGGATTCGTCATGCCTATTTATTCAGTGGACCACGCGGAACAGGCAAAACCACATCAGCACGGTTATTGGCAAAAGCGGTCAATTGTACCAACGAGAACGACAATGTTCGTCCGTGCAATGAGTGTTCAGCGTGTATTGCTGTCAATGAAGGACGTTATCTTGATTTAATTGAAATTGATGCCGCCTCACACACAGGGGTTGATGATGTGCGCGATTTGCGTGACCGCATTGCGTTCGCCCCCAATGAAGGTCGCTACAAAGTATACATCATAGATGAGGTGCATCGTTTTAGTGGCAATGCGTTCGATGCTTTGCTAAAAACACTTGAAGAACCACCTGACCATGCCCTATTTGTCTTAGCAACCACTGAAATTGACAAAGTTCCTGCAACAATTAAGAGTCGTTGTCTGCCATTTGAATTTCGTCGATTGTCACTGCAAGAGGTAACTGACCGCTTGGCGTTCATCGCCGAACAAGAGGGTTTAGAAATTGAACGTACTGCCCTCGAATTGGTCGCACGCGAAGGCACAGGCAGTGTCCGTGATAGTATCAGTTTGCTTGACCAGATTGTGGCTGACCCAGAAGAAACGATTACGCTGGAACTGACTCAGCGTATCTTGGGCACAGCAAGTGCGATTGCTGTCCGTGATTTGGTTGAAGCGATGGTGAATAATGAGACAGCGCGAGGCTTGCATGTCATCAACCAAGCAATTGACTCAGGGAGTGACCCCCGTCAATTTGGGCAACAAGTCGTCGAACATTTACGATCGGTGATGTTGGCACAAACGGCAAGTCCTGACTTATTACAAGCATCCCAAGATGATAAAGAATTATTTGACCAACAAGCCAAAATGATTTCTCGCAGTGGCTTATTGCGTGCAGTGAAAGCCTTCAACGAAGCAGTCAATAATTATACAGGGGGCTGGCAACCGCAATTGGCACTTGAATTGGCATTAATCGAGAGCTTGCAAGAACCTGAGGTTCAAGTGCAATACATTCAACACTCTGGCACACAATCAGCACAGAAACCGCAACAAAAAGTGGAACGCGCAGCCGATTTTGAACGCGCTGAACTTGCCCCATCAGGCACACCACCTGTCATACAACCCTCTGTTGTGCAATCTAAATGGGTTGAAGCACAGAGTTTAATTTTCAGCCATTCACACAATGCAGGTAAAGCAGGCGATTTAATCGTCAATTTGCCGAATCTAATGGAATATGCCTCTGTAGTCGCTGTGGATGGAAATTTGGTGACGATGGGTGTAAGCAATCAGATTTATCTGACAAAACTCAATGACGAAACGCGCATCAAGTGGGTTGAACGAGCAATTAGTCGCGTGTGTGATGAACAATTGCGCGTGCGCTATGTACGCATGGAAGAAGGCGAAGCCTTGCAATTCAGCACTGATGATGACCTCGCGGATGACCCACTTATCCAAGAAGGCTTAGGGCTTGGTGGGCAAATTCGTGAAGACAGTGAATGATATGATAAGATAGCTAACACAGATAAGTTTCTACAAAAGGAGAATTTCTCATGGCAAAACGTCGTCGTGGACCAGCAGGTGGCGCAGGTGGTGGTATGGGTGGCATGATGGCTCAAATCCAAAAGATGCAAGCCGACATGGAACAAGCCCAAAAAGACCTCGAAACAGAAACTGTCGAAGTGTCTGTCGGGGGTGGCGCATTGGTCATCGTGATTACAGGGCATCAACGCATCCAATCAATTGAAATTAATCCTGATGTGATTGATGTTGAAGATGAAGAATGGGCAACTGATTTGCAAGATTTGTTGCTGACAGGCGTGAATCAAGCGATTGAGCAAAGCCAGACAATGGCAGCCGAAAAAATGGAAGGCATCACAGGCGGTCTCGGCAATATGCCTGGACTCGGTGGTTTGTTAGGTTAAACCATCACAATCATTTCCAATTCTATCATCACGTAAGGGAGGGTTTAAAACCCTCCCTTACGATATTCTATATTTTGCTACACATCGTTATGACTGAAGGTGACACACCATGAGCAGTGCAATCCCTGAACCTGTAACCCAATTAATTGAAGCTTTCAGCGCACTCCCTGGTGTTGGTCCTAAGACAGCCTCGCGCCTGACCTATTATTTGCTACGGGCGAATGATGATATTTCACTCAACTTGGCAAAAGCCCTTGAAGAGATGAAAAAAAACACGCAATTTTGCTCCAATTGTGGCAACATCACTGTGGATGACCCTTGCCCAATTTGTAGTGATAGCAAGCGGAATCATCGGGTGATTGCTGTGGTGGAAGAACCACTTGATTTGTTGGCGTTAGAGCGTACAGGCACATACGATGGTGCATATCATGTCCTGCACGGTGCAATCTCACCTGTAAGTGGCATCGGACCTGATGATTTGAATATTCCAAAATTGGTCAGTCGGGTTGAAGAAGGCGATGTGCTAGAAATTATCGTGGCGACCAACCCTGGACAAGAAGGCGATGCAACTTCGTTTTATATTCAACGCGCGCTCGAAAATAAAGGGGTTAAAATCACCCGTTTGGCGCGTGGCTTGCCGACTGGTGGTGACCTCGAATATGTGGATGCTGTTACGCTGATGCGTGCGTTACAAGGTCGGAGTGAGATGTAGAGGTTTAGCAATAATGGTCACCGTACATGATGTGATTGAAGAGAGATATAGAATAGATAGCTTCCTCAAGTCGGGTAGCGGAACTGATTTATGGTCAGCGCACGACATGCGTCTCCGCAGGGAGATTTTAGTGCGTATTGTAAAAGACAATATGCTTGGTAATAGTCATTATATCTCTCGATTTGCATATGATGCACAAATACTAGCCCAGTTAGAACATCCCCATATTGTTCCAATTCACGATTATGGGATTCATGGTGACAATCCTTATCAAATTCAACGTTATATTGGTGTGTCTACTCTTGAGGATTTTGTAAATGGATTTACAAAATTTGAAACTTTAGAACAACTTCGGTTATTGCAACAAATCGCTAGTGCCATTGATTACATTCATGAACGTGGTATTGTTCATCGAGATTTACACGCACACAACATCATCCTCGATAATCGTAATACACCTTACCTATCAAATTTTAGTCTCGCAGCATTTACTCAATCGAAAAATATGCTATTAGATGAGCCAGCAACCACAAAACGGGCTAACCCTAATGAATATCAAAAAGATATATTCACATTTGGCTCACTCGCTCATATTGTGCTAACGCATGGTGAACCACCTAGATATTACGGTCAGGAACTAACCAGTAAAATACAAAAATATCGTCCTGACTTGCCAACAACAATTGAACTCGTTATTAAGAGACTTATCAGTGAAGATTCAAGTCAACAATATACCACAGCGAGTAATGCGGTTGATGATTTATTTGACGCTTACTATTCAGGGAATTCTCGAATCGACGGCACAATCTTTGTCAGTTACGCCAGTGTCAATAAACATTACGTCCAAAAACTAGTTGAAGAAATGCGTAGTATTGGTTTGGACATCTGGATTGACGGTGATATTCCGACAGGTACAACATGGGCAGATGGCATTCAGAACGCACTCAACGAGTGTGACATAATGCTACTGATTGTCACAGAAAATTCGATGGATTCGGATTACGTCACGCATGAATGGAGCTATTTCATGGGTAGTGGTAAGCCTGTGTATCCATTTGTGCTTGGTGGCGAATTGCCTAAAAACATCCATCCCCGTTTAGAACATTTTCAGTTTTCATTTGGAACAGATGATATGCTTGGTAATGTATCGCGCATCATCGACATGCTATCTAGCAAGCGTTCGACAGAATAAACCTCGATAGGACTGTATTGATGTCACTGATTGATACTAAAATCGCCAATCGCTATCATGTCAAAAGTTTAGTCAAGCGTGGTAACTCTAACTTAATATGGCTAGCAGTGGATGAAGTACTCGGACGTGAGGTCATCATCAAGCAACGGATTGATTTGCGCGTTGACCTTGACGATAAATACAAACATCTGGAAAGTGATATTCCTGTCGATGTGGCGCGAGTTTTTGAGAATGAAGCACGGATGCTAGCCAGCCTAGAACATCCACATTTGCTCCCGATTTATGACTTTGGCACACACAACGAACAAGCATATCTTGTGATACGTTACCTGCCACAGAGTATGAGCATTGTCGATTACTATAATCAAAACGGTATGATGAGTACTGAAGATATTTTGCGCTTGATGGGTCGTCTGGCTAGTGCGCTGGATTATCTCCATAACCGAGATATTGTGCATGGTGATGTCACCCCAGCTAATGTGTTACTCGGTGACCAATTGCATCCGTATTTGCATAATCTCGTCGTGGCATCAACGAATCAGGCTTTGCGTGATATGGATAGCGATGAAATTGTGGGGTCGCCACCCTATATTGCCCCCGAAACTTATATGGGACAAGTCTTTGCGCCTCCTGTCGATCAATTTGCGTTGGGTGTCACACTCTATCAAATGTTCACTGAGCAGTTACCGTTTGAAGGTGACTTACCGCTTGCGATTGCTCAGATTCGGGCACTCAACACAGGGGATACAACTCACATCTCTGTCAGAAAAAATCGACCAGATTTACCGATTGGTGTTGACATCATCCTCAATCGTATGACGAGTTATGACCCTGATGACCGCTATCCTTCGATTCAAGATGCGATAGATGCACTCAATCAAGTATTTTATTCGGGGCAAACCAGCATCGACGGTACGATTTTTATCAGCTATGCGCGTAAAGACCGTGATTATGTCTATAGTTTGGCGCAAGATATGCGTCGGGTTGGGCTTGATATTTGGATTGACCAAGACATCGAACCTGGTAGTAATTGGGATGATGCTATCGAAGGCGCATTGAATGATTGTGATATTATGTTGCTGATTACGACTGACGCATCCATGTCATCGGAATATGTGACACACGAATGGAGTTACTTCATGGGTGGTGGCAAACCCGTTTATCCATTCATTCCAAGAGAACCCATTCCGAGCAATATTCATCCGCGCTTGCAACGGATTCAGCATGTGGTCGGCACAGATGATATGCTAAACAACGTCGCACGGATTGTCGATGTGTTGGCAGGTGGCACACCAACAAAATTAGGCTGAGGAGCTACCATGTCGCTTGAACGTGATGAACTCTTAGGCGGACGCTATCAAGTTGAGGAGATGGTGCGTAAAGGCAGTGTCAGTGAGTTATGGACAGCCCACGATAATATCCTCAAACGACGGATTGCCTTACGGATTGTCAAAGAAGAGATGCTCGATAATCAAGCCTATTTATTGCGCTTCGAGAAAGATTCGCAGATTGTGGCAGGCTTGGAGCATCCACATATTATACCTATGTACGATTACGGTGTTCACAAGCAACGTCCATTTCAGATTCAGCGCATGGTGGGCACAGATTCACTCTTGATGTGGTATTTTAATCGTCCTAAGCCGATTTCGTCTTCGACACTCTTACGCATTGCTCAACAACTTGGGAGTGCGATTGATTTCGTCCATCAGCGAGGGATTGTGCATCGAGCAATTTCAGCAAATACTGTCATCATGGATGAAGAAAGCCAACCCTATCTGATTAATTTCACTGTCGCAAAACGCTTATCTGGCGAGCAAATGCCCATTCCTGACCCCACACGGTTCGCTGTACTGAGTCCAGAAGAAAAAGAGGGAGCAGCCACTGCAACGGGGTCTGATATTTATGCCTTTGGTTTATTGCTTTATAGCCTCTTCACAGGGGAACGCGAACCCAAATATCAATATAATCAGGTAGTGAGTCAGGTGCGCGATTTCCGCCCTGATTTACCGATTGGTGTCGATGTTGTGATTAGCCGATTGTTACATAATGACCCTACTCAACGCTATCAGAGTACATCGGATGCGACAGATGACCTCACCACAGCATTTTATTCAGGGCAAGCCAATATCGAGGGCACAATTTTCATCAGTTATGCCCGTAAAGATGGTGATTACGTCTATCAATTGGCACGACAATTACGTCGTGTCGGCTTAGACATTTGGATTGACCAAGATATTGACCCTGGAAACAATTGGGATAATACAATTGAACAAGCCCTCAAAGATTGCTCAAAGATGTTACTGATTGTCTCGCCTGATTCAATGCGCTCAGACAATGTGCAAGATGAGTGGAGTTATTTTTTGGAGGAAGGCAAGGCAGTCTATCCATTCATTCATCAGAAAACAGAGCTATCGTTTCGCTTACGTCGGCGACAGTACATCACAGCGACGGGTGATTTATTAAACGATGTCGCGCGGATTGTTGATACACTGGCTGGAGGTAATCCCACTAAATTGATGTCTCTATCCGACGACATATGATGCGTTATAATCAGGATAATCAACAATAGTCTTGCACGAGTAAACTCATCCAACAGCAAAAGACAACAACCTTAAGCGATCGCCTCGAACAATTTCGACAATTAATTCCTCTCAAACGGACTCTGATTGGTGAGCATAACTGGTCATATTATGTTGCTGGCGAGCCAGATAATGAGCCATTATTATTGTTATCAGGTGGCGGTGGTGATACTGAGGCGATGTTCCCCCATATTACCCATTTTTCGGAGCAGTTTCGTGTGATTGCCCCGAATTATCCGACAAGCTACAAAACGCTCAGCGACATCATCAGTGGCTTGCGTGCCTTACTATCACAAGAAGGCATTGAGCATTGTGTGGTCGTAGGATTTTCATTTGGAGGGATGCTGGCACAACTCTACATTCGGCGGTTTCAGGATATGGTCACAGATTTGGTTGTGAGCCACAGCATGATTCCAAGTCGGCATCTATCAGAAGCGATGTCGATGCAGTATCAATTGCTTCGACTGTATCCCGAAGCACTTTTATTGTGGATGAGCAAACGTGCCTTTCACAATCAAATTGCTAATACCACTTGCCCTATCACGGATGATGCCCGCACGTTTTGGCAAACTTATATCGATGAGAGTTATAGTCAACGGATGAGCAAGCGTGATTTAGTGCTGAGAGCGCGTCTGACGGCAGAATATCATGCAGGGGATGAGTTTAATTCGCGTGATTTGTTGCATTGGCATGGTGATTTACTCTTGATTGAGAGTGATAACGACGATGTTATCAATGATGGTGATAGAGGCTCATTTAAGGCGATGTACAGTCGTGCCTATGTGCAAACGCTAGCTAATCATGACCATCTCGCGCCTTTATTGGTAGCCGACCAAATCAGTCAGAGCATACTCAATTTTTTGCACAAGGATGAGGATTAGCGCATGACATTCGATAAGATTTACCACAATGTACCAGCAGAACAACGCAAGGCATTGAAGGCATTTCGCCAAGATAATCCGCACAAGTCACTGATAGTCAACAAGATAGAGTGGACATATTATAGTCTTGTTCAAGGTGAGAAAACGATTTTGTGGCTTGTCGGCGGACTCAAAAAAGCAGATGCAGCATATAAATCAATCCCGATGCTATCTGAGCAATATCGTATTATCGCACCCGATTATCCTGCGCTTAGCACAATGGGCGAATTAGCGGATGGTTTAGCAGGAATTCTTGATGTCGAAGGCATTGAGCAAGTGTATGTTTTGGCTGGGTCGTTTGGTGGGATGTTGGCGCAAGTCTTTCTGCGTGCGTATCCTGAGCGTGTCGCAAAAATTGTTTTATCGACCACAACTGTCCCTGATGCCAGCCATATTGAGCGTTATCAACAATTATTAGGTATGGCACAAGTCGCCCCTGATGATTTACTCGCAAAAACCGCACAAACACAGATGTTTAGCACGATTGCGCCAGCCGACAATGACGCAGATTTTTATCACGCATATCTCAAAGAACTGTATGAACAACGATTAGCTAAAACCGATATTGTGACCATCTATCAAGCGATTATCGACTTCATGGGACAATCATTTGCACCAGATGACATGAGTAATTGGGATGGCGAAATACTGATTATCAATAGTGATAACGACGCGACCTTTGGTGCAACTGTGCAACATAGCTTGTTCAATTTATACCCCGACGCAATTGTTCATACATTTGAAGGAGCTGGACATTCACCAGCCAGTACCCAGCGCGAGGCTTTTTTCGAGCGTGTTGAGCAATTCTTCGCAGGATAAGCAATTCGTAACCAATACGTCATATCATCATTAGAAATCGTAGCTTTTTTGTTGTGTAACGCGCAAAATGTGCTATGCTATTCGCAACTTAACTCAATTTTCAGATGAGACAATGATACCCATATTCGATAACCTAATCACTCTCTTTCCGCCAATCCTTGCTGCTGGAGGTCCTGTAGGCGATGCTGCTGGCACATGGGGCGGATTGTTGTTTTACATTGGCATTGCGCTTGGCATCTCTTTTTTGTGTAGTGTGCTAGAAGCTGTGTTGCTATCAACCTCAGTCTCCCATGTTGAACTTGGTGTTGAACAAGGTGAACGTAGTGCCGAATTGATGCAACAACACAAAACTGATGTAGAACGTCCAATTTCAGCGATTTTGACACTGAATACAGTCGCCCATACTGTAGGGGCTGCTGGTGCTGGTGCAGAAGCGGTTGCTATCTTTGGGGATGCGTGGTTTGGTGTGATTAGTGCCGTGCTAACTGTGCTGATTCTTGTATTTTCGGAGATTATCCCTAAAACCATTGGCGCAACTTATTGGAAGCAACTCAATCCATTTGCAGCTTATGGTATTCAATGGTTGGTTTGGTTGTTATTCCCTGCTGTGTGGTTGCTGGAGAAAACAACGCAGTTGCTCAAATCTGACGAAGAAATTCCAACAGTTAGTCGCTTAGAAATTGAAGCAATGGCAAGAATTGGTGCGAGTGAAGGCGCATTGGTTGAGCGTGAAGACCGCATTCTACGGAATTTGTTTGCGTTGGAAAATGTGCAAGTAGAAACAGTGATGACACCGCGCACAGTGGTGTTAGCGTTTCAACAAGATAGTACTGTTCGTGAAATTCTTGATGAACATAAGACAATCCCATATTCGCGTATTCCGATTTATAACGAATCAATGGATGATTGCGATGGCTTTGTCTTGCGGACAGACCTTTACCGTACCCTTGCCATGGGCGATCCTGATACATCGTTGGCAAATCTCAAACGTCAAATTACGGTTGTTCCAGAAACTAACAGTATCGCCAGTGTCTTTGACCGCTTCCTCAAAAAGCAGAATCATATTCTGTTAGTGATTGATGAATGGGGTGGGACGGCTGGTGTGCTCACTATGGAAGATGCCATTGAAACATTACTTGGTATTGAAATCACGGATGAATCGGATGTAGTTGCTGATTTACGTAAAATTGCAGAAGACCGCTATAAAAATCAGCAAAAGATATTGGAAAGTATCACGGGTAGTGGAATTCCTGCGGTTGCTAAAGAAGGCGAAACACCTGTAGCTGATGCTGAAATCCCAGAACCCAATGATGAAACACCTGAACAACAACCCGAAAGTGGCGATTAAGCCTATCAACGCAAGTTTTCGGGTGCATTCTATAGCACTCATGGGTAGAGTTGACTGATATTCATCTATAGCCTGTAAGCGACGATTCTCATGTCATCAATACCCTATTCATTTGATTTGTTCTACCAAATCCATGCCCGTTATCCACATCCTAGCTTGTTTCATTTGAGCAATGGTGCGTATTATCGGGCAATTCGTTATCATGATGATTTCAGCCTCGCAAAAGTCACATACAACAATAAATTACAGATTGAGTCGCTTGTTGGTGATGTTCCTATCAATACAGTTGCAGATATACTTGCTACAGATACGAATCTGCCTGACTTTTATGCCATGGCGCGTCAAAATGAGGCATTGTGGGCAGTTGTCGAGCCGTTATATGGATTACCCCTCTATCGTAGTCAATCACTATATGAAGCCCTGATTTTCGTGATTATTGAGCAACATATTTCGTGGAAGAATGCTCAAAAAGCCCAGCGTGTTTTGGTTGAATGGGGGAATAATTTTATTGAGCATGATGGGGTTAAGCATTATGTGATGCCTCGCCCTGAACAACTTGCCTCAGCAACCATAGATGAGTTAAAACCGCTCAAAATCACTTTTAAGCGCATGGAATTGATTATTAGCCTCGCACGACGATTCGCAGATGACACTGACTTTTTGCAGGATTACGAATCAACAGATGATTTGTATCAGCAACTAGTGGCTATCAAAGGCATTGGTCATTGGACAGCCTCAGTCGTGGTATCACGGGCACTAAGTGTTTATCCGTTTGTGCCACACAATGATGTTGCTTTGCAGGCTGCTGTTGCACGCTACTTTGATGTCGAAAAATCTGCGGCGGCAACTAAGGCAATACTCAGTCAATATGATGATTATGCGGGGTTAGCAGCACACTTCATACTGATGAAATGGGTACTCGACCAATATCCGATTGTGAATGGATAAATGATGTTTGAACAACACTTTGATGCTGTCAATCGACTTGCTAACCGTGCCAAGCAATCACAATTTCAGGCTCTATTCGGAATGGATTTGGCAATGAGCTATCTGATGTTGACACGTATGTATACATCACACGCGATATTACGATGGATGAGCGCAATCAAATCGTATCGAGTGATATGAGCCATCATGAAACGGTTGATTACTGGGGTGCTAGCGATTATATCATTGATGCCAAGACAGGCATTCATGTTGACTTTATGTATTTCCGAACAGATTTTATGCAAGAGCAGATCGAGCGTGTTTTGCTCCATCACCAAGCACAGATGGGATATTCAACTGCTTTTTGGCATACTGTTCAGCAATCATTGTCTATTTATGACCGCAATGATTGGTTCACACAGTTACAGACGCTAAGTCAGCAACCCTATCCTGATGCACTTGTAAAAAATATTATCACCCTCAATATGCCGTTGTTAGCAGACATTGCAACATCGTACAAAGCACAAATTCTCAAAGCAATAGAACGCAATGATGTGATTAGTCTCAACCATCGTGTAACAGCATTTCTCGCCAGTTATTTCGACATTTTATTCGCCATTAATCGTAGACCACATCCTGGCGAAAAGCGTTTGATGCAATTCGCTCTGCAATGTGATAAGCAACCGCATAATATGCAAACAGATGTGATGATGTTACTCAATGAAGTAGCACAACCTCAGCAAGTGCCAACAGTAATAGATGCTCTAGTTGAAAATCTGAAAGAGTTAGTCGAAAACGAAGTTGGTTAGATAGTCAATGTTGTTCTGAGACGGTGTTCAAGTTCACTGAGCATGGCAGCCGTTGCGCCCCAAACAATATGCCCTTGCACATCATAATAGGGCACATCAAAGACTGTTCCGCGAAAGGTCATGGGAGTTGTCTTCTTGATGTCATCCTTGAGAAGATTATCTAAGGGTAAAAATAAAATTTGTGCGACTTCTGCTGGACTTGGCACAAGTTGAGGAATGTTATCCATGGTTGCGACAATGGGCATAACTTCAAAGTTACTCGGTGGAATCCATAATTGTGCTAACTGCCCAAGGATGCGAATTCGAGAACGGTTGCAAACGCCAACTTCTTCACAGGCTTCGCGTAAAGCTGTCTCTTCGTAGGATTTATCACCCTCATCACGACGACCACCTGGAAAACTAATTTGTCCGCTATGCCCACGCAATTGCTCAGTGCGTTTTGTGAGAATCACCTGCAATTTTTGGTCGGTATCAGGGTAAATCAGCACTAAAACAGCCGATTGACGAGGCGGTTTATTAAGCTTTGGGGTCATACTCGCACGCCCAGCAGGAGACATACCCAATTGAGCAGAGGCACTATCAAAATCTGTTAAGGCAAGTGCTTTTTCGATGTGAGCAATAGTCAACACGGGGCATTAATCCACATCAAACCAAGCATGGAGATAATGGTCGCGTCGGTCAAAAATACGTCCACGTTCTACCTCTGGACGACCGAGTTCTTTAGGGATTAATTTGAGGCGTAGCTGTTCTGTTGACGGCTTTTCTTCTGCGAACCATTTATCTGAGACGGTTTGCATTTCTAAGAAGGCATCCGAGCCAGCAAAGCAATGCACAACGCCTTTTTCGTGATACCCAGCGAGCGCGGCTGTCCCTTTCGTGAACAAGCCAATCCCCTGTCCATCAAGTCCGAAGGCTTGTTGGTCTTCAAACACAGAGTACACAAAAAAGATGTATTTTTCGGGCTGATTGAGCATTAGGTAAATTTGATAGCCATTCCAGTAGTCTTGTGGTTCTAAGCCATGTTCAAATTGGCAAAAGGCATGGTCATCGGAAAGTAACATGCTCAGCGAAACTGTATCAATGTTATCCACTTGGTCAGCAAGGACAAATAAGCCACTTGTTCCGAGTTGTTTACGGAAATTAGGACCTGCGTTGCTCCCAAGCATATAGACAAAAGCACAGGGACGATTATCCTTACTGAGGAATGTCCCATCGGACATGGGTTTGAACGTGGCACTCACTTGCACACCATCTAACACAATCGGTGCGACAAGCGACCCTTTCAACTTCAATTGTGAAAACCACACTGAGGGAATATCCCACACTCCGACAGTGACAACGATGTGGTCATAGGCAGCACGCGGAGAATAGCCTTGTGCGCCATCGGCATTGACGACCATCACACGACTCATATGAGCACGTTGTAAGTTTTTATGGGCTGTTTCTGCAAGGTCATTATCAATTTCGACAGTCGTGACTGTACCAGACTTCCCAACTATGTGTTGCATGATAGCAGCGTTATAGCCTGATGCTGTTCCAATTTCGAGGATATTATCCCCTGTTTGCAATTGAAGTTGATTGAGCATAATCGCCATCATGGAGGGTTGGCTTGATGAAGATGTCAGTAAGCCTGACCCGTCTTTTTTAAGTCCAATCGCGCGATTTTTGTAGACTTTTTCGATTGATATATCTGGCAAAAACAAATGACGTGGCACTGCCGAAAAAGCAGCATCCACGTCAGATGAATTTAGTACACCATCACGGCGCATGGATTGTAGCATCTCATCCCAGAGACGCTGCGTTTCAGTCGGATTATCGACCATACCATGCCCGACGTTTACGCAATGAAACGCCAGTGTTAGGACCACTACGCCCAGCAGAACGGACTTGCCCACGCGAATCAATGTGGACTTGCCCTGCTTTTTGCAAGCGTGCAAATTCTTCTGGGGTGATGACAGGGGCAGGTTCGCCACCGAGTCGTTCGAGACGGTCACCCATATCATCTTCTTGCGGTGTGTTGTTCACTTCGTTGTTTGGTTGATTATTTTCTTCAGCCATTGGTAGGTTTCAGCGAGTTCAGCCTCGCTAGCTCCTTTCCAGACAATTCGTCGGTTCTATTTACAGTTTAAGCATAACACACTTTTGCTGTCAATCACCCCAACTTTTGGGGAGTCTTTAGCATACTTTTATAAGTATTACGCATTTCTGACAAAGATGGTTCTATTTTGGGGAGAATTTATATCGAAATCAGACAATTACTACTATATTTTTATGTAGCAAAATTTCAATTCGCTGGGCGTATTGCCATACGCCCCTGAATGGTCACACATTTCTACAAGAGTGTATTGCCACACGCCCTTAAATGGTCACATATTTCTGCAATGGCAAAATGCCTTTCGCCCCTACAATCAATCCGATTCATCAGTCAGTGATAAACCTGATGATGTCATCAAATCATCTAATGACAAAGCGTCATGGTCTTCTTCTTGTGCGAGACGTGCACGGTCACCACAGACTAAGCAATCGGGGTCACGCGAGATGCCAACCCATAAGCCTGTGTGCGGTTCGTTGACTGCCCCTTCGATGATTTCCATCTCATTGTTGGCAACGATAATCGTATTGGCTGGCATTTCTTCGCTGGCATCACTCCCTCGTAATAGTTCATTGAGAATGATGTCAGTTTGGATGCTGGCTACTTTCGTCACATGCACCCATAAACCAGGTTCACCTTCGAGTGTGCCTTCTTCGCCAATCATACCATAATCAAGCGCACCGTCTTCACCAGGGACAGGTTGCTGAAAACCAGCACGCAATTCTTGTGACCAACAGGCATAACATGGTCCATCATAAGGGCGGATGATGACAACATCACCACCTTCACCACGTTCATAAACCCCTGCATAGACAGCTGTGATACTAAGGTTGAGCAAGGCTTCGTTGAGGATATATTTAACTTGTTCACCATCGACTGCCACGACGACAATATCGAGGTCATCAAAAATATCCATATGTTGTTCAATGCGACCTTCACGGACATCAACTGTGACATTCGGGTTGCGATGTTGAATCAGGTCAGCGACAGCTTTGGCTTTGTTCCAACCGACATAGCGACGGTCAGCAGCATGACGGACGACATTGCCTTCTTCAAGTTCATCATCATCAACCAATGCAAAATACCCGACACCACTCATAGCGAGGCTAAGTGCGACAAAACTACCACCAGAGCCAAGTCCGACAATCCCAACACGACTTTCTGCTAGACGTTCAAGATTCGCTTTCCCAAAATATTGTTCAACACGTTGCCAATCGGTTGTCATGGGGTTTCCTCTTCACTGGGTTCAGTATCGGTTACAGGGTCGGCTTCAAATTCATCTATTACATCATCGTCGCTTGCATGTGGTTCAGATGCGCCATTTGCTTCAACAGGCGGTGTATCTTCTTCATCTTCGACATCAATTGCTACAGGTGTACTCCCTTGACGTTCCCAAGGCATTGGTCCTTCTGGACGAATACCGAGTTCTTTTTCGATGAGCGCAAGGTAATCCACAATATAGGATGATTCTGGATTCCACTCAAATTCAGACAGTTCTGGTGCAGGTTCGGATTTATCCCATAAATCGCTGAAAACCTTGTAGACATATTGCGTTGCATCTACACCTGTGAAATCTGCAATGCGGATACGCGGTTTAGTATCAGGATAGCTCCAGTCTGTGACCACGAGGAAGACATTCATGCTATTGGGGATACCCACAATGAAGCAAATTTCGAGGGGTAAGTCACCATCGGCTTCCCAGAAAATAGCACTCTGAGCGAGTAAGAATTTGCCATCATCTTGAATGAGACCAATTTCTTCATCAAGCAAGTCACGACGCAAGATATGCCAAGGATAAGGCGTTAGTACAGGTAAATCTTCTGTTGGGACGACTGTGGGTGTAATCGGTTGGAAAACACGCACATCACGATGAATAAACCACCAATCCATGCGGAGGCTTGTGCCATCATCCATTGGCACAGTGAAATAATTGACTTGTGCGCCCTCTTCACTTGTCACTGATGGATGCCCTAGTGTGACAATCGGCACGAGCAAAAATTCAAAGCCGTTTTCTTCATCTTCCATGAAGCGTAACGCTGTTGCCAAGTCACCGCCTGATGGTTGAATCATGAAGCCTGGTTGTTTATGCCAATCACCCAGATGCTTGAGTTCTTCGCGCCATTCGTCTTTGATTTCTCGCCCTTCCATGTCGCGCCCAATTTCTTGATAGCTCGTCCAGTTTTCAAGCAACCAGACGAAAATATCCCCCTGCATATCATCACCTTGCTCAAACATATGTGAGCGACGAATGACAGATTCATCAGGTGAGATGGTATCAATGACATACATGGTCGGCATCGTTTCAGGTTCATCGGTATCAACAACAAGCCCAACCATTGTTTCGCCTGTCTCATCTTCAATGAAGCCTTGAGCCGCTTTGACCACGCGGTCAACGACGCGCTGTGAAATTACTAAATTGGGAACAATTCCCCGAGAAATCATAGCCATACCTCGCAATCGGCGCGATAATAAACCGAATTCAGATTGTAACAGACTACCAAAGTCTTCCATTTAACGACTACCTCCGACGACGACGTGGTAAGGGGGTATCAGGACGAATACGTTCCTCGATACCAGGCCAATCACCTGTTGCACGCCATGTGTAATAAGCATAAAGCCATTGAACTGCCCACCCTGCAACTGTTACGGCTGTTGATTTGCTAGGATTCCAGCCATATTGCTCACCATCTTTTGGATTGAAGAGGCACAGTTGACCATCTTCGTATTGATGTTTTTCGCTATAAATGCGTGGCTTAATGCAGTAGGCTTCTGCTGGACGGTTCGGATATTCTTTTGGGTATACAATTTTGAGTGTGTGTTCTGGATTTTCTAGGATGGACATATTCACTTTGACTGTCCCTTGCCAGTAGAGCAAACCACCAAATGGGGGTACAACCAATTCAAAGGTCTTGCTAAATGTCGCTCGCATCGCCTCTACTTCCCAGATGAGACGCGGTGACACATCTTTCTTTGTTCCCCACCAATTCGACATATCGGACTCCGAATATTGACTGCTTATGTTCGTTCTCTTAATGTATGCGGATTTTGGCTTGCTGTCCAGTTAGACCTACTATTTCTGCGATATTTCTGATGGTTTTTGCAAGTTTTTTGCTCATCAATCTATACGCGAATTGCCTGATTAAGGTTGCGTTGATTTTAGGTTTAACCAGTGTGAACTTTTAGATTCACAAAATGTTATCTCAGACCCAAGAGCAATTTAACTTCTTTCCCAACAAGGTCGCAATTTATAAGTTGAGCGGTTGCGTAGACATTTAGCATCTATCTCTGATACAACTGTATTGTCATGCGAGAAGACCTATCGCCAAACAGGAATCTCCTCGCAAAACAATATAAGCCTACAGTGAATCTTAGTGTGGATTCACCGACAACGCAAGGAGCGTATTTCATGCGGTTAAACCGTTTCATTTCTTTAAGCATTTTTGCAAGTTTGATGCTGGTCATGGCAATTGTGCCTGTGACAGCACAAGATAGTGAGGAAGTCCTCACTGTTTATGCTGGACGTGGCGAAAGTTTGCTCGGTCCTATTCTCACGCAATTCTCAGAAGAGACAGGCGTTCAACTCGAAATTCTTTATGGGGACACAGCAGGTCTCGCTAGTCAAATTATTGAAGAAGGCGAGAATAGCCCTGCGGATGTCTATATCGCACAAGATGGTGGTGCATTAGGTGCATTGGCACAAGCTGGTTTGCTCGATACTTTGCCAAGCGATGTACTTGAACGTGTGCCAGCACAATTCCAATCCCCTGATGGTGTGTGGGTTGGTCTCAGTGGTCGTGCGCGTGTATTGGTCTACAATCCAGCAGAACTTGAAGCCCTTGGACTTGAATTACCTGCGAGTATCCTTGATTTAACAAGCGATGCCTACACAGGTCTTGTCGGATGGGCACCAACTAATGGTTCTTTCCAAGCCAATGTGACAGCGATGCGTGAATTACTTGGCGATGATGCAACTGCTGAATGGTTAGCAGGTATGGTCGATAACAACGCACAATTTTACAGTGGTAACACAGGTATCAACCAAGCTGTGATTGATGGCGAAGTCGTTTTAGGTATTACGAATCATTATTATATGTTCCGCTTCTTAGCTGACGACCCTGATGCACCAATTGCACAGCACTTCTTCCCTGCTGGTGATGCTGGTTCACTGATTAACATCGCAGGTGGTGCAATCCTCAGCAGCAGTGACCAAGCAGGTTTGGCACAACGTCTGTTGCTTTATCTCTTGGGTGAAAATGCACAAGGGTACTTTGCTGATAGCACCTTTGAATATCCCATGATTGACGGTATCGCTATCAATGAGCGTTTGACACCTTTATCAGCAATTGAAGCTCCTGATATTGACTTGAGCAACCTCAGCGATTTACAGGGCACAATTGACATGATTGAAAACAGTGGTGCATTAGACGGATAAAGCTAAACCAAGACATTTTAAGGGCGTGATATTGTGTCATGCCCTTTCTGAAATGACAGGTATCATCATAACCTAATGACGCTTGTCACTAACAAATATGACATTTATCTCAAGCCATTCAAAATATTGTTGATTACCATATACACAGTACATTGACGCTACTTAGCTAGGACAGCCATGCAAGGCACAATTTACACCGATTCTGATTTGAACATCGCGCCCTCAAGAGGTCAATCAATCAAACGACGCACAACAGGTCTCTTCCAGCGTATTTTTAAGCATACGCTGTTTGTGATTAGCTTACCTATCATCGCTATGGTGACATTGCCTCTCGTTTACCTATTCATTCGGGGAATTGGTACAGGTGATGAAGTTGCAATCGAGTATTTGTTGCGTCCGCGCACGATTGAAATTATGCTCAACAGTCTATGGCTCGTGGTGGCAGTGACAATTAGTGCTGGTGCGATTGGGATTCCCTTTGCATGGTTGACCACTCGTAGTGATTTGCCTTTGCGTCGGATGTGGCTGATTTTGGGCTTATTGGCGATAGTAATTCCGTCTTACTTGGCATCGGTATCTTATTTGGCAGTGTTTGGTCCTGTTGGGTATTTACGCGATTTTCTTGAGCCAATCTTTGGGGTTCGTCGGTTGCCCGATATTCGCGGATTTTTCGGTGCGTGGTTGTCGATTACGATGTTTGCTTTCCCTTATGTAGTATTGCCTGTCCGCGCAGCCTTGATGAAAACTGACCCTGCATTAGAAGAAGCGGCTCAGAGCATGGGCTTGAATCGCTGGCAAGTCTTTTGGCGTGTAACTTTTCCGCAGTTACGTCCTGCAATGGCGAGTGGCATGTTATTAGCTGGGATGTACGCGCTGAGTGATTTTGGTGCAGTTGCTATCATGCGTTATAACGCCTTCACAAGAGCGATTTTCTTACAGATTAATGGCTTCCATATGGATAGAGCCGCCTTACTCGCATTAGTATTGGTAGCATTCACATTATTACTGTTTTTCATGGAATGGCGCATTAATCGTGGTCAACATAATTATCGTGTTGGCACAGGAACACGGCGCACATTGAAACCTGTCGAACTCGGCATATGGAAAGTTCCTGCGCTGATTTTCTGTGCTTTGGTCGTAACAATTGGTGTGATTTTACCTGTCGCTGTAATGACGATTTGGTTCTTCACGAATGTCGGTCTTGAAAGTCCGATTCCGATTATGATGACTGACCTCGTATCGCATACAGCAGGTGTGAGTGTCATCAGTGCGCTTGTGGTGGCTATAGTCGCTCTCCCATTGGCTTTACTGGTTGTGCGTAACAATTCAGTGGTCAACCGCTGGATAGTTGGATTAGCTTATACAGGCAATATTTTACCTGGTATTGTGATTGCCCTCGCGCTTGTCTTCTTCGCCTCGAATTATGTGACTAATATTTATCAGACTTTACCTCTATTGGTCATAGGCTACATGACACGCTTCTTACCTTTCTCGATTAGTGCAACGCGTAGTGCCTTGACACAAATTAATCCTAAAGTGGAAGAAGCTGCGCGAAGTCTCGGCAAAAATCCATTACAAGTGCTATGGCATGTCACTGTTCCGTTGGCGCGGACAGGTATTATTGCAGGGGCAGCCTTAGTATTTTTGAGTGTGATGAAAGAACTTCCTACAACACTCATTTTGCGTCCGATTGGTTATGAAACCTTCTCGACACGCATCTGGCAATTCTATGATGAAGCATTTTTGCCTCTGATTGGTCTGCCTGGGATGGTTTTGATGTTGATTAGTGCTTTTGGTCTCATCATCATTTTATGGCGTAACGAAAATCATCAGCATTAGAAATACACTAGATACACGAATAAATGTTGACGAGGTGTGCATGATTGTGTACACCTCTTTTACAATAAGTGTTTAAGGTTTACAGGAACACATGGGAACGGCTTTAAAAGTTCATCAGATTAGTAAGCACTATGGCGATGTTGAAGCATTGAGCGATTTTTCGCTGGAAGCAGACGCTGGCGAATTCATCACGCTATTGGGTCCGAGTGGGTGTGGTAAAACGACAACGTTACGCCTTTTGGCAGGCTTTGAGCAACCTGATACTGGCGAAATCCGCATTGGCGATGAGATTGTAGCGAGTGCCCAACAATTCCTCCCTGCGGAAAAACGCAATGTCGGGATGGTTTTCCAAGATTATGCGCTGTTTCCGCATTTGACGGTGCGCGATAATATCAGTTTTGGTGTCAAAGGGAGCAAGAAAGATAAGCTCAAACGCGCCGAAGAGATGCTATTTCTGGTGGGTCTCAATGAATATGGTGATAGGATGCCTTATGAACTATCAGGCGGGCAACAACAACGAGTTGCCTTGGCGCGTGCGCTTGCACCTCAGCCTGATATGATGTTATTGGATGAGCCTTTCAGCAATTTGGATGCTGCCTTACGCACACAAGTCCGTGCCGAGGTACGCTCCATTTTACGCAAAGCAGGAACAACGACACTGTTTGTCACGCATGACCAAGAAGAGGCTCTGAGTTTATCGGATAAAGTGGCTGTCATTTTCAGTGGTGAATTGCATCAAGTCGGGACACCCTTTGAATTGTATACACGACCTGCAACACGACAAGTCGCCTCGTTTGTTGGTGAAGCGAATTTTCTGCAAGCAGACGCGCATGGCTCAACAGCAAATACTGTTTTGGGGCAAGTCAAATTATTGACACCGCGCAACGGTATGGCTGAGGTGTTAGTTCGTCCTGATATGTTGCACTTGCTACCAACAGATGAGGGCACGCCTGCGACAGTTCTCTGGCGTGAATATTATGGGCATAATCAACGGATTGGCTTGGCATTGGACGACGGCACAGAACTGATTGCCCGCGCCGATTCCCAAATTATGTATAAAACAGGTCAGAATGTGCGTGTGAGTGTCTATGCACCCTTGTTGGCATTTTAGGTTTTGAACCACACCTCTTCTTTGTGATAAAATATAACTCAGCAGTGGAAGGGAAGGGACAATTCTCGCGAGAGAATACCAGAGGGTAATGCTGACCGCGTCCAGGGTCTTGGGCACCGTTCACGAAAACAGTCCATGCGTGAACATTACTTTCACTGCTAGTAAAATCAATTTCTACGGATAATACACCGAAATTGCATCACTCTGTGGAATTAGTTCCCAGAGGCGCACACTACCATCCCAAGCTGTCGAGAGCAAATAGCCTTCGGATGTGAACGCTACATCGAAAATCGTGTGTTCATGCCCTTCGAAGACCAATGATTGATAGAATGATG
This sequence comes from Chloroflexota bacterium, assembly GCA_039200705.1. Classification (GTDB taxonomy): domain Bacteria; phylum Chloroflexota; class Anaerolineae; order Aggregatilineales; family Phototrophicaceae; genus JAUZRW01. The sequence goes on from JBCCSC010000048.1 coordinate 43,859, forward strand.
GTGCATTTGGCGGAATGACATCTTCGGCATCCCAGCGAAAGGCAATCAGCTTGGATTCGGCAAAGCCTGATTCACCGCCACCAACAGCTAGCCACTCCCCATTGGGGCTAAATGCCAGTGCAAAGACCCGTGTTCCAAAATCATATTGAGCGCGTGATGAATTGCTGAGGTCGTAGATTTGAACAATACCTCCATTTGGATATGTCCCTGACGCACCGATTGCGAGTGTGTTGGGGTCACGCGGATGAAAGGCTAAATCGAGTACAAATCCGTTATTGGGTTCAATGACTTGTGAGCCTGTTGCCAAGTTATCCAAATCAAAAATTTCGACGCGTTCATCGAAGGCAATTGCAAGATCATTACTAGGATTAATCGCCACTGCACCAACAGTGTAATCGGTTTGCTCAGGCATACGATTGGAGACTAACGTTAGCGCATCACCTGAAATATCTAAAACACGAATGCCAGTAGCACGCCCCACTAAGACAAGGCGTTGATTATCATGTGTGAAGGCTGCTCCACCAATTTGGGCGTATTCTTCAATGAGGGTGCGTGAGGCAACATCGAACAGCAGTGCAGAGCCATTATCAACGGTAGCAATCAATTTTGAGCCATCAGGACTAAAGACGATGTCGTTATAGTAGCCATTCGCTTGATAGAGCAAAAATTTGTTACCGAACAAGCTATCTTCAACGCGAATTTCGTTGAGATAAATGTGTGATACGCCAGATTCCACACTAATCGTCGCCATGTATGCACCATTTTGGGAAATCGTGGCAGCTTGAATTTGATTGGCAATCGGTGTTGGACGAATGCCTTGTGCTTCAATTGGCACGGCAGTCGGTTGTGGTGCTTCAACTATAGGGCGCGTTTCTTCAATGATGATTGCTTCACCACTGCTCACACCAAATAGAAATAGCACACCAATCGCTGATGCGCCGATAATACCGATGACAATCCCTGCAACAAGAAATAGATAGGGATTGCGTTCGGTGCGTTTGCGTTTTGGTTTTTGCATAACAGGTCGCATATTATATTCTCTCCATGATTATGCCTCTATTATACTAGACACTCGATAGAGAGGACTCGTTCCATAACTGACGATTACTCTGCGGTTACACGGCGCATGGTGATGGTACTCATATTAGGCGATGGCAACCAAACAGTGACGCTTGTCCCTTGATTCACACCATTACTGAAAATATGAATCGTGCCACCGTGCCCTTGCACAATTTCTTGGGTAATCGCTAAACCTAAGCCTGTGCCCCGCGTCGGACCGCGTGATTTATCGACCTGATAGAAACGGTCAAAAATATGAGGTAAGTCATCGGTGGGGATACCAATACCATTATCTTGCACAATGATTTCGACACCGCTATTGCGGACACCAGTCATGACCCTGATTGTGCCATTATTGGGCGTGTACTTGATAGCATTACCGATTAGATTATTCAAAACTTGCACCATGCGGTCACCATCAGCCGAGATTATCGGCGTAGGATACGTTTCGACAGTCAAATCAATATTTTTCTGGCGTTTAGCGACCATCGCTAGCCGTTCACTAATCGATGAGACGACTGCACTAATATCAAGTGGTGATAATTTCATGGATAGCCGACCTGCTTGCAGACGTGCTAAATCTGTCAGTTCTTGCACCATTCGATTGAGGCGTTCGGCTTCATCGTGAATGATTTCGGCTGCATCGGCAGGATTACTCGCTGCCCCATCCATGATGGCTTGTGAATAGCCTTGAATGGAGGTCAGAGGCGTTTTTAAATCATGCGACACATTTGCCATAAATTCGCGCTGGGCTTGCTGCGCGGCACGCACTTCGCCTGTCATACGATTGAACGCTACCGCCACTTGTTGAATCTCGGCAGGTCCTGTGACGGGAACTTCTTCGCTAAATTCACCTTTGGCAACGTATTGAGCAGATTTTGCGAGGGCTTGTAAGGGTTTTGTGATACTGCGTGTCAAGAAAATTGCCAAAATAAAAGCAATCACGCCACCAATAATCGCTGAGCGCATCAAGGGAAGAAAGATTAAATCATTGAACTCTGTAACAATTGCTCGCACACTTTCGGTTGAGCGTGGTTCAGCAATATAGAGTGTTAAATCATCAATACGAGGGCGTGTATTAATATCTAATCTGAAAGCTGCGTAAAGCCATTCTTCGTCTTTGTAGTTGTCATCATCTACATAGAAACTACCGAAACGAATCCTTTGACTTGGTGGTGCTTGACTGCCTCGTTGCGACGAACGGTTGTCTTCTGGATCGAATTCTGGTGTGTTATCAATTTGGAACTCGCCAAGTGAATCATATAAGACCTGCTCTTCATCACGATTGCGGACGACTAACATCACACGGACATTGTTACTCTCTGCAAAATCGCCGAGGCGGTCAGCGACTGTGCCTTCTCCTGCATCGGCAACTAAGGTTTCGCGCACAAATTGTTGTGATGTAAAACCTGTCAGCAACAATTCAAGTCGATTCCATGTAAATTCACGGGGAACTTCTCGCTGTGAGATTTGGGTGACTGTTACAGAAGCAACAAGCAATAGTGCAATCACTAGCACTAATAAATATGACGCAAACAGACGATTTCGCAGATTTTTGAGCATGATTATTCCACCAATTTGTAACCCACACCCCAAACCGTATCAATTACAGGCGACATGCCATCTAATTTGTGGCGTAAGTGCGCGACATGCACATCAACCGTGCGCGTTTCACCAGCAAAGTCGTAGCCCCAAACCACATTGAGCAATTTCTCTCGGCTGAAGACGATACTTGGATTTTCGGCGAAGGTCATCAGCAAATCAAATTCTTTCATGCGGAGGTCAACACTATGACCATTAACCATCGCTGTGCGATGTTGAGGATTAATTTCAAGATTGCCAATGGTGATAGATTTTGTTGCGGTTTCAGATTTAGCCGTACTACGGCGCAAAATCGCCTTCACACGGGCAACAAGTTCGCGCGGATTAAAGGGTTTGGTGAGATAATCATCTGCACCGAGTTCAAGACCCACAATTTTATCAATATCGTCACTGCGTGCTGTGAGCATAATAATCGGGACATCCGATTGAGCGCGAACCCGACGACAAATTTCAAGCCCGTCTAAGCCAGGAAGCATCAAATCGAGCACAATCAAAGCTGGTTCATCATCTAAGATCATATCGAGTGCGACTTTGCCATCCGTGGCACTTTCGACTTGATACCCTGCTTGTTCAATATACATTTGCGCTAAATCTATGATGCGTTGCTCATCATCGACAATTAAAATACGCTCACCCATGTATGACTATCTCCTTCGCGTTAATTCGTACAATGCTTCTCGTAGAGCATTCCAACATCCCAAAGCATCGTCGTCACTGGCGGTAATCGGAATACGAACTTTGGCATCTTCAATAGAATGGTCAAGATAATATTCGGTCGCTTTGATGACTGCTTTGCGTTCTAAGGAAAAATGCGCCAATATATCATCCATCATGGCACTTGGCACACGCATTAAACCAATCAGCAAATGGGCTGATGCAATATAATCATCCCCCCGCAAGGTTGCATCTATCAAACTCAGGCGAAAAACCTCTTGTGAGGCATCAGAAAATTCTACACCTTGAAAATGCAAGGGATGCTTGCGCTTTGCAGGGTGTTTGCTCGACAAATAAGGTGACAGTTTGCTTTCAATCACATCAACATCATGCAATGCTAGATACGCATCTGTATTTTGGGTGCGCGTCATAGCTAATAAGATATGGTCAGGGTCTATTGTTTCGTGTTGTAAGCGCATGGCAATTGCTTGTGCAACACGCAGAATGCGGTTTCCGCTACTGGTGAAATAATCACGCTGACGAGGCATGATGCTCCCCTTACGATATGGTCTGATAATAGGTCTCAACTATCATAATAATGCAATCAGATTGTAAATTGATTGTAAATTCTAGTAGGTATAGCGCATATGCCATACAGTTCGGCGTGGACGAAAGCGATACTGGTCAACTAACTCTGTGATGGGTACATCATCATGTGGGTGTTCGAGTATGAAACTCGCACTTCGATAGCGACGCAGTATATTAGAGAGCAAGGCTTCAATATAGCGAATATCCATGTTTGGCTGACGGAAAAGTGTCACTTTTGTGCGACTGAGGGCAAGACTACGTTCCGTCCAGAGTGATGCCAAGAGATGAGAATCTTCATCCGCACGCACAATTAGGCGTTCTTGATCACTAAAGGAGAAAACATTCGACACAGCACGCATGATAGAGGGTCGAAAATCTTTTTCATGTATCGGGCGTAACCAACCGATACCTCCTCGTTCATTAGCACGAGTGGCAGATACTAAATCATATTCAGCTTGCCAATCACTCCGACGTGGTTTGGTGAAGAAAATATCGTCTAATTCATGATTGCGCTGTGGCGATGATACTAGACCACTCCGCCCCCATTTAGTAAAAGCTCGTTCTTTATGAAAACCGAGTGTTTCATAAAGATGTATCGCATGATGATTGTCGTAATCAACTTGCAAGATAGCATCGGTAGCACGTTTTTTACGGATAAAACGCATCGCCTCTTGCATCAGAGTGCGTGCGATACCGCGCTTACGATAATCTGGATGTGTACTGACATTTGCAACGAGCCAAGCTGTACCGATTTCTTTACGCCAATTTGCTGGGTAAACTGAGACATTCCCTACGAGTTTGCCATCCACAATTGCAACATATCCTTGACTGATACCTAGCACTAAGTCGTTGAGGCGTGCCAATAAATTGAGACCAAATCCTAAGCGACTGAGATAACGCATTTCGCGGATAGCTGCTCGCCCACTCTCATCCATTGTTTCGTGGAAAGCAAGTTCAATGAGGTCGGCAAGTGGTGCGAGGTCGGTTTCAATGTTGACGCGACGAATGCCATCCTTTGCATTGGTCTTTTTAGGTATGAAAGTTGCTGTCAGCATGGTTTATCCAGTTTATGAGTCTATGTTTCAGCATTATACCCATCAATGCTTACACGATGATATAGACAGATTATCCGCAGATAGCCTGACTGAGCGTTGTAATCAAAATGAAATCAAATAAATATTATTTTTAACAAAAATGAACATTATTTTTACAACAATTAAATTAATTAAAGATAACATTAAGGAAAAATAGGCAATATGAATTAATGTTTTGTAAATTAACA
>JBCCSC010000049.1:0-46093 GCA_039200705.1 Chloroflexota bacterium
GATAGTTCTTTGGACATGGGTCACATCACTGATGAAAGGTTCTAAATGTTGAATATATTCCTCAATACCAAACTCACCTAATGCACCAATAGCTTCGCAACGAACAGCAATACTAGTATCTTTTAATGAGTTAATTATTGTATTAATATATTGTCTAGCCTTTAATTTTCCCAAACTATATATAATGGCTGTCTTTAAAGATTCTGTATCTGTTGGTAACATTTCAGCAAGGTAAGAAATAGATTCTGAAGCATTTAAATCCCCCAAAGCAACAATTACTTCTGTTAATAATTCTGTGTCCTTTAAATCAGCCTTGAGAAGCTCAAGTAATGTTGGTATCACACTTTGAGAATTTAGTATTCTTGCAATTAATATGGCATTACTCCTAATAATTTTGTTATTAGATAAAATGTAATCTTTTAATATCAATTGATCTTCTAATTCTTTGAATAATTTCTCTACAGTCTCTCTTACTTTATCATCATGGTGAAGCCACACCCATCTGTGAGAGTGCATACCATATATGTAAGCTTTTTTTGATCTTCGCCAATTTCTATCAATTGCTTCTCATAGAACTCAAACTCGCTGAGATTCAATTCGGGTTTTAACATTGAATCTAGAATTTCTTGACCTTTTGAACCGATAGAATTTTCTTCTAATGATGAAATGGGTATTGCATCCACTAATTGCTGCAGAAAAGTTTCAACTTCACTATGTTCATCATAAACCATCACCTGAATATTATGATTCCTGTGAAAATCTTGGATCTTATAATCTTTTATTTGATTACGCCATAACAAAGCATAGTGTGCTGTGTTACCACCATTGAAGGCGTTAAAAATATTTTCCATGATAAGGTTTAGATCAGGATCGGATAAGCTGTATCCAATAAACAACACAGTCTTGGTGGCAAATAGTGCGCTTAAAAAAAGATTGTAACCACTATTTTTACTAATTTTTTGATAATCTCTTTTAGTCAAAACAATTGTTTTCACGTCATCAATTGTTCCATGACATTTGATAATACACCTTTCATCATTCGATAATATCTGTGCTAACTCTACATTGTGTTCTTGTGTATAGACAGGTATCCGCAGTTCATCTTGATACGCGGATTCAAGCAAAACATCATAGTTTGTAGTCAAAATTTGTCTGAAAGGGAGTTGTGTGATGAGGTAATGTGTATTTTGCACCGAGATTTCTTCGTCACGAACATTTTTTTTCATTGCCATGCTAAAATAGTTTTTATTCATAATCTCGAATAGTCGATCCGCGGCAATTAATAATTCATTATCCTTAATAGCTTCACGCACTACAACAAGTTCATTACCTTTATTTGGAATATTGTCTTCGACATATTTTATTAGATACTGCAACAAGTTCGTCCACGAAGGTAATCCTGCACCTATAGATAAACCTGCTCCAACAAATAAAACGACTTTACGATTCTGTAGTTTTTCAATCAATGTTTGTGGAATATCCACCATAATCAACTCTATTATTCGCCCATCTTCACTTAAAGTCTATTATGGCAGAGATGTTACATTCTAGCTATCAAACGAAACGAGTCTAATGCTAACTTCCCAAAAAATGTCAACAATAGCATCCCTACACCCTGTGATTAGAGCAGAGGAATGTAATATGTCACGTCCGTAAAATTAATCCATCTCTTCGTAGACGCGAACAGAGTGAACTTTGTTTTTGACTGTTTCGACGAGTTCATCCAGTTCAAAGTTGCCCATGTAGCGTTGGTTGTTGATGAACAAATTGACCGATGTATAGAGTTCCTTATCAAGGGCAGCTTGACGGTCACGCATCAGTTTATTGTTCACCTCAGATGAGTTGAAATCTCTACATAAATTGGTAGCGTTAAAATTATCTCATAATGGTGTGATACTCACCTGTGGCTTATGAAGCTAATCTCCTGTTGCGACTTGTGGTTGTCCACTTCCTACTCTTAGATTACGAATGCGACTACTTATAAATGCAAATAGCCACCATCCTGCGTAAGTCAAGAAAATCATCATGTAATCCGTAATTGGGATGCGAATGACCTCGTTGATTTCATAAGGTTGTCGCACGATGGCATAAGTGATGAAAAGTGAGAGTGCGTATCCTGCATAGATGGCATAGCGTGCCCATGCTTTGAGTTTGAGTCCGTGCATTTGCGTGACGACGAAAATTGTTAGGAAGCCCCACAAGAACATATGAATGATGTCTCCACCTTGGTTGATGGCAACAAAAGCCGCGTGAGGCAACACCAAAATTTCGTTGAGGAAAATCCACTTGCGATTAGTATGAACGCGTGTGAACATCAAGGAGCCTTGCAACATGACAATAATGACATGCAAAAATCCAAGTACATGCCCTAGTGTCGGAATCATCGGGTGAAACCAGAATGTGAAGATGACCGCAAAGCTAAAGGCATAGCCGTGATAATCGCGCAACCAATGATAAAATTCTTGGCGGAAATTGAGTTTCTTGCCAAAGAATAATCCACGACGGCGATTTTCTATCATCATGATGACATAGAGCATCATAATCACTGCGCCTTGTGATGCCCAATTGGGTAAATCTTGGGCAATGCCATCGTAGAAAAGAATAGTTTGTCCATAATGTAGGAGAATGAAAACGGCATTGATGGCGAGTGCAATCCAATTGAATGGCTTGAGTGTGTTGGTGTATTTGCGGTCACTTTTTTCTTGTGCCCAGTAAATTGTTCCCCAAATGGCGAAGTTATGTAGCAGGAACAAAAACCACGCGCTCCCTGATGACCAAAAATTAGGGTCAGCGAGTTGCCATTCGTAGAAGAAGCCATTATCTGTGGGTGGTATGACAAGGATATAGCCTGATAACAATGAGCCGATCCCAAAAATACCAAAGCTCACGATGACAGCAAAAATTAATCCCCAGTCGCGTGCGCGTGTTGCTTGTATATCTTGTGGATAGTGCATCTATCCCCCTTGCGAAAACATCATTAGTAGCGTGCATGAAATCTACAGGGAAATTTTCAGCATGAGATGAGAAAGCTACTCATTTTTAACTGTTGTTAAGCAAGTTCTGAGGATGTGCTTATTTTACTTAGGAGTGCTAAGCAATTATGTACACAAGGGAAGATAAAATCATAATGCAAAGTTCGCAAAGGGTGTAAGGCGCAAAGCGATTTTTTTTACCTCTTTGTGTCTCTGCGACTTTGCATCAAGTTAACGATTAATGCTATAGCCCCATATCATCGGCGACCCATGCGAGGTCAACCGCTTCGAGTGAAGCGCGAGTTGGTGTGCCTGTCGCGACATCCCAGCCAGCCTTGTCATAGTACATATCGAGGGCGGTCTCAAATTCGTCTCGTGAGAGCATCACGCCTTCGGTGCGTCCGTGTAGAAGGGCTTTGGTGAACATTTTCTCTGGGAGGGTATCTTTATCGCGTTGCAAGCCTTCACGCGCGTTGTAGGCACGCATTAGATTAATACGTTTTGCACCGATGTGTAGCACTTCATCAACACCGATGTCCCACCCTGTCGCGCCTTCTAATAGTGTTGCTATATCTTCGACACTATAGAGTTGCCATGATGCACCAAAGACGAAAGTACATAAGCCGAGTGTATCCAACGCACTAACACTACATTGGGTCGTATACATAAATTCGACTTTATCTTCGTTGAGAACGGTCATATCCGTTGGGGATGTCAAGCCGAGTGGTTTCATACGGGCTTCGTTGTGCTTGTAGGCACGCGGTGAATAGCCTGTGTCATGTTCTGAAGATTCGTGGTCAGCACCGAAGGGATTGACAGCATAAATTAGCCCTAGTCCACGTTTGACTTGTGGCATATGCGCTGGCAGTTCTTGTCCTTTGACCGTGATGAGGTATTCATGCCCTTTGCCGAGAATATCGGCTGCTTTGGCTGAGCCATTGGCAAGAATGTCGCCAAAACCCTCGCGGTTGAGTGTTTTTTCGAGGAGGGCAATCATAGCATCAGTATTGCCATAGGTCAGTTCAAGACCGTCGGTGTCAGTTGTTGTTAAAAGACCATTTTCATAACATTCAAATGCCCATGCGATTGTTGCACCGCAGGAGATGGTATCGACACCGTAAGCATTACAGAGTTGATTGGCGTAAGTCACGGCATGAATATCGGTGATGCCACAGTATGAGCCAAAGGTCGCTAGTGTTTCATATTCGGGTCCGCCGTATTCAGGGACAATCGCTTTATCTTTGTATTCGGATTGAGCGACTCGTTTACAGCGCACAGCACAAGCATAGCAGGTATCGCGTCCGAGTTTATCTTGCTTGCCTTCTTCCGCACCACGAAGTAATTCATCATAGAGGCGTTCGCCACCGATGGCTTCCGCTTGGGCTAAGGCTGGGAATGCACCACTGTTATAATTGAATGTCGGCAAGCCCCCTGCGCCTTGTTGACTGGTGACCACCCCTGCTGTGCCATATTTACCGAAGCGGAATTCATCATCTTTGATGCGTTTTGCACCTTTTTTCGCCAAATCCATAATGGGTTTTCTATCGGCTGGGGTGACGCGCTGTGAACCACGCACGACGATGGCTTTCAGTTTTTTACTGCCCATGACTGCACCGACACCTGTGCGTCCCCATGCACGATTACTCATATTGATGACAGCAGCAAAATTCGCTAATTTTTCGCCTGCGATGCCAATTTGGGCGATTTCGATTTTTTTGTCATCAAGTTCATCTTCAAGGATTTGGTCAACATCATAGGTGAGTTTCCCCCAAAGATGACTGGCATCTCGCAATTCGGCTTTACCATCTTTAATCCAGAGGTAAACAGGGGTATCTGATGCCCCTTGAATGATAACTGCATCAAAACCAGCATATTTGAGTTCGGCGGGGAAGAAGCCCCCTGCTTGGCTATCAGCGACACCGCCACTACTGGGTGATTTAGTGGTTGCTGTACAGCGTGATTGTCCGCTGACGGGCAAGCCTGTGGTGGGACTTACTGCAAAAGTTAGCACATTTTCTGGTGCGAGAGCATCAACACCAGTGGGGGCGAATTTCCATAAATAATACAAACCAAGTAAGCTACCGCCAACATAATCTTTATAAAATTGTTCATCAGGCGTTTCAATATCAATGGTTTTAGTAGTCAAATTAACATGCAATATTTTGCCAGTGTATCCAAACATGGGTGTCCTCAATATATTATTTTTTGGCATGGGATAATGATAACAGATCACAGTACTGATGCTACTTTGAAGTTCTTAAATTCGGAGGAAACAGGACGATAGGACGTGTGATTGCACATCCTATCTCACAGTTGGTATTAGGAGAAACATGTTCGGACGAATGAATTGAGTGGCGCACCACTATCCACAGTAAAAGCACCGCTAAAGAATGGCTCACATGCTTCGCGTGCTTGATCTCGTGTTGAAGCATAAGTAATCACAGCAAAAGAACCTGATGCTACAGTGAAGACAGTTGTACAAGTTGGATCTTCGTAGACATTAAACGGTATAGTAATTGTCGGACTCGTGCCGAAATCATAATAAAATGTGACAATACGTGTTCCAATATCTTGGCGATTAATTATCTGACAACCTGGAAACTCTTCAGGCTGAGGTGCTTCTTCGGAACTCAGAAGACTATCACACCATTCAGGGAATTGATCACCGTTAATGATATTTTGTTCAAGGCGAATGAGAAACCAGCCACATTGCCAATCCCATAATTCATCACATTTGCCGTCCATACTACCACCTTCAAAACAGGCATTCGCCCGTTCGTTAAGGGCTGGATCATTTGGATTATTTAAGTCATCTACCCCTTCTGTAGCACTGACTAATCCAACACTTGTGCACAACAATAAAATGCACAACAGTATAAATTTGTGTTTCATATTAGGTATTGCATCTCCCATAACATGTGTAGTCGCAAGAGTATATCTAAATGTTATGGCGGTGGCAACGATGTTAAAGCTGAATTTGTAAAACTGATCGTCAAGTGTTTCGATTAGTAACAAATACGCTGTAAGTTTGTTGTTGAATTTGTGTGTTCTCACCACTGACTTAAGAACTATTACACTCATCCCTTTTTCGGCGTATAATGCAAACTATTGGTAAATAATAACAAGGATTGAGACTATGACTTGGGACATGCGAGTCATTATACCTAACAGAGTTGTCTATGTGGATTATTCTGAGGATGCCAAGGGGGAAGACGTTGCAGAAGCACTAGGGGCTGTTATCGAAGAGATTAACAAGCGTGACAATAACTCAGACATATTTTACTGTATCTCTAAATCAGCGGATACGAATAGCAACACATTGAACGATTTAAAATCTGCATTCAGTCAATTTCGTGCTATTCCGAGGCATACATGCACACTGTTGGTGAGTAAAGATAAAATTACGGGTTTCTTTGCAGATGTTATATTCTCTATGCGGGCATTGCGCCTTGTTCGGGTTGACTCTGTGGAAGATGCTATTGCTTTCATCGAAAAAGAAGCTGACGACCTCAAAGATAAATTATCGATAGAGTTATTTGATACAAATGCTGTGAGGTAGTTTTACAGAAATATCAACTCGACTAGCTGATTTTAATGTCATTTTGATGAGCATTAATACCGATGAGAGATTCCTTTGCTAGACTGTAAATATAGTCAGTAGGAAGTAAACAATGATGCAGAACAAATGGCAATTTATCATTTTATGGTCTGTAGGCTTATTTGGTGCGAGTATTGGATTACCGATTTTCAGTCAGGTGATGTCAGCGACTGTTGGACTGCCCTTTATCTTGAGTGATATGGTAGTCGCGTTTGGTGTTGGCACACTCTTAGGTGGCGCACAGGCACAATTATACAGTCAGTCATCGCATTGGCGCAGTCATACAGCATGGGCGAGTGTCGGCGGTGCGTTGTTGGTCGGTGGGGCAACGATTTTTGCACAAGCAGCATCCGCATTCCCAATTGATGCACCTGTCTCGTTAGCATATGCACTGATTCCTGTCGGGATTGTTCAAGCAATGACTTTGCCTGATAGCTTTAAGTATCGCTCGTTGTGGGTACTATCGTTTGTTCTGATGACTATCGCCACTGCATTACAACTCTGGTTAGGTGTTGTTGTGATGGCGGTTCTATTGGCAACGATGATGGCAAGTGTCGTAAAGCCTAAGCAGAAGCAAAAACGGCATGATGTACGAGATGCGATTGACCGTTTATCTGATGAGCGACATGGACAAAATGACTATCAGCATGTGTCTCAGCAACGATTGGTACAGAAGGCAAAGCTATCTTGACTGAATCGATTCGCATTCAACATGGCTTAGATGATGCACAACGCGAAAAAATTGCTCAGCTATATTATTTGGCATTCCGAGAGAAATTGCATCCAATTTTCCGTGATGAAGCGAAGGCATTGCAGGTATTAGCACGATGCTTCAACCCTGATTATGCCATAATAGCTGTGCAAGATAATGAAGTCGTCGGTGTGGCTGGTTTTAAGGACGTAAATGGTAATTTAGTCGATATTCAGCCTGAGATGATGGTTGAGACATTCGGATCTTTCGGTGGATGGTTACGGATTTTAGGATTGCTTTTATTCACTCGTCAGTTGGAGGATAACATTCTACTGATGGATGGCATTGTGGTCGATGCGGATTATCGTGGACAAGGGATTGGCTCACAATTATTGGATGCTGTGATGGCACACGCACGCGAGAAAGACTATCAGCAAGTTCGCTTGGATGTCATTGACACGAATCCGCGTGCGCGTCGATTGTATGAACGAAAAGGCTTCATCGCAGGAAAGACAGAAGATGTCTCTTGGTTGAAGCCTATTTTTGGATTTTCGGCATCAACGACAATGTATAAGTCACTCTAACAGTCAGTCTTTAAATTGTCTGTTGATGATGATGTTTGCTGAATCAGGTGAAATTGACCCATCAAACCTTGTGAGTAGTTGCATGGCTTCATCTATGGTCTTAGCAAAACGTAGTTCTTGCTTCATCAATTGCATTGCAACTGTGCCCACAAATTGTGCTACTTTATCTGTGCCTCCAACAGCAATTGTCCAGCCATTGTTGGGCGGTAATTCAATTTTACGATAATTTTTGATATCGATTTTGTGTGCGCTGTCAGATGTATCCAGAATGAGGTGCACTTTTTCTGCTGGGGATTCACTTGCTATTTGTGTACGATAATTTGCAGCTTTAATAAACGTAGCATCGGTAAAGTCCCCCACGAGTTTCATATAAGTGACTTTATTTGGGATGTACCAACCCACTTGGATTGCCATATGTATATTTGCTCCATAATTATGTGCATTTGAAGATTATTCGATACACTTCTATTTTAGAGCAATTTCGTGACTACCAGTGTTAAGCTTGCTTATCATCCTCTAAATCAATATCTGCTTCAGTAACTTCAGCATCGGGTGCAGGCATTGCTTTTTGTTTACGGTTGCGATTGGTGAAGATACCGATAACTGATTGGAGTATTTTCATAGTACTGTCACCATCTTCGCTATGAGTCATGAAGGCTGGACGACCTGTTAAGCGTCCATAGATGTATTGCAGGATGATACGAATACTAGCAACAAGTGGCGGTGCAATGATGATGCCGATTAAGCCCCCAAGACTACCACCCCAGATAACAGATAAAATCACAACCGAGGGATGCAGTTGTAAACTTTCGCCGACAATGCGAGGCACAAGCACAACCGATTCCAATTGTTGCATAATCATCCATATGACAGCGACAGTTGCGCCGATGATGAGTGGATTGGCATTTGGGAAGGTTGCTGAACCACCGACGAGAGCCAAAGCAACGGCGACTGTCATCGCAATCAGAGGACCGATATTCGGGATAAATTCGACTGCGAAGGCGATGAACGCCAAGAAAAGTGGATTCGGTAAGCCTAGAACAGTTGCGAGTATCCACATCGCAAATCCCATAATCAAGCCTAATACGAAATTCCCACGCACATAAGCATTCCAGACACCGCCTAAGTCGCGCATCAGTTGACGAGCATCGTCATGATAGCCGTCAGGGACAATCCGAATTAAGACATCAGTAATTGCATCACCATCATTGAGCAATTGTGCCAAAATAGTAATGAAGAATAAGCTACTGAAGATGAATCCTAATGCTGACCCTGCTAGCCCAAAAATTGAGCCAAGAATACTTGTAGTGACATCCCCACCAATATTGAGAAATTGTAGAATGGTATCGCGGTCTAAATTGAGGTTGCGTCCTGTTTCGATAATCCATTCATTGACCGTTGTGAAACCTTGTTCTTGTAAGAGTATCGAGATGTAATCTGATAAGGCGATGACCTCTTCAGTTTCAGGGTCTGTGATGATGGGGAATGCTTCATAAGGTTCTGTGACGAGTGTCACTGCCGAATTATAGAGGCTTTGCGTGGCGGAAATCGTCTGTTCGATGAGCGGTGGTACAATGAATGCTAAAACGAGCGCGACCACCATCACAATGAAGACGAAGGTAAGTAAAATCGACCAGCCACGCCGATTACCTGTCATGCGGTCAAAAGTATCTACGAGTGGGTCAAGCAAATAGGCAATCACAATCGTCGTCAAGGCGAAAGGAATGACTGGCCAGAAGACAACGCCAAGTATCACCAACAGTAGCGCAAATCCAACACCAAATATGAGCATCCAGCGACTATCCCATGCAGGTGCAGATGAGTAATTTTTATCAGACGGCGTTGTATTCTCACTCATGATGAAGTTGTATCCCCTGTGATGTTGAATCTGACATAAGTCTAGCATATTTTCGGACGCTTGCCCTACGCTAGTGATGTTGATTATCAATTGCTAAGGTCACTTGCTAGGGTATCTATCGGCTTTTGCTGTGTCGAAAATTGATTTACTAGCGCGACACGCCAAATCCCTAAAAATTGTGCTTCTATATAAAACAACTGTAAAGGATGCCATATGCGAGATGTTATTTTGCAACACATACAGCAATTAACAGGACTCAGCGTTAATGATATTACGTTAAAAGAGCGTCCACGTCTCACATATCAGGGGAGCAATTTGTATGATGTGCGTTTTGGGGATACGCATTGGATAGCCAAACAATTTTTAAAGGAAGCCGAATTCACTGAATCGCCTCAACGGGAATATGATGCTCTTAACTTAGTGAAGTCACTGGATATTGCTCCTCAACCGATTGATTACCTGCCCTACCCTGAATACGAGAAATCCGTTGTGTTGTATGAATTCATGCAAGGCAACATGTGGGACAGGCGCAAACCATCATCACAAGAACTTACTCAATTGGCAGAACTTTGGCTACAAACTTATTCGCTGACACGCGATGATTTATGGCTATCCAATCTGCTTGCACCGTCTGTGCGTGCGAAGATAACACAATACAGAAGAAATTTTGCATTTTATCTGGAATGGGCGCATGAGCATTTTGTGGAGGGTGTGGCGCATGTGCAGATGTTGGATGCGTTGTTAGAGAAACGATCTTATCTGGCAGGTCAAATTGACGATAGCAATACAAGGTGGTTTTTCTCACGGTCTGACCCACGTTTTGCCAACATTATCGCGCGACCTGATGGACGGATTGGCTTGGTGGATTGGGAAGACAGTGGCTTACGCAATCCACTACGGACGATTGCTGACTTGCTTTACCATGCCAATCAAGAAGATTTAGTCAGCTACGATGACTGGGATGCGTTCTTGATTCCCTACTTTGAGAACTATCCCAAGCTCGATGACCATCCGCAAGATGTGTTGCACTGGTATTCTGGGATTACACCTTTGGCATGGCTTTGTTCACTCTTGGCAATGGGCGTTCGTAAAGCGCATAAAGGTCAATTGGATAACAGGTGGCAGGTCAACACAATGCCAGTCAATCAACGCTTACGACGCTATGTGGCTCATACTCTATCTTGGGAGGATAAGGATTTTGAGGGGCATCTGGCACAGATAGCCGATATGCGCTTCTTTGATTTGGATTGATTATCAAATTACCTGTGAGAAGTTAATCGAAATTCGGTATGATAGAAGCTATCTATTTGTCATCTTAGTGGAGAAATACTCATGAAAGTTGCTCTTGCGTCCGACCATGCAGGATATGCGATGAAATCGTTCCTCGTGCAATATTTGAGTGATAAAGGCTATGAGGTGCTTGACCTCGGTGTGGATACGGATGAGATTCGCACCGATTATACTGATGCGGCGCGGTCTGTTGGCTATGCAGTTGCGGATAACAAAGCTGAACGAGGCATTCTCGTCTGTGGGAGTGGTGTTGGCGCGAGTATTGCTGCCAACAAAATCAAAGGCGTGTATTGTGCCATTACCCATGATACCTATAGTGCTGCTCAAGGTGTTGAACACGATAATATGAATGTGATGGCAATTGGCGGACGTGTCGTCGGAACGTCTACGGCTGCGTCACTGGCAGATGCTTTCCTTGAAGCAACATTTTTGACCTCACCTGAACGGTATATGCGACGGTTTAAGGATGTTCAGAAAATCGAAAATGGGGATGAGTGATTAGTTATTCGTCCATGATGGGCAAAGATAGGGTAACCAATGTACCTTGATTGGGTGTACTATCAATGCTGATGTCCCCTTTATGTAAGGCAAGGATTTGTTTAGCGAGTGCGAGTCCTAAGCCAAAGCCTGATACGGTGTGCGCTTTATCCCGTCGCCAGAAGCGGTCAAATACAAATGGCAAGTCTTCTTCTGAGATGCCTACACCTGTATCTTGAATGCTAATTTGGGTGTGCGTTGATGTTTGCGTAGCTTGAACTATCACTTGTCCACCTACTTGTGTATAACGAATAGCATTTTCTAAAATTTGCTGTAGAGCCTCTGTCAGATAGAAAGAGTCAGCATAGATAATCTTAGCATCAGGAGCAATATCTAGGCGAATATCGATTTGGCTAGATTCTAAGCGTTCGGATAAAACACTTACCTGTTGCGAGATGAGTGTTGTTAGATTGAGGTTTTTGGTCTGCAAAATCACGCCACTATCAAGTTTGGTCATCAATAGTTGCATATCAATCAGATTATTTAGGCGATTGACTTGCTGATTTATGCGATCAAGGCGTTTATGGACATTCTCGGACTCACTAAAACGCTCTATCATATGTAGATTGGTCATAATCACAGCAAGAGGTGTACGGAATTCGTGGGATGACATTTGGATAAAGCTATTCAAGACAGCAATACGTTCCCGTTCGATAGCAGTATTCACCCGTTCAATTTCTGCCAGACGTTCTTCAGTAATATCTGCAAAGGTACTAACAACACCATATAAGGTATCGGTGCGTGCATCAAGCAGGGGGCGGGTGTTGACTTTCAGCCAGCGCATATCTTGTGTTTTGGGATGAATGAATTTCATTATCACATTATCTTGAGCTTGCTTTGTGCGTAGAGTAATTTGGGCAGGGAATGTTTCGTAGGTGAATAACTCATCTTGTTCGTTGAGTAGGTTCATCACAGGTTGGTCAGGCAATGGCTGGAGCAGTTGTTCGCGTGTGCGACCTGTAATATCACAAGCTGCATCATTACACATGATGATTGCACCTGTTTCATCATAGAGGAAAACCCCTTCGAGCATACCTGACAAGACAGAACGATATTGTGCTTCCTGTCGTTGGATTTCGCGTTCTTGTTGTTTGTCTTCAGTGACATCACGTAAAACACTAATCACTTCTTCTAATCCACTGGGGATGATGCGTGCTTCAAAAATCCGTGCAGATTTATCTAGTGGAAACCAGATTTCTTGTTCTAAGCGTTGCATCTCGCCTGTTTGCAAGGCTTGCGTGATAGCATAATGAATTTCTAAAGCGATTGGACGGTCTAGGCGGTCGTAGATTGTTTTGCCAGCTACATTTCCGTCACGGTCAACTAAAAATTGGGAGTCACCATGAAAATCGAGATACTTACCATTTTTATCAATTCTAAAAACCACATCAGGCATGGCGTTCAAGAGTGCAGTGGCACGTTGTTCACTGGCTTGAAGCAATAATTCGGTTTGTTTGCGCTCAGTGATATCGCGGAATGTGCCAATTAGTTTGCGTGTGCCTGTTAACTCATCAATAGCCACTTCACCACGCGAGTCAATCCAACGTATTTCACCATCTGGACGGATGATACGTTTTTCTACTTGGTATGCACTGTTGTTATCAATTGCTTCGTCGATAATCGGATCTGTTTTGGCTTGGTCTTCAGGGTGTATTAAGGATTTTCTGAGAGCGAGGCTTGGTGTCGTTGTTTCAGGGTCAAGCCCACAAATATCATAGAAGGAATCTGACCACATCACCTGACCCGTATCAAGATTGCGTTCCCAACTTCCTATACGAGCGACATGCTCTGCTTTGCGAAGTAATTCTTCTTTCTCAGTGAGGGCTTGTTGCGCTTGTACTTCATTGGTGACATCACGCGAGACAACGAGAATCGTTTCGACCTGACCTATGAGGTCAAATTCAGGTGTGATGCGTGAGCGAAAAATACGTTGTCCTTCTTTTGTTGTGTATGAGAACTCAATTTCTTGGGTTTCGCCTGTCTCAAAGACTGTGTGGCGTGCATTTTTGAAAAATGTGAGTAGATCCCCTTCGACACCAATATCAGCATTGCGCTTGCCAATAATGTCTTCTGGTTCACGATTGAAAATCTTAGCAAAGGCACTATTTGTATATAAGAAAATACCATCTCGATTTTTGCGATAAATAGGGTCAGGGTTATGCCCTGTGAGCGTCAAAGATTCTTGTATAGCACGATGATCGTCAATAGCGACTTCTTTATGTGTGCTAACGTAATACATGGGCTTATTAGCATCATCCAGTAAAGGAAAGGCATTTATCTGATTATAGAAGAGCATTCCATTTTTGCGATAGTTACGCGCTGTGAGACTTAGTTTTTCTCCTTTATGAATCGTATCATGGAGTGTTTCTAGCACCAATTGCTCTAACTCGTCACCATATAAGATGCTGGGATGTTGTCCGATTAAGTCATCCATTGAATAGCCTGTGAGTGCTTCAAAGGCTTGATTGACATAGATAATTTTATATTGGTCTTGAATATCCACGACCATCGTTGCAACCGATAGGTGTTCCATCAGTTGCTTTTGGATGGCTGTTTCATTCAGAAAGTCTATCATCTGTTGATAACTTTGCTCATCTTTGACCCATTGACGAAGATTGGCTTGTTGTGTCTGAGACAGTAACATAATCGGACTTATTCCTCATGCAAAATATTCTTGTGCCTCATTGCCTTTAGAAATAGATTATAGTAGCCAAATGTTTGACCAGTCTTTACATCATACGATAACAAATTTTGTTACACGCATCAGTTGAGGTTTAGTTTGTAACAAGTTTCTTATGTTAAGTCTAGTTGAAAAGTTCTGGATTATGAGTTGTAGATGATGCTGAGGCTTTATCTGTCACGATTGGATAATATCTCTCATGATTGTTTCGTCTGTACTTAATAATTGATTAGTGAGTTTCCATGTCCGATAACATAGATTCCCATCGGATTCCATCAAGGTTGCATCCCATCATTTTATAGACATAGCGTGCGCTATCATCTAAGGGGCGTGCTACGAACATACATACTTCCAAATTTTGTGAAAACGGAATCAAGATGCCATCTTCATGAATGGGGTCATCAAGAAAACGGGTTTGCATTCGTGCGTTACCTACGCCTTCAAGATGGGTTGCAATAGCAGATTGATTAGCATCCCAATAGCTCACAAATTCAGGCAAAGAGACCCATTGCTGAACACGATTGCGGAACCATGCTTCATTGCGGTACGGTTGAGTAGTCATCTTTAATAAGTTAATTGCACCCATTGCATTCAGATACCAATTTTGTGTATTTTGGGCATAAAGTTCATGGGCAGGCAGTGTGGTATCAAAAAACCAGTGAATGAGATTGCGTTGTGTAGATGCCCATTTCTCAAGTGCGGGAAGATTATTAATTTCTAGGATGGCTTTGTTGGCGGTAAGAACATCCCCTGCTCGTCCCATCACAACAATGGGCAAGGGAATAAACTGCATTAACCATTTTGCTCGTCGCGTCGCTTCCTCATAAGCACGGTCAGTCATGGGTTCGTATATAGGCAGATATTGAGCACATCGTAGCAAGTCATTGGTTTCGACGATGGTACATTCAAGATAATCGGCAATTTCAAGAATTTGTTGACGTGCAGGGAGGCGTTTGCTACGCCCTGTTAGCAAATTTTTGTAGGTTGGTAAGGCAACATCGTTGAGTTCGAGTTGTGTGAAACAGTAGCCATGAGGATGCCTCACTTGTTTGTACTGTTCGTACCGCTTATAGCGAATCGACTCAATTAAATCCAAGAGTGTAAGTAGAATATCGTGTTGCCTGGTGGGGTCGTGCGATACGCCTGTCATTGTATGATAGCCTCATTGATTGGTCGGGGCGTTTTCCTAGTTTATCACATTCTGCTACTAGAGATTCATAGATTTATAATGTCCTCTACCGTCAAGTGTAAAGTTACTCTTTAGTGTGTTAGCCGTGTCGTGTTAGCTTGATGCTATCGCTCATATGTTATGACTAGGAGGACAACATGACACGCATTGCTATTGTTTATCATTCAGGGGCAGGTAACACAGCAACTATCGCAGAGGCAATCGCAGATGGTGCACAACTCAACGAGCAAGTTATAGTTGATGTGCATCAACTTACAGGGTCACAAATCATTGATGGACGTTGGCAAGACGATGATATGATGACCGCATTGACAGACTCAGACGCGATTATCTTTGGCTCACCGACTTATATGGGGATGGTATCGGGCGTGTTCAAATGCTTTGCTGATGCCACTGCACCTCATTGGTTTCAACAAACATGGAAAGATAAAATTGCAGGAGGCTTTACTGCATCAGGTTATGCTTCTGGTGATAAGGTGATGACCTTACATTACTTGGCGACTTTAGCAGCTCAATTACGGATGCTTTGGGTCGGGACACAAGCACCACCATCGAATGTAACGGGGGATGAACAAGATATTGATCGTTGGGGATATTACATCGGCGTGGGTGCAGTCGGCAGTATGAATCCAGAACTGAATTTGCCTGATGCTGGTGATATTCTCACAGCCCGTCTCTATGGTGAGCGCATTGCAATGGTCACCGAACGTTGGGTTAGGGCACAAGTTGCTTTGCAAGCCGAAATGAAGTAAGTATCTGATTCAATAGTAACTACATCCTTAACACTAGCCTGAGTATGTCATCTTGGGCTATTTGTTTTTATCTGCGATAAATCCCCATTAAACTAAACATCCCATGACATCAAACTAACGTCCTATTAACGTTTGTAGCGTTGCATCGTACCCCATGTTATGATGACATTAGTACATTATAGATACAAAACACACAACACATTTTTTGGAATCGACAAATTATAGGAGACCCGCGACGATGAGCAATCCAGCGGTTGAGGTACAAACATTAGGGCAAAGCCTATGGTTGGATTACATCCACCGTACAGAACTCGACAATGGGGTATTACAAGGTCGCATTGATAACGAAGGCATCCTCGGTGTTACATCAAACCCTGCTATTTTTCAGAAAGCGATTGGGGAGAGCGATGCTTATGATGACGCGATGTCCAGTATGCTTGATTTGGACGCGATGCAAGTCTATGAGACACTAGCCATTGATGACATCCAACGTGCGAGTGACCTCTTCCGCCCTATTTATGATAATTCCAAGGGCAAAGATGGGTATGTCAGTTTGGAAGTCGCGCCTCAACTTGCGAATAGCATCGAAGACACCATCAACGAAGCGAAACGCTTATTTGCGAGTGTCAATCGTCCGAATGTGATGATTAAAATCCCTGCCACACAACAGGGGATAGCTGCTATTGAAGAAGTCATCTTCTTAGGGATCAATGTCAATGTCACGCTCTTATTTTCGGTAAAAAATTATGAAGAAGTTGCCGAAGCCTTCATCAAGGGGCTGGAACGTCGTCATGCTAATGGTGAGGATATTTCGCAGGTAGCATCGGTGGCGAGTTTCTTCTTGAGTCGTATTGATTCGGCAGTAGACCGCATCCTCAAAAATAATATTCGTTCGGCACAAGTGCATCACGATACCTCACGGATTGCTGCCAATCGTAAGATGCTCGGTCAAGCAGCAATTGCGAATGCTAAACTCGCTTATCAAGCCTATCAACGCTATTTCAAGACTTCGCGCTTCAAAACTTTAGCTGATGCAGGGGCGATGGTGCAACGTCCGCTATGGGCAAGTACGAGTGTTAAAGATGCTGCCTATGAAGATACACGCTATGTTGACCAACTCATCGGTGACAATACAGTCAACACAGTGCCTCCGCAGACTTTAAAAGCCTTCATTGACCATGGCACAGTCGCGGAGACATTAACAAAGCCAAGCGACGAATTCATGCAAGCTGACGAGGTGATGGATAAACTGGCTGAACTCGGCATTGATATTGAGCAAATTACAGCACGCTTACAGGTTGATGGTGTCGATGCTTTTATTGAAGCGTTTGAAACCCTGATTGAGCAAGTGGCAGCAAAATTGACTGTGATTCGGACAGGGGTAATGAATCGGCAGAAATTAGCGATGGGTATTTATGCTGAGTCTGTCAATAAAGCCTTCGCCCATATTGATAAAGACTTTGTCAATGAGCGTGTGTGGAGCAAAGATGCTAGCTTGTGGACAAGTTATAATCCTGAGCGTGCGACTATCGAAAATCGACTCGGCTGGCTGGATGTGCTGGAAACGATTGATATTGAGCGTCTGAAGACATTACAAGCTAATATCAAAGCAAGTGACTTTGAGCATCTTGTGTTATTGGGTACAGGTGGCAGTAGTCTCGCGGCAGAGGTTCTGTTTCATGTGTTTGGTCAGCAAGCCGATTATCCTGCCTTAATCGTACTCGATAGCACCGACCCTCAGCGTATTCGTGAGGTTGAGGCACAAATCACACTGGACAAGACGCTGTTCATTGTGGCGAGTAAATCAGGCACAACGGTTGAAACGATGACGCTCTATCGTTATTTTTGGGACGCAACAGGACACAAGAGCGGACAATTCATCGCTATCACTGACCCAGAGACTCCGCTAGCGAACATTGCCAATGACAATAATTTCCGTGATGTATTCTTGAATCCAAGTGATATTGGTGGACGCTATAGCGCACTGAGTTACTTTGGGATGATACCAGCTAGTATTATCGGTTTAGACATCGACAAATTATGGTCATACGCAGACCATATGATTGAAGCCTCTCATGAAAATATTCCGTCGCAATATCACCCAGGGATCAACCTCGGCGCAGTGATTGGCACACTCGCAACACAAGGACGGGATAAGTTGACAATTTACAGTACGCAGTCACTGCAAGCCTTTGGTGATTGGGCAGAACAACTCATCGCAGAGAGTTTGGGCAAATCAGGTAAAGGGGTTGTTCCTGTGATTGGTGAGCAAGTCGCAAGCCCTGCTGAGTATGTCACAGACCGCCTGTTCATTTATATTCGGGTGGATGATGACCCTGATGTGCCTGAAATGGATGAGAAAATCAAAGCCTTACGCGAAGCAGGTCATCCTCGTTTGACTTTGCGTGTGCCTGAACCCTATGCCATTGCTGGCGAATTTTTCCGTTGGGAATTTGCTACAGGTATCGCAGGACATTGTATGGAATTGAATCCCTTTGATGAGCCGAATGTGGCAGAAGCAAAATCCGCGACGAAGAATCAACTAGATTATTTAGCAGAGCATGGTCAATTCATGCCACAGACTCCACGCATCAGTGGCGAACATACTCGTTTGTTCATGGATGATAATACGGCGAATCCTCTGCGAGAATTATGTCGTTCGCATGGCTACTCGCCTGATAGTCGCACGGAGGTCCTTGCAGCACAAATTGCTGGCACACATGCAGGGGATTATTTTGCTATTTTGGTGTATTTCTCTCCGAGTGATGCTGAGCATGCGAAACTCGTTGAAATTCAAGAACGGATGCGGAAAACGACGAAGCGTGCGGTCACCATT
Source organism: Chloroflexota bacterium (assembly GCA_039200705.1). Lineage (GTDB taxonomy): Bacteria > Chloroflexota > Anaerolineae > Aggregatilineales > Phototrophicaceae > JAUZRW01. Next base: position 18,988 of record JBCCSC010000049.1, read on the forward strand.
GGTTATGGTCCTCGCTATTTGCATAGCACAGGTCAATTACATAAGGGGGGCGCGAATAACGGTATTTTCTTCTTGTTGACAACCAATGTCGGGGATGACCTCACTATCCCTGAGGCAGACTACACTTTCGGTAATTTGTTCCAAGCACAAGCGATGGGCGATATGGAGACCTTGCAAGCGCATGAACGACGGGTGATTCGGATGCAGATTGATGAAGTCATTATGAATGGTCTGAATAAGTTAGAGGATGCGGTGAAGTTTGTTGAAGAGCGTCGGTTTTAGTAATTTTCTAGGAGAGGTTCACATGCCTCTCCATAACAAGTAGCAAGCAAAATCACTACAAAAAAATTTCTTCTAAATCTGGGCAAACAGATTCCATAACTTCAAGTGCTTTTACCAGTCCTGTCCATACATCCAGATTAGCACTGACGATGTGTTCAGGTTCATCACCTAGAGCATTGTTTGATAGATTAATATCTTGCGACCACACCCATACATCATTGTAGTTCCCTATGTTAATACGAAACCACAACCAATATTGGGTAATATGATACCCTGTTACTTCGGCTACTGTGTCAAATGTCAGTGCAACTGAGAGTTCATCAGCATCTGCAAATGGTTCAATACGTACATTATGGCTTTGTATGACCTCATTACTTGACGCGAAACATCCATCATTTATTTCAGTAGGAGCATAGTCAAAAGGCTGAATCGTTGATACATCATTTGAAATACTCTGTGTTGGTTGACTTACAGTAGTAGACATACCTGTGAGCACAATTGTTGGTGTTTCACTAACGTATGTAGATGTCAATTCTGCCGTACCTATCAACGTTGGTGTTAGCTCACGAGGGGGTGGATTGATTGGACGCGATTGGGTTGCATGTGGTGTTGGCTGAATTGCTGGCGTTACTTGTGGTGTAGGAGGATAAAACCCTTCACTGTCGGGAAAGATATTGATTACTTGGTTCAATTCAAGAGTAACTAGAATTGCAACAGTAGGAATGATGACTGTGCTTGTAATAGGGGCACTGCCCAAGAGTGCAATCGTAGCTCCAACAATACTCGATATCAAACCTTGTAGTAAGGTCTGAAGCCAATTTGTTTGTTCGTTTTTACGTTTCTCCATTTCGTGTGTCATATCAGTAAACTTTCAACTAATTTCCCTTAATTATTACATCGAAAATTACTTCAATAGGTGTTATTACAACAAAGTGGGTGTTTCTTGAACAAAAAGGAGAAACATTTTTCTGTCTACTATTTGCACGTTCGGAAGATATTTGCTAAAATAATGTGTCTTTTATTGTAACAATGCACTTAATTATTTAGCGAATAGGTATGTAATGGTAAGTAGTAGCAACCAATTTAAGAAGAAATTCAAGAAGATTAGAGAGAGTCGAGGGCTGAGCAGGAAAAAGATAGCAGAGAAATTGGATGTTGCAAGAAAAACAATTGAAAACTGGGAAAATGGTATAAGCCTACCACGAGTAGATGCTATGCAAGACATGGTACAAAAAATTGAGTTAACACCTTATGAGTTATACACCTTACTAGATGAAACCAATCCAATTGATCCAACCGTGAATGAAACAAGATGGGTTACAAACTTCCCTCATCATTTACTTTTGATCGGAAATAATAATGAACAAAATCATCATATCAAAATGCGTGAAGAAATTGAGCAAGGCATAGCAATTTTCACGGAATTGATGCACGGAAAAGATGAAAAGCAAATAAGAAAAGACTTTTCGTTAGTAAATCGCTCTGACAAAAATGAAATGGTACGTGGTTATTTACAAAAGTTATTTTGGAATAAAATTGTTGTTTTTTCATCTATTAAGAGGAATTTGCAATTAGAAGATCAGTTAAAAACAAAAATTCAGAAACTCTATAAAAGAAAGATTGATGAAGTCTACATTGCTGATACTTATTCAGAAGATAATCAAGCAATGATAGATAGTGTCATTATACGTGTTGAAATGGTATCGGCATTAGCAGCACAAATTGCATTTCCTTCTCATGTAGCAGAAGACTTCCACTTTGGTATTGGTGCTGGTTACACAATCGCTCGATTTGCTGATCAACTGATCGTTTTAAACGGAAATGATTACACTTTGTCTGGAACTTGGCTACCTTTAGTTGCTTTTCCTCATAGACAATTGAATAGGGAAGCCTCTGTGTATGCAAAAGCACAAATCCCTTTCTACACTGCTAACTCTATAGTTACACATTTATGTAACAAAACACGGAATTCTACTGGTCTTTGGTTGCCATTTAATAATAACAAGCAACTCGGTAGGGATACTGAGCTATACATCAAAAACCATGTCAACAAGATAGATGCTATATACTTAAGCGTTAATGGAAAGCACCAATCTCCAAGTGCATCAGACTATCGTGAATATCAGACAATTAGGCAATTTTTGGATGATGGTCAATCTACTCAAGCATATCAAGACCACATTGTCGATAATATAGTCGGAGAAGTTCTTGGACATATCATAGACAAAAACATGAACACCTTGCAAGAGGCAGACTGTCAAGATGGTATGTTTAACAAGTATAAAGCATACGCTAAACGTTTACCTTTAAATATTTTGATGCGTGTTGTTAAGAATGGAAAATCAGTATTTTGTCTTGCAGTTGGTGACTATAAAGCAAAACCAATTAAAGCTCTACTAGAACATGGTTATGTCAATGGTTTAGTTCTTGACTCCTCTTGTGCCGAAGAGCTTGAAAAAATCCTGTAATAAAAAAGAGCATGATTACTCATGCTCTCGTGTTATCTTCTAGGTCGTTGGTCGAAGGTTGTTACTCGTCGTCAGTTTCGAGTGCTTCGATGCTAAGAATGACTTCAATATCATCTGAGCCGTAGTATTCGACACGAACTGTATATTCACCATCGTCATCAGATTCAAAGATATAGGACATGCCTGTGCCACCTGTCATACCGAAACGGTATTCTGAGTAAGTATCAGGGCTATCACCTTCTTCGATAACGTAGATAGTTAATTCTGAGAAATCTGGTTCGTCATCAGTCACAATTGTTAATTCGTACATTGTGTCATCTTCAGCAGTGAAGAAGACAAAAGCCTGATTTTCGTTACCACCGACTTCGACTTCTGCAGAGCCATCATCGAGTGATTGGGCTTCGGTCAGTTGGACTTCAATTTCGAGTTCACCATCGAGGATTGTGCCATCTATGCCTTCAATACGAATGGTGTAAGTACCATCGGCTGGTAAGTCAATGAAGCGTAAGATAGCATCGCCATAGTAGGCATCGCTTTCGGCAATATCATCGCCTTGTGGGTCGAACAATTCCATTTCGGTGTTCAGATAGAATTCAGTGAATGTGATAATGCTGATGGTATCGCCTTCTGCACCTTCAAAGGTGAATTCGACTGCGAGGGCATTATCGAGTTCAACATCTTCGTCATCGTCATATTCGAGTTCGCCACCATCGACGACAGCTTCAACTTCAATTTCTTCAACAGTGAGTTCGTAGTCACCTTCTGGGGTGTCGGCACCAAAAGCACGAACAAGAATTACATAGGTATCGGAATCATCGGCTGTGAAGACAAGACGCGATTGAAAGCCGTCACCACCATCATCATCACCAGCAAGGAAACTACCGTTATCATCGAAAATTTCGAGATAGGTATCCCAATCTGCTTCAATTTCGATGACGATTGCTTGTCCTTCTTCGAGTTCAATTTCGTATTCTGTGATTTCGTCGCTAGCTTCACCTTCAATTGTTTCGCCAACTTGGATGGTATCTTGGGCGAAAGCAACACTTGCAAAAGCGAGTAATAAAGTTGCAATCAAGGTTAAGCGAATATATTTGAGCATTTTCTACCCTTATGTGTGTGTAAGTTCTTTATCAGGATAGCATTAATCTAGCTCAAGCAGCGTAAAGAACCAATAAAAACGCTGGTTATAGAACTGTAATAATAATTGACGTCAATTTTGTTTATGAAATTCGTCGATACTTGCATCATACATTATCTAAAATTTGCCCGAAAAGTCGTTAGTTATTAGTGAGTGGTTCTTAGTAGGTCTAAAAATATGAAAACCAATGACCAAAACTAAAAAAGTATCTAATCGGCATTATAGAGACTGGGATTGCTCAACGCATTCTAGACTTTTTATATCATCCGAAACTGATGAAGGCGTTGGGTAAGCGTCACTTTCATCTCTGGGGTGATTTGATAGAATGTTGTCATGAGACAGCATTATTACATTCTATCTATCATCACTTTTATACTTTGCTTTAGTGTGAGTGTGCCAACATCAGCACAAGGCACACGACAAGAGCTCCTAACGCGCATCAATGCTTTACGGGCTGATTTAGGCTTATCGCCGTACACTTTGAACAGTGCCTTGAATGCGGCGGCATTGAATCATGCCCAATGGATGGTGACAACATCGCAAGTAACACACATTCAAGATAATGGCAGTAGTCCTAGTTCGCGGGCACAAGCCAGCGGCTATAATTCGCAATGGGTGAGTGAAAACATCTACATGGGTGGGTTAGCCAGTGTTGATACAGCTTGGACATTCTGGGTTAATTCGCCAATTCACTATGCAGGATTAACGAGTGCAAATTATCAAGATATTGGGATTGCCAGCGCACGCGGTACAGGTGGACGCGCTTATGTGCTTGTGTTTGGTGTACCATCGGGTGGGAATCCTATCACGACTAGTGGCGGTAATAACGGCGATGTTGCTGCTCCTGCGCCACCTTCTGCCATTGTGGGCTATGACGAGGTTGGCAATATTCAGTATCAATTGCAAGCAGGAGATACGCTCGGACAAGTATTGCTCTTGTTTGGTTATACGTGGGATGACCTCAACAATCTACTTGATTTGAATGAGCTTACAGAAGCAGACATCACCAATATGGCGATTGGCGAAATCATTCTTGTGCCTCCGCCACAGGGGACATACACGCCTACACCTCTAATAGAACTCACAGAAGAAGTAGAAATAACGGCTGAGATTACCGAACCTGCTGAAATCGCAACAGATGTTCCATCTATAACAAACACACCTGTTGCCGATAACAGTGTTAGTGATGGCATTTTGCCAACTCCTATGCCTGAGTCAGAGAATGTACTAACACTCGAAGCATCTGTTGTGGCATCCCCAACTGTGATTGAGGAACAAGTTGGGCAAGCTGTGACCTTTGTGGCTATCACTGCGAGTCCATCCGCGACACAGACAGCTACGACGATTCCAACTTTGCAAGTGAATGTGGCTGAGTCAACGACGATTGCACAGGTGGCGAGTCCCACTCCGATGTTGATTGAAGAAGAAGCATCGCTTGCTACAGATAATAATCAAGCAACACCACTGTGGTTAATCGGTGCGATTATTTTGCAAGTTGGGATTTTTGGCTATGCCAGTTTTGAGGGAATTCGTCGCTGGCGCAAATCATGAGTATCCACCGCTAACATCCACCAATCAGTGGGCGACAAAATGTGTCTGAGTTACGTATAGTATGTATAGATTGCGATACTAATTGTTAATCTATTGCGGATATTGTGTGGGGATGACTTAGACACCCTTCCCCACACAAATTCTTATCATTTTGATGTTTAATGTTGAGCGTACCATTCAACGGTGCGACGTAAGCCCTCTTGAAAATCAACCACAGGTGCAAAATCAAGTAAGTCTTCTGCTTTGCTGACATCAGCTTGGGAGTGCAAGATGTCGCCAGCGCGAGCTTCTTCGTGGATTGGCTCAAGCGATGTTTCCATGACAGTATTGAGTGTATTCACTAATTCTAGGAGTGATACTCGCCCTCCCGTTGCCAGATTCATGACTTGTCCAACAGCGTCTTTTGATTGTGAGGCGAGTAGATTACCGTGCACGATGTTGTCGATGTAGGTGAAATCGCGTGATTGTTCGCCTGTGCCATAGATAATCGGTTGCTTGCCTGTTTGCATCCGTGTGATGAACTTCGGAATCACCGCAGCATATTCTGATTGAGGGTCTTGGCGTGCACCGAAGACATTGAAATAGCGCAAGGCAACTGTTTCCATGCCATAGGCTTCATGAAATGCTTGACAGTAAAATTCACCCGCTAACTTTGCTACTCCGTAGGGTGAAATCGGAGCAGGAAGCATTGTTTCTTTTTTGTACTGCCCTTCTTGGTCACCATAAGCTGATGAAGATGCCGCATAAACTACCCGACGCACACCACTATTACGGGCAGCATCTAGGATATTGAGTGTGCCGTTGACACAATGCAGGTTTGTTTCGCGTGGGTTAGCAACACTGCGTGGCACTGATGCTAAAGCAGCTTGATGGAAGACAACATCGACACCATCCATGACGGGTAGTAAATCATCGTAATCAGTGACACTCACCTGATGAATGCTGAGGTCACCATTTAAGGATTTGAGATAGTCTAAATTTTCAGTTTTGCCTGTAATCAGGTTATCGACGACACGGACAGTCTCGCCATCTTTGATTAAACGTTCTGCAATGTGTGAGCCAATGAAGCCTGCCCCACCTGTCACGACGTAAGTTGTCATAATCCCTCTTTATCTGTTTTTGCGTTTCGCGTTCGTATTTCGTAAAAAACAATATAGCGCACCCGCTTCTGAATCAAAGTTGATAACTTCCCACCCTGCCTGAAACAAAATCTCGACGGCTGGCATCATATGATTAAATTGTCCGTTGAAGCCGACACCATCGTGAATCACCACATGGGCATTGATGAGACTATAAACCGCATCAGGGTCTTCGACGATATCTTTCGCTTTGATGGTTTTTGTTTCGTCTAGCATAGACTCTCACCTGTTTTTACGTTTGGCATTGGTATTGAAAAATAGTATTCTAATTTCTGTGCCTGTGTTTTGAAAGTTAAAGACTTCGTAACCAGCTTGGAACAAAACTTCCATTGCATCCAAGTAATATTTCATTGAGCCAGTTAGCGGATTGCCATCTTCAACCATGATATAGGCATGCGTCAAGGTATAGACTGCATCGGGATTTTCGACAATATCTTTGGCTTTAATCGATTTGGATTCGTCAAACATGATTAGCCTCGGTTTTTACTTTTATAGTTCGTGTTTTCTACCAGAACCATGATAGATGTCCCTGTATAACTCATTTGGAGTGCATCCCAGCCAGCATCTTTCAAAATAGCAAGAGCTTGTAGTAAGTTATCAAAACGTCCTGTTATAGAATCATCTGAGATGAGTATGTATGGTTGCATTAAGCCATAGACACTATCCGAATTATTAACAACATCTTTGGCTTTGATAGTTTTTGTTTCGTCTAGCATGATGATTTCCTCTTATTTGCCGAGTGCGGTTGGCTTTTGATAACGAATGCGAAGCCACCACATGGTTAACCACAATAAAAATAAAATAACGAGTGAAAATGTGCCGATACGGATGCCATAATTTGCTGGTACAAGACTAATCAAAAAGCCGACACTACCAAATAGGAAGCACATGCCATAAAGAATGAAGAGTGTTTGCCGTGCGTTGAAACCCATCGCTTGGATACGATGTGAGGTATGGTCACGTCCGCCTTGTGTGGGTGAGCGACCTTCGTACAAACGGGTGAACACAACCAAGTTAATATCAAAAATGGGTAAGCAAATCACCAAAAGCGGAATCATCCATGTGACGTTGAGCGGTTGTCCGCTGAAATTGAGTTTTATCGCTAGTGTTGCCAGCAAAAAACCTAAAGGCAATGCACCCATATCACCCATGAAGGTGCTACTCGGTGCGAAATTATAGGCAAGGAAACCGATAGCACTCCCTAAAATCGCGGCTGCCAACATCGAAACAAGAATTTGTCCTTGAAAGACGGCTATCAGCAAGAACCAAGCAGCAGCAATCGCCGATAAGCCAGCCGTCAGTCCATCCATATTATCGAGGAAATTGGTGGCATTGGTCAGGGCAACGACCCAAATCAATGTGATGGGAATATCCAGCAAGGCAATGTTGAAGAGTTGAATTTGAATACCGACAGCAATCAGGGTTGTCGCTGCCAGAAATTGCATTCCGAAGCGTACACGCCAACTCAGTTGATAGCGGTCATCAAGCAAACCAACGAGTGTTAGCAAGCCTGCGCCACCCATAATCGCTATTAATTCTCGAATATGCTGAGGTGGGCTAAACAAAAAAACAGACAGACTCAAAGCAACATAAATTGCCAGTCCACCCATCATCGGTTTATTGCCTACATGTGTTTTGCGCGCTTCGTTGGGTTTATCGACCACCCCTAAGTACATCGCAATTTGACGTGATAAGGGTGTGAAACCAAGCGAAATCGCAAAGCCCACGATTAAAATTGGTACATACTGTAGTGTCGCATCCATGCCCGATAGTATAGAGGCGAACGCAGCGTTCGTAAACATTTAGCTTTGATTAGTTGGATAGTATCAGCTTAGCCCCCTGCGGAGGGTTCAAAGACCAGCAAAGTATCCCCTGCTTGTAATGATGTGTCGTAGTCGGCTGCTTGTTCATCATTGAGGGCAACGACCACAAATTCATCAATGGCGAGTGTATCCAGTGCCGTTTGAATCGTGGCATTCGTTGGGAGTGTGAGTTGTGTTTTGCCTCGTTGCTCATCTGGGAGATGTTGGCGGAGCGCACCAAATAAGCGAACTGTGATGGTCATAAAGCATTATCCTTTGGACACTCAAGCGTTCGATTCTGTTTGGACACGGTCACCGAGACGGCGTTCGTTACCTGCTAGTAAACGTTCGATATTTTCGCGGAATCGCCAGACGATGAGCACAGCTAAGATAATCACATAGCCAATGTGTAGTGTGGAAATTTCTGCTGAGAGAGCCGCCCAACCAATCACCCATAGGAACGCCACGCTGAAGCAGACTAGTACGCTCAGAGAAGCATAGCGTGTAGCGTAGGCAATGATGACTCCGACGACAATCAGGAGTAAGTTCGGCACGAAAGGAAGCAGTGCAATCATTGAACCGTAGGCAGTGGCTGCCCCTTTACCGCCACGAATTTCAAATGTGCCTTGATAGTAGGTGTAGAGCAATGTCGCAAAGAGTGACCAATTATGCCCTGCAACGGCTGCGAAGGAAGCTAACATTGACGGTATCAGTAGGTCTTGGGGTAAGCCCGTGGCGACAGCAGGTGATAGGACGACTGTTCCAGCAACAATATATTGTGAGAGTGCAACGGCAAGCAAGCCTTTGAGTGAATCCAGCACCGATGTAAAAATACCCCATCCAAGCCCAAGTGTACGCGCAACATTTGTTCCGCCCATGTTGCCACTGCCAACCTCAAAGATGTTGATACGCTTGACGACTAAGGTGACAAGGTAGGCATTCGGCAGAGACCCCAGTAAATAGCTCATAATAATGACGAGTAGGATTTGGATAGGCGACATAATTAAGCAGTCTCCAATGGTGGTTGTGTTTGGTGCTATTAATAAAAACCCAAGCAAGCAGTGTTAGTTACGACTAGAGTTTAGCACACAACTGATAAAGTGAGATTAAATGTACCGTAGTTGGTTTCTGATATTATATTTAGTTAACACCCAATGCGGCTTTTGCAATTATCGTATCCAAATCATTTTGAGAGCGTTTCACGCGTTCAAGCCAGTGTTTTCTTTCATCATTACCTAATGCAGTAGATGCCCAGATGATAGCTCTGCGATCCCATTCTGGTGTATTTTGCCAGACTTCACGATACTCTCGCATCCAGTCTAAAGATCTATTTTGCTTCGCTAATAAGGCTTGTGGTCTCTTGCCTAGCGTTTTTTCAAGATTTGTACAGACTACTCCGAGTTCATCAGAGAACTCAGAGGAAAACTTTTCAACTAATAAATTAATAATCCAAAGTTGGACATAAGGAAGTCCAGCATAGTCAGAAGTCTCAATGAAATGTATTAATCTACGTCCAATTTTCTTTTTGCCCTTACCTCTAGCTGTCTTATTGAAATACACTACTACATCACGCATAGCGGGAGTTAATTTATCAAGATTATCTAATATACTCTCATGCAACTGATTAGTATCTAAAGCTGTAGCACGACGAAGCAGATAACGAATAATTCCTAAACTAATAACTGATTCTGATATAGCTTCCTCAAATAAATCAACTAAATTTTCAATTATAAATGCTCGATCTTCTAACAATTCCTTTTCGTCAAATTCAACGTGAGAATTATATCTAGCATTATACAAATATCTTATATGTTCTGAAATTTTTTCTGTTTGTTTGCGTCGCTCAACCTTCTGAGGATCGTGTAAGTACTTTTCACGAAATTCTTCGATGGAAACAATACGCGTTTTACCAGAGGCTAGTGTCAGCTTATGTGAAGCATTAAGATAATGAGATAAATCGTGTAATGCTTGTATACTCTCACGCTTTGAGTTACAAAAAATACGAAAATCATCAACATATCTTGTAAATTTATATCCTTTACGCAGTAAAAACATATCAACATCGTTCAAAGTAGCCTCAGCTAGTAAGATTGAAGCTAGTGGTCCTACTGGTAATCCTCGTGATTGCCGTGCTGTTAACTCCATCAAGAAGTTTTCTATGTTTGCTGCACGATTTGAAGATACATTCGCCATCTCCAGAGCATTCCTAACACGGTGATGACTTATTTGATTGTAAAAATCTGCAATATCTGTCAAGACCACAAAGGATAGATCAGCTTGGGAAGAATAAGTTTCTGACTTCTCGTGAAAATCTTTCCATCCACTTTGATTACTAAATAATTGCCCTTTAGCATCGAGTTTAACTCTGTAGGAACAAGCAACTTTTTCACTTACATTAATCCTCGAATCTTCAATTAGTTCTGCCGCTTCATATACCATAGCTGTGTAAATTAAGGTATCTATAGGACTTAATTGAATTGCAACTCGAAAACCACCATTAGGTTTAGGCATTAGAAATTGTCGAAATGGGTTAGATGAATAATTTTCTAAGTTAACTTCTACTAATTGTTTGCGAATTTCATTCCACGTATGTCTTATTGCTTTGTATTCGAATGGAATTGGGAATATGTCAGTATCACCAAATTTTTCAATGTGTGTTAAAGTCCAGTCAAGAGATGCTTGACTTAAATTATCCATCTTATAACCTCTTATTAGTAATAGGATATTAAAATATTTTAAACGAGAATATGTTTTTTGAAAATTGAGGATACACTAATAGAAATTAATGTCATTAGAAACAGAAATTTCAAACACTTTACAAGCTATTTTTAACGAAGCTTTCGCAGACGATAATTTAACAATCTCATTGACTGAAAAAGTGCTTCCCGACGATTGGGGACGGAATCGTATTTGGCGATATAGCATGACAGGTGCAAGTTATCTGCCTGAAACGGTGATAGTCAAAATCTCAAAAATTGGTCACGGGCATATCTTCCATGAGTGGGCGAGTTTGCAATTTCTGAATCAATTCCCTGACTTAGACAATTTAGTACCTAGACTCTACGGTGGTGACAGGTCACTAGAAGTATTAGTGATGGAAGACTTAGGCGATGTTCGGAATCGTCATGCGCTATCCCTGATTTTAGAGGGTGATGATGCTCAAGTGGCGCGAACGGCTCTTGTTGCTCATGCGCGTCAGATGGGAGATTTGCATCGCATCACGGCACATCATGAAGCGAAGTATCTCGCAGTACGTCAGCAATTCCCTGAGACACAACGCCTCGTTGAAAAAGACCAATTCGATACACATTTCCAGTGGTTTCGAGCGATGTTAGCGCGATTTGGTGTGGATGTTCCTCAAAATTTAGATGAAGAACTAGAAGACATTGCCATTCGTTTGCACAATCCTGATGCGATTCGTGCGTATACGCGCGGTGATGTTTGTCCGAGCAACGTGGCGTATCAAGATAATAAAACACGCTTCTATGATTTTGAGATGGGTGGCTATCGTAATGTATTTTTGTCAGCAGTGTATTTTCGCTTGTCGCATGTCTCATGTTTGAATGGCAGTGTGATTCCGATAGATGTGCAAGCTGAGGCTGAGAAAGCCTATTTTGAGACGATGCACACGCTGATGCCTGATGTAGGACAGTATCAATCAGATTATGCAGGGTCAGCGATTGCCCTCCTCATTTGGATGATGAGTCGCTATCTGGAAAAGCAAGACCGTCCGCGTCACTTGATGACTCGGCATCAGCGTGTGTGGGCGGGTTTAGATCTTTATCTCAACAATCCACTGTTTTGTGAGCCTTATCCTGCTGTGACACAATCGCTAAAAGCCTTGCGCGATGTATTGGATAGCCAATGGTCAGATGACATAAAGACGATGACTATTTTCCCTGCCTTTGAAAAATCGTAAATCTGTTCGGCAGTTTTAATGCCAAAACTGTCATCCGTAGAGACACATCAGCGTATGTGTTCGCCTCAAAAGCGGTGGGGTACGCCGATCCCACCCTACACTTTTTCCATTACATCATAGAAGTTCATTACAAACGATAGGCACGTTTGGCAAGATTATAGGCGAGGTCGTATGCCATTGCGTGTGCGTCGTCTTCATCAATGATGCTACGAATCACTAAGCCCGCTAACCAATCAGCACTCGCACGTCGCCAGACATCATGACGGGCAGGGATACTCGGAAAAGCACGGGTATCGTCGTTGAAGCCTGCTGTATTATAGATGCCTGCTGTTTCCATCACGCGGTCAAAATAGCGACGCATCCCATTGAGGCTATCATGAAACCACCAAGGGGGTCCGAGTAACATCGCGGGATAATGACCTGCGAGAGGCGCAAGTTCTCGGCTGTAGGTGCTTTCATCTAATGTGAAGACAATCAGGCGGAAATTAGGGTCGTTGCCGTACTCATTCAGGAGAAAATTGGATTTCAGGGTCAACAGCTGGTTACCCGATGGAATATCTGCGCCTACATCGCGCCCAAACTTATCAAATAGAGGCTGATTGTGATTGCGATGTGAGCCTATATGCAACTGCATGACCATCCCATCTTCGGCACTCATCCGAGCAAGTTCCATATAGGTGTGTGCTATGAAAATCGTTTCTTGACTATCTAAGTTACTAGAATTCTGGAGTGCGTTTGCAAATATTCTTTCCATTCCTTCGTTTGACCATCTGTAAAATTCTCGGGAGGACACATCATGGTCAGTAGCGACTGCTCCTAACGCACGGAATTGGTCGCGTCGGGTTTCGATAGCGCGGATGTAAGTTTTGTAATCCACAATATCAATGCCTGTTAGGTCACTTAGCTTGTTGATGTTATCGCGCCAATCAGGACGATTCACTTGCACAATGCCATCAGGGCGAAATGTTGGGCGAATATCACCATCCCAGCCTGAGTCACGAATCTGTTGGTGATACTCTAGGGATGAGGTGGCATAATCTGTTGTGCATAGTGTTTCGATGTTGAAGCGTTCGTACAATTTGCGTGGGGTGTACTCTGGTGATTGTAATTTTTGGTCGATGGTGTCGTAGATGGCTTGGGCATTGTCACTAGTGAGTTTTTCGGTGATACCAAAAACCTCTTCAAATTCATGCCGTAACCAGATGCCTGTTGGTGTCCCTCGAAAGAGATAAAAATGGTCAGCGAAAGTTTGCCAGATTTTGCGATGGTCACGTTCGACAGGTGTGCCATCCAAACGCGGAATTCCTAAATCCTCTAATTTGATACCCTGCGAATACAACATACGGAACACATAGTGGTCGGGGATAATCAGCAAATCGACAGGGCTACCCCAATCGTAAGTATCTTCTACAAATAGACGGGGGTCAACATGTCCATGTGGGCTGATGATGGGCAACGCTTTAATCGCATCATAGAGTGCTTGCGCGATTGTCTTCTGGGCAGGGTCAGGCGAGAAAAAACGGTCTGCTTGCATGGTGTGTTCCTCTGTAGGTGTGATAGACTGCGTTTATACTATGTGTGCAAAAAAACTGCAAAATATGAAGGACTATCCTATGGTTAAAGTAACAGTCGAAGCATCACTCGGACATTCACCGAGTAAAGGTTTCTTGCGCGATTTTTTAGTGGCATTCGCAGAAGGCAATAGTCGGTTTATCATTGACAGTGTCACCGATGACATTGTGTGGGAAATTGTCGGAGAGGGACGCATTGAAGGTAAAGAGGCATTCTCAAAAGCTGTGGGTAATCCGAACCCAAACAAGACAGTAGAGCTAACCATTGAGCATCTCATCACACATGGTAAAGAAGCGTCTGCTAGTGGGCATTTTGTGCTGGATAATGGTGAACGCTACGCTTTTGTTGATGTGTATATCTTCAAAAATACAAAAGCTGATGCCATTAGGTCAATTCAGTCATTCAATATCAAGCTAGGATAGTCACACAGAACAATCTCGCTATAATGTCACGGACTTGACTCAATCAGGGAAGTGAACTGTTATGGGGCATATTATCTTTGTGATTAACGATTTGGTGAGTGTTCGCAATGCAGTTATCGAGTTGACTCAGCGTTTGCAGCGTGCAGGGCATAAGGTAACGATAGCTAGTCCGCGCCAGCAACGCACACAAATTGAACCCTACCATATCCCTTATATTCAACTGCCTGCTCCTGAAACTATTTCAGACAAGCGGACTTATCTCCAAAAATGGCGTGACTTTCATCAACGACGTTACGAAGCTGTTCAGGCATTAAATTTAGATGAAAGTATTGCATTAATCGAGCAAGCACAGCCTGATTTAATCGTGGTGGAAGCGGAAATCGCAACGCATGTCATTGGGCTGAGCCAGTTAGATGTACCATTGGCAACACTCGCTTATTTCCCATCAATTTATAGGGGACGAAAGCTACCGCCACTTCACCTAGCAATTGTGCCTGATGAGGGTTGGCAGGGAACAGCATTTGGAATTTCTGTGGCATGGTGGCGATATAATCTGCAACGTATCCGAGGTGAAATACGCTATTTTCTGAGTAATGCTGGTTTGTATCGCTTGTCGATATTGCGTCATCTCGCAAAACAAGTCGGCTTTGACTTTCGGCGAGAAGTCAGTATTTTTCATTGGATGAACCCTGTCACTTTTACACGACTGCCTCTTCTCTCTTTATATGCACTGGAATTTGATTTCCCACACACACTACGCAAGAATGTCAAACATTTAGGCGCACTAGTGAATCATAATCGTTTGAACATAGGGCGTGACGAGGCAGAGGCTCAAAAATTAGAGCGTATATTCCAGTTAATAGATGATACATCACAGCAAAGAGTAATTTATTGTGCCTTTGGCTCACTCTTTGCAGGAGATGATAGCAATTTTATCGAACGCTTACTTGAAGCAGTCAAGCATCGTCCTGATTGGATAGTAATTATCAGCATGGGGGCACGGCGTGATGATACGTATAACGATATTCCTGAGCATGTACATATTTTTTCATGGGTTGACCAATTGCGTATCTTACAGGTTGCCGATGCTATCGTGATGCACGCAGGGTTGGGCACAATCATGGAAAGTCTCTATCATGGTGTACCGATGCTATCCTATCCTTTCCCTGTTAACGACCAGCTTGGTGAAGGTGCACGAATTCATTATCATCGACTGGGAATTGTCGGGCAGCGCGATACTGATAGTCCAGAGACAATTAGAGGCTACATCGAACAACTGCTGAATAATCCACTGTATCATGAGAATGTTGCCAAGATGCAAGATACACTTGCTAATTATTCACCTGAGCATACAGTGCGCGTGTTTGAGGATTTGTTGGAATCAGAAAGGTTAATAGCTATAAGATGACAGATACGACAAACTTTAAGGTGTGAAATCACTGAATTTTGTTATAATCATATCATTACATTCCAATCTTGATTTTTGGTCAAACTTATCATTATGGTTACAAAACTTTTTATTAGTTATCGTAGCTTAGATTCTGCAAAAGTTGATAAAATTGTTAATTATCTTGAAAAAATTGAGGATAACAATAATCAACGATTATATGAAGTGTGGCAGGATAAACATAGTATTCCAGTAGGGCAAGATTGGTGGAAAGCGATTGTACAAGGCATTATTGACTGTGACATCTTCATTTTTATGATTTCTCGTGATTCAGTTAAAAATATCAATTGCCGTGCTGAATTGAGTTACGCTTACAAGCGTAATCGTCCGATTATTCCAATCGTTCTAGAAGATGAGTACATCTATAACTCGAACACAGCCAAAAATGATATTACTTACTGGAAAGATGTGCCACACGAGTTGCGAGATAGCCGTTTGCAATTTTTGTTCTATGAGGGATTAAAATTTCATGATGAGCTGTATAGAGCATATCAACATATTCAAATAATGAATTTTCCTGATTATTACGCGCCAGAGCCACCCGATCCGCGCCATGTAGACGACCAGATGAACGATACAACACTCATTTATGATAAAGCTGTGGATTATGCCCATCGCATGGAATTTGATATGGCAGAAAAATTGTTCCGCAGGTTAGTCAACTGGAGCGATCCATTATTTGGTGAGGATGCACACCAATGGATCATTCTAATACGTGAATATGAACAAATTATGCTTCTCGAACAACGGGAAAGTGTTAGGTATAAGGTTCGTGGTCTCTGGGCAGTGTATTCTGAAAAATTTCCAAAGCCATTTACACAATTTTTCGATCCGAAAAATTTGAGCTCACAGATTAGGGTCGAGCAAAATACTCTCAAAGAAAAACCTGAGTCAGTATCTTCAACTTCTACAAACAAACCTGAACCAGAGCAACAGAGGCATACTAGTTGTAATACTACCGAGCAGGGGAAAAACATTGAAGATGCTGAATGGGAAGACCAGAAAACACCACAAACTAAAGGAAAGGGGAATTTTGAAGATATTTTTGAAGATATTTTTAAGTCATTTATAGGAGGAAAACAGCAACACAGAAAATCAGGATTATCTCCTATCACAGTACCCGTTGTACTAAGTATGCAAGAAGCCTATGCAGGAAAAGAAGTCGAAATCAAATTTAACCGTTATGAACAATGTGAGCAATGCAAAGGAACAGGAAACAAGCATAAGAAAACACTGAATAAATGTTCAAACTGTAAAGGTTCAGGCGAGGTTAGACGCGTAAGGCAAACATTTGTTGGGAATATAGTAAGAGCAGAATCCTGTGATACGTGTGAGGGAACAGGGAGTATACCTACTGAACCCTATTGCAAGACCTGTGAAGGCAAGGGAAAAACTATAGAATCAACATTTACTTCTGTAAAAATACCTGCAGGAGTTCTGCATGAAACAAAAGTTAGATTACAAGGATTAGGTCATCAAGATCGTGATGGCAATAAGGGTGATGTTATGGTTACACCGCGAATTCAATCCCACCCAACATTGTCTCTTGATAAAGACGGTCACATTAGATCAGTAGTTGTTATTAATGACACATTGGCGAAAAATGGTGGCAAAGTAAATGTTGAGACAATAGATAATATAATCACTTTAAAAATTCCGAAAAATACACCGAGCGGTCGTATCTTCCGTTTAGGTGGTAAAGGATTTCCGAAGGTTAGGCAAGATGGTACAAATAATGGACGACACGATCATTACGTAACAGTAAGGTTGACTAGTCAGTTTTCAGACTACGTCAAAAATGCTATCTCTATTGAGACACTGGGCGGAGTTGCAACACAAATGTTCCCACCGATGACCGCATTACCAACATCAGTCACCCAGATATATTCAACAGCATCTGACAATCAAAAATCTGTTGAAATCAAGTTATGTTACGGTAACAGTGCTATGGCATCTGATAATATGTTACTTGGAACTTTTACTTTAGATAACATTCCACCTGCTCCGCGTGGCATTCCTCAAATTGAGGTAACGATTGAGATTGATGAGCTTAAAAACTTGACAGTATCCGCACGAGACCAAGCAACAAACTATCAGCAAACACTAGATACCATTAGTCTTGCTAATCTTGATTAGAGTTTAGCATATTCACACTGATAATGGACAGGTTACCAAGCCTCATTATTAGGGGATATGGACTTATCTAAATAGCTTATGATTAGATTAACTCGTTTGTTATAGAGAGGTCACAACGATGAAAGCCTTCAACGATTTGAATCTGCAAGAATTACACTGGGTCGAAGCAAATTCATTGACATCTCGGCAAGAGTTACGCAATGAGCAAGATGAGGTCATCGCCACAATCGAAAAAGAGAAATGGTGGAAAGGCACGTATCTAGTGAATGCCCCTGGTAATCGTTGGGTGTTTGAACCTAAAGGCATTCTCAGTCGGCGCATTGAGATTTACTCGGCTGGGACGGGCGACCTGATGACGACATTTCACTACAGAGGGATGACTAGTGGCGGACAGTTGACACTGCCTGATGGACGTACCTTCCGTTGGAAATCGCTGAGTTTTTGGGGCAACAAATGGGCATGGTTAGAAGGCGAAGATGGTGATGATAACCCTGTGATTGGTTTCGACACAGGTGGATTTTTCCGTGCGCGTGCTGATTTAACCTTTGATGAAGATGCAGACTTCCCTGCCTTGCTGGTTTTCTTGGGCTGGTATTTGCATCGCATCTATCGTCAGCAACAAGCGGCTGGGTAGTCATGTGTAAGCAAAAACCCCATGCACATTGCATGAGGTCTATGTATTGAAGGTTAGTATATCACCCTCTGATAAAAGCAAAAATCTTGGTGCGAGATTTTAGCATATTCAGCAAGCGTTTAATCCAGCATTTCACTTGCATGGCATAATGAAAAACTTCGTAGAATTCATTTTCGGCAGGAAAAGTTATGGTATTCATTTTTGGTACGATGTTAAGTGCACGAATTTTGTATAACAATTTCTTGTTTGCTTCTGGGAAAATGATGTAGGGATGTCCCCAATTGTCAATGAGTGAGTTTAAGGCAATTGTCTTGTTATCCCCAACATGAAGGTAAGAATGCACCTTTGGATATTGCTTCAGCAATTTATTATGAATTGCTTTAAGTTCAGATTGTGCTTGACTCAGGCTATCGGACAAAATGGATTGCTGATGTGCCAGAACTAACTCACTCCGATACGATTCGGCAGTTGAACGATGCAAGCGAATTAGGATAATCTGTGCATTTGTCTCGCGTGCTAGTGCTAATGCACTCGGTAATACAACTTCATCAGCGCGATGACCAGATAGAACGACAACAATATGGTCGACAGTTTCATTCACAGATTGTGCTTTATCCGATTTGAGTGGAACAAGTAATATCGATTGGCTTTGCATGTGTTTCCTCCTGTTTGTTATGTCATTTAACAAACTAGACATCAAAAATGTCGAAAAACTTGTGCAAATATGTCACTGATATTACTTACGAGTTTTTTATGAGTATCGAATGAATTTTTGAGAGGTGAAGGTAGCAACAAAACCCCATGCACTTTGCATGAGGTTGATAAACTGTAGAGTATTAGTCAACTCTTAGCTCACCCAGATAGCTTGCCCTGCTAAGATTGCCTCTAACTGGCTTTGAAACTCATCAATGTTGAGTGGTTTAGCCAAGAAACCATCAAAGCCTGATGCACGCGCCGTTTGAATTTCGGCAGTGTGAACTGTGTGAGCAACGACAAGAATGTGACTGAGTTTGGAATTGCTCTTGATACTTTCCAGAACTTGATACCCATTTAATTTTGGCATTTCTAAATCGAGGAAAATAAGGTCAATCATCTTATTTTGCTCAAGAAAGCCTGTGACTTGGGTTGGGTCAAGCAAGGTTGTATGAGGAATCCCTTGCATGGTTAACATCTGTGCCATGACAGCAACATTATCAGGATTATCATCAACAATTAGAACATGACTCACAATCTTTCCCCTCTATAACTTATTTAATTTCCTGTGTCCCAGATGCTTTCACCTTCAATAATCTGCTTAATTTGATTAGGGAAATCATCTGTGATTGGCTTTGCAATGAATCCATCAAACCCATGCTGACGGCACAATGGGATGGCTGAGGATGGATCACTGGCAGATACGGCAACAATCGGCGTTTCTTTGAATTCTTCTGTTGCACGAATCTCTGTTATTACATTAAACCCCGAAGACCCCAAAGATAGCATTAAGTCTAAGATAATTAGGTCAACAGGTTGGAATGCACGCAACTTTGACACGACATTACGACCATAATAATCGAAGTTGAGGAAAGCTCCTTTACCACCCAGTGTAATTTGTGTGATGATACGGTTTTCAGGATTATCTTCGATGACGAAGATGCGTTTACCTGCCAAAGCTACCATTTTGACCCCTAATCGGTTATGTTCCATAATTTTTCCCCTTTCGTAATCGCTTCCAAATGATTCGGAAAACGATCTACATCGAGTGGTTTCGCAATCACGCCATCGAAACCAGCGTCTTTCAACTCTTTGACTTCTTCGCTCATGACACTAGCAGTGAGTGCAATCACGGGTATATCTTGATACTTAGTGTCAGCACGCACCATTTTCAACATCTCGAACCCTGTGTAGGGTGTCATGTGAATATCAAGCAAGATGATGGTCGGTGTAGGGTCTAAGGTTGCAACTTTAGCTTCGAAATCAGTACTATCTTCAAAGACTGTGAGTTGTTCAAAACCCATGATTACTTCGACCACAAATTGTAGAATTTCACGACTTTCGGGATTATCTTCAACATAAAGAATAACAGGTTGAGACATCGGCATTATGCCTCAGCTTCTGTATGAAGTAATGGCAGTAGTATATCGGCTTTTTGTGGCAATAAGACATAGAAGGTTGTGCCCTCACCCACTGTGCTTTCAAGCCATAATTTACCGCCATGAGCCTCAGCTAACTGTTTGCTGATTGGTAAACCGAGTCCAGTACCATCCCCTTGACGTAAGCCTTCTTTAGATTGTTTGAACGATTCAAAGATTGCCTCGTGGTCTTTTTCAGCGATGCCCTGCCCTGTATCTTTGATAGACACCAGAATATCCGAGGCTTGTTGTTTTGCTTCAATGACAATTGACCCCTCGTCTGTGAATTTTGCCGCGTTCGATAGCAGATTGAGGAAAATTTGTTTGACACGTTTGCGATCCCCAACAATAGGTTGTAAGGAGTCATCAAGGGTGAGGGTCAAGTCAATAGATTTTTCATCGACGATAGGTTGAATGGTTTCAACGGATGATTTTAGCAAAGCTGAGACATCGATATTATCTTCGACAAAGAGGGTAAGTGACCCTGATTCAATCTTTGAAATATCGAGAACATCGTTAATTAAGCCCAGTAGATGATTACCACTGTTAATGACCTTATTGAGTGCTTGTTCTTGTTTTTCATTGACCTCGCCCATTTGTCCGCGTGCAACAAATTTGGAGAAGTTAATCACCGAATTCAGTGGTGTTCGCAATTCATGCGACATACTCGCAAGGAAGGTTGTTTTCACTTCGTTGGCGCGTTCCGCTTCAAGGCGTGATGCTTCTGCTTTTACAATTTGTTCTTGCAAATCTTCGTTTGCTAGCTTGATTTGAGCATCCCGAATTTTAAGCCCAGCAATCATCGTTTGCATAGCAGTTTGTAAGCTACCAATCACACCTTCAGAATCGATGGTGACTTTTGTATCAAAGTTACCGCGTCCAATTTCGTCTGCTGTTGCTTGAATACGATTCAATGGTGTACTAATCGAATTACCGATGAAGGTAGCAATTGCAATCGCCAACAAGAATGACCCCAGTGTGATGCCGACGGCGATATTGCGAGTATTGCGCGCACGGTCAGATGCTGCTGTGGTCAATTGTTGGAGAGATGCTTCTTCGCTTGCAACAATATCGTTGATGAGTGCTTCAAAGGTATCTTCTGTATCTTCTAGCTCTTCTTTTAATTCAACACTCTCATCTGCTTCGCCTTCTAGTGATGCTTCGATGAGGGCAAAGCCAACATTGAGAATATCTTCAGCAGCAGTTGATAAAACTTCTGTATCGTTGCCTGTTAGCGTGGCATATTCTTCAATTTGTTGATTGAGAGCAAAGAAACTTTCTACAAGTTCAATGGCTTCTTCCAGAGCTTCTTCGCCAGCTCCTTCTTCACCTTCCTCTTCTTCGTCTTCATCCTCCTCTTCAACTTCGAATGTTCCTGCACGAATTTCGTCTAGCTCAAGCTCGACAGGTTCTTCGGAGATAGAAACGAGTAAGCCAACGGAGACCGCTTCACCCAGCATCTTTTGTGCATTGGCAAGCATCCCTTCGGCAAGGATGATAGTAGGTGCTGTTTCATCAGCGATTTGTTCAAATTCCGTCGTTGATTGACTTGCTAACTGATTGTAAATGGCAGCTTGTCCTGCACCAAGCAATGTGATTAAGACAAAGCCAATAAGCATGTTGCGTAAGATCATATGATGTATCCAAGTTTATAAAGATTAATACGACAAATTATAACGTTTTATTACAATGAATAGGCATAAGAATTGTTATAAATTACAAACATTAATAAAATGTAAGCCATAGCTTATTTATTGATAATACATATGTCAACATTTTGGATGTAAAAAGACAAAAATCGAGGATGTAAACTTATTTCTAAACGCAAAAACCCCATGCACATAGCATGAGGTTTCAACTTGTGAGTGTGATACTTACCTATGGTAAGTCTCGATATTCATCTGGAAAATCAGCAAGTGGCATCAGTGCTACGCGCTGTACATTTGAACTCGTCATGAATCCACCATCAGAAATGACTGCAAATTCACCAATAAGTTGTTGCCAACGCCCTTCATCTATGAGGAAATGTCCACGCGCAATATAGTAACATTCCATTGAGACGGGTATCTCTTCACTATCATCTGACAAAGCGAAAGATGGATCCATAATTCCTTCAACAGTTTCTATGAGCCTGTAGTCAATGACTGCAACACGTTCACCCTCAGCCGTTTGTGTGATGTCGGTGAGTGTCACTTCGTTAATTTTATCCGCAGTGTCGGGGATGAATCCTAATCCCATACTGATACAGTTGAAGTCTAGTTGCCATGTATCTCCAATTTGAACAGGGCTTGTGGGCAATTCAAAGAACATCGCAACAAGATTTCGTTGTCGGCTTTGGTTATAAAATGAGGCGATTGCTCCATCAGGTTGTACGACACCTCGTAATTGAACAGTTCCTTCCATTTGCCCTAGTAGTGATGTAAATGGATTTTCGTCCGCTAATTCTTCATCTTCTTCGGCATAGGTAACTTCATCAAGAATCATTCTAATGTTGATATTGCCTTGCTCGTTCAAATTTAAGATTGACGTGTAAGCATTTGACGCAGGTATAGGAATATCTGGTAGCAGGTCTGATAATGAGCCTTCATCCATAGTGAGCAATGTCTCGGTATCTGATTGTGCATCGGCATCTTGAATTGATTCCATGGTTGTTGCATATGCGAGTAATTCGTCCTCACCTAATATCCAATTGAGCGATACGGTTTCTGATATAGTAACATCACTATCGCTATTAATACCTGAGCATCCAACTAACAGCAGACTAGTCAAGCAACAAACTATCATCTTATCTAGCATTGGCATATATAGTCCTAATTTATTGACGTATTTGCTCATATTGTATTCGATTTAAGTGTGTCAATGTGTTGATATAGCATGACTTAGTGTGAGGAGATAGCAAAAAACCCCATGCACATTGCATGAGGTTTAATCTGTGACTCCGGTAGGACTCGAACCTACGACACTCTGATTAAAAGTCAGGTGCTCTGCCAACTGAGCTACGGAGCCTGAAGTATTCAGAATTATACAAATCCTAAAGGGATAATCAAGAGACAAGATGTAAAGGTTTGTACAAGACTCATGTGTTACTTAATTGCTCTATTTTCGAGGATTAGAGGTATCTCCATATCCTCAGTAAATTGAACGAGTTTATCGACATGAATTTGAGGACGCATTGACTCGTTAAAAACACTATATCTGGTCATCGTTTGCATATCTGACTCAACGGTAATTAGGTCAAATGGTGTATACATCGAATTTGACAAGAGTGGATATTGATTGTGCTCTTGCAAATAGACTATAAAACGAGACAATGCTAATTCATCTTGCATCGTTCGTTGACGACACGCAAGATTTACTGAGTGAATTCGCAGTTGTCGTGCTATAAGACGCGGGTCAGCGAAATCTTCGACTAAATTGACTCCCTTGCGTTGATTATTTTTAGGCGGTTCAAAGCGAAGTGTTAGGGTGCTTGCATCTTTATGCAACGCATCAACTCGAAAATAACAGACTTCATCCACATCTGGAATATAAATCGCGTAAGCATCTATCTCAGTAAAATCGACAGGCTTTGAGTAGATTTTTTGAGAATCATAATAATTACTTCGGAATTCAACTTTGACAAACCCAGACTTTACTGCACTTCGATATTTCACCTGAACACGAATCAGCGTTTTCATATCAGGCATGACAGCGACTAAATCAAAGGGCAAGTGTTCCGATAAGGGTAAACAACACAAAATACCATGCTGTCGTAAATCAGCGATGACTTTGATAAGTGCTAAATCACCTTTATCTTTTGTGGAGTGTCTTAAATCGGACATTTTATCCTCTTCTCAATCTAATCTATCTTAGTGTGCAGTGTACATCGTAATGACAGCCATTAAAACCCTATTTGAAACAGGTGATTTGCCATTGACTTGCTATTGCGTAAGGTTACAATCTCAGCGAGTTTAGAAAATTAATCAAAAGCTGAGACATCAGAATGAAAATAGCAATCTTCACTGAAACATTTTTGCCCAAGATGGATGGCATTGTGCGTGTTATCTGTCTATTGGTTGACCATTTGTGCGAGAATGGACATGAGGTGTTGATTGTCAGCCCCAATTTATCTGAGGATAGTACACGTCGTGTCGATGAATATAATGGTTGCAAAGTCATTGCGCTGGAAGGCATTCCTCTGCCGTGGTATCCCGAAGTGAAATTCACAGGTCCTTCGTTACGAGTTTATCGTGAATTACAGGCGTTTGACCCTGATGTAGCGCACTTCTTCCATCCTGTGACCGTTGGTTTACCTGGTTTGGCGATGGCAAAACGACTTGATATTCCAACCCTGATTTCGTTTCATCTTGATTTTGCACGTCTGGCACGACACATGAATTATGGTCCTATCAATTTGGGCTTCATGGAAAATATCGCTGATACGATGACGCGCATGGTCTTCAATTGGGGTGATTATACGCTCGCACCGAGCAAACAAGTTCAATCGGATATGCTCAATTTGGGCATCAAGGATGTCGGGCTTTGGAAGCGTGGTGTGGATATTGACCGCTTTCATCCCAATTTTTACGATGCTGAGATGCGCGACGTTCTAACAGATGGCAATCCTGATGATACGCTCTTGCTCTATGTGGGACGGCTGAGTAAAGAAAAACATATCCATGATTTATTGCCATTGATGCAAGCCTTACCTGATGTCCGTTTAGCATTGGTCGGGGATGGTCCTTACAGTGACGAATTACGAGAGATGTTCGCTGGCACGAAAACAGTCTTCACAGGGCATATCAGTGGCGAAACACTCTCGAAAGCCTACGCCAGTGGCAATATTTTCGTTTTCCCTAGTTCATTGGAAACATTCGGATTGGTGGTTGTTGAAGCGATGGCAGCAGGCTTACCTGTAGTCGCATCGCGTGTGGGTGGTATCCCTGATGTGGTTAAGGAAAGCTACAATGGATACACATTTGATGTCGGTGATACACAAGCCATCATTGAGGGTGTGAAGCGTATCAGTACATCACGCGAGACGATGCAACAGATGGGACGTAATGGGCGACATTTTGCGGAAACGCAAACATGGGGGCACATGATGGATGAGGTGATAGAACATTATCAGCGAATCATTGATGAATACGAGAAAATGCCAACTGCGGAAGTAAGCTACTAAGTAGCAAATCCCACTTGCACCAAATGATAGTGTAGCTGGGCGATTTGTGTGAGGGCATTGCCATAGTAGAACTCGACTTCTGACTCGTCATCATTCTCTAGGGCTTGATAAACATGCTGTAAGTAGGTCACAGACCGCACAAGACAATCTCGCAGGATTCGTGCATCGTCAGGACAGTCAAAACTCTCAATCGCTTGTAGCAAGTCAGGCAGACCTTCACGAATTGAGGCGATGTGATATTCTGGTAAGTCACTCGGTGCAGTGACGATACATTTTTCCAGTTCAACAGCGAGTGGATGCACACAGTCCCACCATTGATTGAGATTCATACGGTTCGATGCCTTCATTAAAGATACAGATAAATTATGCTTGATGATTGTCACTATCTAGTATAATCAAAATCATTATCGGTAAGTGTAGATGTTTACAGGTGCTTGTGATGTGGATGGATGAAGAAATCAATGAACATGAGTTTATGTGTCCCTATTGCTGGGAGACAATTTCGATGCTACTTGACCGTTCGGTACGTCGGCAATCATATGTGGAAGATTGCGAAGTGTGCTGTAATCCTATCGAAATCACTTATGAATATGATTACGAAGGCTATTTAGTTCAATTTGATGCCTCGCCACTAGGACAATGACGCTATGCAGAATTACGAACGCGAAATCCGCGACCTCCATCAATTTTTCCAAGATTATTTCTTGGGTTTAATCCAGAAGACAGACATCACGCGCTTTGCAACATGCCTTGCTGATGGTTTCACAATTGTTTTTTCCAATGGCAATCATCTCAGCAGAACTGCGATTATTGATGCGGTGCGTGATGGCTATGGTCAGCATAATAATTGCCATATTTGGATTGAAAATGTGCAACTTCGTCAGCATATCCATGAGGTGCTGATTGTCACTTACGAAGAATGGCAGACACTTAACGATGTGACGACCAAACGGACGAGTACGGTCACTTTCCTTGAGGACAGTAGTAAGCCGAATGACCTCGCGTGGTTGCATGTGCATGAGTCAGGCTTGAAGGAAGTTGAATAGGATGGCTAGTCAGCATTTCAGCGCGTTAGCTAGTCAGTTTAGACGCAGAACATACTTATGCCTATGATATTCCCATATAGAATTAGTGAGGTAATGAATACCCTCTACTACAAAGTTGATATAGATAGAAGTACACGATTCGTCAGCAAGAGTAAATTGGCTCGGCTACTCAAAGAATATGGTTTCGATCTGAATAATGAAAAAATTCAATCAGAGTTAATTCGATTTCAAGATAAAGGAGAAATTCATTTAATCAAGCGTGAGGATGTGTACTTAGA
>JBCCSC010000050.1:0-44284 GCA_039200705.1 Chloroflexota bacterium
AGCTTACCAGATGAATAATCAAAATAACCAATGCGAAAAATAGAAGAGAAGTATCGAATAGTACGCGATACGACTTCAATTTCTGAGGTTTGAAGAAACGAAGAACAAATGCGAGAGTGTCAGCATCTCCGTATCAAACCGCTGGTTTAGAAAGCGACAAAGGGCGCATGGTGAATGCCTTGGCGTCAAGTGCCGACGAAGGACGTGATACACTGCGAAAAGCCACGATGAGGTGTGTATAACCGCAAGAGTCGTGGGTGTCCGAATGGGGAAACCCGTCGGGGGTCATACCCCGTCATCCATTTATGGAAGGGAACCTGGGGAACTGAAACATCTAAGTACCCAGAGGAAAAGAAAATATTCGGCGAGTAGTGGCGAGCGAAAGCCGATCAGCCCCCCTCAAAAAAGCAGAAGCAGAAAGATCTGGGAAGGTCTACCGAAGAGGGTGAGAGTCCCGTATGTGTGAGCGAAGAGGGTTTACGAGTAACACGGAGCACGCTAATTCTGTGTGAAGATAGGCAGACCACTGTCTAAGGCTAAATACACTTGACGACCGATAGCGCAAAAGTACCGTGAGGGAAAGGTGAAAAGAACCCCGGCGAGGGGAGTGAAAAGAACCTGAAACCGTGTGCTTACAACCGGTCGGAGGGACATCATGTCCTGACGGCGTGCCTTTAGGAGAATGAGCCAGCGAGTCAATGCATGTGGCAAGCTTAAGGAAGAGACATCCGAAGGCGGAGCGAAAGCGAGTCTGAAAAGGGCGACTGAGTGGCATGTATTGGACACGAAACCGTGTGAGCTAACCATGGGCAGGCTGAAAGTGCGGTAACACGCACGGGAGGGCCGAACCCACCAATGTTGCAAAATTGGGGGATGACCTGTGGTTAGAGGTGAAATGCCAAACGAACTCGGAGATAGCTTGTTCTCCCCGAAATAGCTTTAGGGCTAGCGTTGTGTGATGAGTGCTGGAGGTAGAGCACTGACTGGGCTAGGGGGCGTATAGCTTACCGAACCCAATCAAACTCCGAATACCAGCATATTTAGCACAGCAGTTGGACAGTGTGAGATGAGTTTCATTGTCGAGAGGGAAACAACCCAGACCCCCCGCTAAGGTCCCCAAGTCTACACTAAGTGGAAAATGATGTGATTGTGTCGAGACAGCTAGGAGGTTGGCTTAGAAGCAGCCATCCTTTAAAGAGTGCGTAACAGCTCACTAGTCAAACGCAGTTGCGCAGACAATGTAACGGGGCTCAAGTGTAGCACCGAAGCGCGGGATTCGAAAGAATGGTAGGGGAGCGTTCTGACAGCGGAGAAGGCAGGTTGTGAGACTTGTTGGAGTGGTCAGAAGTGCGAATGCTGGCATGAGTAGCGAGAAATATGTGAGAACCATATTCGCCGAAAGTCTAAGGTTTCCGACGGAAGGTCAGTCCGCGTCGGGTTAGTCGGACCTAAGGTGAGGCCGAGAGGCGTAGCCGATGGACATCAGGTTAATATTCCTGAACTGGTTGCATGTTGGATGTATCGGCTGAACAAAGGTGAAGCACTGAGTGGATTGTGCGTAGCTGGCGGGAGGTCCAAGAAAAGCTGCATCTGTAAGTGTAATCAACCGTACCGCAAACCGACACAGGTAGACGGGTTGAGAATACTAAGGCGAACGGGAGAACCTCTGCTAAGGAATTAGGCAAAATAGTCCCGTAACTTTGGGAGAAGGGACGCCAGCGCGAGCTGGTCGCAGTGAAAAGGCTCTGCCGACTGTTTACCAAAAACACAGGTCTCTGCGAAGCCGCAAGGCGACGTATAGGGGCTGAAGCCTGCCCAGTGCCGGAAGGTTAAGGAGACGTGTGCAAGCACTGAACTGAAGCCCCGGTGAACGGCGGCCGTAACTATAACGGTCCTAAGGTAGCGAAATTCCTTGTCGGGTAAGTTCCGACCCGCACGAAAGGCTTAACGAGTGGAGCACTGTCTCAGCAGGGGACCCGGCGAAATTGAAGTGTGCGTAAAAATGCGTACTACCCGCAGCAGGACAAAAAGACCCCGTGGAGCTTTACTGTAGTCTGTCATTGCGTTTGGGTGTTGCTTGTGTAGGATAGCTGGGAGACTGGGAATCGTGGTCGCCAGATTGCGAGGAGTCGCTGTTGAAATACCAGCCCTGCAACGCTTAGGCCCTAACCTGCGTTTTCACAGAACGAGGGACAGTGACTGATGGGCAGTTTGACTGGGGCGGTCGCCTCCGAAAGAGTAACGGAGGCGCCCAAAGGTTGGCTCAGATGGAATGGAAACCCATCGCAGAGTGTAAAGGCAAAAGCCAGCTTGACTGCGAGACAGACACGTCGAGCAGAGACGAAAGTCGGGCTTAGTGATCCTACGGCACTGAGTGGAAAGGCCGTAGCTTACCGGATAAAAGCTACCCCGGGGATAACAGGCTAGTCTTGTCCAAGAGTTCATATCGACGACAAGGCTCGGCACCTCGATGTCGGCTCATCGCATCCTGGGGCTGGATCAGGTCCCAAGGGTTGGGCTGTTCGCCCATTAAAGCGGTACGTGAGCTGGGTTCAGACCGTCGTGAGACAGGTCGGTCTCTATCCGCTGTGGGCGTTGGGTATTTGAGAGGAGCTGCCCCTAGTACGAGAGGACCGGGGTGGACGAAGCGCTCGTGTGCCAGTTGTTCCGCCAGGAGCATAGCTGGGTAGCGACCTTCGGATGGGATAACCGCTGAAAGCATCTAAGTGGGAAGCCCACCTCAAGACGAGATACCCCATCCCTATGAGGGAGTAAGACCGCTAGGAGACGACTAGTTAGATAGGCGGGAGGTGGAAGCGCAGTAATGTGTGTAGCTGACCCGTACTAATGGTCGAGGGCTTTTTGAACATATATTAAGGCGGACTTGATGCGGAGGTGCAGGTACTTTCGCGTTGTTCTGGACGCACAGATGATGTGTGTGGATGAAAGCTCAGGAAGAGAATAAGAAGTTGAGTAGCGTGTACTATTGGTCTTCTTGGAAGCGTGTATTGGTTATTAAAATGATTATTCATCTCAGGCTTAGCATTTCTGAAAAGAGGTGAGATGTCTGAGGCAGGAGATATAGAGTAGAAGACAATTGTGTAAGCGAGAGCTTGATTGGTTGGTGACTAGAGCTGCGGGGGTACACCCGGCTCCATTCCGAACCCAGTAGTTAAGTCCGCAAGCGCCGATGGTACTGCACTGGCAGCGGTGTGGGAGAGTAGGCCGTTGCCAACCTCATTTCAAACACTTGCTTGATACACAGATCACTTCTCACTCTAGCATCTGCCTCCAATGACATTCTTCACCTCTTTTTTGATTCATATCTCTTTTTTCCCTCATTCTATACAATCAAAATAATCATTCCCTTGCTATAATCATCATTATGTCATTACACATGCTTAAAGGGACAAGCAATGTCAGGTTTTGATTTAATGATGTATGTCAAATACGAAAATGCTATGCGTTTCAATGAATCCGACCCCGATGAGACGATTCGTCGATTAGAAGATATTCGCCAAGAAGCTATTGATAGTGAAAACTTGGAATGGCGCATCATTGCTGATCATTGGATTACACAGACCTACATCAACTGGAAAAAAGATTATCTTGCAGCCAACAAACAGGCAGTTGCATCAGCCGTTGAATATAGTAAACCAAACTACGCGCATTTTCGCGAATATATCTGTGTTCAAAATGACCTTATGCTTGTCTATGAGGGCATTGACCCTGTTGGATATGCCGACCAAATTAAACAAGCAATTGAACTCACAATCGGGATGACCACGCCTGATATGAGTTGTCATTTTTGCATGAATCGTGAAATTATTGACTATTATCGCCATACAGGGCAAGATACTGAAGCACGCGACCAATGTGCTGAATTTTTTGCCATGACTCATAATCAGCCACATTATCGTATCCAAGCCTATGAATATCTTGCTAAATTCGCCTATGAAGATGCCAAATGGGATGATCTTGCCCAACTTGCAAAGGCTGGTGCAGACCTTGCCACCGAACAAGAGGATGACTCAGCATGGATTGGTCTGAAATGTTATCAAATGCTGGCACTCTATCATCTAGGGCAGCAAGAACAAGCACATCAATTACATGAGCAAATTGAATATCGTGTCAAAAGTCTCAAGATGGTGCAAGGCTACGATTACTATCACATCACCATGGCATACTACGAAGCACAAGGCAAGCTAGATTTAGCCCTCAAAACAGTGAGCGAATATATCAGCACCTTTGAAAATACAGGACGCATCTTCTGGGAATGTAAAGCTCGTTTAGAACACATTCGCTTACTTAAATTAACTGACCAGTCTCATGATGATGCACTCGTACAATTCCACAATGCGCGTCAGCAACTCAAAGCACAAGACCAGTTTGATGCACAGTTAGCTGTAATCTTGAAAGAAGAGGGGTAAATGATGAGTGGCGAGACACTATGGAATCTATATCGTCAAGGCATCTCACAAATCGAGACAAATCCTGATGAAGCAATCCGTTTATTAGCTGAAGGCAGTGCTAAAGCAGAGGAACTTGGCGATACCTACTACAAAGTGTTGCTTGATCATTGGCAATTACAGGCAATGATTCTCTATAAGCACGATTTTAACGCCGCTAATAAGCTAGCAATCAAAGCTGCAATTGATGCGCGTGCTCCTGTGTATCGTAACTATCAAGAATATATTTGTATTCAGCAAGATTTGATTCTCGTCTATCAAGGTATTGACCCGATTGGTTATGCTCCTGAGATTAAAGAAGCGATTGATTTGATGCTAGATTCAACAACGCCTACAATGCAATGTCATCATTGTCTCAAGCAAACTCTGGTTCAATATCACATTGATAAAGGGGAAATTGAGCAGGCAAATAAGTATGCGATGGATTATTTTATAGGAACTGAAAACAGATATTATCATCGCTCATTTGCGGCTGCGATGCAATGCCAGCTTGCTCATTGGCAAGAGGATTACGATGCCGTATTGAGTTATGCTCAAATAGGTATCACCGCCTCTGAGAATCGCACATGGACACATTACTGGTTGGAACTCAAAGCGTGGGAGATGCTTGCATTACAAAAGTTAGGGCAACCTGACCAAGCCTCGATAAATTACAAACTTATCACTCAAGAGTTATCTTACATCCGTGCTGTTCTCAATCATCGCTTTTACTATGCAGTACTGGCATATCATGAAGCCTGTGACGACCTGCAAACGGCTATATCTCATTGGGATAATTACCTTACACACTTAGAAAACGCAGGGGAACATTATTGGCACTTTCTAGCATATCTAGAGCAAATCCGTTTATTGAAGCAGATAGATTTGCCGATTTCAGCAAGTGTCGAAGCATGTAAATCAATTGCTGACAATATGCGCTCAAGAGAGCAAATGCTCACTAAACTAGACCAAGTACTCACAAATTAATCTGATGGTCTTTTCATATCATCGTAAGGATTTATCCGTTACAATATGATGTGGATACAGTTTTAATTTTGGAGAAACTTATGCGTTCTTTTTTGCGTTTAATGCTATTGATGTTGCTATTAGGCATGATGAGCATTGCTGTTACAGCTTTAGATGAAGATATTCCACCTGCGCCTATTGCAAATGACGAAGGTGGCGTGCAAGTTGTTCGTGGTGAATCTTTCTATACCAATCCATTTTTCACGGCTTCTGCGGATGATGGCTTCATCATTCTTGAAGACCAAACAGGCTTTGTAACCCGTGATTTTGATTATGTCTTCCCACTCGAATCACAAGTCTTTGCACAGATTACATCCAGCATATTTGAATCACCATTTTCATATGTCTTGCAATTGCCTGTTGCACCACAAGCACCTCTCAACGATGTTGATAACGATGGTGAAGAAGATATAGGCGTTCAAATCTACCAAGTTGCCTATTGGTCAAATACCTATGGTGATATTTACCTTGAGGAACGCGATGGACGAGGTTGGTCAGGAAGCAATAATTCCGTCATAACAGAGAGTGAACCACCTGAACGCATTGCTGAATACATCGGCGGGAACATTCTGATTTATGCGCCTGTAGCAGGGCAAGCCTTCCCATCAGGTTTTGGGGATGATGACGCATTGTTCACGGATGATGATCCACTGGTTATTATTCCGCAAGGCTGGACACTTGTTAACATGGATACAGAAACCTTCACTTTTGACCGCAGTCGTGAAGTGGATGTGCCCTTGCTTGAAGCCGAAGGTGCAGCCTTAGACGACTTCTCAGAACTCAGCTACACCGAAGCATGGGATGCCATGATTGAAAAGATGAAGGATGAATATGCCTTCACCGAATTTGCTGGCTTTGACTGGGACGAAATTTCCGCAGAATATCGTCCACGTATTGAAGAAGCCGAAGCCAACGAAGACCCAGAAGCCTATTATTATGCCATGTGGGATTTCACTGTTGCGATTGGTGACCGTCACCATAACTCCAATGCTGTTAATTTCCTCATTGAGGATTTTCAAGAGATCACAGGAGGAGGCTTAGGGATTGCCATTCGTGAACTCACTGATGGTCGTGTCATTGTCAACTTCTTGCTGGAAGACGGTCCTGCTGATGAAGCAGGAGTTGAACTCGGTGCAGAAATCGTCGCAATTGATGGCGTGCCAATCATGGAAGCTGTCGCAAATACTCGCGCGTGGTCAGAACCATTCAACACAGAACACGTTCGCACACTACAACGTCTGCGCTATGTAGTGCGCTTCCCATTAGGCACAGAAGTTGAACTGACCTTCATCAATCCTGATGGTGATGAGCAAACAGAAACAATGGAAGTCATTAATGAACGCGAAAGTTTCAATTTCTCTTCCTTCAATCGTGATTTATCCACGACACGCTTGCCTGTGATGTGGGAAATCATCAATGGCACAATGGTTGTCGAAATTTCAGGCTTTGCCGATGACCCACGCCTAACCATTGAACTATGGGAACGCATGATGGTCGATGCTCTTCAACAACAAGTTGCAGGGGTAGTCATTGATATGCGGAACAATAGCGGTGGTTTCCTCGGATTAGCCTACAACATGGCGGCTTACTTCTTCGATGAAGAATTTGAACTCGGCAATACCTCGCGCTACAACGAGAACATTGATGGTTTCTACACCGATGACCGCTTTACGAGTACCTTCAGATTACCAGAAGAATCTCTGCGCTTTGGTGGTCCTGTGGCTGTGCTTATCGGACCAAATTGCTTTAGTGCCTGTGAATTCTTTTCCTATGCAATGACAGTCGATGACCGTGCCGACATCGTTGGGCAATACCCAACCATTGGTGGCGGTGGCTCAACTGAAGTCTTCCTGATGCCAGATGGTCTCTCAATGCAGACAACCATTGGTCGTGCAGTCGATGCCGATGGTGAAATTCACATTCAGAATCAAGGCGTTGCACCAACTGTGCTTGTCCCTGTTGATGAAGATACACTCGGTCTCACTGATGTTACCTACATCAACAACGACCCCATCTTGGATACAGCAATCCAAACCATTCTCAATGGTTCAGACTAAGATAAAGTAATTCAGGAGCAATCATCTCTGATTGCTCTTTTTTTGTGCTATATTTGACTTGCTTAATTTACCTTGTCCGTTACGATATACTATAGATACACATACACAACTGGAGAAACTTAATGCAAAAATTTGTTCGATTGCTGGTGTTAATGTCAACATTATTCGCACTCAATTTAGTTGTTACAGCCCAAGATGATGATATTGAACCTGCCACTATCGTGAATGACGAAGGTGGTCCTGTTGTCATCACAGGGGATGTTGAATATACCAATGCGTTCTTCACAGCAGGGGTGTCTGAACCCGTGATTATCCTCGAAGACCAAACAGGCTTCGTGAATCGTGATGAAGACTATCTCTTCCCAGAAGAATCACAAGTTTTAGGGCAAATCACCTCAGACTTTTTTACATCGCCCTTCACATATTCACTCTCATTACCATTTGAACCCCAAGCACCTCTCAACGATGTCGATAACGATGAAGAAGAAGATTTAGGGGTCATGGTTTTCCAAATTGCTTATTGGACAAATACCTTTGGTGATGGCTTCCTCCAAGAGCGTGATTTGTTCGGTGGTGGCTGGTCTACAGCTTACACCTCGGCGCGAGTCAGTGTCTCTCAAGAAACCTTCGGCGAATATGTTAGTGGGGTTATTCTCGTTTATGCACCTGATGACCAACAAGCCTTCCCATCAGGTTTTGGTGATGATGGAATGCTGTTCACCGAAGATGACCCCTTAGTACTCCTGCCACAAGGGTACACCGTCGTCAACATGGATGAAGAAGTATTCATCTTTGACCGTAGCCGCGAAGTAACAATCGACTTGTTTGAGGGTGAAGGTGCAGAAGCCGACGATTTCTCGGACTTGAGCTACACCGAAGCCTTTGATGCCATGATTGAAAAATTCCGCAACGAATATTCCTTCACAGAATACAAAGATGTCGATTGGGATGAAATCGAAGAAGAGTATCGTCCACGCTTTGAAGAAGCTGAAGAAGAAGACGATCCTGTACTCTACGGCTTAGCCCTCGTTGAATTTACATGGGAAATTCCTGATGGGCATGTTGGCTCGACAGGTTTCAACTTAGTGGCAGATGCTTTCTTTGAAGCAACCGATGGTGGCTTAGGCATTGCTATTCGTGAATTGAGTGATGAGCGTGTGATTGTCAACTTTGTACTCGAAGATAGCCCAGCCGAAGACGCAGGTATTGAACTCGGCACAGAAATTGTTGCCATCAATGGCACAGCTATTTCAAAGGCAATTGACGAAGCTGTTGCATGGTCAGCACCATTCAGCACCGACCATGTGCGTCGTTTACAACAAATGCGCTATGCCGTCCGTTTTGAACTCGGCGAAGAAGTTGATGTTACCTTCATCAATGACGATGGTGATGAAGAAACTGTCACACTCGAAACTATTGCTGAACGTGATAGCTTCAATTTCTCCTCATTTAGTGCCAGCACAACAGGACTTGAATTACCTGTTGAATGGGAATATGTCGGTGATTACTTCCTTGTAGACATCAATTCCTTCTTTGATGATAGTCGTCTATCTGTACTATTATGGGAACGCATGATTCGTGATGCTCAAAATAATGGTGTGCCAGGTATCATCATTGATATGCGTAACAATGGCGGTGGTAGCGGTTGGTTAGCTGACCAAATGGCAGCTTACTTCTTCCAAGAACCCTTGGTAACAGGTAATAGCTTCTTCTATGACGAAGATGCTGATGAATTCATCATTGAAGAAGATTCACAAGACCGTCTCTATTTGCCACCAGAAGATTTACGCTATAACGGCGAAGTCGCTATTCTGGTTGGTCCGAATTGTGGTAGTGCTTGCGAGTTCTTTAGCTACAATATGACTCTCGAAGACCGTGCGACCATTGTTGGACAATATCCAACAGCAGGTCTTGGTGGGGCAGTCCAACAATTCTTCATGCCAGAAGGTATTAGCGTCCAATTGACCATCACACGCGGTGTTGACCCTGATGGCGAAATTCACATCGAAGGTATTGGTGTTGTCCCTGATGTGGTTGTGCCTGTTGATGAAGATACACTCGGTCTCACCGATGCTGAATACATCAACGACGACCCGATTATCGATACAGCCGTTGCTGTTCTTGATGAAGCAACAGCCATTGATGTCAGTGAATTAACCGAAATTGGCTACGATGAAGAAATCACAGACACCATTGAAGCTGGCGAACGTGTTCAATATCTATTCACCATCCTCGAAGGTGAAGAAGTCGCTATCTACATTGGTGGTGATCTTGATACCTACTTGCGCGTCTATGACGAGACAGGTGAAACCCTGCTCGCAGAGAATGATGATTTAGTCGGTTTGAACTCAGGCTTGGAAGAAATTCTGCTTGATGACGATTTGACAGTTATCATTGAAGTTGGAACATTTGGTGATAGTGAAAGTGGTGAATATACACTTTATGTCACCACAGGCGATAATCCGCTAGAAGAATAAGTAATAAAAATTGGGAGTGCGATAAGTAGCACTCCCATTGCATTATCTAATCCCAATCACGTTGGTCAACGATGGTGCGTTTACCATCAATCTCCTCGACAAAAACAACCTCATCAATCCGCAAACGAGCAGCATTCTGTGCAAGTGCGATTAACTTATTGGCAATCTCTTCGTCTTCGCCACCCTCTTTCAAAACAACCTGAATCGTCACGACATCTTTATTTTCAGGGCGGGTGATAATTGCCTGTAACTTGTCAATCTCAGGGATGAAATTCTTGGCTGCATCCAATTGGTTCGGATGGAGGAACATCCCACGTACCTTAATTGCACCGCCACTGCGCCCGAACAAACCCAGCAAGTTCTGATATTTACCGTCAATCAACTCTGGACTGACTGCACCTAAATCACCTGTGCCGAAGCGAATAAGTGGATAAGCATCGTTGAAAATCGTCGCAACAATTTCACCTTGTCCACCATCGGGTATCAATTCACCTGTAGTCGGGTCACAAATTTGCAATAATACATGGTCACCAATCACAAAGCCTTGCACACCTGCTTTGGTATAACCGATGAAGCCTAAATCAGCCGTGCCATACGCCGAAGTGGTTTTCATACCCCATTCGCCCTCAAAACGGGCTTGTTGCGTTGGTGTATATGGCTCAGCAGAAAATAGAGCTTTTTTAATTGGGAATGTCTCAGCAGTCATGCCCATATCACTCACTTTATCGAGAATCGTCATCAGATAGCTGGGTTGTCCCACGAAGCCCGTTGCACCTAGTGAAGTCGCCATCATGATTTGTAAATCCGTATTGCCTGGTCCTGTTGGGAGAACCGTCGCACCACAGGCACGCAAACCTTCATCCAATAACAAGCCTGCAGGTGTGAGATGATACGCAAAGGTGTTCAGTACACGATCACCACGCCCAAAACCAACATATTTAAACGCATCCAACCGACCTTCTGCTTCTGATGGTGGTTGTGGATCAAAGATAGGACCAGGTGAAATATAGATGCGTGGTAAATCAGCAGGGTCAATCGTTAGAAAGCCTCCAAATGGCGGATTATTCCTATGAATTTCGACGAGCGCATCCTTGCTCAAAATAGGAATTTTCACTAAATCATCAGCCGTTTGAATATCATCAGGGGATACACCTGCATCATCCATTTGTTGTTTGATAGCAGGGGCGTTTGCGTAGGCATGTGCAACGAGGGCTTTGACTTTGTTATCAAAATGGCTCAAGGGAAATCTCCTTTATTGTATTCATAAAAAATAAGGCGCAACATAATGTGCGCCTATGAGTGATTAAATCATTATCCTAACCAGCGTTTACGGCGTTTGTAGTGCTTCACTTCACGGTAGCTTTTACGCTCTCCGAGTTGATTCAGGCCGAGATAAAATTCTTTAATATCTTCGTTTTCGCGCAATTGTTCAGCAGGTCCATCGAGTACAATCCGTCCATTTTCCATCACATAGCCATAATCTGCCATAGCAAGAGCGACCCGTGCATTTTGCTCTACAATCAATAGCGACATGCCTTCTTTTTTGTTGATGTCCTTGATAATCTCAAAAATTTCATCTACCAACATTGGCGCAAGTCCGAGTGAAGGTTCATCAAGCATCAATAACTTCGGATGTCCCATCAAAGCACGCCCAATCACGAGCATCTGTGCTTCACCGCCTGATAAATAACCACTGATGCGTCGTTGCATATCGCGCAATCGTGGGAAATAGTGATAAACACGCTCCACATCATGCCGATATTCCGAGCCACCTTTGTAAGTCATTGACCCAACACGCAAATTTTCTTCGACAGTCAAATGCCGAAAGAGTGGACGACCTTCAATCACTTGAATCACTTGTTGACGCACAATCTCTTCTGCAGTGAATTTATCGAGGCGCATATCATCGCCCCACATGATATTACCGCGTGTGACTTCACCTGTTTCGCTCTTGAGCAAGCCACTAATCGCTTTCAATGTTGTGGATTTACCTGCACCATTTGGACCTAATAACGATACAATCTGTCCAGGTTCAACCGATAGCGAAACACCACGCAAAACTAAAATCACGCCACTGTAGGTCACCTCAATATTGTTGAGGGTCAAGGTGCGCGTTACGCTTACAAAATCTTTTTGTTGTTTATCAGCGACAGCCATCAAATTATCCTCAAGAAAAATAAGTGCTTGTGTTATATCACCACGTCGAGACTTCTTTTCAGTATGAAACAAGTACCAACGTCATCACATAACAGTTTAGAAGGGGAGAGGCAACCCCGTTGGATTGCCTCAGTGTGCTTAAAACTTATTCGTCACCCATCATTGGGTCATCCGCACCACCAGGGCGCAAATCAGGTGTACTACGGAAATCTTCGAGTGGAACAACCACAGGTACAGGAATCATTGTGCCATCCCCTGTGTCAACCAAGAGTGGTGCTTCACCATCGAGGATTGTGCCACCTTCAGCACCAGCATAGGTCAAGACAGCCATGCGGTTGCCTTCTGTATCACGGATTTGTTCGCCGTCTTCATTGGTGAATACAGCAGGAATAACATCCATAGAGTTATAGTTTAAGGTTTGCAGTACCTCGTAGACAGCCTCACCTGTGACATCTGCAGCAGAGGTTGCGCCAACTGCATTCGCAGCTTGTACCATAGCTTCAATGTAGGTATCAATCGTCACAAAACCGATGAGGTAAGTGATGTTACGGAGTGTGATTGGACGCTCATTGAGGTCAGCTTGTTCAGTGATGACTTGAATACCAGGATTGTCAGTTTCTGACCACCAGATAAATGGCAGTGAACCGATAATACCGTTGACCGATGGTGCACCATCAGGACCAATATTTTGCAAGCCGAGCAAACCAACCGAACTATCCAACGCCCAGTTAACACCAGCAACTTGTACTTGGTCATTCAAGCCAAGGTTGGTGACTGTAGCAGCAACCAGTGCAGGACCTGTTGCGAGACTGTTGGTATAAAGAATATTCGCGCCAGCTTCGACCAAATTGGTGACTTCACCACTAATGTCTGTTGAAGTTGGTAGGAAAAGTTCTGGTTCATCAATCACTTCTACGCCGAGTGATTCACAGTAAGCATTGCCTTCAGGGGTAAACGCTGCTTCACCGAAAGCACCTTGCCAACTCAAGTAACCGATGACAGGATTTTCAATATTTTCAGCCGCATATTCACAGAAATGACCGAATTGGTCAACATAGAGTGGGTTGGTTGCGAAAATCCAACCAGGAGCATCAGCAGATTCACCATACAAACCAGGGATTGATCCAGCCGAAATCAAAACAGGAATTTCATCTTCTGCAAGAGTATCACGGAGCAACTCAGCATCAGCAGAAGCATACAATATGAGCAGTGATGGGTCTTCTGCTGAAATGCGGTCATAAATAATTTGTGTTTGCTCTTGGTCACCACCTGTATCAATGGTTGTTGGGTCAGGTAATGAGATTGTCGCACCACAGATACCACCGCGTGCATTGAAGTAAGCAACTGAATCAGCAAACGCTGCCACAATCGGTTGTGTGATTGCTGCAAACGCACCACTCAAATCACCGACATGAGCAAAGTCAAATACTTCACCTGTTAAATCAACTTCACAAGGAGTTCGTGCTTCTGCAATGAATTCAGGCAGTTCCTCATCTTGTGCTTGCGGTACCATGACCATTGTCAGCATCAAGACCAGCACCATCAATAAACCTAATTTACGCATAGAGTAAAAACCTTTCATTTATATATAAAGAGATACTATTTATTACTAGATTAAACGGGGAACTATCCCCCGATAACCGACACTATATATTGTACGGGCTAATACGAATATGGGCGAATTTTCCACGCAATTCGTAAAATTTCCCAGCGATAAGCTAATCCGCGTGGCTCAAGTATCAAAAATAGCACTAAGGCTGTTCCAAAGAGCATGGGGCGCAAGGCAGCACCAATATTGACCACATCGACAAAGGGCAAAACAGTCGGCAAAGTCGCGCTGAAGAACGGACCTATCGTTGGAATAAGCCATGAATTAAGTAGCTTGACGAATGCCACACCAAATAATGGGGCTAATGGGAATCCTGCACCACCAATCACGAGCATCGCTAGCAACTCAATCGAAATCACTAATGAGAAGAAATCGGGGTCAAGGGCATTACGTTCAAATGCCAATAGTGCACCAGCAATACCTGCATAAACCGCACTCAAGAAGAAGGCTTGCAATTTATACCAGAAGACATTAATGCCGAGTAGTTCGGCTGCTAAAT
This sequence comes from Chloroflexota bacterium, assembly GCA_039200705.1. Classification (GTDB taxonomy): domain Bacteria; phylum Chloroflexota; class Anaerolineae; order Aggregatilineales; family Phototrophicaceae; genus JAUZRW01. The sequence continues at coordinate 14,274 of JBCCSC010000050.1, forward strand.
CATTATCGCGCACAGAAACAAAAGCGCGTCCTGTACGTGTTCGCAAAATGTTCCGCGCAAATAACATCAGATAAACCGCGAGCGGTACGATGATATAGTAAATCATTTCGCGTGATGCAAAGCTAATACCAAATAAAGTTGGGGGCGGAATTTCTTGTAATGCGAGAGGAGCATTTGTCCAAGGTTTAAGCGGATTTTCAATCACCCAAGGGATAATGAACTGAGCAGCCAAAGTCGCCATTGCTAAGTAAAATCCCTTCACCCGTAGCGAAGGTAAACCAAAGAGCAAGCCGACTAAACCTGTGAACAAAGCCGCCAAAGGCAATGCAACCCAAAATGGGAAAGGTCCTATCTGGGTTAATTCTCCCATGATGGTGACCTCGAAGCCTTTACCAAGCAACGCGCCACTATATGCACCAACTGCCATAAATGCAGCGTGCCCAAGCGAAATTTGTCCTGTGTAACCCACCAGAATATTCAAGCCCTGTGCTGCAATCACGAAGATGCAAATACTACTGATGATGGAAACCCATACGCTCGGAATCGCAATGGGTAATGCACTACCAAGAATGCCATTTGCCGAAAAAACAGGTATCAAGAGTAATAATAGAAACCCACCATAGACGCGCAATCTGTCGCCGATAGTACGATTCAGTGCAAGGTCGTCGCTGTAGCTTGTATCGAATACGCCTGCAGGACGAATATTATCAGCCATAAAAAATCCTCAAAATAATCTCATATCATGTGAATGATAATCATGTGACCATCATGTCGTTCAATAATTCTTGTACCTATTTTTGACACGTCAAACCCCACAAAACAAATCTTCTTGTAGGGGCATGATGTATCATGCCCAATAGCTATCGGGTCTGTGTTTTATACTTTAAATCCGCTCGATGCGCTTTTCGCCGAATAATCCTTCTGGACGAATCACCAAAACGAGCATCAGCACAACATAAGGTGCCATGTTAGATGCGACATCAGAATTGAAGAGCATCTTCGCCCATTCTTCGGTCAAGCCGAGGATGATACCACCCACCAATGCACCACTGATAGATTCCAAGCCACCAAGTAATACAGCAGGGAAAGCTCTCAACGCGACAAACTGAATATCTGTCGATAGGGCGTTGCTATCACTCGCACCGACTTGCAAAACGCCTGCGATGCCTGCCATTACCGATGCAATCCCCCATGTCACAGCCAAAATGACACGCACGCGCAAACCCACAGACTCAGCAAGTTGTTGATCTTCCGAGGTTGCACGCATTGCTAGCCCAATATTGGTATAACGGAAGAAAATGAAAAAGCCAGCAAAAACAATCATGGCAATGATGAAGGCAAATAGACGCGGTTGGTCAATGTTGATAGGGAAGCCGAGTAGTGCATTAGTATCAATCACAATTGGTGTGGTAATGCGTGCCATACCTCCTGTGAAGGCATTTGGTGTGCCAAAAATGGTCAATGCTTTTGGCTGTGTCCCCCAGATGAGCGTCGTGATACCTGCCAAGATTTCTGCGAGTGCTAACGTCACCATCACCGCGGCAAAAATGGGTTGTCCAATTAAAGGGCGAATGGTGAAGCGTTCAATCAATAAACCGATGAGAACCGTCGCAGTCGATGCACCGAATAGTGCATTAATCCAATGCATGTTATCAAAGGTAAAGCCACCGATGCTCAGTCCACCTTCTGGACGGAAAGTCATTAGAATTGTGAGTGCGATAATGGTAGCGATTGAGCCAAGCAGTACACGCGGATTTCGTAAGGCTGACCAACTGCCTGTGGTTACAACCATGATGACAGTTGCAGTCGCTAAGACCAATGACCCTACAAGCGAAATACTTGCCAATGTGAAGAAACTAAAGAAGGCGAAGGCACTAATCATCATCATTGCACCATGCGCGAAGTTGAATACCCCTGATGCCTTATTGATGATGACAATCCCCAGCGCAATCACCGCATAGATGCCCCCTAAGAAGATACCATTAATCGTACTCTGTACAATACGACTCGGTGTTTTTAAGGCAACCAATGGTGATAGCCACATAACAACGACAATCGCTGCCGCTAAGTATAAAAACCACTGAATATAACGACGATTCTCACGCAATAACTGTGCCAAAGCGACACACTCCTTCAATCAATAAGATAATAATTCAACTGACTGTAGGGGACGAGGCACGCCCGTCCGCTAATATAATAATTAAACGTCCGCTACTACTAAATCTGTCTCAACAACGCCTTCACGACCATCACGATATTTAACCTCAGCACTCATCCGCACCGTATTTTTGCTACCATATAGTGCTTCCAGAATATCGTTGTATTTTTGGTAGAGTGTGCGTCGTTTTAACTTGCGAGTCCGAGTCAATTCGCCTTCGTCTGCATCGAATTCTTTATACAAGATGACAAATTTTTTCAAGCGACCTTGCTCAGGCAGGGATTCATTGACACGCCGAATATCTTCTTTGACCAACTCGTAGACTTCAGGCTTTTGCGAGAGGTCTACAAATGTGGTGAAGGTGATGCCTCGTTTTTCTGCCCAACGCGAGACATTCTCAAAGTTGATGACCACAATCGCACTCACATAATCCATATCAAAGCCACCAATTGTCATGATGTCTTGAATATAAGGGCTAAACTTGAGGCGACCCTCGATAAATTGCGGACTAAAACGGTGTCCATTAGCTAGTTCAATCATATCCTTCACACGCTCCAGATAGACCAAATGACCATCTTCGCGCATGTAGCCTGCATCACCTGTGTGATACCAACCCTCATTGTCGATTGCTTCGGCAGTTTTTTCTGGATTACGATAATAACCAGCAAATTGTCCTTCACTGCGGACAAGAATCTCTTGGTCTTCACAGATTTTGATTTCAACACCAGGCACAACCACACCGACAGTTTCTAATTTCACATCACCAGGGAGATGCAATGTGCCAATGGTTTCAGTAGACGCATACAATTGGCGTAATTCAACACCCATCGCACGGAAAAAACGAATCACATCAGGAGAAAGCATCGCACCAGCCGTTAAGACATTCCGCGCATTGACCAATCCTAATTTATCACGCAATGGCTGGAAGACAGCAACTTCACCCAGTTGTCGCATAAAAGCGAGATTACTTGGAATCGGTTCGCCAGCATCTTCTAAATCAATCACTTGATAGGCGTATGGCAAGAAAAAGTCATATAACTTGCGATTGAACCATGTACTGTCATTCAGACGAAAACGCACGGTACTTGCCAAATTTTCCCATACACGGCTCGGAAAGAGTAATCCAACAGGTGAAATCTCGCGCAGGTCAGTTTGAACAGTTTCAGGACCTTCTGGGAAGTTAACCTTGAAGCCTTCCAATAAGAAAGGTGTAAAGCCAAAGGCTTGTTCTGTCAGCCATGCCATTGGACTGAACGACAACCAATTATCCTCAGGATAGAGTGGCGCAAAACGACGATTCAAGAAATGTCGCCACATAATATCGTAATGCGTAATCATCGCAAATTTGGGCAAACTGGTTGTTCCTGATGTCATACTCAAAATGATGGTTTGCTCAGGCTCAGTTGCGTCAATTGCTTGCTCGAATAAATTTGGATTCTGCTGACGATGCGTTTTGCCAAGTGCTTCGAGTTCTTCAAAGCTCATCAGCCATTCGTCATCATAAGCCCACATCCCTTTATCTTCCCAATAAATAACTTTCTTGATTTGTGGGATTTTCTCTTTGATAGCGAGGGCTTTATCGACTTGTTCTTGGTCATGGGCAAAGATAAAACTAGCATTGGTTGAATGAGCAACATAGATGAGGTCGGGGTCAGGTAGGGCATCTGCAAACACACCACAAGTCATCGCACTTGCTGCATGTGCTGCAATTTGCGCCCAATACATCTCAGGGTCATTTTCGCCGATGATAATAACAGATTCCTCTGCTTCGAGTCCCATTGCTTTTAGACCGTGAAAGGTATTAGAAACATGGTCATAGACATCATTCCATGTATATTCTAGCCAAATTCCATAACGTTTTTTACGCATGGCGATGGCATCACCCTGTTTTTTGACTTGCACCAAAAAATTCTTGGAGAGTGTATTCAGTTTAGCGTCAGGTGATTCAGGCTTTTCTTTGATGCGCGTGCTGTACACTGTCCCTGATTTGGTTTCAGCAAATTCAACTTGGTCTTCATGAAGCCGTTTTGCAAGTGCCATCGTTATGCCTCCTGTCCCAGATACGCTTGAATGACCGCATCATTATTTCGGATTTCTTCAGGTGTACCTTCACCAATTTTCTTGCCGAAGTCAATCACCACAATCCGTTCGCTAATATCCATCACCAAGCCAATATCATGCTCAATTAGCATAATCGTTGTGCCTTGCTGTTCATGAATATCAAGGATAAAGCGTGCCATATCTTCTTTTTCTTCAACATTCATGCCAGCCATCGGTTCATCCAGCAATAATAATGTCGGTTCGAGAGCTAATGCGCGTCCGAGTTCGACCCGCTTCCGCAAACCATAGGAGAGTGTCCCGACGATAGATTTACGAATATGCTCCATCTCAAGGAAGTCGATGATGTCTTCTACGATGCGCCGATGATGGATTTCTTCACGCTTGGCAGGTCCCATAAAGAGCGCACCTGTCAGCATATTGCTTGACTTCATGTGAATATGGCGTGCTGCCATCAAGTTATCAAGGACTGTTGCATTGGTGTAGAGCGCAATATTTTGGAACGTGCGCGAGATGCCGAGTTTGGCGCGTTGGTAGGGCGGAATGCTATCAATTTTTTGCCCTTCAAACAGGATACTACCTTCTTGTGGACTGTAAAATCCATTGATGCTGTTGATGAGGCTTGTTTTGCCAGCACCATTAGGTCCAATCACTGAGAAAAGTTGCCCTTCCTCAACCTTGAACCCCACATTTTGCAAGGCTTTGATACCACCAAAACTCAAGGAGATGTTATCGACGTGTAATTTTGTTACCATGTAAAATCCTATGAATAAGCAATAAGTGCAATTGGTGAATATCACCAGTGATATAAGTGAAAAATAAAATAATTAGAATACGATTACTAATATCAAATCACAATTTAATGAGCATCACCTGAAAATATCAGAAAATGGCGATTTCCGCAACGTAATTCAGATTAATGTCTGTCTAGCCAATCAACAACAAATTTAAGCACGGCTTCGCGTTCAATTTCATTCAGGACTTCGTGACGCATGTCATCCCATAGCTTAAGTGTTTTATCTTCTGAGCGCACACGCTCGAACATGATATGACTGCCAGAAATTGGTGTGATGTCATCATCTGTGCCGTGCATGATGAGGATGGGCAGCGTAATCTCATGAGCAAGGTCTTGAATCTTTTCGCCAGTATCTAAAGCAAATCGTGCAATGCCTGTTTTTGTCCAACCGCGATACATTAGTTCATCGTCATCTGTCCATTGTTGCATCTCAGGGTCGCGCGTGAGTAATTCACTGCCCCCTGGTGATGAAATAGGTAAGCCTTTGCCCAATCGCTCAACCAAATTGCCCATAAATCGCATGGGTCTTGAGACAGTCGGACCTACATCGGTGGCAGTCCCCGTGACGATGATAGCTTCAATAGCATCAGGATAAGTCAAAATGAACTGTAGGCTGATAATTGACCCTAGACTATGACCTAGCATGTAAATTGATGCAGTACGATGCTTCCGACGGATACGGTCATAATGTTGCTTGAGGTCAGTGACGAAGCGTGTATGGCTATCCACATACTGACGCTCACCACTACTGCGCCCATGCCCACGATTATCTTGTGAATAGACATGATACCCTGCTTGTGCCAATCGTTCGGCAACATGCTCATAACGCCCTGAATGTTCAGATAGCCCATGCACGAGGATAATCACACGATTATGGTCTTCGAGTGGGGCATAGTAAATTGTATGAATGGTCTCACCATCAGGCGTAACGAAGGAATCACTTTGCATTGGAGATTTTCTCATAGTCAATTTGTTGGTTCAATTATAACGCAATTTCACTCTCAAAATAAACAAAATTAATCCCATCCATAATTGACAGCGAATTGCTGATATAAAGTGTCATTGTATGGCTGGAAGTAAGCTAATAATTGATTGTAAAGCGCATCTCCAATTTTCTCACGCACATTCCGCGATGCACCTGAAGTGTTCTGTGCAGGAAAATCATCCAGTTCAAAGGACGATAAGCCAAGAAATTTTAAGACTTCCTGATAAACCATAGCAGGTGATTCAAAGAGAGATTCAGATTGTAAGACCAAAATTTGTTCAGGAGAGAGAACATCGTACCAGTGCTGCAATTGTTCCCAATAGCGTCCGCGTGCAAGATACGAAAAATGGTCAAATTCAGCTTGGTAACTGTGACCTGTCTCAGCAGGAACGCCGAAATCGCCATTGAGTTCAGGCTGAATCGCTTCTTCAAAGCTACGTGTTTCGTTGATGTGTGCTAAACGTAAATTCATCTTATAGTGCGAATACGCACGATGAACTGGATGGCGCAACAAAGCAATAATTTTCATCTGAGGATAACTCTGTGCAATGCGACGCGCCACATCAGCATATAAGATATAACTGGGCGAAGATTCAAAGACAACAGGCTTATCTTGCTGACCACGAAGCGGAAAATGCCCTTGATACCAACTATGCCCTTTTTGATAATTCGGCACAAAGAAATGGACTTCTTTTTTGTATGAACTCAAAGCATTAGGATGATGTGATAGATAATCGTGTAGTGACGATGTGCCCCCTTTTTGTGCGCCGATAACCAGAGCCGTTGGCGTGTAGCGTAAAGGGGCAGTCAACCGACGTGTCTCAAGCGTAATTTTCCGTTGTGCTCGATATAGTAAATGGGATACGCGCATAGATTATCTAGCCAAAGGACAGTGGAACATCGAGACGCAACCATGTCCGACCAATGCGGAACAATATTCCAGGGCGCAAATTGACTCGCTCAGTGATGGGGTCAGGGTCTTTTTCAACAAAACTGCCGTTGCGACTGTTGCTATCTTCAAGCCAAAAGGATAAAAACGCAGGAGAGCTTTCATCGCCGAGTGCTTCTGCGACACATCCCAACCGTGCATGTAAGCGCGATACTTGGTTATCAAAGCCTAGGTGAATATCGCAGGTATCGCGTCGCCCAATGGTGATGATACGCTGGTCGCCTGTTTCGGGTTGGTCAAATTTGAGTGTTTTGCCATCCAGTGGACCACTCATGAAGGTTACAGATATTTCACCACGTCGATTCATTCCGATAATTCCTCAATGATTTTTTTCAAAATGGTACGTGTTGGTTCTAAGCTCTCATCAAGCGCAAGCGCACGTTCCAATGCTGTTTTCGCTTCTAGCAACAGCGATAATTTGTCAGGTCGTTCATTACCATCATCGTCTGGTAGATGAGCTACTCTATATAATGCTTCACCATAATTATGCCAGAACCAATGGTCACTGTCATCATATTGCACGGCATGACGAAAACACTCTAATGCCGAGATATGGTCTTCCAATGAGGTATAACACATCCCTTTGCCGTTCCATGCCCACGCATAACTTTCATCATAGACGATAGCACGATTGTAACTCTCGATAGCCTGTTCGTATTTTTCAAGCCGACGCAACACTTGCCCATGTCGTGCCCAAATCGTCGGATGCTCAGGATTATTCTCCAATGCACGTTCAATCACTGCCAAGGCATCGGCGCGTCGCCCAATAGTCAAGAGGGTGGTCATCAAATTGATATGATACCAAATCATGTTCGGGCTATGTTCGATGGCATGTTCGTAAGCCTCAATCGCCTCATCCATGCGTCCCATAGTACGCAAAGTTAGACCTAATCCATTCCATGCCCACGAAAAATCTGGCATCAAGGCAACTGCTTTACGATACGCTGAAATTGCCTCATCTGTTCGTCCAAGACCACGCAAGGCTTGCCCGATTTTCGACCAACTTTCAGCATGGTCAGGATTAAGATGCAAGGCTTCATCTAGGATTTCGATTGCTTCTTCAAATTCGTCATGCAAGATTAACTCTTCAGCATAATTGTACCAGTACCAGACATCATTTGGGTCATGTTGCACGGCATGACGAAAACTCTCAATCGCTTCTTCGTGTCGTTCTAATAAGCTGAGTGTTAAACCGCGCCCACTCCATGCCCATGCGTACTGATGGTCAATTTCAACTGCATGAGTATAACTGCGTAAAGCCTCTTGCAGACGATTTAACTTACGGAGAACTTGTCCGTGCTTCGCCCAAATGTAAGCAATGCGATTGTTGATACGCAAGGCTTGCTCTAATAAATCGAGCGATTCAAGGTAATTTTCTTGAAGCAGATAAACATCTGCTTGCTTATAGAGATAAGGTGGTTTAGCTGTTGCATGACGTGCTGCCCGTTCATAGGCTTTGATAGCTTCGGGATAATGTCCAATCGCTTCTAGGGTCATGCCTTGTTCATTCCATGCTGTTGCATAAGCAGGGTCAATTTTGACAGCTTGATTCGCTGCATCAAGGGCTTGCTCAAACTGCCCAAGGTCACGATAAATGGTGCTCATCAACACCCAACTGTTGATATAATCCGCTTGGACTTCGACAGCTTTGTTGAGTATTGCTAGTGCCTCATCGTAGTGTCCCATCAGGTGTAAAGCATTACCTTGATTATGCCAATACCAAGCACTATTTGGCTTGATTGCGGTGGAACGCTCATAAGCAGCTAGTGCATCTTCATACCGTTCCAGATGCTCTAGCACGAGTCCCTTACCATTGATAGACCATGCGTGGTCAGGATTTAAATCAATCGCACGGTCATAGGCTTCGAGAGCCTCGTCATAGCGATTTAACTTACGATAGACTTGCCCTAGTTTGCCCCAACCATAAGCAAATTTTTCATCCAGTAGCGTAATTTGTTGAGCAGGATGCAATGCTTCGTGGAAATGCCCACTGTCAACCAGTGTCTCTGCCAGATTATACCAATTCCAAATGCCATCAGGTTGATAGCGTATCGCACGCCGAAATGCCACTACAGCATCCGTTAGGCGATTCATCGCCTTGAGCGTTAAACCGTAGCCATTGTGTGCCCATCCGTAATCAGGCTGAATATCGATTGCTTTTTCATAGGCTTTCAATGATTGGCGCAAGTTACCCTGCACCCGATAAATTTGCCCTAATTTAGCATGACTATTGAAATGTTGTGGGTCAATCGCAAGCGCGTGCTTAATCATATCAATAGCTTTATCAAGCTGTCCTAATTCTTTCAACGCACCACCCCGATTAAACCAGTACCAGACGTAACTCGGTTCAATAGCTGTTGCACGTTCATAATGTGCTAGGGCATTTTGATAACGTCCTAGACGTTCTAGCACAATCCCTTTGCCATTCCATGACCACGCATCTTGGGGATAGATTTCTAAGGCTTTATCATAGCAAGATAAGGCTTCATCGTATCGTTCCAATAAGCGTAGCGTGCGTCCTTTACGCCCCCATGCCCAGCCATAACTTGGGTCGAGTTCAATCGCTTGATTATAGGCTTCGAGAGCATCTTCGTAGCGCATCAATTCCGTGAGCGAATAACCTTTGTTGACCAATTCACGCGCTTCGAGGCTCGTGTTGTCGTATTCAAGTATCGGTTGCTCATTAAATTCTTCTTGATAAACACGATTGAGCATAGCGACGACATCATCCCATGATTGTGGACGATTGCGTCGTTCTTTTTCGAGGCAGAGCAAGGTCAATGCCTGAATCGAACTTGGCAACGCGAAGGGTGTCTCATCAGGGAAGCGTGCCTCAATATTTAGATGTGCATTGCGCCATTCTTTGACACCATGTGCGACAAATGGATGTCGCCAGCAGAGCATTTCGTATAGCACAATCCCAAAACTATAAATATCTGCCCGTAAATCGACATTGCGCGTCAAAATTTGCTCAGGTGCCATATAAGGAGGCGTGCCAACAACGGCATCCATCCGCGTCAGACGTTCGTCGATGATGCTTGACTCATGGCGTGTATCAATATCTTCTGTGACAGGAAGTTGGTCTCTATCGACTGAGCGCACCAAGCCAAAATCTGTAATCTTCGCCATTGCCTCATGATTGACCAAAATATTACCTGGTTTGAGGTCACGATGGACTAAGCCAGGAGATTTATTTTGGGCGTGTTGCATTCCAAGTGCAATGTGTAAAGCAAAAGTCATCGCTTGCTTAAGCGTCAACCGACGCGATTCAATCCAATTGCGTAAATCTGCCCCCATCGTTTCCATACCACTGATATGCTCAAGGATGATATGCGGACGACCAATAATCGTGCGGACTAAACGCGCTTGCACAATGTTCGGATGCTTATCAAGGGTAATCCATGTAGCAGCTTCTTGGTCAAAGCGTGCTACTGCTTTCTCATTATCTAAAAAACGCTGTTGGAAGGACTTGATAGCAACGGGTTCACGATAATCATGGTCATAGCAAAGATAGACAACACCCATACCACCCAGTTTGACATCCACCACTTCATAGCGATTTTCAATCATATCGCGTACATTGAATTCATGCTGTGTGATAGTCTTCGTAGCGACTTTTGGTGAACCGTTCTCGCTGATGCCTTGTTTTATCAAGCTGTCATCAGTGTGTGGGATAGGTAAGTCATCATCTGCGCGTGTTTCGCCATCAACAAACACATCATTCTGCATTTCTACAGATTGATAAACATTGTTATCAGGGTCAATTGTACGTGTCATATCGCTCATCACATCCGATGCCATGATGTCAGCACGGGTAACCGAATCTTGCTCTACAGGTTCACCATAGAGTGTTTCTTGATTATCACCAAGAACTGTTTCATAGGTGCTAATTACAGCAGGCATAATCATTGGCGGATTTGATGGTGAGGGCAAATCATCATCGTCATCTGCCATCACCCACATAGCGACGGCTGCATTGCGTTTTGATGGATGCTGTAATGCCATCTCACAAACCCAATTGACGAGGGCATCAATCGCTTGTTGCACCATAATTTGGTCAAGTTGCCGACTTGCCACATTCATTGCTTGTTGATACGCCATCATCGCCTTACCAACGTAGAAAATACGCAAGCGTCCATCCTTCAAAATGTGGGTCGCGCACGCATCGCCAATCGTGATGTAGTAATCCAGTTTGGCATCCGCTTCAATACGTAAAGCCAATCGACCTAAGTCACTAATGCTTGGAATCGGGTCGGTCACAAATGGGTCAATCCCATCCTCATGATGTGGTTGGCGCAAAAGATGTTCTTTTTCAGAATTTGATAGGTGGGGTGGACGACGGTTATTTTGTGGTGCATCCATAATCTGATAGACATCCTACAAGCAATTAACATAACAAAATTCAAGCTAATTATAGCGTATGACTGTTAAGCCGCTACCTTAACTAACTCTTTTGTTATGAAAGTTATCTGATTAAATTGACGAGTTAATAAGCTCAATTGTTTCTAAAAATGAGATTTTTGCTTGAATAAGCGACTGTAAATCATCTTGGATGAAATCCGCATCAATCAACTTTTTTAATAATGGGATGTGTGTTGTGTGCAAATGGCTGTGTTGGAGAGCACCACGAAGCAAGATGTCGAAGGTATCTTCTCGATTGCGTGCCATATATTCGATATCACTGTACACTTGATCTGTGTTTATCTGCTTAGATCGCCCAGCTTTATTCCATCTAAGAAAATGAAGTTTTTCACGTAATTCTGTATCTTCAATCTTATCAAGTAGTTCTGTATAAATCTGAGTTGAATGGTTACTGTATTCTGCAAACTCTAGCAAAATATAATATGACTGAGGATGAATTTGCTTCAACTTAGAGATGAATTGTGTTGCTTCAATACGTCTAGCTTCACGTAACAATGTAAGTTGCTTAGTTGTGGGTTGTTTTTTTAGCATTGCACTCTGATACAGAGTGATAGCCTCCGTCATATAATCATCATCATATAGGGCGTTTGCCATAGTATATATATCATCAGGATTTAATGGTTGCATAAAGTTACCCATTTTAGAGTCGGAAAGGCATCTCCATTTGCTTGAGAGCATGAGTAGAATCATGCTCTGTTCGATTTGCAATATTTTCTTACTCAGCGACTTCTTGCTTCTTGAAGTCGAGTTTGCCATCTTCGGTGCCGACGACGATAATCGTATCACTCGGTTGGAACGCATCCTCGACCAACTTCAAACTAAGTGGACGAGTAATCAAGCGTTCAATCGCTCGTCGTAATGGACGCGCACCATTCACAGGGTCGTAGCCATCCTTGAGTAAAATGTTGCGTGCTTCGTCGCTCAATTCAAGGCTCATACGCTGTTCTTTGAGGCGTTTACGAATATCTTCCAACTGAATTTCCATGATTTCACTCAGAACATCTTTACTGAGTTGCTTGAAGGTCACGACCTCGTCAATACGATTCAAAAATTCAATACGGAAATATTGTTTGAGGAAGGGTGTGAAGTCAGGCTCAGCATCATCTTCGTCTGTATTACCAAAACCAAGTGACTTGGCACTCTCTTGTGTGCCGATATTACTCGTCATGATGAAAACAGCATGACGGGCATCAACCACACGCCCATGTGCATCACTGACACGCCCCTCGTCAAAAATCTGCAAGAAAATATCAAAGACTTCAGGAGCAGCTTTTTCGATTTCATCCAGTAACACAACTGTATACGGGCGACGACGCAAGCCATCTGTCAATTGCCCACCACGATTGCTCTCTTTATAACCAGGAGGCGACCCAATCAAACGAGCAACTGTATGTGAATCATGGAATTCACTCATATCGAGGCGCAAAATCGCATCTTCTGTGCCAAAGAGATACTCTGCCAGAGCGCGTGCTAATTCTGTTTTACCAACCCCTGATGTTCCCAAGAATAAGAACACGCCAATCGGACGATTCGGGTCGTTCAAACCAGCCCGAGCAGTCCGAATCGCATCCGAGACCATTGTCACAGCACGCTCTTGACCAATGACACGCTTTTGAAGTAACTCCTCCAGATTTGCCAAACGACGTTTTTCATCTTTGGTCAACTCTGTAATCGGTATCCCTGTCCATTCACTGAGGACAGCCGCTACATCTGAAATCCGTACCTCTAACTCTTGGTCTTCTGGCGTTAGGTCAGGATGAATTGTGCGAATTGTGACGCGCGTGCAGGCTTCGTCTAATAAATCGAGTGCTTTGTCGGGTAGTCGGCGTTCTGTCATATACCGCACCGATAATTTGACTGATGCTGTGACTGTGTCATCAGGAATCATCACTTGATGATGTTCTTCGAGTCGTTTGCGTTGTCCCTTGAGGATTTGTATCGCGGCAGGTTCTTCAGGTTCTTCAACATCAATTGTGCGGAAGCGACGGTCTAGCGCAGGGTCTTGTGCAATCGCCCGACGATATTCTTCGTGTGTGGTCGCACCAATACACATAATTTCGCCACGCGCCAAGGCAGGTTTCAAGATATTCGCTGCATCAAGATTGCTATCAATTGTATCACCAGCACCGACAATGGTATGAATTTCGTCAATAAACAAGATGATGTTCTCAGCCCGTTTAATTTCGTCCAAGATGCCAATCAGACGTTCCTCGAATTGTCCACGCAAACTTGTCCCTGCGACCAATGTTCCAATTTCGATTTGTACGATACGCCTATCTAAAAGTGATGTAGGTGCTGTTTTCTTGGTAATCGCATAAGCAAGTCCTTCGACGATGGCGGTTTTACCAACCCCTGCATCACCGAGCAATAAAGGATTATTCTTCTTACTACGCGATAAGGTTCGCGCCACTGCCCGAATCTCAATATCACGCGCCACTGCTTCACCAATTTTGCCATCTGTGGCTTGTGCCGTTAAGTCAATACCATAACGGTCTAACAGAGGTGTCATCGGTAATTTATCGTCTCCAAAACGAGGGCGACTTGTCAAAATCTCAGAATCGGAGAAATCCATTAAATCATCGCTATCGTTCCAGAATTCGTCAAAATCATCATCCGACCTATCAGCGAAATTAGCATCAATTTCTTCGGATTGTTCTTTGATGAGTTTTTGTAACCACAAGTTAAGGTCAAAACCCATATCGACCAATTTACGAACAGGAACACCTTCACCTTCTTGTAAAAGTGCCATCAACATATGCGATTCTTCAACTTCATCCTTGTCATCTTGTTCCACAAGGAAAATCGCTAAGGAAAGAACCATCACTGTACGTGGCGTTAGCGGTAAGACCTCACTCAAAGGACCTTCGCCTGTGCCGATTTCGCGCCGAATTTCATTACGAACTTGCCTTGGGTCAAAGCCTGCGCGTTTCAGCAGATGAGTTGTTGCGCCTTCGTTGCGTGTTGCCCCAATGAAGAGATGCTCTGTGCCAATGAAGTTATGCCCCAATCGACGCGCTTCATCGGCAGATTGGCTCAAAAGGGTAGTACATTTATTGCGTATTTCTTTTTCAGGAATATCAGGCGATGGTGTCACAGTTTCGCACTCGCTTGCTTTAATTTGCTAATCAATAAACCTAGTATAACGCAATTTGTAAGTTGCGCTGATTGACAAATGGTTTGTCTTTTCGTTTGTATCTGTACGTTCAAATTATAGATAAAATGATTGTGCCAATTCTTAGACGTTATGTTTCATCATTGCCATTAAACGGTATAATGAGAGCGATTAGAAAACTCACTATCTCAGTTTGGATAATGTAAATGTCAATGACCGATCCGCTTATCGGCAAAAAATTGGGCGATTACCATATTGAAGGCATCCTCGGCACAGGGGGTATGGCACGGGTCTATCGAGGCTACGACGATAACTTAGATCGTTATGCTGCCGTCAAAGTGATTGAACCACAACTTATCGCAAGCGCAGAAGAAGATGAATATCGTGAACGCTTCTTGCGAGAAGCACGCGCCATTGCTCGCCTCAATCATTCTAATATTGTAAGTATTTATCAATTCAACCAAGTCAGCACACTGTATTATATTGCTATGGAATATGCCGAAGGCGATAATCTGCGCGATATTCTCAAAGGCTATTTGCAACAAGGGCGCATTATGCCCACCAAAGAGTTGATGGCTGTTTTATCGGATATTGCTGATGCACTTGATTATGCCCACCAACAAAATATCATCCACCGTGATATTAAACCATCCAATATTATCGTCACCGAAAAACAGGGCGCAGTCCTGACCGATTTTGGATTAGCACTCAATGCGATGGAAGGCACAATTGGTAATACCTTTGGTAGCGTCCATTACATCGCGCCAGAGCAAGCAATTTCATCAGCAAATTCTGTCCCTCAGAGTGACCAATACTCACTGGGGATTGTTGCTTACGAACTACTCACGGGGCGCGTGCCCTTCGATGATGCGAGTGCTATGAGTGTTGCCCTCAAACACATTAGCGACCCCCCCCCACCACCAACTGAATTGAATCCGAATATTCCGCCTGAAGTAGAACAAGTGCTGATGCGTGCGCTCGATAAAGAGCCTGAAAAACGCTTCCCATCAGCCAAAGACTTTGTGCGTGCAATGGAACTGGCATTCAATGTGATGGATAATGTTGATATTGAAGCCCCCGAAACACTTACAGAAGCTGTTGGCGCACCCCCTGAAACCTATGCCTTTGCCCCTGATGACCTTGATGTGCCAGATATTTCTGAAGCGTCACGCCCTAGCTTAACAGCACTTGAACCAAAACCACAAAGTCGTACAGGACTCTTTCTTGCGGTGGCAGCCGTGATTCTTGCTGTTTTAGTGGGTGGTTTTTTTGTCTTTAATCTGATTCAAGAGCAAAATGCTCAAGCAACTGAGACTAGAGTGGCAGAATTAGATGCAGAAAATGCTACAGCTACGCAAGAACAAGTCGATACTGCAAACACAGAGGTAGCTATCGCACAAGCAACTGATGAAACTATCCAACGTTTCGCGGATGCTACAGCCAGCGCACAAATGGTTGTCGAGACCGAAACACAAATTGTGATTTTGTCGCAAGAAGCAAACGATGCCCAAGCCTCGGATGCCGAAACTTCAACGCCATTGCCGACGTTAGTGCCAGCATCATCAACACCAACAGAATCTGCTACAGATATACCGACACAGAGTGTAACAAGCACATCAACCCAACGTCCGACCAGTACAGCTACATCACCACCAACCCTGACACCAACACCTGACTTTTTCATTACTACTGAAGACGATACACAGCAAATCTTGTTGCGTTATGATGGACGCAGTTTGCTAATTAGCAATCGAGATAGAGCAGCAACACTCAATTTAGGGGATTTACGTTTTGTCCTATTTGCCCCTGATGAAGAAGGCGATATTCGTCAAACAACAGTCTTCAATATGAATGGTTCAGGATTAGAAGATCGTGCCCGTAATATGAACCCTGAACGATGCTTGCAATTGCTGGATAATGACCAATTTAGTCGCTTACCGTCTCCAAATAGTTTAGCCGATGATGTTTGCGATGCTTTGCCTTTCTGGTTGAGTACATCGCGCACATTCTGGATTAACGATAGTGCGGATGCTTACTTTGAAGTGCGTTTAGGACCTGTCGATGTTTTGGGACAATGCCCTGTGCAACGTTCATTCACACGAGTCGAAAAACGATGTGCTTTAGATATTGATTTGCTACCGTGAGCGTAGCTAAGCTGAGTTTTTCAAGAAGTCATCTGAAAATTATGATTATGTGGGAGAGTTTCAAACTCTCCCTTATACTGTCGTGACTTTCGTGTGTAAGGGAGCGGTCTAAGACCCTCCCAAATAAGCATATTTAACACTGTATCCTAAATATTCCGATGGTTTTTAAGAGGATAATGTAGCTGTTGAGATGGCATTCACAGGTGCAATGTATTGTGGTGGAATCCACAGCGCGAGTGCAACCAAAATCACAATGACAACGACAGCTAGTATAATCAAGCGCAGAGGCACTTGTCCGCGTTGTTCATCAATCGTATCATCTAAACGCGCTTGTTCAAGTAACCACTGTTGCATGAGTAACGTTGTTAGTTCAATATTTTCGCCTACCTTATGGCGCACAATATCTTGATAATCTAGTCCGCGTAAAGCAGCGTTAATTGTCACTAAATCGAGCAAATAATCAGTTTCCACTAGCCATGTTTCAATCCGCTTAGCTGTGACAGCTTGCAAAGGGTCATCATAAATGAGGCTGGCAATCGCTGTCAGAACCAGTCGCTCATTCCGTGTGAGTTTTGCCCACATCGCTCGGAAATCAGCCTGACTCACTTGATAAGCATCAACCATCGCTCTTTCAAAAGCATCTGTATCACTGTATTCTGCCCAATAGCCTCGCAAAATCTGACCATAATGTGTCAACAAACGAGGATGCCCACCTGTTGCTTTGAAAATGGTCATCACGATTTGGTCGCGTGCGCCCGAAGCATAATGATGGATGAGGGTTTGACTATCTTCTTGCGACAGACGATTTAATCGTTCAGCTTGAACAGGGTCTATCAAAGGCACAAATTCTGGCAATAGATGCTCGAAATCAGTGTGGAGTGTCATCGCCATCGAAAATTGTTCATGATGTGTCAAAATATCATGCCAATACTGCATTGTATCGTCGCCAAATTCATGAAATCGTTGCACATCATCCACTAAGCAAATAATCCGCCGATGCGGACGAATGATAGCAAACACTTCTGGCAGAAATATCTCGTTAAACCAATCATGCAAAGATGTTGAACGATTCTCACTCAGATGAGGCACACGACTCAAGCTAAAATTGGCTTCTGCCAATTCTACTAAAATACCGTCAATCACTGTTTCCAAAAAATCGTGCGGTGTCGTGATAGTATCCTGTGATAGTGATACGAAGATAGATAAAAATGGATCGTCCTCAAACACTGTTGGGAAGTATCGCAACAAAGCCGTTTTGCCCATCCCACTATGTCCCGTGAACATCATGGCATGGCGACGCGATGGGTCAAGAATGTGTTGTTGCAGACGTGCATAAACCTTGTCACGTCCAACAATAATATCAGGGTCGGAGTCAATAGATGGTGTCAAGTCAGTCATAGCGCAGAGTGTACCCTATCCCATAGGTTCTGCACAATATTTTTACATGACGAAATTTTCGGTCACTAAGCACCAACCACTAATAACCAATCCTCAATACCGACTTAACCATAGCGCATCTTGCCACTATAATATGCTCGATAATTACCCAATGATAGCAGAGGTCAAATGACAGACGTGCAACAAACTCGGATTTTAGCATTGGTTGGGATGCCTGGTGCTGGCAAGACAATGTGTGCAACCTATCTTGAAGAACGTGGCTATTATCAATTTCGTTTTGGGAGCATTGTTACAGATGAAGTTGAACGACGTGGGCTAGACATCAACCCTGTGAATGAGCGTAATATCCGCCTTGAACTCCGTCAGAAAGGTGGCATGGATGTCATGGCGAAACGTGCCTTGCCCAAGTTACGCACCGCCCTCGAAACATATCAGACGATTGTCATTGATGGTCTCTATAGTTTTAGCGAATATAAGACACTCCACGCTGAATTCCCTAATAGTATGGTTGTTGTTGCAATTGCTGCCCCGCGTCATCTGCGCTATCAACGCCTTGCTATGCGCCCTCATCGACCCCTCACACCTGACGAGGCACGGACACGCGACTGGCAAGAAATTCAAACGATGGAGAAGGGCGGACCTATTGCAATTGCTGATTACACGTTGGTCAATTCTAGTACACAAACAGACCTAACAGTTCAATTACAAACCTTGCTGACATCACTTAAGATGTTGCCCTAATAATCATGACGTGGGATTCTGTGATATATCCAAGAGGCTTTGTTGCTTGCTAATCATCCCACGCAGTCGCGCTACTGTCATATCACTGATGTCTGAAATGTACTGCGAATTAGATTTGCCCTCAACGGCTCTGAGGGCATTGCGCCAATTGCGTGTGGCACGCGCTGTGTCCTTACGTTGAGCGTAGATATTTCCAAGAATCAATCCTGCTAAGGCATGATTACGCTCACAATAAATCGCTGCATGAAATGATTGAATTGCGTCTTCTTCTTGGTCTTGTTCTAACAAAATTAGCCCTTTGATGTAATGAGCATCAGCCGATAAACCACTAATGCTGAGGGCTGTCTCAATGCGTTTCAAGGCATCATCATAATGTTGACGATTTGCCAATATCGCTCCGAGCAAAATATGTGTTTTGGCATGGTCAGGATAATCTGTTAAAACTGCCAGTGCGTGTTGCTCAGCTGTGTCAGGTAAATCATGATGCATCGCATCCATAGCTTGCTGATAACCATCATTCTCTTGAGTGTTTTCAGCAGTAAAGGGATTGACTATCTCTCGCGTTGGATAGCTGATAGGTTCAGGTAAATTATCAGATGGGTCTAATTTTTGATAAATCGGTGTGCCCGAAAATGGATGTACTTGCCACAATTGCTGATGACTGTGTAGACTTTCGGCTTGTCCCATCAATAACCATCCACCATTCACCAACGCACGATAGATATTGCTCTCGACTTTTTTTGTATTCGCTGGGCTAAAATACATCAGAACGTGCCGTGCAAAGAGAATATCAATTGCGCTTGCAGGAATGCCATTAAGGGCGTTCATCTGCTGGAATGTCACCATAGCTTGAATCTCAGGGTCAACTTGCCATAAATCTTCATTCTGTGTGAAATACCGTTGCCTAAATTCTTCAGGCGTTTGCCGAAATGACCAATCACGATAGTGACCTGTACGAGCAATTGCCAGCGCATGGGCATTTACATCAGTCGCGTATAGATTGATTTCCCAATTGGTGATGTCAGGAATCATTTCGCGGAGGGTGATTGCAACGGAGTAAGGCTCTTCGCCAGTAGATGCACCTAAACACCAAATGTTGAGACACAAATTGTCCTGTTGACGACGCTCAAATATCAGACGTGGCAAAATCGTTTCACGCAGAATACGGAAATGAGTCTTATCACGCAGAAAATAAGTTTCACCAATGGTTAGCGCGTGAATTAAACGTTGCCAACTTGGATGATAGTCATCATGAGTGCGGAGTGTCTGCAAATAGCTGATAGCATTGTCGTCCATCATCTGTGTGATAATGTCCTGCAAACCAACACGCGATAAAGTGCTCGCGCTCAAACCAATTCGTGCTTCAATTAAGTTGATAACTTGCGTCAAGATGTGTTGCGGAATCGTCATAACAGTACAATCGATGTCGTCATTACAGCAAAGGTATCCATTATAGAGGCAACATATGACCTAACCCTAGAGGCAATCAAATTGCGACCTAAACTTATCTCGATTAAAATATTACAAATTCCATTTCTGTACTACAATAGTAAGTCAATTCACCCTACACAGAGGATAAATCAACGTGAAACAGATTGTCATTTGCTTACTCTTATTAGCAAGTACAAGTATAGTGATTGCTCAACGTGGCATTTATTCTCTACCTGAACCTTTTGGTGATGTGGTAATTATCAGCAGTCCCATCACACGCACAGGGGCGGGGCGTATTTTTGCGAGTAACACGCTAACTGATACTATCACCTTATTTGACCTTGATCGTAGCATACTCGCGGAGTTTGCTATTGGCGATAATCCATCCAGTGTGGCGATTGTCCCTGATAATCGTCGTGCTGTTGCTATCAGTGAAACAAGCCTCGCGGTGATTAACCTTGATACTAACGAATTACTAGCAGGTTACGAAATCGAAGGACATCCTTATGGCATTGTTGCTGATAACGACTTTGCGTACATCTCTTTGCGTGCCTTAGACGAAGTGATTGCTGTCAGTCTTGAAGATGGCACAATTAGCAATCGTATCTCGACACTAGATGCCCCTGCTGCCCTTGCTAAATGGGGTGATTTTCTCTATGTGACGCATTTTTGGTCTGGTGAATTTAGCCTAATTTATTTACCCACTGCCGAAGTTGTACGAACAATTCAACCCAATCCGCAAGGCTCACTCGCTGCCAGTATCGAAATTAATCCCATCAATGGTATTGCTTATCTACCACAAACAATTGCCAATACAGACGAAAATGCCACAGAGGGCAACCGCATCATCCCTATGCTGTATGAGGTGGATTTGTCTCTGATGACGGTTACACGTAGCATCAACTTGGCAGCAGCAGATCGTAACGTCAATATTCCGATAGCGGTGCGTCAACCCAGCAATCGTTCACGCTTGTATGTGGCACATTCAGGCAGTAGTAGTGTGACAGTACTCAACCTTGATACAGGCGAAGCCGATGCTCATTTCGAGACAGGCAATAATCCACATGGCTTAGTGTTTAGTAGAGATTTTACACAAGTTTATTCGCAAGATAATACAGATGCCACAGTCTCACTATTTGACACACGCTTTTTCGGCTTAGCAGACCAAATTCCATTGTCAGACCGTGCGCTTGACCCGCTTGAGCAAATTGGCACACGCTTATTCAACACAGCTATGGATGATCGTCTCAGTAATAATGGCTTGATGAGTTGCGCCAGTTGTCATTGGTCAGGGGATTCCGATGGACGCGAGTGGCTCGGACAACAAACCCCTGATGCCTCACAATTCGATGATATTGATGCGGATTGGTTAAATCAACACATCGCAGACTTACAAGGAGGCAGTGGTTTTGACCCCGAAGGCATTGATATGGATGCCTTGCTGACGTATCTCACCACCTTAGATTAGAACAGGTGTTTTATTATGATTAAGTGTAACGTTAAACGTTGTGCAATTCATAGTTTAACCCTTGCGAAAAATTTTGTGAACAACTATATTTAAATAGATAAATGTCTTAGTTATTCGTTGTAAGGGATAGTTTTGATGACCCCTAGTGCTGCCATGCAAGAATATTTGGCAGAAGCCTACCGCATCGCTTATTATCAAGATGAGGACGACCCCTACATTTCAACATCATCCCTCGCTGAGGTACTAGATGTGAGCGCACCTGCTGTCACACGGATGGTGCAACGCCTTAAAGAAGGGGACTTTCTTGAACATGAACCATATCGTGGCATCAAACTAACTGAAAAAGGCGAAAAAGAAGCCCTTGCGAATATTCGTAGTCATCGCCTGGTTGAACGATTTTTAGTTGATGTGATGGGCTTTGGTTGGCACGAGGTTCATGACTCTGCCGATGATTTAGGCGCAGTTGTGAGCCAAACGTTGGTTGAGCGCATGGCAGAAATGACAGGGCATCCGCGTCGTTGCCCACATGGTGAGCCTATTCCGACACAAGAGGGCTTTATGCCACGTATCATTGATTATCCTCTAACTGATGTTGCTGATGGCGAGGACTATCTTATCAGCCGTGTCAACACGCATGACGAAGAAAAGCTCCGTTATTTTGATACACTCGGCATCAAACCAGGGGTCAAGTTCAATTTTGAAGCACGCGCACCCTTCAATGGTCCTCTGCAAATCAAACTCAGCAAAGATGCTATTCATCTCGGACACGAATTAGCAGGTGTTTTGCGTGTCTGCTCTGAAGAAGAATTTGCCGTCGTTTAACCACTTTGCCACGCGACTACACCCAATAAAACCCAACCGATGATGAATGCTGTGCCACCGATGGGGGCAATTGCTCCCATAATACGCACATCAAAAATCGACAAGATGTACAAACTCCCACTGAATAGCACGATACCCGCAACAAAAGCATATCCTGCATAGCTTAGCAACGAACTGTTCACTTGTGTCGCTAAAATCCCTAATCCGAATAGCGCAAGCGCATGAACCAAATAATATAGTGTCGCTGTACGAAATGTATCTTCGCGTCCATTAGTTTCTAAGATGTCTGCTAGACCATGTGCGCCAAATGCTCCCAGAGCAACGCCCGTCGCACCAAAAAATGCTGCCATCAATAATAAAAGTTGCATGTATTGTCCTTTTGTTTTTTCCATGCCCGATTATTCCTCATCGTCTTCGTTGTCTGTATCGTTGCGCTCAAACTGTGTCGTATTTGTATCAAGCACATTTGACGCATCAAATTTGAAGATAGGGCTTGGACGTGTCGCTGGCTCAGATAGTGTCTCTTCTGTTGTACTTGTCGATTTTTCTTGGTTAAGGGCACTTGTATCCAAATTGATTTTGATGTCTGCTAATCCACCAGACCGTTTTACATCAGGTTCAGTATCAGGCAATTTCTCTTGCTTTGCCTGATTGATAGCACTCGTGTCGAGGTCAATTTTGATGTCGGTTAAACCGCCCTCTGCCGATACTTGCTGACGAATATCGTCAGGATTGGTCATCATGGGGTCAAAGGCACTATCATCTGTATCAAAGGCAACAAATTCGTTCGATTTTGACGGAACTGCTGTGTACAAATCTTCAGGGTTAATCGTGATAGGTATGTCATTATCACTAATAATATCTGGCACACCACTGAAATCAACTGTTTCCAGATTACGCAAATCGTCTGCTGATGGTGTTTGTGTCTGCAAATCATCAGAATAACTTGCGTTTTGAGCCGATAAATTCGGTAAAATTTGTGTCGCAGGGGCAGATCGAAACTTGCCGTCCGTAGCATGGACAATCGTTTGAGGCACACCGTCATCAGCAACATCTGGTGTCCGACCTAGCCACGTGATGTTCAATCGTCCAGTTTCCATTAGATGATATTTCGATTGCAGAGCATAGAAAACAAGAGCGACGTTCGTTGCCACAAACACCGCGACGCTACCCTGCAATGTTGATGAAAATACCAATAAAATCCAAGCCCCTGTGAGTGTCACCAAGCCAATCCCACCCCAGAGATAACGCCGTTGGGCTGCCCACACAAAGACTGCAAGCATAGTCGCCCACACTCCCCACAATTGATACTCTAAGATGTCTACACTGATACCAAATACTTGCAAGGCTTGGCTAAATTGGGGTAGAGGACTCAAAAGGCGCGGATACATACCATTGATAGCGGATTGATACATCGTAACACCATCAAAGGCAATGCCACCCAACAAGAGCACCAAGCCACTAGCGATTAAACCGTTTGCCCCCCATTTTGTCCAACGCATAGTTGCCATCGCAAAGATGAACGTCACAAACGCCCAGAAACTCCACGATAATTCCCACAAACGATTGATACGAGGGGAGTATAAGGTCAATAAGCTGATGATGGCTGTCAAAATCATCACATAGCCGAGTATGCCTGTCAGCCATGCGCCACGCTCTTTAGGGGTTCGTGATGCACCAATCCATCGCCACCAATCATTGAGCATACTCGGAGTGTGGAAAGCCAAAGCAATCACCACGACTAATGGTAAAGCGAGTGTCCATAGATTGTTTTCGCCAAAGCTATAGAAAATCAGAGGTTGCAAGCGCGGTGGTGATAAGGGTGTACCTTCAGAATACAGGACATCAAATGCTGGCTGAACTAATGGCACACCAAAACGGTAATCGTAGATTTGTGGTGCAGTGATAACCATGCCGACAACAAAGGCGATGATGGCTGTCGTAATTAAGCTGATGCGCCCAATTCGTCGCAAATAATACGCGCTGATAAACCCAAACAGTAAATTTATCCCTGCTAGTAACAATACCCCATCCCAAGTGAAGGTCTGGAGTTGCGCTTGTTGCAGGACGACCCCCATCAGATAGCTCCAGTTAGCGAGTGCCCACACAATCCCAATTACTATGCCACCGATAGCCGTAAATAAAGGCACATCAGGGCGTGATTTTGTGCCTTGCCTATCGACAAGTTGTTTAGCTCGCCATCCATAGATGACACCAATTAAGAGAGCAACCAAAACAACAGGAGCGATATTAGCATCTTGTTCTGTGTAAAATGTTTGATGCGTCAAGAAAATCGCTGTAAATGACGAAAAAATAGTCAGCAGAACCCCTTGCCACTCATCCAAACGTAACAAGCTAGATGCCATCAAACCGACAGTGAGTGATGCCCCTGCAAATCGCATGATGTCCCAAGGCAGTTCAAATAAGGCTTCTTGCAAGAAGAAAAAGCGATAACTTGTCCAAATCAGCGTAGAAAGCCCAAATCCCAACACAGCAGGAATGATGAGCCGTAACCACCACGACCAGAATCCGCGTAAACGTTGAATCGGCACAACTGTCACTGTGTAAGTGAGGGCAGTCACCAAACCGAAGATGACACCGAAGCCAACAGCATTCGTCCAGCGTTGGGCATTGAGTGACCCAACCGTGACTGTCCACGATCCCCACACAAAAACGCCCATTGCTATCCAGCCCATGATGAAGACTAGTGCAATATTGGCAATCAGTGTGACAGGATTATCGGTCAAGCGACGCACAGAATTGGTAATCCATGCGTAAAAACGTGCATCAGGACGTACAATATCAGGTAATGAAGGGGCTTCATCACGCACGAAGGCGAGAGCATCTAATGCGCCACTCCGCTTATTTTGTTGTTCGCGTGATAAATGCGCCACTGCCTTCAATGACCGAATCTTACCCACTGTCCGCGCGGCTGCTTCAGCAACAACATCCGATGCGTCAAAGGCTTCTTCGGCAATCAGAATATCCACATCGCCTGAATAAGCTGATTCACGCCACTCATCTTTCGGTAGAACATCAATGCCGAGGCGTGTCATCGATGTGATTAAGCGTCCACGATACTGTGTTTGAATCCGCATCTCAGGATGATTCCTCATCAGGCGGATACGAGTTCCTAGCACTCTGAGAGCCGCTAATTTGGCAGTCTCATCAGTTTCAATTTCTAACGCTTGGGCAACCAGACGTGGAATAACCGCAGTCCCTTGTTCGTCAGGCAAGGTTTCAAGGCGATACAATGCTCGAATCCGCGCAGGGGTATTGCCACTGCGTAACGCATGTAAGCATACCCACCGACGGTCATCATCGGCGAGTTTATACCACCAATACTCGATTTCGTGGTCGTATTCTATCGCGCCACGCAACAAAACCTGATACCCAGCCGTGTCGATACTCAAGCCAAGGCTATTCGCTTGTTGATAATAATCCGACATGAGGATGAAATTCGTCACCCCTAGTAGAAAGCGACCTTGCCCCCCTTGCCAGTCATAACGAGCGCGTGAATAGATGTCGATAGCTTCCAGTAAGTCAGCGTCCTGAATGTTACCCTCATAGACTTCGGTCAGCATGTCATATGGATTGCTCACCACGCGATAATCATCATCAAAGCTACCGCTACCGCTACCGATGCCAATCCCAGCAGGTTGGATGATATTGCGGAACTGATCCATAATTTCCATATGGGTTGTCGGGCGAAATTTCGGGTCTTGATTCGTACCTAAACGGAGTAACTCACTCAAATCATGCGGCAAATAATCAACATGGTCATCTAAATCAGGTAAGCCGAGGTCACGTTGTAGCTGTGACATGGACAGGGGTACATTACCATCAAAGGGTAAAATGCCCGTCAGCATGTGATAGAGCATGATAGAAAAGGCATAAATATCAGCTCTATGGTCAATCGTATCGGACATCATCTGCTCAGGTGCCATATAAAGCAATGTCCCACTACCAGGATTCCGCGCCCGTCCTTCAGGGTCGAGTACCGTTGCTAGCCCAAAATCAGCCAAGTAGGGTGCACCAGAACTATCAAGCAAGATATTTGGTGGTTTCAAATCAAGATGGATGACATTGTTCTCATGTGCATAATCTAAGGCTTGTGCGATGGCATCACCCATGCGTAACACGTCTTGTGGAGGCATCGGACCATCGCGGAGCAAATCCTCTAAAGACCCACCCGTGACATAACGCATCACGATATAAAGATTATTATCATGCTCACCGAAATCATAAATTGGCAAGATGTGAGGGTGTTCCATCTGAGCAATAGTATGGGCTTCTCGCTTGAAGAGGTCAACAGGGTCAATATCATTGCTCAAGCCAGCGACAATCGTTTTAATTGCGACCATCCGACGCAGACGGGTATCCCTTGCAGACCATACGTCTGCCATACCCCCACGCCCAATGTGTTCAATAATTTTGTATTGCTCGTTAACTAATGCACCAGCATCCATTTTATAGACAGACCTTATTTGCCTGTGGAAACATTATCTCTATCATATGCCTTGCGACCCTTCCACACAAGCAATGATAAAAACATTTTGATAACGTTGGTATTTTCTGACAAACTTGTGAATTGGATTAATTGAAAAGGGCAAATTGCCCTCTGTGAAACCTAATCTAACGTCCCTGCGACTACAAAGCCACTGCGGTCTTCTGTGCGCTTACTCGCATCCACATCAATGGCATCCCAACGCTCAGGATACTGTAAGAGCAGATGAGCAATATCATTGACCTTGATAGGTAAATCACTCAACTCATCGACAGTGATACCCCACTGCATTGGCGCATTAATCTGCGAGAAGCGACCATTTGCCTCCTCAAGATAATCAGGATTCACGACATCAAAAACGAAGGTCGCACCAGAAAATCGCTCAGCGAGAGCATCAAATAAATGGTTTAAAGCATCGGGGTCAAGGAACATCAGCGTTCCTTCTGCAATAAAGAGAGTATTTTTAGCGTCTGCTTCTGGTAATAAATCAAACCAACTCGTATCGGTCATATCACTAGCGATGAACCAATGCTGAGCGACTTCAATATCTAATTTGCGACGTGCTACGATGGCTTCTTCTAAATCGAGTTCAATCCAACGTGTTTTATCTTTGCCCAGACGGAAATACCGTGTAGAAAACCCTGCACCTAGTTCAACAACAAGAGGGTTATCATGCGAACCGATAAAATCTTCCACCGCTTGGTCAATCAAATGTGTCCGAATCACAGATGCTAGTTGAAAAGCAGGATGATACCAATCATCTAAAGGCTTGCTCTTGGGCATAAATTTAAACCAGTCTTGCGACCATGTGTCATTGAACAAAGGGGAATCGTGAGTTTGTTCTTCTGCACGAGCACGTAAGGTGAGGATAAGCGTTCGCACAGCACCATCCAGCCGTAAATTAATCATAGGGGATTGCTCCTTCGTTGAGGTTATTAATATCTTAATCATACCATGAAACAAAAGAGAGCTATTTCCAAACAAAAACGAGTGCTTCTGTAGACACCCGTTTCTAGTGATTAGTGTTGTACTGTATTAATGATTGAGCTTGTATTCGCTACGTCGCTTATCGACCTCAGCAATGAAAGTGTCACGCTCTTTGTTCCAAGTACGCTTGATATTGTCATTGTAGCCAGCAATTGCCCAAGGTGCGCGTGATAAGACAGCATGTAACATTTGGTCAACTTGCTCTTGCTTGCCAACAATGTTCATTTGATGTCCTGTCACATCATAGAGATGTGCTTCGTATGTTTTGATGCCATATTTACCCTTACGGATAAATTTGTATACCCATGCTAATTTATCATAGGGAATCACATCATAATTTTTGTCGTGAACAATAAAACTACGTGTGAGGCGTAACTTGCCAATATCTTCTGTACCCAGCGAAATATCTTTTTCTACTGAATGCACCACATCATCGACATTGCCGAGACGTGCTAGCTTCTTCATGATTGGATGTTTAGCAGGGTCGCCACCACGCTGAATGGATGAGAATAGTGCCCAAAGACTGACTAAGCCCAATATAACTAGTGCGGCTGTTCCTATATACCAATTGGTTTCATCTTCTGTAATGTCTAGCATAATCGGCAAATACTCAATATTAAGTTCATCAGCCGATAATCCTAGTACCTCGCGTGCGACACTATCTGAGATAGGTTGCAATGTCCCAACATAATCTTCATCTCGACGGTTAATCTCTTCATCGGAACGCACTAAAATCCATCGGTCTTTGCCAATTTCAAGCGCACCAAACCACGCATCAATACTGATTTGTCGTCCTGTGTCTTGGTCGTAGGTTTCCTCGTAATAGTATGTGTCTTCCATATCTGTACCAGAGACAGCCACATTGTAGAAATGCTCTGACCCTGTCAGCATCAAAATCTCTGAAGATGTCATCTCGCGTGGCTCACCTAACTGTGCCATCCAATACGGAACAGTCGAAATTGTAGCTAGCACACCGACTGCGATAAGCGTGATGAATCCTACCACCAGCAATACTAAATTAGACCGCTTGACCTTCTTGTGAATTAAACTATCGGCTTGCATCTCAAATCCCCTAATTTTTCAGAATCAAATGAAACTTATCTCATTTTAATCTAAAATTAGGTGCAAGATGTACAAACACCATAAAAATTTTGTCTACATTTACGTTGCGGAAAATTGTGGTACTTAAGGTCAGTACGATCTCAATTTCAACTCTAATTTATGGAATGGAGGGCAACTTAACACTGGCTATGGGACGCTTGGGCAACCCCCTTTCTAGTGTAATATGAGATTAGATGATAGTTGCGCTTGGATTGTTGAGATTCCGACACTTGGAAGTAGTGATGACTATCCGCTATTTATAATTCAGTCACTAGTAGGATGTACACAAGAACAGGTTAATAGTTCACTTTCCCAATAGATTAACTAATACTGCTAGAAAACCACTCAGGTCTTTTAGCAGTATCTCCTAAAAGACTTAATTAAATAATCCAATATCAAGTAGGAGATTGACTATGCTACAATTCGTGCGAAGGAAAATAATTTATTCTTTAGTTTTTCTTAGTTTGTTCATAATAATAGCTCCAATCGAGGGAACATCTGATTATGAATTTAGACTTTTGTTTGAAGCCAGCAATAGCTCCGATAGCCAATACATATTATATAACCTAGATCTAGATGGTAATTTAGAGGTTTCATATCAGCAATCTGACAGAATAGGCAAGGTTCATATATCGCCTACTTTCTCTGAAATCCTAATCCAAAATTCAGTGGATGATTTTCTTGTTTTACCTGTGAATAGTCATAGTTCGACTAGAGTATTACCTTCACAATATGAGATGGATAAACCTAGTATAGTCTTAAGATGGGGAGAACAGGGCTTAATATCCTTTTTCATAGATAATAATCAATTGGTAATTTATGAGTCGCAGGATTATTTTTCCACTAGTACGGAAATATCAAATTTCAGCTTTGATACAGAAGTTCAACCATCATTTGAATCTCTTGATATGAATTTTGTGGTTGTGGGATTA